>CAMLKG010000017.1 GCA_946480695.1 uncultured Cellvibrio sp.
AACCTACCAGGACAATTACTGGCAAGAAGAAGATATTTCCATTACCTACCTGGAGAGCGATTCAATTCGCAATGAGGTTATTCCTTCACGTCGTTGGGATACCAATCTCACCCCGAATCTTTTCAATATTCTGGTGTTGGCTCCGGAAGATATTTCACTGCGCAATTTGCATTATTACGTCAATTACCTGGAGAAACAGAATTTAACTTCTGGAAATTACAGCTTGGCATTTTGGCAAAAAAGCTTGCAGCCCTTGGCAACCGCAGCCCTGGTATTAGTAGCCATTTCATTTATTTTCGGCCCCTTGCGCAGTGTGACAATGGGGCAGCGGATTTTTACCGGCGTAGTGCTTGGAATAGTATTTGTACTGCTGCAAAAGTTGCTGGGACCATCGAGCCTGGTATTCGGCTTCCCACCGTTGATTGCAGTGATGATACCGATAATCCTGTGCATGGCTTTGGGATTTTACCTGTTGAACAAGGCACGTTAATTCGTGCTCCCGGGAATTATTTTTTATCTTTTGCGAGCAATAAAATTCGCGTTTGACTGAGCTTGTCATGCAAGGTTTGGCGATCCGGGTTTAAATACATCCACCAGTAACCCAAACCCAACAGCAGCATGGAAAAGGGCGCGTAACAACAGCGGAGAATGCATTGTGAAATGCTGGGAAGCTGCATGCTATTGGCGTCATACATTTTCATTCGCCAGGTTTTCATTCCCAGCGTCTGACCCGATTTGTGCCAGAAGTAGCAGAAAAAAAATGCCAGGGTCAGTATCCAGCCGATAAATACCGGCACACCGAAGGCTCCCCAGCTAATGCGCTCACCTGCACCCGGTGCTCCTTTAACAAGCACATTGATTCCGGTCATTATCGCCCCATAGAAAATGCTTACAGCCATTACTAATAAGCTGTCATAAACGATTGCAGCCAGGCGGCGTAACAAACCTGGCGTTGCGAATTCCCGGGCTGGAGCCTCGTGGTGAAGGGATTTATTTTTCATTGGAAATTCAGGCTTTAAATCGAATGACACAAGTCGCACCTGTATCTATTTTCTGGCCCAATGAAATTTGGCCTTCGCCCTGTAATGGCAATTCCTCGCGGCGCAAATAAATTGGATTTTGTTCTTCCATATAAACATAGGTGCCGTTGGTGGAGTGATCCACCAGTACATATTTTCCCCGGCGAAACTCAATGTGACAGTGTTCGCGCGAAGCCAGTTCATGCTCAACCAGTAATTGCGCTTTGGCGGGCTCGCGGCCTATATGGTAGGGCGTTTGTTCAGGCAGCAATAAAATATCCTGGCCATTTACATTGAGTGATAATTGGAATTTTTCGACAAAACCCGTGACATCGTGAATGGCCATTACCATTGTTGCACGATTATCTTTGCCAGAGCGTTCCCATTCCAGGCGATAAATTAACGTATGTTCAGTTTCACCTTTAATATTGATGCGGTCAAACATCTGGCAATCCTGCTGCAATGGCCGGGTAAGCACATCTACAACCGATTGGGTAATCACAATTTGATTGGCGCGGGCAATGTGGGCGACACACGCGGCATCGTTAACCCGATCTCCAAAAACATCATTATAGGTAATTAAAACATCGCCATAAGCAATGCCAATCCTGATGCCTAAACCTTTTAAATGCGGGTCGGTCATGCAGCGCCGCTGGATGGCAATCGCCGCTTCACATGCCTGGTTGCCATCATTAAAGCGCGCCATAATTTCGTCACCGATCGTCTTCACTACAATACCTTCGTTAACGATCGTGATCGCGGTCATGAAACTTATAGCTTCGTCAATAATGGCCTTGGCCTGTTCATTGCCGACTTGCTTATACAGCACCGAGCTGCCGGAAACATCGGCAAACATAATGGCCTGGTGTTGGTTTTGTTGATTCATGCGATACGTATTTAGGTAGGGAATTGGCGAAACGCACTTATGATACGGGAAAACAGAGGCTACATGAACTTCTTTTCAGTTGCTTGAATAGGGGGCGCAGGGCTGGGAGTCGTAATGGCTTGTTACGTAATACCCCTCGGCTATTTTTCTTCCTTGATGCAACACCTGCCCAATCTGAACCGGGGTTTCAGTTTGCTCGGTATGAAAGCGGGCGCTTCATATGCTTTTGAGGAGAAAATTAAACTACTACCCATCCAAGTGCAAATATCTGGAATGGGACCAACGGGCAAATCTTCAATCGGTTAAATTCGGCATCTAGGCTTTGCCAATGAGGTCCCATTTAAGGGGCTTTGGCAAAGAACGGAAGCGCGTCAAAAATATCAATGTCATCCGGAAAAAAATCAACAATAGCGTAAGGGCCCAAATAAAAACCGTCATTTAATTTCGTAATTCATCATTTGTGTTCCATTCCGGTTGCAACTAAACGCCTTTAGAATTCGTGTCTTCCAGCCAGGTCATCCGAAAAAAGAAGGCCGTTCAGATTATTCGATTGAACTAATGCTTTGAATTCTTTCGTGCAATATAAAAACCGGTATCCCGTAAATTCGGTTTGGAAAACCATTTGTTGATTTACCAATTCCTCATTGAAGCGTAGCGCATGAACATCAATAAAACCTGTTTCATCAATTGCGCGCGAGCTTTCTTCCATTACGACACAATCCAGTCCAGTTTTGTTTGTCGAGTGGAATAAACAGTACGGAATACCTTCTGACGTGACCGGTAGAAATTCTCCTAACTTCGATAAATGTGTTTCCAACTTGTTGAACGCTGTTTGATTCAATGCGAGACAGTTGTAACCAAACCAAACTGTTATATCTGGCATCGCTAATAGCTTGCGCATGTCATTTTCATCAAAGAAAGTTGTGTTCATTGGTTGCCAGAATTCTCGCCATAGCGGTTTGTCGAGCAATAGAAAATCACCCAAGGTGAATGAAATATCGTAAGCAGACACATCGAAGCTTAAAAACTTTCTACTATCGGCACGCAATCTAAAAATCATTTCTTCGAACCTTTTGCCATGACTTGAGGGGGCAGGTCGCCATTCTGAATCATTCGCGCGATAATGTTTAGCTGGGTTCTAAATGCAGCCTCCACACGTATGCAGCCCAACCGGATTCGTAACCACTGAAAATAGGCTGCACGATGTATGCGGCTATGTGGCGGGGTTTTTAGAAACGCAGGGTGGGGCGTCGCTGCGGTGTTTTCCGGGAGCCAGCACCCATTGTCTGGATCATCTATTCCGATCCTTAATGTAGCCATTAAGGCGCGTGTTGGTGCGGCAAATTTATGCCGGCCAGCAACGATCGCATGCGCGTGACATTTACTTGGTCGCACACCGTGACGCTCCACCAAGCGCCGCGCCAGGCGCAAAGATGAATGCTCATTAGTAAGCAATTGCTGTTCGGTCATTCCGCTAAATGCGCGCGATACCGCGTGATTCCATCTTGTATTTGAGCAGCCACCATCACCTTGTTTAAGTCTGACTGGGTGAGGACGCCTTTACTCGATGTGTTTTCTATAACGAGGTCGAGCGGGTCTTTCAAATAATGTGGTATTGGTAATTCGGGGATTGGCATATCAATTTCCATATAGGGTTTTAAACGGGTTGATGTTAACGCATGGTCATTATGATCGGCGTGATCGAAGCCAAGTTATTGCGATATGCAAATGTTGATCAACTTTTCGAACTGGCGTGGCTGCAACATCCCAAAAACTCACTCCTCCTCGACCTGTGGCATTTTGGAAAATTAAATTCCTGAAATTACAAATTGCACTTAATCTGCATGTTTATTGATGGGAGCAGTAGGATTGTGTTTCAGGTTTTGAAATGAAACGAAACAAAGTGAGCGAGCAATTCGAAAGCGGATTTAGTTTGTGCCCAATGACTGTGCGCCTTTGGGGCAATTTTCAAGTGTGCCCCCTTTGTGCCCTTGAATGGATTTTGTATTAAATCGCGAACATAAAAAAAGGGCTTACATTGCTGTAAGCCCTTGATTTTGCGATTGGTGCCAGTGGTCGGACTCGAACCGACACGCTTTTAAGGGCGCCGGATTTTGAATCCGGTGCGTCTACCAATTCCGCCACACTGGCGAGTGGTGCGCATTTTAATGATTTGGGCTTGCCTGTCAAACACTAATTTCGAAAACCCTTTAAATCTTTCAATAAGTAAACATGTTGCTTAAAAAACGTTTAATGGCCCCGGATTAGGGCGCCGGTATTTATTGGGCCAGTCAAAGGGTTTTGCAGCGAAGGTAAATGGTATAACCTTGCCGACCTTTTTAATGCTGTTGAACTTCCATGCGCCGCCAGGATTTTTATTACGAACTGCCCGATGAGCTTATCGCCCGTGCCCCGGCGGCACAGCGGCGCGGCAGTCGCTTATTGCAATTAGATGGTATAACCGGTCAAACATTCCACCGCCAATTTCCTGATTTACTCGACCTCGTAGAATCCGGCGATTTGATGGTGTTCAACAACACCCGGGTAATCCCCGCGCGGTTATTTGGCCAGAAGGCCTCGGGCGGACAGGTGGAGATATTGGTTGAGAGGGTCCTGGATAACCGCCGTATCCTTGCCCATACCCGCGCCAGTAAAGCGCCGAAAGTGAACTCGATTGTAACCCTGCAAGACACTACCCAGGTCCGGTTGGTTGCGCGGCACGAGGCGTTTTTTGAGTGGGAGTTCCTGGGAAGTGACGCGGTATTAACGGTATTGGAGCGCATTGGTCACATGCCTCTGCCTCCTTATATAGATAGGGAAGATGTGGCGGCAGACCGCGAGCGTTACCAAACCGTGTATGGCGACAAACACGGTGCTGTCGCCGCGCCCACCGCCGGGCTTCATTTCGATGAGCAAATGCTGGCGGACTTGAAAACCAAGGGCGTCCGGATTGCTTTCGTGACGCTGCATGTCGGTGCAGGGACTTTCCAGAATATGCGGGTTGAAAATATTACCGAGCACCAGATGCATTCCGAAATCATGGATGTATCCGACGAGGTTTGCGCACTGGTGCGAGCCACCAAAGCGGCGGGCAAGCGGGTGATCGCGGTAGGGACTACCAGTGTGCGCAGCCTTGAATCCGCCGCCCAGGGTTATAGCGATCCCGCCTTGCGAGGACGGATTCATCCTTATCAGGGGGAGACCAGCATTTTTATTTATCCCGGTTATGAATTCCAGGTGGTCGATGCGTTGGTAACCAACTTTCATTTACCGGAATCTACGTTGATTATGCTGGTATCAGCCTTTGCCGGTTTTCGCTTTACCATGGCTGCTTATAACGAGGCGGTCGCGCAACGATATCGCTTTTTCAGTTATGGCGATGCCATGTTTATTTCCCGCAATCCTGCTGCCGCTTTGCAAAAAGTCGGGGCGATGCAACCAGAGAATGAATCGTGACTAATCCCGACGTAATTGGCGCTGCACCAGGCCAATGTTTTATGCAATTTGAGCTCGATGGCCAGTCAGGGCGCGCGCGTCGTGGCCGTTTGAAGTTTCCGCGCGGTACGGTGGAGACGCCGGCATTCATGCCGGTAGGTACCTACGGAACCGTGAAAGGCCTGACTCCCCGTGATGTGGAAGATATAGGTGCGCAAATAATCCTCGGCAACACTTTTCACCTTATGTTGCGTCCCGGTACTGAGGTGGTTAAAGCCCACGGGGATTTGCATGGTTTTATGCAATGGAAAGGCCCGATCCTGACCGACTCCGGCGGCTTCCAGGTTTTCAGTTTGGGTAAGTTACGCAAAATCACCGAAGAGGGAGTGACTTTCAAATCACCGATCAACGGTAGCAAGGTATTCCTTGATCCGGAAACCTCCATGCAGGTACAGCGCGATTTGGGGTCAGACATCGTTATGATATTTGACGAATGCACACCTTACCCCGCCAGTGTCCAGGAGGCGCGCGCATCCATGGAATTGTCCTTGCGTTGGGCCAAGCGTTCCAAAGCGGCACATGGCACCAGTCCATCGGCGTTATTCGGGATTGTCCAGGGAGGCATGTACGATAACCTTCGGGGTGAGTCGCTGCGCGGTCTGGTGGAAATCGGGTTTGACGGTTATGCGATTGGCGGTTTGTCGGTAGGCGAACCCAAGGAAGATATGTTGCGCATCCTCGAAAACCTGGCGCCGCAAATGCCGCAAGATAAGCCGCGCTATTTGATGGGAGTCGGGAAACCGGGCGATATTGTGGAGGCTGTGCGCCGCGGTATCGATATGTTTGATTGCGTAATGCCCACGCGCAATGCGCGTAACGGGCATTTGTTTACCAGCGAAGGCGTAGTGAAATTGCGCAACGCTAAATATCGCGAGGATACCGGACCGCTCGACCCATTGTGCGATTGTTATACCTGTAAAAATTTCTCGCGCGCTTATCTGCACCATTTGGATAAGTGCAACGAAATGTTGGGGGCGCAATTGAACACTATTCATAACCTGCGTTATTACCAGCGGGTCATGGCGGATATACGCAAAGCACTCAGCGAAAACAAATTTGATGAATTTTTAACCGGGTTTTACGGCCGGCAAGGGCTGGATGTACCGCCTGGGCCGCAGCAATGAATGTTTCATCGTTGTTGCGGATGAATTAAAGGGTATAATCCGGCGCCCTTGACCATACCGCAGCCAGGGTAACGGCTGTGTGCAAGTAAAAAGAAAGGCGAGCCTATCGCCGTCGATATGTGGGAAATCCCTATGTTAAATCGCTACCCTCTATGGAAATACCTGCTGCTGTTATTTTTTGCGGTAGTGGGCGTAATTTATTCAGTTCCCAATATGTATAAACCCGATCCTGCGATCCAGGTTTCCGGTGATTCCAGTGCGAAGGTAATTGATGCCCCGGTACTTGCCAAAATGGAATCCGCGTTAAAAGGGGCCAACATTGAAGCATTTGGTGGTGAGGTAAATTCCAAGACTGCCATGGTGCGTGTGCGCGATGTGGAACAGCAACTCATCGCCAGGAAAATAATCCAGAAAGCCTTGGGTGATGGTTATGTGGTTGCATTGAATACAGCGCCAACCACACCGGCCTGGATGCAAGCGATTGGTGCCAATCCCCTGAAGTTGGGTTTGGACCTGGCGGGCGGCGTGCATTTTTTATTGGAGGTGGATACAGATTCCGCTGTTGCCAAGCGCCAGGAAATTAATGCTGACGACATGAAGGAGAAAATGCGCAAAGCCAAGGTGCGTTATAGCAGTGTGGTTGCGCTTAAGGATAATCACATCCATGCGCGTTTTCGCACCGCCGAAGCACGTGATGAAGCTATCTCCCTTTTGAAAGGCGACTTTCCGACGTTAATATTTACAGAACCGGACAGCGAACAAAATCCAAACGAATTTTCTTTCTTTGCCAATTTTACCGAAACCGGGGTGCGTGAAATTGAAGATTATGCCCTCAGCCAAAACCTGATAACGCTGCGTAATCGCGTAAATGAATTGGGTGTGTCGGAGCCGATTGTCCAGCGTCAGGGCCGCAATCGCATTATCGTGCAATTAGCGGGTATCCAGGATCCGGCTGAAGCCAAGCGTGTAATTGGTAAAACGGCGAACCTGGAGTTCCGTTTGGGCGCATCGCCCGATACCTTGGTATCCAATAAGGAATCCTTTCCCTATAAAGATGAATTGACACAAATGCAGCGCGGCAATGCCGAGCTTGAGCGTCAAATCATTGTGACCGGTGATCGTGTTTCCAACGCAACCAGCAGTTTTGATCCCGAAACCAACCAGCCGCAAGTAAACATTACCCTTGATAGCCTGGGTGGCACCCATATGCATCGTGTGACCCGCAATAACGTTGGTCGCAGTATGGGTATCCTGTTTATCGAATACAAAACCCGAACCCAAACCGTTAAAAATGCGGCGGGTGAAGACGTAGAGAAAACCACCCAATATGTGGAGCGTAAGGTAATTAGCCTCGCGACCATCCAAAGTGCATTGGGTGTGCAATTCCGTATTACCGGTTTGGATAGCCCCGCCGAAGCATCCGAATTGGCGCTGCTCTTGCGCGCTGGCGCTTTGGCAGCGCCTATGCATTTTGTGGAAGAGCGAACCATTGGTCCGTCGCTGGGCGCGGATAACATCAAGCGTGGTGTGGAAGCGACCCTGTGGGGATTTGGCCTGGTGGTTTTATTTATGATCCTGGCATACCGGGTGTTCGGTATTTTCGCGAACCTTGCGCTGGCATTGAACCTTGTAATGATGATCACCATGCTCACGATGTTCGGTGCGACGCTGACCCTGCCGGGCATTGCCGGTATCGTGTTGACTATCGGTATGGCGGTCGATGCGAACGTGCTGATTCATTCGCGTATTCGGGAAGAACTTAAAAATGGCGCGTCGCCGCAACAAGCCATTTACGCGGGCTACGAACGTGCCTTTGTTACTATCCTTGACGCTAACCTCACCACATTGATTGTAGGTGTGATCCTGTTTGCGATTGGTACCGGCCCCATCAAAGGCTTCGCCGTTACATTGATCGTGGGCATTATCACTACCATGTACGCTTCGGTAAGCTGCAGCCGCGCGCTGGCTAACCTGGTATATGGCCGTCGTAAAAACCTGCAAAAAATTTCGATTTAAGAGATCACAGTTATGGCTAAGGAATTACGAATTATCGATTTTATGGGTGTAAGGCATTACACCTCTGCATTGTCCATTATCTTTATCCTGATCTCATTGGGTGCGTTGGCGATTAACGGTTTGAAGTTGGGATTGGATTTTACCGGCGGTACCCAGTTGGAAATTATGCTGGATCGCCCGGCAAACCTTGACCAAATCCGCGATGTATTGGAAGAAGAACAGCTCAGGAGCCCGGTAGCGGTTTTGTTTGGTTCCGACCAGGAAGTGATGATTCGCACCCAGGATCAAATGCAAGAGAAAGCCAAGGATTTGCTAGCCAGGCAAATCGCTGATACTGGTGCGGTTTTGGAAGGGCTTGAGCGTCCAACACGGGATTTTGAAGGCTTTTCCGGTGTCTTGGTTATTGCCAATAGCTCAGCGGAATCCCTGCAACAAAAAAATCTTTTCCCAACAGCCGATTACGGCCGTGTTGAGTACCAGGCCCGCGATAATAAAACCCTGGTGGTGGTTGAAAATTCTATTGAGTCGGTGTACCTCAAGCAGCTAATTAATAAAATTAAAACGGCCACCGGAGCAGAAATTCAATTGCGCTCCAGTGAATTTGTCGGGCCGCAAATTGGTGATGAATTGCGAGACCAGGGCGGTTTGGGTTTGCTTACGGCGTTCGCACTGGTATTCCTTTATGTAGCGGTGCAATTCCAGTGGAAGTTTTCTGTGGGGGCTATCGTTGGGTTAATTCACGACGTAATTGTCACCGTCGGTTTCTTTGCGCTTTTTCAATGGGATTTTGATTTAACTGTCTTGGCGGCTATCCTGGCGTTGATCGGTTACTCTATCAACGACACTATCGTTATTTACGATCGAATCCGCGAAAATTTTCGTGTGCTGCGTAAAATGCATCCACATGAAGTCATTAATATTTCAATCACCCAAACCCTGGGGCGTACCATTATGACCTCGGCCTCGGTGTTTATTGTGTTGTTCTGTTTGTATTTTATTGCCGGTGAAACTTTGCAAGGATTCGCGCTGGCTTTGATTATCGGTATTGTGTTTGGTACCTATTCATCGGTTTATATTTGCGCCAATATCACCGCGGCGCTGGGTATTACCAAAGAGGATTTGATGCCCAAAGCCAAAGAGGGCGCTGAAGCAGACGAAATGCCCTGACAATTCAATCTTGCCACACAACAGCGCCTTCGGGCGCTGTTGTTGTTTTGGGCGAGGATAACTTGTACTTGCAAGAAAAAAACAGGTGTAATTGTTTAATCAAATCAACTGGGGTATTGTCAGTTTATTCTGCTTGGGACATTTTCCATGACTAATGATCATAACTCCATTATTGAGCACATCAGTTTTAATCCCGCATTGCAAAGCAGCGATGACCTTGGGTTGTTACGCGCAACTGTGGGCCGTTTCCAGCGGATTTTTAACGGCAGTGGTTATGGTTTTTGGGAATGGGATTTGCAAAAGCAGAGTTTCGAATGGTCGGGTGGCTTCTGGGCGCGGCTGGGGTATGGACCCGAGGATGCGAAGGATATTTGCGATGCCTCCAAAGTGCTCACGTACATTCATCCGGATGATCGGGAATTTGCGGTGGAAGCAACGCGCCAGCACCTTCGTACCGGCAAGCCGATGGATATTTCCTACCGTATTAAAACCAAACATGGCGATTATATGTGGACCCAGGTACGGGCGGATTCTCAGCGTGATGAGTCTGGCCAGGTTACATTAATATCCGGTGTGAATTTCGACATTACCGAAATAAAAAAAGTTGAAGCGGCATTACGTGAAAGTGAGGCGCGCCAGGTTCGCATTATCCAGGCATCAAGCGACGGTATTTGGGAGTGGTATGCAGATCGCGGTGGTTTCCATTTTTCCCACCGCTGTTGGGAGTTACTGGGGTATGAGGATCTGGATGATGTGCTCACGGAGGGTGAAGATAAATTAAAGATTTGGCGGCGCCATATTTATCCGCAGGACTTATCGAAGTTCGATAACGCCTTGATTGAGCATATGGCCGGGCGTGCACCTTTTGATATTGAATACCGTTTAATTAATATTAAAGGCGAGGTACGCTGGATTCGCGGCCGTGGTCGCGCTGTGTTTAATGAGAAAGGGCTGCCGATCATGATGTCCGGCAGCAATATGGATATTACCGAAGTAAAACGCGCTGAAGAGCGGGTTATCCAGGCCAAGGAACAAGCGGAAAAAGCCAATCGCGCCAAGTCCGAATTCCTATCCAGTATGAGCCATGAATTGCGTACGCCTTTGAATGCGATTCTTGGCTATACGCAATTGTTTGAATACGACGGCAATTTAACGTCCCAGCAAATTGAAAATGTCCGCGAAATTCGCAAAGCCGGCGAGCATCTGCTGCAATTGATTAACGATGTCCTGGACTTGGCGAAAATAGAATCCGGGAGTATGACGGTATCCCTGGAGCCGGTATTGGTTTCGCGCTTACTGGATGAGTGTTTTACCCTGGTACAAACACAAGCCGATGCCCGCGGTATACGTTTGTCAGCGCGAATCAATGAGTACACCGGAACCTATGTTGTTGCCGATCTTGTGCGATGTAAGCAAGCGTTGCTGAATTTATTAAGTAATGCCGTTAAATACAATCACGTTGGCGGTGAGGTCGAGGTTACACTGGTTGCCCGGGATGGGCAGAATTTACGTATCAGTGTGCGCGATACCGGGCGTGGAATACCGTTGCAGCGGCAGAATGAAGTATTCCAACCTTTCAATCGCTTGAGTGCGGAGAATAGTAATATTGAAGGTTCGGGGGTTGGCCTGGTGATTACCAAGCGGCTTGTGGAAATGATGAAGGGAACCTTGGATTTCTCCAGTGCGGAGGGCGTAGGGACGACTTTTTGGATGGATTTCCCAATAGCGGCTGATTGGACTGCGGAAGCTTTGCCTGAGAATAGAAAGAAGGATTACAGCCCCGCAATTCTGAATGTGCGGCGTCAATGCAAGGTGTTATATGTGGAAGACAATCCCACCAATATCCGCCTGCTGCAGCAAATTTTTGCCCGTTATCCGCAACTTGAATTGGACATTGCCGAAGAGGCGTTCCTGGGAATTTATAAGGCACGCAGCCAAAGGCCAGACCTCATTATTCTGGATATCAACCTGCCGGGAATGGATGGATACGAAATGTTGGCGGTATTGAAAAACGATGCCGCCACCAGCTCGATCCCGGTTATCGGCCTCTCCGCCAATGCGATGCCCTACGATATTGAACGCGGGCGCAAAGCCGGGTTCTTTAATTATTTGACCAAGCCGGTGGATATCAACCAACTCATCGCTGTCTTTAACGAACTCCTGCATGATTAGCCAGGAGTTACCCGCTTATTTTTGTTATTAATCCGCTACATGCTAGCGCGATCCGCAATGGTTAATTAATGCAAAAGTTGCTGGCCTTCAACCGGATTGACTTTATCATGCCTAAAAATGAACAAATGTTCATTGTGGTGTTGTTTGTCGATTTATATAGGAGTTAATCATGGTTTCTCGCATCCGCTATCACTCACTGTTGGCGATATCCCTGTTGGTGTTAACCGCGTGTGATAGCAAAGATCAGGGCGCCAAACCGGCAGCCGGACCGGTTGAAGTTGGAGTAGTGGACGTTATTAAAGGCGATATTCCTTTGGAAGCGGAGCTGCCAGGGCGTACCAATGCCTACCGCAAGGCCGAAGTGCGTCCCCAGGTCAGCGGTATTATCCAAAAGCGGCTCTTTACCGAAGGGGCGGAAATAAAAGCGGGAACTCCTCTTTATCAAATCGATCCTGCGTCTTACGAAGCGGCATTGGCGAGCGCGAAAGCAGAATTGGCCCGTGCAGAAGCCAACCTGGCCGCCGCGGTAGCGCGGGAGTTGCGCTATAAAAACCTGGTTGCGATAAAAGCCATTAGCCAACAGGACTATGATGACGCCCTGGCCACACTTGGCCAAGCCCGGGCAGCAGTGCAATTGGCAAAGGCCGGTGTGACCACCGCCAAAATTAACCTTGACTACACACGTGTGCTGGCACCCATTGATGGTGTTATCGGTAAGTCCAACGTGACCGAAGGTGCGCTGGTCAATGCCGGGCAGGCGGATGTACTTGCCGAAATCCAGCAGCTCGATCCAATCTATGTCGATGTTTCCCAATCAGCTGAACAAATGCTGCAACTGCGCCGCCAAATGCGGGAGGGCAGTGTGACGGCAATAGATTCCGCCAAAGCGCGTTTATTGTTGGGGGATGACACCACCTACGAACATGTGGGTTCGCTGCAATTTGCGGAAGTGGGGGTCAACGAATCAACAGGCACGGTCATCCTGCGCGCCCAATTTCCCAATCCGGATCGGCTTTTATTGCCCGGTATGTTTGTTCGTACAATGCTGGAGGAGGGGTTGCGAACCAATGCCATTCTGGTACCGCAACGCGGTGTAACGCGTGATCGAAGTGGTAAGGCTACAGCGATGATAGTTAACCAGGAAAATGTGGTGGAAGTGCGCCCGATTAATATCGGCCGCGCAGTCGGTGACCAATGGTTGGTATTAAGTGGTTTGGATGTCGGCGATAAAGTTATTGTCGAAGGTTTGCAAAAAGTAAAACCCGGCGCTGCGGCAACGGCGGTTCCTGTCACTAAAGCCCCAGCTGCGGAGTAATCGTTATGGCGAAGTTTTTTATTGATCGCCCGGTATTCGCCTGGGTCATTTCCATCATCATCATGCTGGCGGGTGTACTCTCCATTGCCAAGCTGCCTATTGAGCAATATCCACAAGTTGCACCGCCGTCGGTGAGTATCAGCGCAAATTATCCCGGTGCTTCAGCTCAAACCGTCCAGGATACCGTTATTCAAATTATTGAGCAGGGCCTTACCGGTATCGACAATGTGCAATACATGTCATCCACGAGCGAATCCAGTGGTCGCGGTGAAGTGACAGTGACTTTTATGGCGGGAACTGATCCGGATATCGCCCAGGTCCAGGTCCAAAATAAATTGCAAACCGCGATGCCCTTATTGCCGCAGGAAGTGCAACAGCAAGGCATTCGTGTGACCAAATCTTCCGCCGGATTTTTGATGGTTGCTGCGTTTGTTTCCGCTGATGGACGTATGGATAAATACGATATCGCGGACTATGTGGCCGCTAATGTGCAAGACCAATTGAGCCGTGTGAATGGTGTCGGCCAAATCCAGCTATTCGGTTCTCAATATGCAATGCGTGTATGGTTGGATGCGAGCAAGCTCGCGGCCTATAAATTAACGACAACGGATATTGTGGCGGCAATACGCGTGCAGAATGCGCAAATTGCCGCAGGTGAATTGGGCGGAACACCCGCATTGCCGGGCCAGCAAATTAACGCCAGCATTGTGGTGCAAACCCGTTTAAATACGCCGGAGCAATTCCGCAATATTTTATTGCGGGTAAATCAGGATGGATCGCAAATTCGCCTTGGCGATGTCGCGCGCGTTGAGCTGGGTGGTGAGAATTATCAATTTGAAACGGAATATAACAATCGCCCCGCTACCGGCCTGGCGGTAACGCTCGCCTCGGGTGCCAATGCGCTGGATACTGCGGACGCCGTGCGCAAACGTATTGGTGAATTGCAAAAGTTTTTTCCACAGGGATTGGAAGTGGTGTACCCCTATGACACCACACCATTTGTAAAGCTTTCTATTGAAGCTGTGGTACACACACTTATTGAAGCGATTGTGCTGGTGTTTTTGGTGATGTACCTGTTCCTGCAAAACATTCGCGCAACACTCATTCCCACCATTGCGGTACCGGTGGTATTGCTCGGTACTTTCGCAGTGTTGCAAACTTTTGGGTTTTCAATCAACACGCTTACCATGTTCGCGATGGTGCTGGCGATTGGTTTATTAGTGGATGATGCGATTGTTGTTGTGGAAAACGTCGAGCGGGTCATGGCGGAAGATGGCCTTTCGCCGCGCGAAGCAACCCGCAAATCCATGCAGCAAATTACCGGTGCGTTAATCGGTATTGCACTGGTGCTTGCCGCGGTGTTTGTTCCCATGGCATTTTTTGGCGGGTCAACGGGCGTTATCTATCGCCAGTTCTCCATTACCATTGTGTCTGCAATGGTGTTATCCGTCATTGTTGCGCTCACATTAACACCGGCGCTATGTGCAACCATGTTGAAGCCGGTTGATGCTGATCATTATCACAAAACCGGATTCTTCGGTTGGTTCAACCGTAATTTCAATCGCGCTACGGATAAATACCAATCCGGCGTGAAATCCATGTTGGGAAAAACGGGACGCTACATGGCCATTTATCTCGCGATTCTGGTTGTGCTCGGTTTGCTCTTCACACGCTTACCCGGATCATTCCTGCCCGACGAGGACCAGGGTGTTTTATTTACCCAAATGACCTTGCCTGTGGGCGCGACTAAGGAGCGCTCGATTGGCGTTATGGATCAAATCGAGCAACATTACCTGGAAAACGAAAAAGCCAGTGTGCGTTCAATTTTTTCGGTGATCGGTTTTAGCTTTAGTGGACGCGGGCAAAACAACGGCATTGCTTTCGTCGGTTTGCACGATTGGAGCGAACGCACGGATGAGCAGCAACATGTAAAAGCTATCGCTGGTCGTGCGATGGGCACATTCGCGCGTATTAAAGATGCAATGGTATTTCCCTTCGTACCTCCCGCCATTACACAGTTGGGTACGTCCTCCGGATTTAATTTGCAATTGCAGGACCTTGGCGGTCTGGGCCATGAAACATTAATGCAGGCACGTAACCAGTTTTTGGGAATGGCTGCGCAAAATCCACGCCTGGTAGGCGTACGCCCCAACGGCCAGGATGATAATCCGCAATTCAAGCTGGATATTGACCAGGAAAAGGCAGCCGCCCTTGGCGTTTCGTTAAATGATATCAATAGCGTTTTTTCGACGGCGTGGGCCGCGAGTTATGTCAATGACTTTATCGATAAAGGTCGCGTTAAAAAAGTATACATACAAGGTGAAGCAAAATATCGAATGTTGCCGGAAGACGTGAAGTACTGGTACGTGCGTAACAATGAAAATGAAATGGTACCTTTTTCCGCATTTACATCCGGTCGCTGGATTTATGGTTCACCACGCATGGAGCGTTACAACGGTGTACCCTCGATCAATATTTTAGGGCAGGGCGCCCCGGGCATTAGTTCCGGTGATGCCATGTTGGCTGCGGAAGAAATAGTTGCAAAATTACCGGCGGGTATCGGTTACCAATGGACGGGTATGTCATTGCAGGAGCGTGAATCCGGCAACCAGGCACCCATGTTATATGCGCTGTCAATTTTGATTGTGTTTTTATGTCTTGCGGCACTCTATGAAAGTTGGTCTGTTCCTTTCTCGGTCATGCTGGTAGTACCGCTCGGGGTAATCGGTGCGGTGCTATTTGCGATGGCAAGGGGTTTGTCCAACGATGTTTATTTCCAGGTTGGCCTTTTGACCACGATCGGCCTTGCTGCAAAAAACGCAATTCTTATTGTGGAATTCGCCAAATCCCTTTACGAACAAGGTATGGATTTACTGGAGGCCACGATGGAAGCGGTGCGTATGCGTCTACGCCCGATTATTATGACGTCTTTGGCATTTATGCTGGGTGTGACGCCACTGGTGTTGAGTTCCGGTGCCGGTTCCGGTAGTCAAAATGCAATCGGCACAGGCGTATTTGGTGGAATGTTTTCGGCTACGGTATTAGCCATCTTCTTTGTGCCGGTATTTTTCGTTGTCGTGTTTCGCCTGGCCAAGCGTTGGTCCGGAAAAACGGCGGGGTAGCAAGGAATGATGACGAATAAATGCGAAGCCATCCTTGGGGCAACGCTTAAACTGCTCGCGAGCAAGGGGTTCCACGGGTTTTCGGTGCGTGATGTTGCCAGGGAAGCTGGCATTGCAACCGGTACCTTGTATTTATATTTCGAGGATCGCGAGGATCTGATTAATCAATTGCATGGGCAAATCATCAATCGTGTTGCATCGGAACTGCGCTCAACCCACCAGGGTGGATTGCCATTGCAAGATCAATTTAAAAATTTGGCCCTTACATTTTGGAAACTATTTATGCAGGAGCCGGATATTTTATTAAGCAAAGGGCAGTTTGATCACTTGCCACCGGACCTGTTACGCAGTCTGCATGCAGTGGCGAGGCAGGAGCTTACTCCCTTATTTGATTTTTTTTCACAGGGACGTGCAAGCGATGAACTAAGGGAGTTGCCGGATGATATTTTATTCTCGCTGGGCTTCGATCCGATTTTTGAGATAGCGCGGAAAAAATTATTGGGTTTGATCGATGTCGATGAGGCGATGCTGGAAAAAATAATCGCGGCTAGCTGGGCTGCACTTTCAAACAAATGATTCCATTGGAGTGAATGTGCAGCCCGCGATGACCGGCATGCTAAATGGGCAATTGCGTGGTGAACTTAACCTGCTTAAGCGCGAATGCTGAATTGATTGAGCCTATGTTAGGTAAATGAATCAGGGTTTGTTTCATTAACCTTTCATAGTGTTCAACGCTTTCCACAACTACCCGTAATACGTAATCTTTTTCGCCGCTGGTTGAATAGCATTCAACCACTTCAGGTATGGCTTGTACGGCTTCTTCGAAAGCCTCCAGCGAATTGGCGTCGTGGTTCTTGATGGTGATATAGGCGTGTACAGTAACCCCAAGGTTCAATAGCTTGGGGTCCAGGAGGGTCACTTTGCCGCGAATTACCCCTTCGGTTTCCAGGCGCTTGAGGCGACGCCAGCAAGGTGTATGCGAAAGGCCGATCATATTGCCGAGGTCAGCCATTGAATAATCGGCGTTTTCCTGGAGGGCGCGCAAAATTTTGCGGTCATATTCATCGAGTTCAATAGCCTGGGGCATGGTCTTATCCTGATTGCTTGTATTTATCAGATCATTCTAGGATGAAAATTTCTCGTAGGCAATGAATTGAGGATGCATTTCATAATCACAGCGCATATTTGGCAGTTATGAGTAATGAAGTCGCTCGATTTGGCGCTTTACTAGGAAGATGCTTTACCGGCGTATTGTGATTGCGTTCTCGGGCGTGTATCGTAACGCCTCTTTTGTAGGGGCGTTTTATGCCGGGTGTTTCGTGGCAAATGGCCGGGGTGAGCCGGTGCATTTGGCCCGATAAAAATAATGCTGAGGAGCAATCCGAAAATGAGAGTAATACTGTTGGGCGCGCCGGGGGCAGGCAAGGGTACCCAAGCGCAATTGATCATGGAGAAATTTGGTATTCCGCAGATTTCTACCGGCGATATGTTGCGCGCTGCCGTTAAGGCCGGGACTTCTTTGGGGTTGCAAGCCAAGGACATCATGGCCGCAGGTGGTTTGGTGCCTGATGATTTGATTATCTCCCTGGTAAAAGAACGCATTGCATCCAGCGATTGTTCAAATGGTTTTTTGTTTGATGGTTTCCCACGCACAATTCCCCAGGCCGAAGCTATGTTGGATGCAGGGGTAGATATTGACCATGTGATCGAAATCTACGTGCCTGATGAAGAAATCGTCGCTCGCCTTAGTGGTCGCCGTGTGCATGAAGCCTCGGGCCGGGTATATCACGTTATTTATAACGCACCCAAAGTGCCGGGGCATGACGATGTAACTGGTGAGCCATTAGTGCAACGCCCGGATGATAAAGAAGAAACCGTGCGTAAACGTTTGGGCGTGTATCACGAGCAAACTGAACCTTTGGTTGGGTTCTACCAAAACCTCGCGGCATCCGGTGAGAGCAAAGCGCCAAAATATACCCGGATCAGCGGTATCGGCAGTGTGGATTCGATCCGCCAGCAATTATTGACCGTCCTGGGCTGAGTATTCGCCACTATAAGAAATAGGCTCTGTGGAGCCTATTTTTTTGCCCCGAGTTTCTTCCCGCTGCCGAGCCGTTTACACTGGCTTCCACGATTTTTGCTGATGGGTTGTTATGAGCCTTATTCTCGCCCTGGATACTTCCACCGATGCCTGCTCCGTTGCCCTCAATGTCGATGGCGTTATTACTTCCCTGTTTGAGGTTGCGGCTAAAAGCCACACCCAGCGCCTGCTGCCGATGGTGGACGAATTGCTCCAGGCCAAGGGGTGTGAATTGACGGACCTGCACGCAATTGCCTTTGGTTGCGGCCCGGGTTCCTTCACCGGTTTGCGAATATGTGCAGGCATAGTGCAGGGATTGGCCTTTGGGGCGAATTTACCGGTTATCCCTGTGTCTACGCTGGAGGCCATGGCCTTGGGTTACCGCCGTGTGCATCCGCATCTGCACCTGCCCTTGGCAGTTGCGCTGGATGCGCGTATGGACGAAGTTTATTGGGGGCTTTTTTCCCCGTCGGGCGATTCGGTCCAGCTTTTAGGGGACGAGTCGGTTATCAGTCCCGATGTGCTGGCTACCCGAACCGATATACAGGAATTACGGGGGGAGTTTGTGGGTATCGGCCCTGGCTGGCATTATCCGGCCATGCAATCGCTACATCCGAAGTACTGCGAGCTTAATGTCCACCCCCATGCCGAATATATGGCGCTGATAGGCGCGAAATTATTCGCAGAAGGCCGGGTAATGCCAGCGCTGGATGCCCAGCCGGTTTACTTGCGGGATTCCGTATCCTGGCAAAAGCGCCAGCGCATCCGTAACGCTAATGATCCTTTGGTTTGATACATATGAGTAGCTTGCTTTCACTTGATGGCTTTAATACCGGGTTATTGCAGTTCCTGCATAGCTCGCCAACTCCCTTCCATGCCACGCGCAACCTTGCTAATCGCTTGCTTGCAGAAGGCTTTGAACTGCTGCATGAAGGCGACTCATGGCAATTACAACCGGGTAAACGTTATGTAATAACGCGCAATGATTCGTCGATTATCGCCTTTGTGTACGGCAAATCCCCATTGCTGGAAACCGGCATCCGGATGATCGGCGCGCACACCGATAGCCCGTGCCTTAAGGTGAAACCGCGCCCGGAGTTAAATCGCCGCGGTTATTTCCAGTTAGGTGTAGAGGTTTATGGGGGAGCTTTGCTGGCGCCCTGGTATGACAGGGACTTATCCATGGCCGGTCGGGTGTCCTATTGCGATAACCATGGCCAGGTAAACAGCGTACTGATTGATTTCAAACAGGCGGTTGCGATTATTCCCAGCCTGGCCATCCACCTGGATCGCGAAGCCAATAACAGTCGTGCTATTAATGCCCAAAAAGACATAGTGCCCCTGGTGTTGCAATTGCCGGCAGAGGATGCGGCCCTGCCGGATTTTCGCAGTTTGTTACAGGCGGAGTTGCAGCGCCAATACCCGGAATTACCGGTTAAGCAGGTGCTGGATTATGAGATCAGCCTCTATGATACCCAGTCGCCAGCCTTCATCGGTTTGGCGCAAGATTTTATTGCCGCTGCTCGCATTGATAACTTATTGAGTTGTTACATAGGGTTAGAGTCGCTTCTTCAGGCGAATGATGAAGTCTCCAGCCTCCTTATTTGCACAGACCACGAAGAAGTTGGCAGTGCGTCCTGCTGTGGTGCCAAGGGACCCATGCTGCAACAATTCCTGGAAAGGTTACTGCCGGAGGCGGACCGGCGCATACGCGTAATCGAGCGTTCGATGATGATTTCCGCCGACAATGCCCATGGCATACACCCCAATTTCATGGAGCGGCACGACGAGAACCATGGGCCCTTGTTAAATCGCGGTCCAGTTATCAAAGTCAATGCCAACCAGCGGTACGCCACGACCAGTGAAACCAGCGCCTTGTTTCGCCTGTTGTGTGAAAGGGCGGGAGTACCGGTGCAGGCTTTTGTGGCGCGGACGGATATGGGCTGCGGCAGTACCATTGGTCCGATAGTCGCTTCCGAGGTAGGGGTTAAAACCATTGATGTCGGTTGCCCTACCTTCGCCATGCATTCGATTCGCGAGCTGGCGGGAACTAAAGACGGTTGGTGGTTGTATAAGGCAGGGGTGGAATTTTATAACTACCCTAAGGCTCCCATAGCGATGGTCACCTTAATCAAATAAGCGCGGGCAAATGTTTCAGCGCGAACGCGTAATTGCTCGCATCCGGCGTGTGACCCAGTGCTAAGACTGGGCACTTGCCCAAGCCATCCCCAAGGTTGCTGTCTATAATCGCGCCGATTTCTCTAATAAAAATGCTTTTGCCATCCCGTACAGCGATGGCCAAGTTCGTTAGATAAGCGGAGCTGAAAAATGGCGATTAGCCTTGATGTATTAGCGTCCTTCGCACCTTTCAATACCCTGAGCCATGAATACCTGACCCAGGTTGCCGAGAAGGCCAACCTGCGCGAAGTATCCAAGGGAACCATAATCTTTAAGCGCGGGCGTCCTTTTCCGGAAAAAGTGTATCTGGTGGGTGGAACCGTCGATTTGATTGATTCCAACTTCCAGGTAAGCACCATTAACCCGGCGAGTGAATCGCGCCGCTCGCCCTTAAACATTACCCAGCCGACGCAGGTTTCTGCTGTTGCCAAATCGGATGTAACCCTGTTGGCGGTCGATAGCGATTTTATCGACCTGGTGCTGGCCTGGAGCGAGTCGGGTGGCGAAGACCCGGAGACCCCGGGCGTAAGCCTGCATGATGACAATGATTGGATGTCCTCGCTCCTGCAATCCCCGCTCTTTAGCCGTCTGCCACCGGCAAACATCCGCCAGTTGTTTATTCGTTTCAGTGCGTTAAAAGTCCAGGCGGACGAAGTGATTATCAAGCAGGGGGAGCGGGGTGATTATTTCTATGTGCTGGAGTCGGGAAGCGCCA
Organism: uncultured Cellvibrio sp.; assembly: GCA_946480695.1. The sequence goes on from CAMLKG010000017.1 coordinate 21,290, forward strand.
TGGTGATGGACCCGGCGGGCAAGATTCTGGCCGCTTTGCGGCCCGGCAACTATTTTGGCGAGGAGGCGCTGGTTGGTGACACCACACGCAATGCCACGGTAAAAATGATTACCCCGGGCAAGGTAATGCGCTTGCAAAAAGAGGATTTCCGCGAGCTTTTGCAAGAACCCATCCTCAAGTTTGTGACCGGGGAGGATTTAAAAAAACGCTCATCTGAACTGCCGGCCTATCAAATCCTGGATGTGCGTTTGCCGTTGGAGCGGCGCATACAAGCGGTACCGGATAGCCGCAATATCCCGCTGAACCAATTGCGCAATAACCTCAAAAACCTGGATGATTCGGTAACTTACGTGGTCACCGATGATTCGGGGCGGCGCTGTGATGTGGCTGTACATTTATTGACGCAAGCCGGTTTTGATAGCTGCATCCTGCGCGATTCAACCAGCTATTACACAGGTCTTTAATCCTTCGCTGTGTGTTTGCATCGGTATAGCGCAAGCTGCAATTTGCTTCGGCTTGCCTGTATGATGCGCCCTGAATTTTGAACCCTCATTGATAAATAACAGACAGGGCACCATGAGCAAACAACGAGTTTTAACCGGTATCACCACCACTGGCACCCCGCACCTCGGCAACTACGTGGGGGCCATTCGCCCCGCAATCCAGGCCAGCCAAAAAGCAGAAGTGCAATCATTTTATTTTCTGGCGGATTTCCACGCGCTGATTAAATGCCAGGAACCGGATTTGGTTCACCAATCCACACGCGAAATTGCCGCCACCTGGCTAGCCCTGGGTTTGGATACCGGCAATGCAATCTTCTATCGCCAATCCGACGTTCCCGAAATCCCCGAGCTTTGCTGGATACTCACTTGCAATGCCGCCAAAGGATTAATGAATCGCGCCCATGCTTACAAAGCGTCTGTGGATGCAAATACAGAGGCGGGTGAAGACCCGGATTACGCCATCACCATGGGCCTGTATTCTTATCCGATCCTGATGGCGGCGGATATCCTGATGTTCAATGCGCACAAGGTGCCGGTAGGGCGGGATCAAATCCAGCATATCGAAATGGCGCGCGATATTGCCGCGCGTTTCAACCACCATTACGGTGAACACTTTGTATTGCCGGAAGCGGTGGTGGATGACAATGTCGCCGTATTGCAAGGCCTTGATGGCCGCAAGATGAGCAAAAGTTATGGCAATACCATTCCGTTGTTTTTGCCGGAAAAACAATTGAAAAAATCCATCAATAAAATACTCACCAATTTATTGGAACCGGGCGAACCAAAAGATCCTGACACCTCACCGGTATTCCAGATATGGCAGGCCTTTGCGACTGCGGAACAAAGTGCTTATATGCGCGAACAATTTGCCGCGGGAATTGCATGGGGCGAGGCTAAAAAACAATTATTTGAGTTAATCAATGGCCAGCTAGCGGAAGCGCGCGAAAAATACGAGGCCTTGCTTGCCAACCCGGCACACATTGAAGAGGTTTTGCAAGACGGCGCTGGAAAAGCGCGAGCCTATAGTAAGCCGCTGTTGGAAAAGGTTCGTGAAGCTGTCGGTATAAAAAAAATCAAATAAGCTAAAAATAAACCCCGCGCTGGCGGGGTTTATTTTTAACGGCCATCATTGGCATTATTTTGCGAGGGTAGCAATAACTTTTACTACCGCCGCGGTAAGCTGGCTTAATTGCTCGCTACTGATGATATAAGGCGGCATCAGGTAAATAATTTTCCCAAACGGGCGAACCCATACACCTTGCTCGATAAAAAGTGGCATGAGCCTGGTGTTATCAACATAATCGTTCAACTCAACGACACCAATTGCACCTAATACGCGAACATCCGCTACGTAAGAAAATTCTTTGCAGGGCGCGAGTTCCTCGCACAATTGCCGGTGAATACCTGCGACTTGTTCCTGCCAGTTTGAATCCATTAATAAATCGATACTGGCGTTGGCGACTGCGCAGGCGAGGGGGTTGGCCATGTAGGTGGGGCCGTGCATAAAGGCCGGGTTTTCGCCGCGGCTAATGCCATTGCTGACTTTGTCATTGCAAAGCGTTGCCGCCAGGGTGATATAGCCTCCGCTCATGGCTTTACCGAGGCACATGATGTCGGGGCTGATGCCGGCGTGTTCGCTGGCAAACAATTTTCCGGTACGGCCAAAGCCGGTGGCAATTTCGTCCACAATCAACAAAATTTCATGCTTGTCACACAATTCGCGTACACGGCGTAAATATTCCGGTGAATAAAACCGCATACCGCCTGCGCCCTGCACAATGGGTTCGAGGATTACCGCGGCAATTTTCTGGCGATGCTGCTGGATGAGTTGTGCAAATTTGGCGATATGGATTTCCTGGAAGGGCTCATCAAATTTGCAGGCGGGTGCTTCGGCAAAAAAATGGTGCTGCAACGAATAGTGGAATAAGTGGTGCATTCCGGATTGCGGATCGCACACCGCCATCGCACCGAAGGTGTCACCGTGATAGCCGCGTTTCAACGTTAAAAAGGTAGTGCGCTGCGCTTGCCCCTGCGAATGCCAATATTGGATCGCCATTTTCAAGGCAATTTCCACGGCGACAGAACCGGAATCGGAAAAGAAAACCTTGTTTAATCCAGCGGGGGTAATGTGGGCGAGGGTGCTCGCAAGTTTTACCGCCGGTTCGTGGGTAATACCTGCAAACATGACATGGGCCATTTTGCCCAGTTGATTGATAGCAGCCTGGTTCAATGCGGGATGATTGTAGCCATGTATAGCACTCCACCAGGAGGACATGCCATCTATCAGCACGCGGCCATCCGCGAGGTGAAGTTCAACCCCCTGGGCATGGCTCACCGGCGTCATTAGGCCGGGTTGGTTAAAATCCGTGTAGGGGTGCCAGACGTGGGCACGGTCCATACGCAATAAATCGTCAGTTGACATTTCCTGGTTGTAAATCATGGGGATTCCGGCAGTTCATTACAGATTGCGCCAAGCTTAACGCGATTTATTTGAAAGACCAGATTTAATCGCGTTAATTCGGGATGCCATCAGTTAAATCTGACGATCAAATCCAATTGCTTGTGCGAGAGTTTATCCATTTCACTATTCAGTGCATCGGCAATACTGACTTCCTGCTGGGTTTGGTTGGTAATACTCGCAATTGATAAGGTGTTGCGCTCTATTTCCAGCGCCATGGAAGATTGTTCTTCAGCGGCGGCGGCAATTTGGTGGGCCATTTGGTCAATGGCGTTGACGGAGTCGGAAATCGAGGCGAGGGCGGTATTCACGTTGCCCATTTCATTGACGCTGCGTTCGGCCAGTGCCAGGCAATTCCTCATATTGGCGCTGGCATCTTCGGTGGCTGTACCGAGGTTGCCAATGATCTGCTGGATATCGCCGGTCGATTCCTGTGTGCGTCGTGCCAGCGAGCGTACTTCGTCGGCGACCACGGCGAAGCCCCGGCCTTGTTCGCCGGCACGGGCGGCTTCGATGGCGGCATTGAGCGCAAGCAGGTTGGTCTGCTCGGCGATACCGCGAATCACATCGACCACGCTTGCGATCCTGTTACTGTCTTCACTGAGCTTATGAAGTACATTTCCCAGGTTGCTCACAGTCCTGGACAAATCATCGATCGCATTGCGGGCACCCTCGATGACACGATTACCTTTTTTAACTTCGTCGATGGCGGTTCCGGTTGCTATGGACGTCTGGTTTGCCCCGTTGGCCACCTCTTGCACCGCCAGCGCCATCTGCTGCATGGCGTTGGCTACCCCGGCGGTCTCCTGTTGTTGTGCATTCATTCCTTCATGGGTTTTACGGGCTTGCTGGTGGGCCGTTTCTGCCTTCTGTAACAATTCGCGTGATGATTCGCCGAAGCGACCCAAGGCTGTTCGCAGGCGCGCCTTAATGGCGTGTTGTGCCAATTCAATTTCGCCCATCGCATCGCAACGACCGGTATAAATATACGCCGCAAAAGGATCGTTAATAATCGAGCGCGCCTGGTGCAGTGCTTGTGCAGTACGCTTGTGCTGGACGACTTGTGCGACAGCCCCAATTACCAGCGCAATCATTAAGGAACCAACAATATTGGTGGAAGACCACAGCCCTGATATAGCCATCGCGGCGAGTATCAGGATCCAGCTTCCCAGCGCGATAACGCTGCTGCTGCCGTAACGTCCGGTAAATTTCTCGAGTGCCGAATAGGCGGGTTTGCCCTGGTTAAGGCGTTGGTAGACAGCATCCGCGCGGCGAATGATCGCCGGGTCGGCTTTCACACGGACAGATTCATAGCCGTAAATCCGGCCATTCTGGCGCAAGGGGGTGACGTAAGCATCCACCCAGTAATGATCACCGTTTTTGCAGCGGTTTTTCACTATACCCATCCAGGGCGCCCCGGCTTTCAATGCGCCCCACAACATCTTGAATGCGGCCGGCGGCATTTGCGGGTGCCGGAGGATATTATGTGGCTGCCCAAGGAGTTCACTTTCGTTGTACCCGGAAATCGTACAAAAGGTTGAGTTACAAAACTCAATGTCCCCGCGCAGGTTAGCGGAAGAGACAATCTCGTCCTGGTTGTTGAGTTGAATCTCACGTCCGGTGACATGGCCATTGTTTCGCATATACAAATCCTGTGTTCAATACAATCGAGGTCGGAATCAAAAGCCTAGCCCAACCTCAAGGAATCTCTAGTAATTGTTTGATTTCCCTAGGGTTTATCAAGCGGCGGCGAATCGTTCAGCAGCGCGCTGAAGGTCGCTTGGGCGCGCAAGTTCCTCTGCCCCGGCAGCCGGAAAGCGGGATTCATACAGAAATCGGGCCAGCGCATTGCGCTTTCCCTCCTCAAGGTCAATGAATTCGAGGCAGATTTGGGTATGGCGATAGGGGCTGCGGCCTATACGGAAGGCACAGACGCGCGCGCGGCAACGAATTTGCAACTCGTCGCTTAATGTGACTTCGCACAAGGGGAGGAGTGCCCCGTGGCGCAATTGGGCAAGGAGGTTACCTGCGACCATTAACCGTAAGCCCCCACTGGAAATGTCTTGCAGGGTTCCATAGCTGGGCTCTTGTCCCAGGGTACGGATTTTTACGCTCAGGAGCGATTGGTGCCCGACAGCGTAGCGCGGTGAGCTGCGCCTGGGGGTATACATGGCAAACTCGGGTAGCTCAATGGCGAAACCCGCTGCGCCATGGTCGGCTCCCAGGGCAATAACCGGCGCGCGGACCACAAGTTGCTCATTGTTACGATGATGGCGAAGCGTGATGTAGTCGCCTTCATCCAGCATAAATTGTTGTGGGAAAAGATCGTCCAGCCACAGCAGCCCGCGTCCAATATCCACAGCGAGGATCATGCTTTGATAACCCCGGCTGGCCGAACCTATTTTCACTTCAAGCAATTGCCGTGTTTTCTGTAACTCCCACAAAGGAAGGTATTGATCGGGGATGCGAATGTCGGCGGATAGGCCCGCTTGGCCGGCAATCCCCTGGGTATCACCGGTTTTGCGTGAACTTTTTTTAAAGAATTTATCGAACAGCGACATTGCAACCTCCGCGCGGCAATTATTCTCCCCTTGGCTGGCAAACCATGGGGCTCAAAGGGGTAAGAGCAAGTGCTGTGCCACGGAAGGCATCCACCCCAAAATGAAACGTGTTAAGCCGCGCCGCCGAGGTTGGCCGATGATTTCGGCGCACCTTAAAGTGACATTGCGTTTATTTTGTTCAATTTGCGGCCAAGGGGTGGAAACCACAGGAATTGCGATGGAGGCTAGAGCGGCAAGCGATTGCCGCGCAGTGGTTTGATTTCCTCTTGCGGGTAAAATCCGTACAATGCGCGCCTCGCCGGTTGCCGCGCGGTTTTGTCTTTATTTATGAGCCTTACCCCATGAAAGAATTGAACGAACGTAAAGATCGCCTTGAATTCAACAAATTGCAAAAACGCCTGCGCCGCCTGACCGGTTCTGCAATAGTCGATTACGGGATGATCGAGGACGGGGACAAGGTGATGGTGTGCCTTTCCGGGGGTAAGGACTCCTACACGATGCTGGATATTTTATTAAGCCTGCAAAAAACCGCGCCTATATCATTTGAATTGGTGGCGGTGAATATGGACCAAAAGCAACCCGGTTTTCCCGAGCACATATTGCCGCAGTACCTGACTGAACTGGGGGTACCTTTCCACATCATCGAGCGGGATACCTACAGCATCGTTAAAGAAGTGGTGCCTGAAGGAAAAACGACTTGCGGCCTTTGCTCGCGGTTGCGGCGCGGTACCCTGTATGGCTTCGCGGATGAAATCGGTGCAACCAAAATTGCCTTGGGCCATCACCGCGATGACATTATTGAAACCCTGTTTTTAAATATGTTCTATGGCGGCAAACTCAAAGCCATGCCACCCAAACTCTTATCCGATGACAAACGCAATATCGTGATTCGTCCCCTGGCCTATTGTGCGGAAGATGACATCGCCCAATTTGCCGAACTCAAAGGCTTCCCGATAATTCCGTGCAATCTCTGCGGGTCCCAGGAAAATTTGCAGCGGCAAGTTGTTAAAGACATGTTGCAACAATGGGAGCGCCAATATCCGGGACGCACGGAAACTATCTTTTCCGCCATTCGCAACGTGCAACCCTCACAATTGGCAGACGTAAAATTATTTGATTTCCTGAATTTGGAATCGCTACAGGCCGGTGCAGTCGCAAGTGATGATTCATGCGGAATCGCATCGCCAGTAACGCGCCGCGACGAAGGGGTCCAATATATGGACATATTGGATATCCAATAACCTTATAAACCCTGCTATCGGAATATCAGGCTACCAGCTTTTTACAATCCGATAATGATGCTCGATAGGTTGCCATGAAATTGTCGATATTGCGCGCGCAGCCCGTGCCGTTATCAAAATGCAGGGCCCAGAATTGCGCCAGGCCATTCACTTCAATTGTCCGGTTCAGGTCAAGGTTAGCCGCGCGGTAAATCATCCAGGCAATCACCGTTGCGTAATTCAGGTTACCGATTAATTCACCGTGTGGATCTTTAAAAAATTGCTGCTGGCTCGCAAATCCACGCACGGCGGATGCGAGGTCGGGAAACTGGATTAAATACTTATCCCACACGTCCCGGTGTTTTTCCGGGGTGATGCGATAAACCCCCAATCCCCGTTTTGGCGGTGCGCAATAAAATTGTTGATCTTGCTGGCATTCCTGCATCGCTGTCCCCGCCAATAAATTTACAGCGTTGCAAGAATAATCCCCTAATGTGATCAAACAAGGCTTAATAATCGATTCGCGTAAATCACTCACATAAACGTTCATAGCTACCTCGTTACTCCATGTTTGTCATTTGTGCCCATACCTAGCCTGGCGAATAACCAACTAATTTAGTTATGGTGGTAGGCTGCATCAAAAACAACCCATCACCATATTGCGAGCATAAGTTGCGCCAACTGTTTAAGCCGGTGAAATCCTTTGTGCGATCATCATGTTAGGCACGGAAATTCCATTGGTTTCTATCATTATTGTTCAAGCAATTTGCCATCGGGAAATAATTTCTTTCAAAAAGTGGCGGCGTAATAAATTAAGCATATAAAAACTCTGCCTATACTCACTGTCATAATTAAGTCGGATCAACCGGGATTGTTTATGCGTATCGGAATACCCAAAGAAATAAAAACCGGTGAAAACCGTGTCGCACTTACGCCAGCGGGTGCTATCGAGTTGCGCGCGCGCGGTCATGAAGTTTATGTAACACAGGGCGCAGGGGTTGCGTCGGGGTTTAGCGATGCACAATACCTGAATGCCGGGGCATTATTGTGCGAGTCTGTAGCTGACGTTTATGAAATGGCGGATTTTATTGTAAAAGTTAAGGAGCCCCAGGTTCAGGAATATGCATTACTTACAAATCGCCATTGCCTTTTTACTTATTTACATCTTGCCGCGAGCCGTTCGCTGACCGATGCGCTAATCGCATCGGGGGCAACCTGTATTGCCTACGAAACCTTAACCGACACCCAGGGCCGCCTGCCATTGTTAGCACCCATGTCGGAAATTGCCGGTCGTATGGCGGTGCAGGCAGGCGCGCATCACCTGGAGGCAGCACAAGGTGGTAAAGGTATTTTGCTAGGGGGAATTCCCGGTGTCGCACCGGCGAAGGTAGTAATCCTGGGTGGCGGAGTAGTGGGTGCCAATGCGGCTGCCATGGCTGTGGGTATGGGAGCGCAGGTGAGGGTAATGGACAAGTCAATCGCGCGGTTGCGCCACCTGGATGACTTATGGCGCGGACGTGTCATTTGTGAATATGCCGTACAGGAGCGCGTAGAGGAATTTACCCGCACCGCAGACCTGGTTATCGGCAGTGTATTAAACACTGGTGCCAGCGCCCCCAAATTAATTAGCCGACAAGTAATCCGGCAAATGGAGCCGGGCAGTGTGGTGGTGGATGTCGCCATTGACCAGGGTGGATGCTTTGAAACCTCGCGACCCACAACCCACCAGGACCCCACCTACCTCGAAGAGAACGTTATCCATTATTGCGTCGCCAATATTCCCAGCGCTGTCGGGCGGACGGCGACCTTAGGCCTAACGAACGCCACGCTGACCTATATTTTGCGCCTGGCGGATGAAGGCTTGGGCATTATGAAAAGTGACCCGGGGCTGCGTGCCGGCCTAAACATTTATCGCGGTTTAGTGACCCATGTTGGGGTGGCCGCATCGTTTGGCCTGCCGGCGGTTGATCCTGTGCAACTTTTATAAGTTTCCCGCCAGGAAGCGGTTATAGATTTGGGCGCCACGATTAATATTGATCTATACTCCTGCCAACTCAGTCACGTTTTATGCCAGGGGAGAATCTCCCCAAGACAATAACAATCCCTGTTCCCGGAAAACCTAGGTCGATGAGAGATAAAGCCCCGTCCTTCTTTAATGGCATCTCTTTCCAGCTTGCCAAAATCGGTATTATTTTGGCGTTTGTCCTCAGCTTTATATTGAGTTCTGTGCAGCTCTATCTCGATTTCCTTAACCAGGAAAAAGAACTTGAATCGCTTATTGATCGGGTGGTTAAAGTCGCAACACCGCCCGCTGTTCGTTCAGTGTCCACCCTGGATGACGAACTTTCCTATGAAGTCGTTAACGGTCTGCTGCGCTATGGATTTATCTATGAAGTGGTTATTTATGATGATACCGGCAACGTTCTCGCCCAAGGCAGTAGCAAGCGCCCCAAAGTAAAAACCCGTTGGCTCACCAGTAAAATTACTGACAACACGCGCGAATACACCGAGAATTTGTTGCTGCCCGGTTACAACGACGGCACTGCTGGCAGCATTCGCTTTTCAGTGGATATGGACCTCGCACTCGAGGGGTTTTACAACCGCTCCAAGACCGCGCTGTTTACCGGTTTATTGCGCAATATGTTTTTGGTGTTGCTTTTGTTTGTGGTGTTCTATTACACACTCACCAAGCCGCTGGTGCGTTTATCGCGCGAAATCAACAACATTAATCCCGATCATCCTGGCGTTAATCGCCTGACCCCATTGCCGCCCCACCGCAAGGATGAATTGGCCCAATTGATCGCGAGTTCCAATCAATTGTTGGATATTGTTGAATTATCACTTGCCAAGCGGCGCGCGGTGGAATTGGCATTGCGCAAAAGTGAAGAACATTTGCGCCAGATTATCGATCACCTGCCGGTGATGATCGGCGCGCGTAATATCGCTGGTTATTATTTATTTGCCAATAAAGCCCTCGCCAATGAATTGGGCTACACACCCGAGCAAATGCGTAATTTGCATGTGCGCCAGCTATTAAAAAATTCGGTATTTGATATAGAGACCATGCTGCAAAATGATTACCGCGTAATTCGCGGTAATGAAGAGCTGGATGTAATTGAAGAATGTTTTGTCACTGCTACCGGCAAAAAATTGTTTTTGCAAACCCACATAATGCCCCTGGCTTTTTACGACGAAAAAGTAGCCTTAATTGTTTCGGTGGATATCACCGAACGTAAAAATGCCCAAGCCAAAATGGAATATATGGCTCACCATGATGCGCTGACCGGATTGCCAAATCGCGTGCAATTGGTGGAGCGATTGGAACATGAATTGCGCCGGGCCGAGCGTCATGGTTATTTCGGTGCGGTCCTGTTTATCGATCTTGATCAATTCAAAACTATCAATGATTCCCTGGGGCATCCGGTCGGTGATCGCGTATTGGAAGTCGTTGCGGCGCGCCTGCAACAATCGGTACGGGAGGAGGACCTGGTGGCGCGTTTGAGCGGCGATGAATTCGTCGTTGTGCTCACTGTGCTGGATCAAAATATTGAAACCGCGGCGTTGCGTGCGGGTGAAATCAGCGAAAAAATTCGTTCAATTATTTCCCAGCCTTACATGTACGATAACATGGAACTGCGCGTGACTTGCAGCGTGGGGGTCGTGGTTTATCCCGATAAAAACAATTCGGTGCACGAGCTCTTGCGTTATGCCGATACCGCCATGTATCAGGTAAAAGAGAAAGGGCGCGACTCAATAGAATTCTTTAACGAGGAAATGGCCGATAAAGTGAGCCGCCAACTGACAATGGAAGGCGACTTGCACCGTGCGCTGGAAGAAGGGCATTTCCAACTGTATTACCAACCCAAAATTGAGATCAAAACGAATAGTGTGGTGGGGGCGGAAGCGTTATTGCGTTGGCATCATCCAACCAAAGGGATGGTATCGCCGGTAGAGTTTATTCCCATCCTGGAAACGTCGGGCATGATTATCGAAGTCGGCCAGTGGGTGTTGGAAGATGCCTGCAAAACATTGGTGAAATGGCACCAGGATGGATTATGGCAACCCGGTATGCGCTTAAGCATTAATATAAGCCCGCGCCAGTTCCGGCGCGCCGCCTTTGTTGATGATGTCATTACGACACTGGAAAAATATCGGATTCCGGAAAATTCCCTGGATATGGAAATCACCGAAGGTATTGTAATCCAGCGTGTCGATGACGCCATTACCACTATGACGATGTTGAGTGAGCGCGGAATCAGTTTTTCATTGGATGACTTCGGTACCGGTTATTCATCTATCAGCTATTTAAAGCGGTTACCGGTTAGCACTTTAAAAATTGATAAGGGATTTGTGCGCGATCTTATCGAAGATCGCAACGACCGTGTACTGGTTGAAACTATTATTACCATGGGGCGCTTACTGGATATGGAATTGGTCGCTGAGGGCGTTGAAAGTGCCGAGCAATTGGCAATATTGAAATCGTTTGAGTGTGATTATTACCAGGGATATTTATCCAGCCAACCTGTTTCTATTGAGAATTTTGAGGCTATCCTCATAAATCGATAAACACCTGGCTTTGCAACAGGTTGCCCCGTGAAGTGCTTGGTTAACCGCTGAAACGTTAAAACAACCTTCCTAACAAATAAGGAATTGCAGTTTCCACACGCATAATGCGCTCGCCCAGATGCGCTGCATCGAATCCGATTTTTTTCAATAAATCGATCTCGTAGCCAATAAAGCCACCTTCAGGACCAACGGCCAGGCTCAAAGGATAATCAATATTGCGAGGGCATTCGTTTTCAGTGTAAGGGTGTGCGACCAGTGCCTTGGTATTGGCAATGATATTGGGTAGTTCATCTTCAACGAAAGGTTTAAAACGTTTGTGCAAATACACCTGCGGTAATTGCGTATCACATCCTTGCTCCAACCCTAACGCGAGTTGTTCATAAATGGCATCGGGCTCAAGGAACGGTGTTTGCCAATAGCTTTTTTCCACCCGGTAGGAATTGATCAAATGCAACTCCTTAACACCTAATGTCGCAATAGTTTGGAATATCCGGCGCAACATCTTTGGCCGTGGTAAACCCAAAATCAATTTTAATGGCAATGGCTGGGGTGGTGGTTGATTTAAATCCAGCTTAAGTTCCAATCGCGTCTCACTGAAACTTAATACGGTTCCACTACCGATGTTTCCGTTTAGCAATCCAACCTTAAAGGTTTCCCCAATATCGGCACCATGCACTTCCCGAATATGGGAAAGGCGGCGCTCATCGCAAATAAATGCATGTGCAGTGGAAATCAGGTCGGTTTCGGTGAGTAAAATCAGGTTCATAGCTAAGAACTTGGTCGGGAAATTTTAACCGCATTGTAACGCCTGGTTTCATAAGTGTGGAGGGATTATTGTTTATCTTTAGGTCACACGGGCAGATTGCAGAATTCGTTGGGGTTGGGGGAGCTGAGCCAGATCAATTCCTGATCTGGTTGATAGCACTGTTAACACCGCTTCCAGAAAGCAAAAATTAAAAAATCCATCTATCGGTTTAGGCTAAAAATATATAATCCCAAAACCTTTCCGCTACGAATATGTATGTTATTTATTGCCTATTAATTTTATTTAGCGATGAAGAGGTGCCGGAGTTCATGTTGGAGTTTGAATTTTGGCTGTGGTGACCGGGTAATCCAATTTGTCTGGCGCTATTTTCTCGCTGCTGCTGTATTTGTTGATTTTTGTGCTGGGTTTGGTATGCGTTTAAATTTTGCACGGATTTCAATTCCTTGTGGCTTTTTGCCGCCGCAATTCCTGCTGCTTTATTTTTGTTTTTCTGTTGGTGCTTGGGTTCTTGATAGGCATTTATGCCAACCTTGTTCTCTATAGCCTTACAGTTGTAAGGTTTGCCGTGCATGGCGGAGGTAATTTTTTTATTTGCGAGATAACTTTTGCTGAGTTCGATACCGCAATCAGGGCATACGAAAATGTGTGGCATAGCCAGCTCCTTGATTCAATCAGTTAAGCAATCGGTTTAGATCGTTGTTTAGTCTAAGCTATCCTGGAGTGACAATTGTGATTAATCCATTACCGGCTATTACAACAATATTAACGCTTTAGGTGCCAGTTGTTGCCGCGTGCGTAGGTGTTTCCTGTGAACTTAGTCGGTAGCGGTAGGTCTTCTTGTATTAGCGGTTGCAGAATCTTTTGCGAGTTGTTTTGGACGTTTAGAAGCGATTATGAAACCCAAAATTATCTGCGTGTGTCTTGCAATGCAAATATTATGCGTCAGCTGTACCCATACCGAAATTGTTGAATCTGAAAAGCCTGTGATAACCCGGGTTGATGCCTTGTCGGTGAACCTGGCTGGGCCGGATGAGCGATTCGGGGAGTTATTTATTGCGGTCCAAACCTCGGGAATGTTTAGCGATTCAAAAACATTTGTAGATGCGATTCCGCTTTATCCCGACGGAGAAATCCTTGCCAATTACCAATTTCGTAAAAACCAGCCGGGCTTTATTTTAAAGGATTTTATTGCGGAGCATTTTGCCGTCCCCCAGGACCAGCCAACACATTTCACCACTGATCCGTCTAAAACTGCCGTGGAACACATGACTATTTTATGGGATGTGCTTACCAGGCATCCCGGGACTGTTGTTGATAGCGGCACGTTGATTCCAGTCCCTAATCCTTATGTGGTACCCGGCGGACGTTTCCGCGAGGTTTATTATTGGGATAGTTATTTCACCATGCTGGGATTACAGGCGTCGGGTCGTTGGGACCTTATTGAAAATATGGTCGATAATTTTTCCTACCTTATTGATACGCTCGGTTTTATTCCCAATGGAAACCGTACTTATTATCTTACCCGGTCACAGCCCCCATTTTTTGCGCTGATGGTAAAACTCTTAGAGGAAAAGCACGGCAAGGGAACCCTGGAAAAATACACCGCACAATTGCAAAAAGAATATGATTTCTGGATGGATGGGAAATCATCGCTTACACACGAGAAGCCTGCATCAAAACGTGTTGTGCTATTGCCGGATGGCTCGATTATGAATCGTTATTGGGATGAAAATTCCACGCCGCGACCGGAATCCTATGAAGAGGACCTGGAATTGGTTAAGGCACACCAGCTTTCGGATGAACGTTATAGGGATATTCGCGCTGCCGCCGAATCTGGCTGGGATTTTAGTGGCCGCTGGTTCAAGGATCACGCAAAAATGACCACAATCCATACCACTGAAATTATTCCCATCGATTTAAATGCGCTGCTTTATTACCTTGAAACCGTGTTGGCGGACGCTTATCAGCAAACGGATAACGGAATCCTTTATAAAAAATACGAGGAACTTGCGCAGAAAAGAAAGGACGCCTTGCAGCGTTACATGTGGGATGAACGCGATGGATTTTTCCACGACTATGATTTTATTTCCAGGCGCCAGACCAACAATAAAACGCTCGCCGCGATGTTTCCTTTGTATTTCAATATTGCCGGGCCGCAACAAGCCATTCGTGTAGCGGAAGTTATCCAGCGTGATTTTTTAAAGCCGGGCGGAGTGACCACAACGTTAAACCATACCCATCAACAATGGGACGCGCCGAATGGCTGGGCTCCGATGCAATGGATAACGATAATGGGATTGAAGCGCTATCACCACTATGGCTTGGCCAATACTATTCAACAACGTTGGGTTGATATGAACCTGAAGGTTTATAAAACCAGCGGGAAAATGGTAGAAAAATATGATGTGTATGACATGGATCTGGAAGCAGGCGGAGGTGAATATCCGGTCCAGGATGGCTTCGGTTGGACCAATGGCGTCCTACTGAAATTATTGGAATCTACATCGAAATAAAAACAGACGAGTAAAATTCGCCTGTTTTGCTAAATTGTATTTATTTTTGGACTGGTTTTTTTCTGCTAACCGGATTAATCCGCGCCAATTCAGCTTCGTCTAAGCCGCCGCCGGCACCAATATCACTCCCACTGACAATCGACAATGATTTATCCACGGGGTCCAGGTTTCCCTGTTCGCGTTCGTATTGGGAGCGTGCGCCATCTTCAAGGATTAACGTTTCGGGTGTTAAGTCGTCATTGGTTGGCCCTTGTCCCGGTTGGGATGCTTCGGTTAAGCCTGCGTTGCGGGCGTTTGGATCTTGTGCTGGCAATATGTTCTGCTCTTCAAAGCCTGGGGTAGGGCGATCGTGTTCAAAATCCAGTTCGTCGGCTTCGGCTGGGCGGTCCGCAGGTTTAACCACAGTGTTGTGAGTTCGTCTATTCATGGTGTAATCCTCAAATTATCTTAAACAATTGACGGCTTTATTGAGGAATAATTCCACTTATTTTAAGCGGGGGAATATATAAAAATTACCTCCATCATTTCAGTTTGATCCAAACCGGAGCGTGATCGCTGGTTTTTTCCCACGCCCTCACATTTTTATCAATACCACAGGCGGTTAGGCGCTTTTTTAACGTTGGACTCAATAAGAAATGGTCGATTCGCAGGCCGGCGTCACGCGCGAACGAATTGCGAAAATAATCCCAAAAAGTATAAATTTTTTCGTTCGGATACAGCGTTCGTAGTGCGTCAGTCCAGCCCTGGGTCAACAGATCTTGATACGCCGCTTTCACTTCTGGTCGGAACAACGCGTCATCGATCCAGCGTTCCGGCTTATACACATCCAGATCGGTGGGTATTACATTGAAATCCCCTGCGAGCACCACGGGCGCACCGGTAGCGAGTAAATCTTTCGCATGTATTTTCAGGCGTTCAAGCCAGCGCAACTTGTAATCAAATTTTGGCCCCGGATAGGGATTGCCGTTAGGTAAATAAAGACAGGCGACCAATATTCCGTTAATAGCAGCTTCAATATAACGACTATGCGCATCCTCAGGATCACCGGGCAGTACACGCCGTAATTCCAATGGCTCACCAACGCGCGACAGTATGGCGACACCATTCCAGCTTTTCTGCCCGTGCCAAATGACATCGTAACCACTATCGCGGATTAAGGCTTCAGGGAATTTTTCCTGCGGTGCTTTCAATTCCTGGAGGCACACAACGTCTGGCTCTGTTTCTGCCAGCCAGCGCAAAAGGATGGGCAAGCGCGCATTAATGCCATTAACGTTGTAAGTTGCAATTTTAATAGGCACCTCCCACTGCGTCCGGGCACGTCCGATCAATATTCATAATGATGAAATTTCGACCGATAATTTAATTTATAGTTTTGGTTTTTAATACCGGCTTAAAGCAACACAGGTTTGGTTTACTACGAATGGATGTTACCGGGGGAGGGAAATAGGAGGAATAATGGCGTCCCCGGCGGGAATCGAACCCACATCATACGCTTAGGAGGCATACGTTCTATCCAATTAAACTACAGGGACGCACCACACGCGTTAGCGTGCGGCGCGGATTATATAGAGTTGAACGAAGAATTTTAAGCCTTGGCGACTGTATAAGATGAAGTGTGTTGTGTTTGGGTGCCTTTTGCGGTGTAAAGCGACGGGGCGGCGACTTTACCGCGAAGCAGAGTGAGTAAATGGTTCAGGGTTTGTTGTGAGCGAGCGATCATTTTGCCGTTCACCTCGTTCATTTTTTGGCAGTCTGCAAATTCATTGACCAGGGTTTTCCATTCATCGCGCAGGGGCAGGGTAGCGGTGTTGCGTTGCAGGAATGTATCCCAACCGGCGGCATTGGTAGGCAGGCCAAGGGTGGTGAGTATTTGCTGGCGCAGTTTGGCGCTGGTGTTGAGTTGATCGACGATCACCGCCTTTTGTTCGATGATTTCCTGCAAACCATCCTGCTTGCGTTGTTCGAGCAGTTCGCGCTCCGCAACCAACAAATGTTTGAGCTGGGTAATGGCGGTGGTGTCTTGCGCAAGCATGTGGCGCAGGGCATTGATATCGAGAGACATAGCAACCTCTACTGGTAAAGTGGGGAAGGATTTAAAAGGCGCCGGGGAAGAGCCAGTGAATCCTTCGTGTCAAAATAAGGTTTTACGATAAACCTTGCTCAGTTCGCCGTTATTTAACCCAACAGGTCGCGCTGGTTAAGCATATTTTCAGCAATACGCTCAGGGTTAATTTCGAAACGGCCTTCAGCAATGGCGCGGCGGATTTCCGCTACCTTCTCCAGGTTAACGTCGGGCGCGCTTTCAATCTTGCTTTGCAAGCGGCCAAGGGTCTGGGCTTGCTCGCTCAATACTACTTTGTCACCGGCTTTAGGGGTTGTGGCTGGCGCCGGTGGAGTGGAAGGCGCCTTGGCGTCCGGCGCGGCGGCACTTGCGGATTTGCTGCGTGTACCCTTGGTACTGACAGAGTCCAGTGAATTGTTGGTGTTGAAGTTCATTTGTTTTCCCCTGTTCGCCCTCGGGCGATTGTACAAAAATTGTCGCGGTTGCTATGTCGGGACAAGCAGGAAAGCATCGTTTACAGCTTCCCTTGCCAGGTTATCGGCCGGCGCCCGCGTAACTTTAGCAATATTTAAAAAATGTTCAGTTCCGGCAAACTCGCCTGCCTACAGGGTTTGCACCAGTCCCTGTTCCCTTACGATGCCGGTAACAATACGCTGCGATGATTCGTTCCTGACCCGAATTTTCTGGCCCAACCGACCGTCCGCCATGGCGGTGCCGGAGCTGCTGACCTTAATCGTTCCCGCAAAGGATTCAAGTACGACTATTTCACCGCGCCGCACGGTGGTGGGTGAGTCCAATAATGCAGTTTTAAACACCTCACCTTTGCCGATGTTACGCTTGGCTTCGCGGCCGATGATGGCTTGGTCATCGGCGGCAAACGCCTGGCGTACGGTACTGATATTCACGGCGGCGCTGCTTAAATGGGCTTCGGTTATCCGTTGGCCACGGGCAATATCCTGGGCTGCCACCGGAATCTCCCGGTAAACCATGACTTGGGCGGGAATATGTACGGTCCATTGGCTACCACTGGCGCATCGGGCTTTAACACTAATGTTTCCGCCCAATCCGCTTTGATCTTGCGCGATGAATTCCACCGGGGCCAGGCACTGGCCAAGGCGTAATCGGCTGTCCAAATTGCCGATACTGATATCGATGCGTTCGTGGGGCACCTGTTTATAGGTCTCCGCCAAAAACCGGGTGAGATCCTGTTTCAGTTGGTGATGGCTGTAAATCCCCGCTGCCTGCGCCAATCCGTTTGAAGCACAAATAACCAGTGCGATAAACACCGGGCAAATTTTTGACGAATTGGGGCGCATTTGTACGACCCCTGGAAAAGAGGCGCATTGGCGCAAAATATTCTTCGCGAAAGTTTTATAAAAACTAGGAAGTTCCATATTTTGTCCTATCCTCAAGGGTAAGAACTGATGCCAGCAAATTTGGGCAGCCAACGACTAAAGTCTGACACTTTTTTGCCGCTAAACCGGGTTACCAGCATCGAAGCAAATACTGTGCCGTGATCTTGGCTCTAGCTAACGGCAAATCAAACATCTCAGCGTGATCGATAAGAACGAGGTAAATGCATGGCCGGCGTAATGGATAGTGTCAATCAGCGTACCCAGCTGGTTGGCCAAAATCGTCTTGAACTCCTGTTATTTCGCCTTGGTGGCCAACAACTCTATGGCATCAATGTGTTTAAGGTGAAAGAAGTCCTGCAATGCCCGCCCTTGAATGCGATCCCCGGGCGTAGCGCCGTTGTGCGTGGCGTAGCCCATATACGCGGTGGAACCTTGCCGATTATGGACATGAACCTCGCTATCGGCCGCCGCGAATTGCAGAACATCCAAAATTGCTTCGTCATCATCACCGAATACAACCGTACCGCCCAGGGGTTTTTGGTGCGCTCGGTTGAGCGCATTGTAAATATGAACTGGGGCGATATTCATCCCCCGCCCAAAGGGGCGGGTAAAGAACATTACCTGACGGCGGTGACCCAGGTAGACGGCCAGTTGGTGGAAATTATCGATGTGGAAAAAATCCTCGCGGAAGTCGCACCGCCCCGGGAGGAAGTGAGCGATGGTGTGATTGAAGACGGCCTCGCTGACCGCGTTGTACAAAAACATGTGTTGATCATTGATGATTCCTCCATTGCGCGCAAACAAATCCAGCGCGTCATTGAAAGTATGGGTATCAAAACCACCCTGAAAAAAGATGGGGCGGAAGGCTTCAAGTATTTGCAGGATTTATTGCACGACGGCAAAGATCCCTACGGCGAATTGATCATGATTATTTGTGACATCGAAATGCCGGAAATGGATGGCTATACCTTCACCGCCGAGGTTCGTAATCATCCGCGATTAAAAAACCTGCATATCATCCTGCACACTTCGTTGAGCGGGGTATTTAACGAAGCCATGGTGCGCAAAGTAGGGGCCGATGATTTCCTTGCGAAGTTCCATCCGGATGAGCTGGCCAAGCGCGTTAATGATCGCGTTTTGGCAATAACCGGCGAGAGCCTGTTGCCACCGGAACGGGCATGATGGACGCAGGTGTAACGGAGCTGGCGCAGGGGGAGGCGCGGCTATGGTTTATGTTGAGTAGTTATGATTAATAAAGAATTTTCTGTTACCAAACCTATTGGTCGCGACAGCCTTGACCAGCAGGAGTTTGATCAATTCCGGCAATTTCTCGAAGAAGCCTGCGGCATATCATTAGGCGACAACAAGCAATATCTGGTTACCAACCGTATCCGCCGGGTCCTGGAGGAAAATAGTATTGATTCCTTTGGGCAACTGGTACGGGAACTTAAATTGGGATTGAATCGACGACTGAAAGACCAGGTTATCGACTCCATGACCACCAATGAAACCTTCTGGTTTCGCGATAATTATCCCTATGATCATTTAAAGAACACCTTATTACCGCAATTAATGGCACCGAATAATCGTATGTTCGGACCTGTGCGTATTTGGTCCGCCGCGTGTTCATCGGGGCAGGAACCTTATTCCATCAGCATGATGGTGGAAGAATACAAGCGCGTGGCGATGGGCACCTTGCCAAGGCTGGTACAGATCGTTGCGACGGATTTATCCTCTACCGTGCTGGATCAGGCAAGGCGCGGTGAATATGACAAACTTTCGGTCATGCGCGGCTTATCTGCGGATCGCCTCGAACGCTATTTTGATAACCCCGATCCCACCCTGTGGCGAGTAAAAGGTTTTGTTAAGGAGCGAATTGATTTTCGCTCGCTGAATTTGATGGACCCCTACACCGGTTTAGGCAGGTTTGACATTGTGTTTTGCCGCAACGTGCTTATTTATTTCAGTGCGGATTTAAAACGGCAAATCCTCCAGAAAATCCACGCTTCGCTTAAACCGCAAGGGCTATTGTTCCTGGGGTCTTCCGAGGGGTTGGCCGGCGTTGGCGATTTGTTTGAAATGGTACGCTGCGAGCCGGGTATCCTTTATAAGGCTATATAAACACTCGCTCCGGCTATGTTGTGAAAAGCCCGCCTGCGCGGGCTTTTTTTTGCGCATCCTTTAGTGAACAAAGGCAAAAACTAAAGCGGAAAGCCTTTGCCGCTTTACCCTTGCCGCTTTTTAAAACGGCGCGGTAAGGAAACAAAAACCCTTTTTAAAACAATAAGATAAATTTCTTTTCAGTGGTTGGCACAGGGGTTGCTTTGGTGTTGGTAACTGTCAAAAGTGGCTGAATGGTTTTGCCACTTATGAATCCACCAAGGTAGCGATTATGTCTATTTCCTTTGATAAAGCCTTAGGTATCCACGAAAAAGCACTGCATTTTCGTTCGGAGCGTGCAGCGGTATTGGCGAATAACCTGGCTAACGTAGATACGCCCAATTTCAAAGCCAAGGATTTGGATTTCAAACAAGCGCTACAGCAAAAAATGAACCCATCGCAAGGTTTTGATATGTCTACCACCCGGGAACGTCACATCGGGGGGGAGGGTTTCAATACGGCAGAAGGCGATGTGTTGTATCGCACCCCGCAACAACCCTCGATTGACGGTAACACCGTTGAAGACCAAATCGAACACGCGGAATACATGAAAAACGCCTTGGCATTCCAGGCCAGTTTCCAATTTTTGAATAGCAAATTTTCCGGTTTGCGTAGCGCAATTCGCGGCGAGTAATTCCATTTTTATCATTCACCAGAGTGAAGCAGGTATAGATCATGGCACTAGGAAATATTTTTGATATCGCTGGAACCGGTATGAATGCGCAGAGTTTGCGTTTGAACACCACCGCCAGCAACCTGGCAAATGCCCAGTCTGCCAGCTCGAGTGTGAATGAAGTTTACCGCAGCCGCCAACCGGTGTTTGCCGCTATCCAGCAACAAGCGATGCGCGACAGCGTTGCGGAAGGTACCTACAGCGATAACGAAGTGGATGCCGCCGCCGGTGTGCAGGTACTCGGTATTGTTGAGAGCGATGCGCCCTTGCAACGCCGTTATGAACCGGATCATCCCAAAGCGGATGAGCAAGGTTATGTGTACTACCCGAATGTAAACCCGGTAGAGGAAATGGCCAACATGATTGCCGCTTCGCGTTCATTCCAAATGAATGTGGAAGTTATGAACTCGGCCAAGCAAATGGTTCAACGTGTGTTGACCCTTGGTCAGTAATTAGCGCGGGAGAAATAGTATGTCTACTGTCAGCGGCACTAATAGCACTACCAGCGTTACGGATAATTTGAGCATCACCAAACGCCAGGAAACCAAAAAAAATAACAACGAATTAGGGCAGGCGGCGTTTCTCGAATTGATGATTACGCAAATGAATAACCAAAACCCGTTAAGCCCCCAGGACAACAGCGAATTTGTAGCGCAACTGGCGCAATTCAGTTCGGTAGAGGGTTTGGAACGCTTGAATAAAACATTTAATAGTTTTATGTCCAACAATGCGTTGCAAGCCTCGTCCCTGGTTGGTCGGAGTGTGACTGTTGAATCGGAAAAAAGCACACTGGTGAAAGGTGGCATTATTGCGGGCAGTGTTGATCTGGCCTATTCAGCCAAGGATTTAAATATCAGCGTTTATGATGAAGCCGGGACACTGGTGCAAAAAATTCCGGTGGGTGAAGTACCGCAGGGTGAAATGGTATTCCGCTGGGATGGACAAAATATTGAAATTAACGGTGAGCTTCTGGATTGGGAACCGGCTGACGATGCCGCCGCTGCCGCCGGTGAATATAAGTTTGAAGTTACCGCTGACCAAAACGGCAAAACCGAAGCATTGAAAACATCGCTCAGTGCCAACGTTAATAGCGTGACTATCGGTGAAAATGGTTCGTTGATCCTGAACCTGGCCGGTGTAGGTGCGGTGGAAGCCAGCAAGGTTAAGCAATTTAACTAACGCCGGTTAAGCGATTGTTTGTGTACAACTAAAAATTACTGCCATTCATTTTATGGTCGAGGTGTGATATGTCGTTCAATACAGCGTTAAGCGGGATTCGTGCAGCCAATACTGATTTGCAGGTAACCGGCAACAATATTGCCAATGCGAGTACCGTTGGTTTTAAATCATCGCGCGCTGAATTTGGCGATGTATACACCAGCACCTTGCTCGGTGGTGGATCGAACACACCCGGTAGCGGTGTGACTATCCAGAACATTCGCCAGCAATTTACCCAGGGCAATTTAAAGTTCACCCAAAATGAACTGGATTTGTCGGTAAATGGTGAAGGCTTTTTCGTGGTGGAAAAAAACGGTGACCGCCTGTTTACCCGCGCCGGTACTTTCGGTTTGGATAAAAATGGCTATATCGTGAATGGTACCGGCGCCATGTTGCAAGGTTTTGCCGCTGATGGCACCGGTAACGTGAGTGGCGTACTGGGTAACCTGCGTGTGGATGTCAGCTCCCAGGAACCCCGTCAAACCACCGCGGTCAATGCCGCTTTTAACCTGGATTCCAACGAAACTGTATTGGAAACAACCGGTACCCGTTTTGCAACCAATGGCACGGGTGTTAATGAAGCGCAGGTCGGTGCGAAAGATTCCACAACCACGTCATTGAACCTCGGTAATGTCGCAACGCCAATTACGTTTAATGCCGGTAATACCACGGCATTTACCTTGTCGCGTACTGACCCGATAAGCCTTGCCACCGACAGCGTCTATATCAACCTGGACAGTGGTTCCGCGAGTTCCCCGGCGGCCCTGGCCAACCTGATTAACTCCGCCAATTTCGATTCGCCCGATAAAATCAACGTGGAAGCCTATGTCGATACCGCTACCAATGAGTTGAAATTCCGCGATATGGCGACCGGTGTTGCATCAACCGTGACGGTAACGCTGGATGCGCCTAATTCTGACGCTAATGCATTGACTACTGCTATTGGCGGCGTAAGCACCGCGGCTGGAACTGCCCATCCCACTGCACATGACACCGGTATTCCTGAAGTGACCAATAATTATGGTTCTCACACCTTGGTCATTCGCAGTCCTGCCGGAACCGATGTTACCTATGTGAGCAAATACGGTACCAGTGCCGATGAAACCGCCTCTGAATTAAATAAATTAGCGGGTGTTACCGCAACGGCGCGTACCAGTGCAACCTTGTTTGCAACAGACGCGGCAGCCGTCCCGCCAAAAGTATTTACCAATAATGGTTCATTCAAATTGAACGGTGTGACCCTAAGCTCTACCGGCACGCCCGATATGACCGCGTTGCGCGATGAAATTAATGGATTGAGTTCTTCCACACTGTTAGGGATTACCGCAACCGTGGACGCAAACGGCAATTTGGAAGTTGTGTCCGCAACCGGTAAGGATTTGGAATTCACCTTTGACCAGGCTGGTGGAGTAGCGGAAATCCAGGGTAGCCAGGGCACACCGCAAATTGTAAACAACACCAGTGACGCGGTGAAAATCGGCGGTGCCGTGACTATAACCATGCAGGAGGGTTACTCCATTGTCAGCAGCGCACCGACAGTCCCGGTATTCGGCGGCAGCATGTTCGGTTCCATCAATGTACCGAATTTCTTTACACCGGTGCCCATTAACGCGTTTGATCCAAACGATCAAAAAACGTTTAACCATGCTACATCGACCACTGTGTATGACAGCCTGGGTAATTCGCACGTAATGCGCCAATATTTTGTGAAGCAGCCTTATGACGTGGCTGATCCGTCAACCTCACCGAACCATTGGATGATGTACGTACAAATCGACGGACAGAACGTGGGCGACCCTGACCCGACATTGCCATCGCCGCAAAATACCGAGCCGACCATGGCCTCGTTTAACCTGCATTTTAATCCGGACGGTACGCTGGATCCGTTTACCACAGATTCCATGCTGATTTCCAACTGGACGCCATTGGGTGAAGACGGCGAACCCGTCGGTGCGCTTGGTCCATTAAATGTATTGCAAGGCGGAACCCTTCCGGTCGCTGAGCCACCGGCGAGTTCCAACTTTTTAATTGACCTGGCGGGCAGCACCCAATTCGGCAGCGTGTTTGCGGTGGAGGAATTGGATCAAAACGGTTACGCGACTGGTCGTTTGGCGGGCCTGGATATCAGTAACACCGGTATTGTGTTTGCGCGGTTTACTAACGGCGAAGCGCAAGTGTTGGGGCAAGTCGCCCTGGCAAACTTCAGCAGCGTGGAAGGTTTAAAACCGGTGGGTGATACCATGTGGGCACAAACCTTTGAAACCGGTGAAGCGATTATCGGCGCACCCGGTTCAGCGCAACTGGGCAATATCACCGCCGGTGCGGTGGAAGAGTCCAACGTGGATTTGTCCGAGCAATTGGTAAATTTGATTATTGCGCAACGCAATTATCAGGCAAACGCAAAAACCATTGAAACGGCGAATGCCACTACACAAACCATCATCAATTTACGCTAGGTAAATTAATTTAAATGGGGCGGCAAAGGGCGGAAGCTCTTTGCCGCTTTCTATTTTCCTATCTCGGCCGCATTAAAAAAATCCAGTTATTTCAATCAATTAAATCTGTTCCCAAGGTTGGCACCGCTCTTGCAAAACCTTCGGTAATGGCACATTCGCCAAAAAACCAACGCAACTTTTTTGAATTCCTTTTTTTTCGTTCATGCGCGTTGGCAACCGGAGTAGAGATATCGTGGAAAGAGCCTTATTCATTGCAATGACCGGAGCCAAGCACAACATGCTTGCCCAGACCAATCGTGCCAATAATTTGGCAAACCTGAGCACCAGTGGGTTCCGTGCCGATTTCGAACAATCGCGCAGTATGGGTGTGTATTACGGTGAAGGCCAACCAACGCGCGCCTACGCCATGACGGAAGCACCTCGCTCCAATTTTGAATCGGGCCCGATGATCACCACGAACAATTCCCTGGATGTCGCGATCCAGGGGAATGGCTTTATTGCTGTACAGGCACCCGACGGTTCAGAAGCTTACACCCGCTTCGGTAACCTCGCGATTGATGCAAACGGCATGTTGCGTACCGCCAACGGTTTACCTGTGTTGGGGGCGAACGGCCCGATTAACATTCCCGAGAATGAAAAAGTCCAAATCGGTTCGGACGGCACTATTTCCTTTGTCGGTTTAGGGCAGGGGCCTGAAGCCCTGGTGCAAGCCGGGCAAATCAAATTAGTCAATCCGGATGTGAAAACTATCGAAAAAGGTGATGACGGTTTGTTTCGCCAACGCGATGGTTTGAATGCACCGGTTGCCGCTGAAGTGGTGTTGCGCAGTGGAATGTATGAGGGCAGTAACGTGAATGCCGTTGAAGAGTTCACGCAAATCCTCAGCCTGGCCCGCCAATATGAAATGCAAGTGAAAGTGATGAAAACGGCGGAGGAAAACTCCGCAGCTTCCGCGCAATTATTGCAAATGTCGTAATTTTTTAATGCGTTAACACATTTTAATGCGTTAGGTATTTAACCCGAGGAAAAGATCATGCACGCCGCCCTCTATGTCAGTAAAACCGGTTTGTCTGCCCAGGATCGCCAACTCACCACAATCTCCAACAACCTGGCTAATACCAGCACTGTTGGTTACAAACGTGATCGCGCTATTTTTGAAGATTTGCTGTATCAAAACCAACGCCAACCCGGCGCGCAACAAACCCAGGAAACCCAACTGCCTTCTGGTTTGCAATTGGGCGCGGGTGTACGCGTGGTTGCTACGCAAAAAGAATTTACCCAGGGTAATTTGCAAGTGACCGAACAATCGCTGGACGTTGCAATTGATGGTCACGGTTTCCTGCAATTCTTGCAGCCGGATGGCAGCATCGTTTATTCACGCAACGGCCAATTGCAAATCAACGGCGAGGGGCAGTTAGTGAATGCCGATGGTTTATTGCTTGAGCCCGCCATCATTATTCCCGAGGGTACCAACAAGGTCACTATCGGCACCGATGGAACCGTAAATGGTTTTACCAATGGCCAGGTTGAGCCACAAGAATTGGGTACCATCCAATTGGTGGATTTTGTTAACCATTCCGGTTTGCAGCCCATCGGCGGCAATTTGTTTGTAGAAACGGTTGCGAGTGGTAATCCGGTGCAAGGCACCGCCGGTGAAAACGGTTTGGGTGTATTGAAACAAGGCATGCTGGAAAATTCCAACGTGGATATCGTGGAAGAAATGGTGAATATGATCACCACCCAGCGCGCTTACGAAATGAACTCCAAGGTGGTTTCTACCGCAGACCAGATGCTCCAGTACATTACCCAGAACCTTTAATTGAATTGATTATTAAATTTTTAAGTAACACATTCGTAGCGAGTATCAGCACCATGGGCCAGCAACATTTCTTTTCCATCGCTAAAGTCTCTTGCCTTGCGCTAGCCGCGATGGTGGCGGGTGGTTGCGCCAGTAACAAGCCCATGGCTGATGATCCCGCCTACGCCCCCACAATTGCCGCCAATATGCCGGTGCCGCAACGCACGGAAGGGTCCCTGTACCAGGACACTTACGGTATGAATTTATTTAATGATCGCAAAGCGCATTTTGTTGGCGATGTTATTACCGTAACACTGAGTGAGCGTACAGTTTCCCGGAAATCCTCCGGCGTTAACACCAGCAAGAATAGTGGTGTGGAATTTAATGCCGGTCCGTTGCTAGGCGTTAATCCAACATTTAAAGGGAATGAGTTGACTACCAACCTGGAACAGGATCGAACATTCAATGGCAATGCCGATGCCGACCAAAGCAATAGTTTGCAAGGCAACATTACCGTCACGGTTGCGGAGATATTACCTAACGGCAATTTGGTCGTGCGTGGTGAAAAATGGATTACCTTAAACCGCGGCGATGAATTTATCCGCATCAGCGGCATAGTGCGCGCAGAAGACATCGCCCCGGACAATACTATTTTGTCCACCCGTTTAGCTAATGCAAAAATTTCATACAGTGGTACCGGTGAGTTGGCGGCAACGCAAAAAATGGGTTGGCTGTCACGCTTTTTCAACAGCGCAATATGGCCGCTTTAATGTTAGCTGCAAGCATTATCCAATCAATTTCGGTCGAGGTTTTTATGCGTAGGTTTTGTTGGTTGACGATCAGCGTATTGTTGCTGGCGAGTACAGTTGCGCAGGCCGAACGCATCAAGGACATCGCCAGTGTGGCTGGTGTGCGCGCCAACCAATTGGTGGGTTACGGTTTGGTGGTAGGGCTGGACGGTACCGGTGACCAAACCACCCAATCGCCGTTTACAGTGCAATCGTTCAATTCGATGCTTAAACAATTTGGCATCACCGTGCCCGAAGGGGCACGTATGCAAATGAAAAATGTGGCGGCGGTAATGATCCAGGCTGAGTTGCCCGCCTTTGCGAAACCCGGCCAAACCATTGATGTCACCGTGTCATCGATCAGTAACGCTAAAAGTTTGCGCGGCGGCAGTTTGTTGGTGACGCCCTTAAAAGGCCTGGATGGAAAAGTGTATGCGGTTGCCCAAGGCAATTTGGTCGTGGGTGGATTAAGTGCGACAGGCAATGATGGTTCAAAAATCACGGTAAATATTCCCAGCGCTGGCCGCATTCCCAACGGTGCAATGGTGGAACGCATGGTAGACACCAATTTTGCCGGTGGCCAGCCGATTGTTTTCAATTTGCACCGCGCCGATTTCACCACGGCCAATCAATTGGCAAAAAGTATTAATGCGATGCTCGGGCCTGATGTTGCCCGCCCGCTGGATGCCGTTTCCATTATGGTGAATTCACCGGCGAACCCGGCACAGCGCGTGGATTTTATTTCCATGCTGGAAAATATCCAGGTCACTCCGGGTGAGGAAGTCGCGAAGGTAATTATTAATTCGCGCACCGGAACCATTGTGGTGGGAAAAAATGTGCGTGTGTCTCCCGTGGCGGTTACCCACGGCAGCCTGACGGTATCTGTGGCGGAGAGCTTGACCGTCAGCCAGCCCAACCCGCTGGGCGGTGGGCAAACCGTTGTTGTACCCAGCAGCAATATCAAGGCGGAAGAAGAAACCAACCCGATGTTCAAATTTGCACCCGGTGCAAGCCTGGACGATATCGTCCGGTCAGTTAATAACGTAGGCGCTTCGCCCAGCGATTTAATGGCTATTTTGGAAGCCTTGAAAGAATCCGGTGCGCTTAAAGCTGAATTGGTGGTGATCTAAATGTTACCTGTTGATACTGGCGTAAGAGCTCCAAACGTTCAGGATACCTATCTGGACGTTAATTCCCTTGATTCCGTCAAGGCAATGGGCCGCGCCAAGGATCCGCAGGCATTGAAAGAAATCGCCAGAAAATTTGAAGGCATGTTTGTCCAGCAAATGTTGAAAACCATGCGTGAAGCCAATGAGGTTTTCTCCCAAGGCAATTATTTTGACAGCAGCACCACGCGCTTCCATCGCGACATGCTGGACCAGCAAATGGTATTAAACCTTACCAGTGGCCGCGGTATTGGATTGGCGGATCATTTTTACCAACAGATGATGCAATCCTACGGTGCCGGTATGAAAAAGCCGGAAGATACGCAGGGCGTGGAAGGTTCCGTGTTGGCACAAGGTTCCCTGCCCGATGCGGTGCAATACCAACAATCCGCCGCCAGGCCACCTGTTGCTCCAGCGGATAAGGATATTTACGCAAATGACCTGGAATCATTGAACGCCTGGGTAATGGATTTTATGCGCATGAGCGATAACTCGGATGCGCTCGGTGCCGATGATGAATCCTCACGCACCACAGCGCCTTTTCCCCACGCTTATATTCCCGGGCTCCTGGCCAAGCCGCAAATGGTTAGTGCGCGCAGCAGCCATAAAGCGAGTGTCAGCGATTCACAGGAAAATTTTGTGATGATGCTGCGACCACACGCTGAAAAAGCGGCGGCGGAATTACACATTAATCCGGATGTGCTGATCGCCCAGGTTGCGCTGGAAACCGGTTGGGGTAAACACGTTATCCATGACCACAAAGGTGAGAACAGTTATAACCTGTTCAACATCAAGGCCAGTTCCGGTTGGCAGGGCGATAAAGTCAATGTCACTACACTGGAATATCGCGATGGTATTGCAGCGAATGAAAAGGCGGATTTCCGTAAATACACAAACTATGCGGAAAGTTTTTCAGATTACGTGAACCTGATGAAAAATAGCCCGCGCTACCAGCAAGCCCTGGATGCCGGTAAGGATTCATCAGCTTATGCGGAGGCGCTGCAATCTGCCGGTTATGCAACAGATCCGCTGTACGCCAGGAAAATTAAAAGCCTGTTGAATTCCGATTCGATTCGCTCGCTGGGTGACCTGGCGCAATCAGCGCAACATTTTCTTTCCACGGCGGCGACTGCTGGCCGGAAATTAGCGGAGTAATCCTATGTCCGGTCTTCTCTCGAATGCGCTTTCCGGTTTGCAATCCAGCCAAAATGCGTTGCGCACGGCTGGCCACAATATTTCCAATGCCAATACGGCGGGCTATACACGCCAGCAAGTTAACTATGCTACCCGCCCGGAACAATATATCGGTAGTGCCGGATTTATCGGCTCCGGTGTTACCACAACATCAATCGAGCGTGTTGTTAACGAGTTTGTGACCGCCCAGTTGCGCCTGGACACCACTACGTTTAATCAACTGGATACCTTCAATAACAACATCGGCAAGATTGACAAATTATTTTCCGATACTTCGACCGGTTTATCGGGCGCATTGCAAACATTTTTTGCCGCTATGCAGAACGGCGCAAACGATCCGGCGTCCACACCTGCGCGCCAGTTGGTTGTTACCGAAGCGGAAAGCCTGAGCGTACGTTTTAATAACCTGCACCAACGCCTTTCCGATATTGAAAAAAGCATCAACGGGGAACTTAAAGCAGTTACCTCACAAATTTCGTCACTGGCGAAGTCTGTTGCTGAACTTAACCAATCCATTGGCGAAAAAGTGGCGGCCGGTAATGGCAATATGCCTAATGACTTGATGGATAAACGCGATGAAGCCTTGCGCCAGTTGTCAGAATTGGTTTCCATTCAAGTCGTCAAACAAGACGACGGCGATTTAAACGTTTTTATCGGTAATGGCCAGCCATTGGTGGTGGGCGCGTCCGTCAGTACATTTAACGTAACCCACGATGGCGCAATTCAAATAACCGGTAAAAATTCCGCAGCGGATATTACCGCGCAAATATCCGGTGGTAAATTAGGCGGGCTTTTGGAGTTCCGCGAAAATGTTTTGCGTCCCGCACTGAATGAAATGGGCCGGATTGCATTGGCGATGGCCGATGAATTTAATACCTTCCAACGGCAAGGCATAGATTTGGATGGTGATTATGGGCAACCCATATTCGGGGATATAAATGCACCTGAGATTGCGAAAAACCGTGTTATCCATGGCGATAACAAGCCACCGTTTGATCGCAACTTGTCGGTTACTATTGAAAATATCGGTGAACTCACTATCAGCGATTATCAGTTCGATATCCTTCCGGGTTCGTCCAATTATGTTATTACCCGCCTCTCGGATAAAACTGTCGTTAACCAGGGAACCTTGAGCGGTGCCTATCCGACTACCATTTCATTTGATGGTATCAGCCTGAATTTAAATGGCGGTTCATTCCAGGGCGGCGATACGTTTATATTGCAACCCACCAAAAATGGCGCGCGCGATATTCACGCGGAAATAAAACGCCCGGAAGATTTAGCGTTTGCCTCGCCCATACGCACGGCTTCCAGTACCAGTAATTCCGGCAGCGGTTTGGTAAGCGCGGGAGAGGTGTTGGGTTTGGTGGATGCTAACGGCAACCGTTTGCCCGCTTTTGCCAACCCTGGCCAATTAACCCCACCGCTTTTGATTCGCTTCACTTCGGAAACAACCTACGAGGTGCTCGACAATACCGATCCCGGCAACCCGAAACCGCTGGTTCCGGCCATGCGCGAACAAATTTTTATTCCGGGTTCCAGCAATAATATTTTCACTTCCGATGTGGGTGAAACCATTGTGATAGGAAAGGGCGATCGAATCGGTTTACCGGAAGGGCGCTCACCCCAAACTGTCATGTCGTTGACAGATCCGTTGGCCAGGAATGGTTATCTGGCCGAGCAACTGCGGTTTACGATTACAGACCCGGAAACCGGTTCGCAAAGTATTAAAACAATTACCACCGTTCCCGGTGCCTCTGCATTGGAAACAGCTGCGCAAATTAGCGCAATTGCGGGAGTATCCGCGCGCGCATCGACCACTGCCAACATTACCAATTTGAACCTTGCTGCGGCGGACCTGGCACCACCGACCCAGTTGTACATCAACGGAAAACCCCTCATCCAATACGATACGGCCGGAACGGCTTTCCATTCGGCGGTACCGGATTTCAGCATGCAGGGTGAAGCCGCGTTTAACGATTACCTGGCGGCGCAAATTAACGCAAACCCCGATTTAAAAACCTTGGGGATTCGCGCGCAAAGCAGCACCAACCCGAACACCGGAGCGCCGGAATTAAGGTTGGTTGCGTCTTCCGGTGTGGACCTGGATATTCGCTTGCAGGCATCGTCCGCAAGCGGTATGGATGTCAATGATGCGAACGGAAATCCCAATGTGCGGCTGGTGGGCGCGGATACGGGCGCCGGTGAATTGCAAGGCATAGTCGTGGGTGGAAAAGTTGATATTACAATGGCCAGCGGCATTAGCCTTTCCACCGCGCCAACCAATAGCCCCCTGTTTGGTAACAGTTCCGCGGCAGGTTTTGCGGCCTCGTCATATACAGGTTTCCAGGTGGCGATTAGCGGTCAGCCAAAAGCGGGGGACACTTTCACTATCGGTTTTAATACTAACGGGAAAAATGACAACCGTAATGCCCTGGCAATGGTTGCGCTTGAGTCAAAAAAATTAATGCAAGACGGCACCCTGACGCTGGATGATGGTTATGGAAAACTGGTTGAGGAAGTAGGGACCAGGAGTAGCCTGTCAAAAATAAATACCGAAGCCAGTAAAAGTTTGCTGGAGCAATCCCAAAACATGCGCGACAGCATTTCCGGCGTAAACCTGGATGAAGAGGCGGGTGACCTGATTAAATTCCAGCAACTTTATCAAGCCAATGCGCAGGTGATTTCCGTTGCGCGTGAACTCTTTGATACCTTGTTAAGTTCGCTCTAGGAAATTCCGTAAATTCTTTCAGTTTGGATCAATTTGTGCATTGTTAATACCATGAGCCTGGCAGGGGCAATTTTTTGCCGCCCTTGCCGCATTCAGGAGAACTGGCATGCGCATATCCACCTCGCAAATTTATAGTATCGCTACCCTGGGCATGACCCAGGCGCAATCGGCTATTTCCAAGACCCAGGAGCAAATGTCTACCGGCAAGAAAGTATTATCCCCCGCGGATGATCCCGTTGCCGCAACCGCGATTTTGCGCCTTAACCAGGAACTCGCGCGTACCGAGCAATATGGAAAAAATATCAATATTGCCGAAACCAGTTTGAACCTTGAAGAATCCACATTGCAAACGATTGTGGACCTGGTGCAGCGTATGCGTGAACTTGCGGTCTCTGCCGGTAACACAGCGGTACTCACGTCGGCTGACTACAAAGCGCTGGCGGCGGAAGTGGATACCCGCATGGCCGAATTAATGAATTTGCAGAATACCCGCAATGCGTCTGGCCAATATATTTTTGCCGGTTACCAGGGGGATACCAAACCCTTTGCCAGCAATGTGGGCGGAAATTATTCCTATCTGGGTGATGAAGGCCAGCTCCGCTTGCAGGCATCGACTTCTGTCAGTGTTGCGGTGAGTGATTCAGGCAAAAAATTATTTGTCGATATTCCCAGCGGACACAATACGTTTAACACCTCGGCCAGTGCGGGCAACAAATCGGCGCCGCCCGCCGTTATTTCCGTGGGCGAAGTTATTAACCAGGAAGAGTTTGACAAGCTTTATCCCAACGATTTGCAAATTACGTTCAGTAAAAGTGGCTCGGCGGTGAATTTTACTGTGACCGAAAAAGCGAGCGGAAAAGTTCTGCTGCCAACGCAGTTGTATGTGCCGGGCGCTAACATCGAAGTGGCCGGCGCAAGATTTAAAATTATCGGTGATCCCTATCCGGGTGAGCCCGCAATCCCCGCGAGTATTCCGTTCGCCGCGGCACCGGCGGTACCGCTGAATGCCGGTGACCAATTGGGTATCCGGGTTGGCGGTAAAACTGAATACTTCACTATGTCGGGCCCCGTAAACACCACCGCAGACCTGGTTGCAGAGCTCAATATCGGCGCGGCCGTTCCACCCGCATTACCCACAGGGAATGCGGCAAAGCTTGCCGCCCTTGGTATCACCGTTGATGCGACCGGCATTGCAAGTCCGAGCGGACTCAACATTGAAGTTGTAAACGGCATTAGCGGCACAGGCCCAACCGCTACGGCAATAATGGGTAGCGATGGTACGCGCTCGGTGAATTTGCCGTTTACGTTTACGCCAACAGACTTTTCTTCCAATCCCACAACCTTCCAATTGGAAGTGGATGGAAAGGTAGAATCGTTTACGTTTAATCAAAACATTACCGGTGTTGCCCCTGACACACTGGCCAATATTTTTAACAGCCCTGAAAACCTGCCGAAGCTTGCGCGTTTGGGTTTAACCGTAACCGACCAGGGAATTATCTCCAATACCAATGCCAGGGTTACGATTAAAGGCGGCAATACCGCATTGGATACCCTAACGGGATTAAGCACCCGCGGTGCGGGCACATCCTCGACACGCGGTGCGTTAGTTGCACCGGGCGATAGTTTTTTTGCTGAATCGACTGATAAACAAGGTTTGCTCACTACGCTTTCGCGGTTCAGCGAGGCGATGAAAGCGGTAGAGGACAATCCGCAGAGCAAAGAGGAATTGGCAAAGATTGTGGCTAAAACCTTAACGAACCTCAGTAATGTCGTTACTAATTTAACCTCTGTCCAAGGGGAAGTGGGTTCGCGTCTGAATACATTGGAAAGTACCAAGGAGTTGAACCTCGATATTACGCTTTCAACCAAGACAACGCTTTCGGGATTGCAGGATCTGGATTACGCGGACGCTTCGATAAAATTATCCATGCAATCATTGGTGTTAAGTGCCTCACAACAAAGTTTTGCAAAAGTGAGTCAATTAACATTATTTACCTATCTTTAATTAGCGTTAAATGATCTGGATGAATTATGCTGGTCCGGCAAATTGCCGCGCCCGCATTTTTTTCTTTTGCTACCTTGGGGAAGTGCCCTCCAACAGGCGGGGCGACATTTTGTAACCTTGCCAGTCACTGTATATATAGCGCGGCATCGTTGAGTTGAAAAAAGTTGAAGAGTATATCTATGGACACCAATCCGCTGTTAGACCCATTGGTTCGCGCCCTAAGCCAGTCCCAGGCGTTGTTATCGCTTGCCCAGGCGGGTGATTGGGATTCGTTTGAGACGCTCGTGCAACAACGTCAACAGGGGCTGCTATCGATTCATGATGCAGACTACCTGGAATCCCTCGCCAGCGCAGACCTGGAAATGCAGGCCGCAAGTTTGATCCGGGAAATCCAGGGAATAAACAAGCAATTAACTAACCTGGCAGAGATAGACCGCAATAATCGGGCGACGGAATTACGTCAGGCGGCTATCGCAAATAAGGCCCTCGATGCCTATGGACGTTAATTTGACAAAAGGTCGCAGCGTTATAACTAATTGAAATCATTTTTATTAATTTCCGCCCCAAATAATTGGTTTCCGCAATAAAAATTTTCTAAAGCTCCTCCCGGATGTGTCGATAACCTTGTTAGAAGTGCTGATTAAGATGTTGTGCTCAGACTTCAGCAACCGACATATAGCAGCAAGGCATCTCATCCAGCCACTGCATAAATATTAAAATCCAGGAGATCATCATGGCTTTAGTAATTAACAGCAATATCGCCTCCATCAATGCGCAACGTCAATTGATGAACTCAGGCAATGCACTGGATCGTGCTACCGAACGTTTGTCCTCAGGTAACCGCATTAACTCCGCAAAAGACGACGCTGCTGGCCTGGCAATTGGTAACCGCATGACTTCCCAGGTTCGCGGTCTTGACCAGGCTATCCGTAACGCGAACGACGGCGTATCGCTGATTCAAACCGCGGAAGGTGCGCTGCAAGAATCAACCAATATCCTGCAACGTATGCGTGAACTGTCTGTACAGTCTGCGAACGGTATCTACAACACCGCTGACCGCAATACCTTGAACGCTGAAGTTCAACAATTGAAATCAGAATTGGATCGTATCGCAGAGACCACTTCATTCAACGGTCGCGCATTGCTGGATGGCACCTTGGGTAAAACCGATTTGCAAATCGGTTCTCAAGCTAACCAAACATTAAGTGTCAATATCGGCAAATTCGATACCGGCGCCCTGGGTGGCAGCAGTGGTGACCTGGTTGGTTCAAGCACAACCCTGGCCGCGTTGCAGGCGTTAACCGCCGGTGACCTGGAAATCAATGACAAGCAAGCAACTGTGTTGACCGCAACCAATGCCGGCACTATTAACGATGCTCTTGAAACCTTGAATGGTGACTTTAATGCCGTTGGTGTCAATGTAAGCGCCGTATCTGAATTGAAAGTGGGTTCAACCGGTTCAGGCCAACTGATTGCGGGTACCGATGTACTGACCATTACCGTTACCGATGGCGATGGACAGGCGCAAGCGATCAAAGTAACCGGCACTAACAATATGGAAGAAGTGGTTGCCAAGATTAACGAAGCTGCCGGTGGCATCGTCCAGGCTTCTTTGAGTGATGAAGGCAAACTGGTACTTACCGCGGAAAACTCCGAGTCTATCGCGTTGACAGGAACCGGTGACGCCATCGCTAACGTGGGCGCAACAGGCACCGTTTCCGCTGACTTCTCCCTGGTGCTGAATAAAGCGCCTGGCAATACCACCGGCATTAAAGTGGAAACCGGTACGCCTGCTGACTTGATTACCGCTGGTTTCAACGCTACCCAAACTGACGGCTCCATCCAGGGGTCAACTGTGGCGGTCCAGGCGTTGAACGCAGGTGATTTGGTTATCAACGGTGTAGAAATCGGTACTATCGCTGCCGGTGCTGACGCTGCTGGCCAAGCGGCAAATGTAGTGGAAGCGATTAACAAGAAATCCGCTGAAACCGGTGTGGTAGCTTATATTGGTGGTACTAACGCCATCAGCCTGAAGTCTACCAATGGTGAAGAGATTTCAGTGAAATACGGTGAAAACGCAACAGCGGCCAACGTGACCAGTGCTACCGGTTTGCTGGAGCGCAATGCGACTGAAGGCGTGGGTTCAGTTTCCAGTATTGATATCTCTACTGCTGCCGGTGCGCAAAAAGCCATTGGTATCATTGATAAAGCCATTGACCAAGTAAGTAGTACCCGTGCGGAATTGGGTGCTGTTAACAACCGCCTGGATTTCACCGTATCTAACCTGGCGAATATCTCTGAGAAAACATCTGCTGCACGTTCACGTATCAACGACGCTGACTTTGCCGCGGAAACTGCTGCTCTGAGCCGTTCACAAGTATTGCAACAAGCGGCGACTGCGATGTTGGCCCAGTCCAATGCTCGTCCACAACAAGTATTGTCTCTGTTGAGATAATTGACTGACTCCCTCCGGGTGAGCTGATTTCAGTTAGCCCGGAGGAATTTTAGTGAGGAGCAGCTTATGAATGACATCACTAAAGTTGCATCGAATCCGGTTCCGGCGAAAGCTGTGCCGGTTTCGTTGTTGCCTGGTCCTAAACAAGGTCAAAAAACCGGCAATGATTTGCCGCCTGCCGCTGAAGCGGCAAGATCTTTACCCCGGGACCCTGTCAATTCACAGGCAGTGCAGGAGCGGGTTCAGGCTGCAGTGGCGCAGATGAATGAATATATCCAGTCAACCCAACGTGATTTAAATTTCACTTATGATCCCGAATCGGGTGAGACAGTGGTGAAAGTCCTGGATCGCGCAACGCAAGAAGTTATTCGTCAAATTCCGGATGAAATTTTTTTGCGCCTGGCCCAACATCTCGATCCGGATGAGCCTGGGCAGTTATTTAACGTGCAAGCGTAAAAGCCTGTAAAAACAGTGGTTTACCAGGGTTTATCGGTTAGCGTTATTTATGTCATTGGAAAAGAGAGCCGCGCAATCGGCTCTCTTTTTTTTTATATTTTTTGATTGGGGTTTGTGTGTAATCGGCAATAAAATTTATTTGTTTTTAGTGAATGTTTTTTGTTTTCCTGCGGTGGTTTTTCGAGCCCGGATTCTTCCCTCATCCATCCCTATCAAAGATCTCCTGAAATTTCTTGGCACAGTCTGTGCAAAAGTCGGCTTAGGCGACCCGTATAGAAATCCTGTTTGTCGCAACCTGTCCGGTTGAAGAATGGGTAGCGAATTTCTTACAAGTCTTGCCACGAAGTTCTGACGGTCCACGCACGTTGATTAGTCGATGGCGATGAACTTCATTAGTCGACTTGTCACAGCATTGACACTGTGAACAGGAACAATCATTAGGAGATTATTATGCCTTTAGTCATTAACACCAATGTCGCTTCCTTGAATTCACAGCGTCAATTGATGAACTCGGGAAACGCGCTTGATAAAGCAACTGAGCGTTTGTCCTCTGGCCAACGCGTTAACTCTGCCAAAGACGACGCCGCTGGTTTGGCGATTTCCAACCGTATGACCTCCCAAATCCGCGGATTGGACCAGGCTATCCGTAACGCGAATGATGGTGTGTCGCTCGTTCAAACAGCGGAAGGTGCTTTGCAAGAAGTTACCAATATGCTGCAACGCATTCGCGAACTTTCCATCCAGTCGGCAAACGGTATTTATAGTGATACCGACCGTAAAACCCTGGATGCGGAAGTGCAGCAGCTCAAAAAAGAAATGGATCGCATTTCTGAAACCACCTCGTTCAATGGTCAGAAATTGCTGGATGGCACTTTAGGTAAAACTTTCCTGCAAGTAGGCTCGCAAGCTAACGAAACCATGGATGTCAGCATAGGGTCCTTCAGTACCTATGCAATGGGCGGTTCATCAGGCGATATTGTTGGCGAACCTGTAGCCACCGGTTTGGCGGCCCTCAACGCCCTGCTGGCGGGAGACTTGAGTATCAATGGCACAGCCATTAAGCCAATCGCGCCCGCTGCCACCACTTTAAATGAAGCATTGGCAAGTATTAATGCTGACCTGGAAGGAAAGGGAGCGGAAGTAGCGTCGCTGGTGCAAGTAACAGCGAGTACCGCAGGCTCCGGTGTATTGCGCGCACCGACAGAAACATTGGAACTTACACTGGTTGACGGCGATGGTTTGTCACAGACCTATACCATAACCGGCACCAATAGCATGAAGGAGCTGGTTGATAAAATTAATGCTGAAACAGCGATTGAAGCGAATGTCGATGCGGACGGAAAGTTAACATTGACCGCCCCGGGCTCGACATCAATTACTGTGGATGAAACGGCTACCTCCGGTAACCCTAGCGGTTTGACTGATGCGACTACAAATTTCTCGATGGTATTTAATGACACCAGTGCAGAAATGTTGGGCGTTAAAATCGAACTGGGCGCAACAGGTGCAGCCGCCGCTCCCAGGGTATTGGCGTTAGGTGTAGACGTTAATGATGCAAACGGCAACCTGGTAGGCAGTGATGCTACCGCCACCAGCGGCATGGTTGCAGAAGGCGATTTAATTATTAACGATGTTCCGATCGGGAAAATTACCGCCGGTGCGACTGTCGCGGATACCGCTGCGGAAGCCATTCGGGTAATTAACCTCTCATCCGACGCGACTGGCGTGGTTGCATTTGCCAATGGGGCCGCGGGAATTGCGTTGCGTGCTGCCAACGGCGAAGAGATTGCCATTAAGTATGGTGACACGGCGGTAGCTGCCGATATAGTCGGTATCACCGGCTTAAAAGAGCGTAACGATACAGCGGGTGTGGGCAGTGTAGCGAGTATAAAAATCGATACCTACGACGGGGCACAACGCGCTATCAGTATTGTCGATAAAGCCCTGGAACAGGTGAATGCTACCCGTGCAGATTTGGGTGCGGTCAACAACCGTTTGGACTTCACCATGTCCAACCTGGCGAACGTATCGGAAAAAACTTCTGCATCACGCTCCCGGATTATTGATGCAGACTTTGCCGCGGAAACCGCAGCACTGAGCAGGGCGCAAGTCTTGCAGCAGGCCGCCCAGGCAATGCTGGCACAATCGAATGCGCGGCCTGAACAGGTATTGCAGTTACTGAGATAATTAGACCGACCCCCTAGAACCGCAGCATTTGCTGCGGTTTTTTTTGCCTTGTAAAAAGTTGTTGGAGGATGCGGTGATAAAGATCGACTAGGCTTAATTAATAACAAATTGCCGGGCCCATTCCATGTCGGTTCTATTCCTTGTCGGTTCCATTCCATGATTAACCCAAAGCGTTCATCACAGTTCCTGGTGTGCTGGCGCATTGCCTTATTGGTCCTGGCTTATCTGGTGTCCGGGAAGTTATCGTTGTTATTAGCGATTCCCCCTGGCTTTGTATCGGGGATTTTCCTACCCCTGGGAATTTCCCTCGGCGCGGTATTGATTTGGGGGACGCCCATGCTGTGGGGCGTTTTCCTGGGGTCGTTTTTGCTCAACATTCAAGTCTCGGCGGATGCCAGCCAGGATGTATCC
Organism: uncultured Cellvibrio sp.; assembly: GCA_946480695.1. The sequence goes on from CAMLKG010000017.1 coordinate 60,992, forward strand.
GTGAATGTGATTTTGGTGGCGGTACAAATCGCGGCTGGCAGTTCATTGGCGAGTTTCGCCGGAGCCTTATTAATTCGTCACTATGTCGGGTTTCCGGATAAATTAACGGATGAGCGCAAGATTTTTGCATTTTTTGTGTTGGGCGGCCCCGTCGCAACCAGCCTGAGCGCGAGTTGCGGTGCACTGGCGCTTTATTTCAACGGTGTTATCCATTTTAAACAAATGTTATTCACCTGGTGGACCTGGTGGATCGGTGATGCCATCGGTGTGCTGATCGCCACACCGCTGATGTGCATATTCTTTATTAAGCCGCGTCATTTCTGGCGCAATCGGTTTTATACCGTCGGGGTTCCCATTATTGTTAGCAGCCTCGCGGTGGTTTCCATCTTTGTACTCGCCAGTAATAACGAGCAAAAAAAAATGGAAGCGGACTTTAAACAACAGGCCGAGGTCATTACCCGTTCGGTTGAATCCCGCCTTTCAACCCTCGGATACAGTTTGGCGACCTTGCGCGGTTTATTTATTGCTTCTGATCGCGTTACTCGCGATGAATTCTCGGCTTATATCCAGCATGTTATTCCCGGTATAAAAGGCGTGGCCGGTTTTGCCTGGAACCCATATATCCAGCATGAACAACGCGCTGACTTTGAGCGCGATATGCAAGCCCAAGGCTATGAAAATTTTTACATTAAAGAGAAAGATCCCGAAGGCAAATATGAGGTTGCAAGTCAGCGTGCGGATTACACGGTTATCAGTTTTATCGAACCTATTGCGGAAAACCGGATACTTGTGGGCCTCAATGTCGGGGTAGACCCGATCCGCTCACCCGTTCTGGAGCGCGCGCGGGATACGGGGGCCATCGCCATGACGAAACCTTTACCGCTGTTGCAACATGTGACTTTCCGGCGTGGGGTTATCGTTTATTATCCGGTGTATACGCGTGCGCATAATTTATCCACCGCCGCGGAGCGCCAGCAAAGCCTGGCGGGGTATGTGACCGCTATAGTCGGTTTGGATGATTTGATTCCTACCGCCCTCAATACATTTTCGAAGAAGGATTTCGAGGTACAAATTCTCGATATCACCGATAGCGCGGAACCGTTAATCTTTTATTCAAACCTGTCCGGCCAGGTGTCCACTTATGCAAAGGCCCTGGGTGTGACCCATGAGCTTTCGTTTGGTGGCCGGCGCTTGGCGGTAAATATTATTCCTAGCGAAATTTTCCTCGCGGAAAATCGCAGCTTGCAATCCTGGTTCGTATTGGCTGGTGGTTTATTGTTTTGCAGTTTCCTCGGGGGATTTTTATTGCTGGTTACCGGCCGTACCCAGCATGTGCGCGACCTGGTTGAACAGCGAACCAAGGAACTGGCGGCGGTTCTTGAACATGCGGTTGAATCCATCCTGGTGGTCGATGAACAGGGCAAGGTTATCAAGGCCAACCCGGCGGCGATGCAATTATTTGGCTACGCATTCGATTCGTTGCATTCGATTGATTTTGGAAGACTGGTTCCATCATTGCGCGCACTGTTCCTTCCGGATGGTGAAAACCTGAAAACCATCAATTGGCGGGAGGGCATAGGTATTCGCAGTGATGGCCGTGAGTTACCGATTGAGTTGAGCTTAAGCCCGGTGGAACTACAGGAGCGCAAATTTTTTACCGTCATCGTTCACGATGCCACCGCCAAGCGAAAAGTGGATCGTTTGAAAAATGAATTCATTTCCACCATCAGCCAAGAGCTTCGCACCCCATTAACCGCCATCAAAGGCGCATTGGATATCGCGTTAAGCGGCGGCCTGGGTGAAGTGGAGGAGCGCCTGAAGGATACCTTAATCATTGCCAACAATAATGTGGATCGCCTGGCCCGGCTGGTAAACGATATCCTGGATATCGATAAGCTGGAGTTTTCCAACATGCAATTAAGTACCCAGCCCACCCGGGTCTATCCTTTACTGCAACAATCCGTGGAGCAAAACCAGGATTATGCGGCAGGTTATGGTGTCCGGCTACTGTTGGAAAACATTGGCGAGGATGTGAAGTCACTGTGTGCAAATCTGGATATTGATCGTTTCTTCCAGGTCATGGCCAACCTCCTATCCAACGCCATTAAATATTCCCATTTGGGTGGTGTGGTCAAAGTCACCATGGAGCCCGGTGAAACGGCATTAATTATTTCAGTGATTGATGAAGGCCAGGGAATTCCGGTGGAGTTCCGGCAGCGTATTTTTCGAAAGTTTGCCCAAACCGATTCGTCCGATCCCCGGCGACGAGATGGCACGGGCCTGGGTTTGAGCATTACCAAATCCATTGTGGAAAAACTGGGTGGTGTTATTGATTACCAATCGGTGGAAGGTGAGGGCAGCACTTTTTTCTTTACCCTGCCAATCATCAAATAACCTATCCACAGGGCCTTCACAAAAAGCCAAATACTGTGGCCTTTTATGAGTGCTTTTTATCCGATTGGCCCGGTTTGTGCTGAAGCCCCTGTAACGAAATTTTTTTTAATGAAAGCGGCAAAACCGGCTAAAGTTTACCCACGGGTTGCCGCTAACCATGGGTAGGCGGTAAATCTATGGTGTGGAGGTATACATGGTGAGCGGTACATCAAGTACGACCAATAGCAATGCGGCGACAGGCTCCAGCATTATCAGTGCGTTAGGAACCGGTTCGGGCATTGATACCAATAAGTTGGCTGACCAACTCACCGAAGCCAGCAAACAGGTCCAGGCCGCCCGGCTAACCACCAGGAAGACCCTGTTAGAAACCCAAATCTCTGATTACGGGCTGTTGCGCAGCTCTTTGTCAAAGCTGGAAGCCGCCGCTGCCGCATTAGGCAGCGCTGATACGTTTAATGCCAAATCCTTGTCGATTCCTGACACTAAATTACTCAGTATCACCAAGCTGGATGCCAAAGCTGCCGCCGGTGGCTATCAATTAAAGGTAGAGCAGGTTGCCCAATCGCAATCATTAAGCTCCGGCACCTTTACTTCCATGACCGACCCTATTGGGAAGGGCACCCTGACCATTCGCCTGGGTGAGTGGGATGCCGGCCTCACGGATTTTATCCTGGATTCCACCAAAACCGGGGCCACCATTACCATTGATGACAGCAATAATTCCCTCACTGGTTTGCGCGATGCCATCAACAAGGCCAACATCGGTGTAGCTGCCAGTATTGTTAGCGACGGTGGCTCTTATCGGTTGCTGTTAACGTCCAAGTCCGGTGCTAAAAATGAAATTGAAATCAGCGCAACGGAAGATGCCGGTGCACCTGGTTTGGCATCGTTTAACTTTAATGAAACCACGCGCAACCTTACGCAGCAGCAAGAAGGCCTGGACGCAAAAATACGCGTAAACGGTTTATTGGTGAGCCGTGAGTCCAACCAGATTAAAGATGTAATTGATGGGTTGGAATTTGATGTGTTCAGTGCGTCGCTGACGGAAACTATCAATATTTCTATTAATGAGGATAAATCAATTGCCGAAACCGCCATTCGCGATTTCGTGGCAGCCTACAATACCTTTAAAGGTGAAGTAGAAAAACTGATTGGTTTTGATGCGGAATTGAAAGAGTACGGCAGTTTGAAGAGCGATCCCCTCGCGAAAAATCTAATGCAGGGAATCCGCAATATGTTGTCCGGCTCTGTTCCTGGTTTAAGCGGCGGCTTCAGTAACCTGTCCACCTTGGGCATCAGAACTGAATTGGATGGTTCATTAAAAATCGTTGAAAACGAAGGCAATACCGGCTTTCGTTCCGCTATCGATAATAACTTTGCATTTGTGCGCGATCTATTTGTGCCAAAAACATCTTCGTCGGTGGTCAATATTGACCTGACTAAATACAGCGCGAAAAGCCAACCCGGTTCTTATGATGTGGTTATCACCCAGCAACCCGCCAAGGGCAAATTAACCGGCGCAGATATAGGCATAACCTTTCCACTGGATACCACTGGTAAAGATTACAACTTCAAAGTGAAACTGGACGGTACAGAAAGCGCTACCATCACCATTCCCAGCGGAAAAATTTATACATCTGCTGCTGAATTGGCATCGGAAATTCAAAGCCTGATTAATCTGGATGACAATCTTAAGGCGATGAAATATACCCTCGCCGTCAGTGTGGAGGCCAATAAACTGGTGTTTACATCGAACGCCTACGGGAGCACCAGCAACGTAGAGATGACGGCGGTATCAACCGATATGGCAGATTTGGGAATTAGCCTTGGCAGTGGCGTTGCGGGTAAAGATGTTGTTGGTACTGTTGCCGGTGAGGCAGCATTCGGTTACGGCAATGTCCTGTTGCCTGCACTGGGTAGTAAAGCCGAAGGTTTAAGCATGGCAGTACAGCCGGGGGCAACTGGCGGCACTATCACATTCTCACGCGGATTTGCCGGCGGTTTAACAAGTTTGGTGAATGACTATCTCAAATCATCCGGCGTGATTAAAGAACGTGAAGCGACAATTAATAAAAATATAGAAAAGGTAGAAAAAGACGAAGAAGCATTGAATCGCCGCAGTGAAGCTTATCGCGCGCGGTTAATGGCGCAATTCCAGGCGATGGAATCGATTGTTCGTTCACTGAATTCTACCGGTGATTTTTTGGATGGCATTTTGGATCGCTTGCCATTTACTGCGAAAAACAGCTAATTCATGTTTTTATAGGGCATCGGGTTATAAGCTCGATGCCAGTATTCTTGTTTTGCTATTAACCACGCTTTTAGCGTGACCTTAGCCTATTCCTTTGCTATACACCCACAACGATTTTAGTTACTGGCAGGTAGGTTATGTCCAAGGTATACGCATTGGTTCCCGCTCGCGGTGGCTCCAAAACCATTCCGCAGAAAAGTATTGTTCCCCTCATGGACCAGCCATTAATTGCTTATACATTGCAAGCAGTTAACGCATCGGAAGTTGCCGACGTTGTTTATGTTTCGTCGGATGATGAGCAGATCCTGGCAGTCGCGAATTATTACGGCGCGGAGAAATTCAAGCGCGATCCCCATCTGGCTTCCAATGAAGCAACACTGGATTCTGTGGTTGCCGAATTCATCCACAGGATAAAACCGGAACCCAAGGACATTATTATTTTGTTGTTGCCTACATCGCCCCTGCGGACGTCTGAGCACATCCGCGACGCCCTGGCGGAATTTAAGGATTTCCCGACCTGCCGATGTTTGTTAAGTGTGTATGAAATCGAAAGCAAATATTTCAACGCATACGTTGGCGGAGGCGAATTCCTCCATCCATTGTCCGGCGAGCATGTTTCCTATATGACGCGCCATGATTTACCGTCGTTATATTTACCCAACCGGGCGATCTATATTTTTCGCGTGAATGAGTTTTTGCGGGAAGAAAAAATTCCTAAAACCCATCTCATCCCTTTCTTAATGTCTGAAGCGGATAGTTTGGAGGTTAAATGCGAGGAAGATTTTGCCGCAGCGGAAGTGGGGTTACAGCAAAAATAAATTGTCGGGAAATCATTCCCTATAAATTTCAACAAAAAAAGCCCGCTAAACAGCGGGCTTCCCAACCAGGCAGCGCTAGATAGCGACGGTCTGGATTTCTACCGCAGCAATGCGCTTGCCTTCGTTGGCAGCGTTTTGGTAGCTCTCAATTTCATTGAAATTAAGGTAGCGATAAATATCAGCAGACATGCTGTCAATCTTCTTAGCGTATTCCAGGTACTCTGCGGGCGTCGGCAGTTTGCCTAATACCGCTGCAATGGCCGCGAGTTCAGCAGAGGCCAGGTATACGTTCGCACCTTCACCCAGGCGATTGGGGAAGTTACGCGTGGAGGTAGATACCACGGTAGAGTTTTTGGCTACACGCGCCTGGTTACCCATGCAAAGCGAACAACCGGGCATTTCAGTGCGCGCACCTTTTACGCCAAAGATGCTGTAGTAACCTTCTTCCATTAACTGGTGCTCGTCCATCTTGGTTGGTGGTGCAATCCACAGGCGGGTAGACAATTCATCCTTGGTAGCGGAGAGCAGTTTACCGGCAGCGCGGAAGTGGCCGATGTTAGTCATACAGGAACCGATAAAGACTTCATCGATCTTGTCACCGGCCACATCAGACAATACTTTCACATCGTCCGGATCGTTCGGGCACGCCAGGATCGGCTCTTTAATATCAGCGAGGTCAATGTCGATAATCGCAGCGTATTCAGCATCGGCATCAGCTTCCATCAATACCGGGTTAGCCAGCCACTCTTCCATTTTGCGTGCACGGCGCTCAATGGTACGTACATCGCCGTAACCTTGTTCAATCATCCAGCGCAACATAGTGATGTTGGACTTGAGGTATTCGATGATGGGTTCTTTATCCAGCTTGATGGTACAACCGGCGGCAGAGCGTTCCGCCGAGGCGTCGGAAATTTCAAACGCCTGTTCAACTTTGAGCTTGGGCAAGCCTTCCACTTCCAGGATGCGGCCGGAGAAAATGTTTTTCTTGCCTTTCTTCTCCACGGTCAACAAGCCTTGCTTGATCGCATAAAGCGGGATGGCATTGACGAGGTCACGCAAGGTAATACCGGGTTGCATCTCGCCTTTAAAGCGAACCAGCACAGACTCGGGCATATCCAACGGCATAACACCGGTTGCCGCTGCGAAGGCTACCAGGCCGGAACCCGCCGGGAAGGAAATACCGATCGGGAAGCGGGTATGGGAGTCGCCGCCAGTGCCCACTGTGTCAGGTAACAACATACGGTTCAGCCAACTGTGGATGATGCCGTCGCCCGGGCGCAGGGAAACACCGCCACGCGTCATGATAAAGTCGGGCAGGGTGTGTTGGGTTTCAATATCCACTGGTTTTGGATAAGCCGCTGTATGGCAGAAGGACTGCATGGTCAGGTCAGCGGAGAAGCCCAGGCAAGCCAGGTCTTTCAATTCATCGCGGGTCATCGGGCCGGTAGTGTCCTGAGAACCTACAGTGGTCATTCGGGGTTCGCAGTATGTGCCCGGGCGAATACCCAGGGTGCCGCAGGCCTTGCCCACCATTTTCTGGGCCAGGGTGTAACCTTTACCGGTATCCGCAGGTGCTTGCGGCAGGCGGAACAGGGTACTTGGTGGCAAGCCCAGGGATTCGCGCGCTTTGGTGGTAAGCCCGCGGCCGATGATCAATGGAATACGGCCACCTGCTTGCACTTCGTCCAGCAATACATCGGATTTCAATTCAAATTCTGAAATCACGGCGCCGGTATTGGCATTAAGGATTTTGCCTTCATAGGGGCGAATTTCGATGACATCACCCATGTTCAGGTTGTCTACCGGAGCTTCAAATACCAATGCGCCTGCATCTTCCATAGTGTTATAGAAAATCGGGGCAACTTTCCCGCCGATACATACCCCGCCAGTGCGCTTGTTAGGTACGCCGGGAATATCGTCACCGATGAACCACAACACCGAGTTGGTTGCCGATTTACGGGACGAGCCGGTACCGACCACATCACCGACAAACACCAGTGGGAAGCCTTTGGTTTTCAGGGCTTCGATTTGTTTGATCGGGCCGATTTTTCCGGGCTCGTCAGGCGTAATGCCATCGCGCGGCATCTTGAACATGGCCAGGGCATGCAGGGGAATATCGGGGCGTGACCAGGCGTCGGGTGCCGGTGACAGGTCATCGGTGTTGGTTTCGCCGGTGACTTTAAAGACAGTGAGCTTGGTGCTTTCAGGCACTTTGGGTTTGCTGGTAAACCATTCGCCATCGGCCCAGGATTGCATTAAAGCCTTGGCGTACGGGTTGCCGGCTTTCACTTTTTCTTCCACATCGTGGAAGGCATCGAACATCAGCAATGTGTGCTTGAGTTGTTCGGCGGCCAGTGGCGCCAGGCTGGCATCATCAAGCAGGTTAACCAGGGGTTCTATGTTGTAACCCCCGAGCATCATGCCGAGCAGTTTAATCGCGAGGGGTTTATCAATGAGGGGGGAACTTGCTTCTTCTTTCAGGATCGCGCTTAGGAAAGCGGCTTTAACATAGGCGGCTTCATCGACGCCGGGCGGAACGCGGTCAGTGATCAAATCCAGTAATACTTCAGCTTCACCGGCGGGGGGATTCTTCAGTAACTCAACCAATCCGGCAACTTGTTCAGCATTCAGTGGTTTGGGTGGAATACCTTCTGCGGCGCGTTCTGCGACCTGTTTACGATAGGCTTCAAGCACGGTTTTATCCTCATTAGTGTGGGGTTACTCCTTCGGCAGGATCTCTGCGTCTGGAGACTATCCATGGCCATCATGGATGCTAAAGGGCGTTTAAAAAGTAAGCGCTCTTGATAATGCTCGCGGGAGAGCGGTAAATCGGGCGCGAATTATACCTGAAGCAATCCAGCCTGTTAATGAGTAATGGAAAGCCTTATAACTATGTGTTTGCCCCGCGTTGGCTGCCTTCGGTATTTAAGGTGGATTGTGGTAAGGTGGTGAGCCTGTCTGGTCGCATAAATGAAAATACGGTGAGAGCTTGTTTGGTTATCCAAGCAGATAAAAATACAACGACTGCACAGCAACAAGCCTGACAACAAATCCAATTAAAGACCTGCCCAAAGAGGAATTTATGAAACTGACACGGCAACGCCTATTGATTTCAGGGCTTATGGCCAGCTTGTTAGCCATGGCCGGCTGCGAGCAAAAAACAGAAAATTCACCACCTGTTACAACCCGTGTCGCTGAAACAGTGGCCACTGCCTCTGTCGCAGCAACAATGTCTGAAGCAGCACCCACGCCTGGAACAGCAGCACCGGTTGCTGCTGCGACATGTGACGGAACTGCACCTGCGGGAGATTTGAGGCCGATACGCATTGACACTGCCAATAGCACTCGCAATGAGGAAGGATTGTATGAAGGTCCCGTGTGGATAAATAATTCGCTGTATTTTTCCGATTTTACATTCAGTGCCGGTTTTCCATCGCGTATCCAAAAACTGGATGCGTCCGGTGCAATGAGCACCGCAATCGAGGACTCCGGCAGCAATGGCCTTGCGGTGGATAAAGACGGTTTCCTGATTGCAGGTACGCATAAGTTTAAAAGCCTATCCCGTTTTAATCCGGCCACGGGTGAGCGCACCGCGGTTGTTTCCCAATATGCGGGAAATGTATTTAATTCTCCCAACGATATTACGATTGCCCAGGACGGAACTATTTATTTTACCGATCCCGCATTCCAACGCGATGCCGCTCCCGGCGGGCAGGAAAAAACGGGGGTATATCGGGTAGCCACCGATGGAACGGTAACGCTGGTTGACGATAGCATTTCAAACCCGAATGGCATTGCCTTATCGCCTGCGGGTGATGTGCTTTATGTCAATGGCGGCGGTGAGCAAGGTATATTGCGCGCCTATCCCATTGTGAATGGTACTCCCCAACAGGGCACTGACCTTGTTACAGGCTTGAGTATTCCTGATGGCATGGCGGTCGATTGCAAAGGGAACATCTATGTAACCGAACATGTCGCGCGCAAACTGCGGGTATACGATCCGCAAGGGCAGGAAATCGCACGGGCCAGTACCGATGCAAATTTAACTAACGTCGCATTTGGCGGTGCTGAAGGAAAAACGCTTTTCCTGACTGGCGCCGGCGCACTGTGGAAAATTGATCTGGCAATTACCGGTACGCCTTATTAATTTGGTTGTTCATCCTTTGGTAGAAATCCTGGCGGGCCGGTTACCCGGCCCGTTGCATTAAAAAATTATGCTTGTATTAAAACCCGTAAAGACACCCTGTGTGGGTATTTGCTCCACCGGCATCGGCGATAGTGTTTGCCGCGGTTGCAAACGTTTTGCCCACGAGGTGATCGATTGGAATACCTATACCCACGAACAGAAATTGCTTATCGCCCATAGGTTGGAAACTTTCCTGGCGCAAATTGTCCAGAATATGATCCAGATTCGCGACGAAAAATTGTTGCTAACCCAGATCAAGCATCAGCAAATCCTCTTCAAGCCGGAACAAAATCCCTATTGTTGGGTATTTGATTTATTGCGTGCCGGCGCTAGCCAGATTCAGGATTTATCAAGCTACGGTTTGGCTTTGCAACCCGCCTGGAAGGACGTGTCACTGGGTACTATCCGCGACAATATCGATAAGGATTTTTACGCGCTCAGTTGCGCGCATTATGAACGTTACATATCACCTTGTTTTGTTTCAGCAGAAACCCTCGACCATCACAAATAAATATCCTTCGATTGACTATGAATGCACTCGCTCGAATCAACGAATTCCTCCATTGTGAAACTCCCGACGCATGGATAAAAAATGCGTTGGATAACCAGGCTTTGTTACTGCTTGATCACGCAAACTGTGAAAAGAAAGCGGCATCGACGGCATTGACCCTGATGTTCCGCTACGTTGGGGATTTCGACATGATGCAAAAAATGTCGCGGCTCGCACGCGAGGAGTTGCGCCATTACGAACAAGTCATGGACATCATGCAAGCGCGCGGCGTTTCCTACGATCAAATAACACCCGGTCGTTATGCGGGGGAATTGCGCAAGTTGGTGCGTACACATGAACCGGGTCGCTATATCGATACCTTGATTGTCGGCGCTATTATTGAGGCCCGTTCGTGTGAGCGTTTCGCCAAACTCGCCCCGCACCTGGATGAAGAACTGCAAAAATTTTATCTCTCATTGTTAAAATCTGAAGCCCGGCACTACGAAGATTATTTAGCGCTCGCCCAACGTGCGGCCAACGGCGAGGATATTTCCGCAAGGGTACAAGAGTTCCTTGCCCTGGAAAAAACCCTGATCGAAGGCGGGGATGCCGAGTTTCGTTTCCATTCCGGGGTTGTCGCGTAAAAGTTAAACGCTATGCAAGGGTTGCCTGCGTTGTTTATTGCTGTCAGCTCGCCATCATTCCCCGCCTCGGTAAACCTCCGTTATAAAATGTAAACGCTGTATACCAGTGTCTTAGGTGCACATAGACTATAAGTCTGTGTGCATAATAAATCTGGAGATACACATGTCCTATCAACTCGGCCAATGGCGGGTTTTACTCGCTGTTTTTTCCTTTGCTTTTACCTTGCCGGCGCTGGCAAAAGACGATTTAACCCTGAACGATAAAGATTATTTTGAAAAGCCCGGCTTGAATGTACTGGTGTTTAGCAATTGGTATGACGGGCTGTTTAGTGATTCCAAAACCAGCGGTGTGGAGTTGATTCACCACGGTGAACGAACAGTGACCAATGGGGATGTGCGTTTGAATGCGACGCCCGAACAATGGGATTTAACCCCCATGTTCAAGGAGCGTAAAGTGAACCACGCTGAAAATTCGATAGAAGCTTTCCTTCATTATCCTGATCACCAATTTGATTTCTCGATCAAAGTGACCAAAAGCGAAGCCGGTGTCCGTTTGACGGTTAACCTACCCAAACCGCTGCCGGCCGCGCTGGAAGGCAAGGCGGGTTTTAATTTGGAGTTTTTGCCCGCCGCGTATTTTCACAAATCGTTTGTGATGGATACACAAGCCGGCAATTTTCCGGTTTACCCGACAGGCCTAAAAGAAATTAACGGCAAGGCTAACCCGGCTGCACTGGCGCAAGGCCAGAACCTGGTGTTGGCACCGGAAGATGTGCAACGCCGCATCAGCATCCATTCAACAGGTGTGCCGCTGGAACTTTACGACGGGCGGGGCAAGGCGCAAAACGGTTGGTTTGTGGTGCGTAGCAAAATCCCGGCTAATAAAACCGGTGCGGTGATCGAATGGAAGATTGATGCATCAACGGTAAAGAACTGGATTCGCGAACCCATGATTGCCCACTCACAAGTAGGGTATCACCCGGTACAGAAAAAAGTTGCGGTAATTGAATTGGATGCGCGTGATAAAAAAATCACCAAAGCCAGTTTGGTAAAAATTAATTCCGATGGCACGCGCAAAACCGTGTTGAGCGAAAAACCAAAAAGCTGGGGGAAATATTTGCGTTATGAATATCGCCAGTTTGATTTCACCCAGGTGCAAGAACCCGGTTTGTATTTAATTACTTACGGCAACCAGGAAACCCACAGTTTCCGCATTGATAAATCGGTTTACCAAAACGCGTGGCACCCAACGCTGGATATGTATTTGCCCGTGCAAATGGATCACATGACTATCAATGAAGCCTATCGCGTGTGGCACGGTGCTTCGCACCTGGACGATGCGCTGCAAGCACCGGTAAACCATGAGCATTTCGATTTATATGCGCAGGGGCCAACAACGGATACGCCGTACAAACCCGGTGAACATATTCCCGGTTTAAATATTGGCGGTTGGTACGATGCGGGGGATTATGATATCCGCACCCAAACCCAATACGATGTCGTTAATACACTGGTCACTGTGTGGGAAACATTCGGATTAAAGCGCGATACCACCAGTGTGGACTACGCGAAAAAATTTGTGGATTTACACACAGCGGATGGCAAGCCTGATGTGTTGCAACAAATTGAACACGGAACCCTGGCGCTGATCGCGCAACATCGCGCGGTGGGGCATGCAATACCGGGGATCGTTGAGGCTCATATCGATCAATACACCCACCTGGGTGACGGTATTACCAAAACCGATAATTTAATTTATGACGCAAAAAAATCCGCATCGCAAAGTGATGGGTTCAAAAGCGGAAAATTTGATGATCGTTGGGCGTTCACCAGCAAATCATCATCATTGAATTATGGTTCCGCGGCGGCGTTAGCGGCAGCAAGCCGTGTATTGAAAGGGTTTAATGATGCCCTGGCGCAAGAGTGCATCGACACAGCGAAAAAAGTCTGGGCGGAAGAACAGGCCAAGCCGCAGCCGGATTCATTTAAATATGGCAATACCACCGGCGGTAAATTGGAACATGAGCAATTAAAAGCGGCGACGGAATTATTGATGACCACGGGCGACATAAAATATGCACAAACCATCGAGAAATTGTTGGGACAGGTTGACTTTGCTGCAAACGCCTCCTGGTTTATTCGCGCCGTGCCACACATGAACACCGCGTTCAAACAGCAATTGAAAACCAAAGCCCAGGCATATCAAAAAGAATTGGCAACCATTGAGGCCAAAAATCCCTTTGGTGTTCCGATTACAGAGGGTGGATGGGCCGGCAGCGGTTGGGTGATCCGCCACGCCACCAATAATTATTACATCTATAAACTGTTTCCGGATTTGGTCAGTCGCGAAAGTGTGTTGCAGGGGTTGAATTTTCTCTATGGGACCCATCCGGCCCATAATTTGTCGCTGGTATCCAATGTGGGTACCCGCTCCAAGGAAGTTGCCTATGGAATGAACCGCGCGGATTTCTCATTTATTTCGGGCGGCATTGTTCCGGGCATCCTGGTATTGAAACCGGATTATCCGGAAAACCATGAAGATTGGCCGTTTTTCTGGGGAGAGAACGAATATGTGGTGAACCTGGCCGCAAGTTATATCTTCCTGGTAAACGCAGCCGAAGATATCTTGAAAAATTAACAGCTAATGTTCCCGCAACCCGGCTTTTGGCCGGGTTTTTTATTTGTACCTGATAAGGATGGTTTTGGTTGCAGTTTCAGGACGGTGACAAAAGTCGCTGGTGCTGTGAATCTATATCTGGTTTCATAGTGTCATAAGAACAGCTTGAATAAATACTGTAATGGTTTGTCGAATTTCGTTTTTCGGAATCAAGGAGTTAGCTATGTCATCTTTCGATGAAAAACCCCCATTGGAAGCCCCTGCGCCTCAATCACCGGCCAAAACACCCGCACCCTCCAAAGTTTCTTCATCCAGTTGGGCGCTGGGTTTGGCGGTCGCGGTCATAGGCGGATTGCTATTAGCGAAGAACCTCGGCGTAGATTTATTTTTCCTGGATTTTCATAACTGGTGGGCATTTTTTATTTTGCTGGCGGCTATCGGACCTTTGCAACTGGCTTACCGTTGCTATCAGCGCGAGGGTGTCGGGGCAGCGATGTTAAACGCATTGGTGACAGCGGGCTCCATTATTTTTATTGCGCTCATCTTTTTGCTCGACTTATCTTTCGGTACCTGGTGGCCCGCATTTATTATTATCGGCGGCTTCTACATGATGACCAGTCGTAATTGATTGATACCCGTTAACCTGCTACGGATTAAATTATTCAAGCGGCCAGCTTATTAATTCACAGCCCGTTTGATCGGCCTTTAGGCACCATCCGTGCGAATGCCAGTCACCGAGGACTATTCGCTCCGCTGGTCGGCCATGGACAACAATCGGGTGGCGGGCAGGGCGGTGAGTATGGCCATGAATCAGCCTTGTCACATTGGCTTGTTCCATTTGCGCAACAACTTCGGAAGGCGTGACATCCATAATATCTTCCGCTTTCAAGCTGTTCATGCTCTGGCTCTTTTCCCGTAATTGCGCAGCCAGTGCGCGCCGCGCCGCTAATGGCTGTGCGAGTATTTGCTGTTGCCATTGGGCGCTGCGCACCATTTTGCGGAATTGTTGATAATCCTTATCCGCCGTACACAGCGTGTCGCCGTGAAGTAACAAAGTCGGCGTACCGTATAAATCGATTACGCAGCTTTCCGGCAGCAGGACCATGCCGGCTTTTTGTGCATAAATATCGCCCAGCAGGAAGTCGCGATTGCCATGTTGAAAATAGATTGCCGTGCCTTTTTGTCGCAGTTTTGACAGTTCATGGGCGACATTTTGCGGTAATTCGGCATCGTCATCGTCACCCACCCACGCATCAAAAAAATCACCCAGTATATAAAGGGATTCGGCTTGGGCTGCGTGTGTGTGAAGGAAATGAAAAAACGCCCGCGTAACAAGCGGGCGTGATTCGTGTAAATGCAAATCAGAAATAAATAGGGCCGACATCATTAAGCAATAGTGGCGGATTGGATAATGACCGCTTCTTTGGGGACGTCCTGGTGGAAACCTTTAGTGCCGGTTTTTACGCCTTTGATTTTATTCACCACATCCATGCCTGCGGTCACTTTACCAAATACGCAGTAACCCCAACCGGAGGAGTTCTTGCCGGTGTGGTTCAGGAATGCGTTATCTTTTACATTTATAAAAAATTGGGCGGTAGCGCTATGCGGATCATTGGTTCGCGCCATGGCTAAAGTACCGGTCAGGTTTGGCAGGCCATTGTCCGCTTCGTTTTCGATAGGGTCGCGGGTTTTTTTCTGTTCAAAATCTTCGGTAAAACCGCCGCCCTGAATCATAAAACCATCAATTACGCGATGAAAAATAGTACCGTTGTAAAAACCTTCTTCAACATATTGTTTAAAGTTGGCCGCCGTCTTTGGCGCTTTTTCGAAATCCAGTTCGATTGTGATGTCGCCATAGTTGGTGTGCAAAGTGATCATGATAAGTCTCCCTTAAGGGTAACGCGGTGTGAATAAAACGAGTGAGCGGTCAAAAAGCCGGTATGATACGCGCTCCCCGAAAGGGAAGGAATGTTTAATCCGATTAAATTTTTTCATGATGTGATGCGTATGCAAGCAGGTAAATTCCTAACCATCGAAGGCACAGAAGGTGTCGGGAAAAGTACCAATCTGGCCTTTGTGCGGGATTGGTTGACCGCGCGCGGTATTGAGGTCATTGTCACCCGTGAACCCGGCGGCACACCTATGGCTGAAGAAATTCGCAACTTACTGTTAACCAGGCGCAACGAGCCTGTTGATGAAACCGCCGAGCTTTTATTGGTGTTCGCGGCCCGCGCGCAGCATTTGGCCCAATTGGTTAAACCGGCCCTGGCCCGCGGTGCCTGGGTATTAAGTGATCGTTTTACCGATGCTACCTACGCTTACCAGGGCGGGGGTCGCGGCCTGAACAAGGCGATCATCGAGGAATTGGAGCGAATGGTTCAGGGTAATCTGCGACCCGACCTTACCCTGATCCTGGATATTGATGTAAAGCTGGGCCTGGATCGCGCCCGCCAGCGCGGTGAGCTGGACAGGTTTGAGAGCGAAACCATCGAATTTTTTGAGCGGGTCAGGAAATCCTATCAGCAGCGGGCGGAGGCTGCCCCGGAAAGGTATCGGGTTATTGACGCCGGAAAAGGATTGAATGACGTGCAGGCTGAGATTGACTCGGTGTTAACCGCGTTATTTGCGAATGGGTGAGCTATGCAGCCTCGGTGCGAGGCTGCACTGGAAAACCTAAAGCCTTAAACCGATTTGTATTGCGCCACCTACTGCTTCATCTGAACCGGTAAATCCGGCGATATCGATATTGACCACATCAAAGGGCGAGATTCCCAGGCCAATTGAATAGGCATCGGGCAGGGTGTCTTCCAGGTCGCGCTGGAGTCCTGCGCGCAGTTGCAACCAGCTCAGTGCGTTCAGTTCCACCCCGGCACGGAACACCTGGCTGTCACCCCCCAGACCGAAGGTGTTGTAAGCACCCAGGTCAATGGCGGCTTCGGCCCTGAACCTATCCCCTACATAGCCAATAGCGCCGGTTGTGCGGGTATCGAGTTTATAAGTTTCATCGCTGATGGTTTTGAATGAATCACTTTTGACGTTCTGGATTGTCAAGCCATAGCGCAATTTCCCGGTTTGGTAGGTCACACCGGCATCCAGGTTGCTTGCGCTACTTTCCACGGTGTAATTGTCAGCGTCCAGGTCATCTTCGTCGTAATCCGCCACGGTTGCCGTATACACAATGGTTTCGACTTTCACGCGTTTGGGTGTTACACCGACCAGCAATTGCCGGCCATTCGCCAAGGCAAACCCTTTGGCCAGCGCTACTCCGGTTTCACGCAGGATAACCCCGCGGCCATATACGGAGGATTGCAGGTCTTCCGGTTCAAAGGGCTCATTAACGCTGTTATCAATCAGGTCGTAATCATCCTCATCAATATCTGCGAGTACTCCAACCGTGCCGGTTGCCTTGACGACCAGGGCCGCGGAAACAAATGGATTGGGAACCGCGACAACCACGCTGGCTCCCACCGTCCCATCCACAGTTTTTTCGTCGACGTTTTCCATTAATTCCTTCAGCCTGTCGGCATCGCTTTCGTTGAGGTCAGTTGCATTTTGCAAGTAATCGGTAAAATCGACCAAGTCCTCAAGGCCATCAATCAGGTCATCCTGATCGCTACCCAGTCCGCCGCCGTTCAACACCAGGGCAAATTTGTCTTTGTCTTTATAATTTGCGGCCAGGCTCGGGTTAAATAACAGTCCATCACTGTATCCACCGGTGGCATAACCCGCACCGGCCATACCGCTGATCCTCCCGTTATAAAGTTCCGTTGCGAACGTTTGGGTGCTAGCAGCGATAAGGGCGAGACATAATAAGGTTTTGTTCATTGGGGCCTCCGGTGATCGATTCTTATAACAAAAATATGCGCTATTAGGCATTAATAGTGTGACGTTATTAGCATAGGCAATAAACTGGCGAGGCTATAGATACTTTTCTAATCGAATTGGAAAAACTTGTTATAAATCCTTATAAGGGGAAGTGATTAGAAATCAACGGGGGATTCAATGTGGATGTGTTGTCCGGAAACAGGGTGATCGAACCATAACTGTTGGGCATGAAGAAGTAATCGCGATGCCTTAAGGCGTACCTGTTCCGGGGCGTAGAGTCCATCCCCGAGCATAGGATGGCCAAGGCTGAGCATATGCACACGCAACTGGTGGGTGCGTCCGCTTACCGGTTCCAGTAAAACACGGGTGGTATTTTGGCCCTTATCGCGTTCAATAACCTGATAGCGTGTATGCGCGGATTTGCCATGTTCGAAACAGACTTTTTGCAAGGGGCGATTTGGCCAATCGCAAATCAACGGTAAGGTGATTTCACCCTCGTCCTGTTCAACCAAACCCTCCACCACGGCAAGGTAACGCTTGTGGATAGCGCGCGCTTCGAACTTGTGGGTAAGGTTTTTAAGGGTGAGATAATTCAATGGGAACATCACAATGCCGGATGTACCCTGGTCTAATCGGTGCGCAACCCGCGCATTTGGATTAAATTTCAGTACCCGATTGTAGAGGCAATCCTGTTTTTCCGGCCCCTTTCCCGGCACACACAGCAAGCCCGCCGGCTTATTTGCGATGAGTAGGTCGTTATCGAGGTACAAAATATCCAGGGGCAAATCGGTCATCGTCGAGCCTGAAGCGGAATTTAAGCGGGCGCGGATTATCGCAAATTTGCTAAGCTTGCCCAACTTTTGTTTGAGCGACTGCGGTTGATTATCCAATGAGCGACTTTCCTATTCATCCTTACCCCTGGCAACTCAATGATTGGCAACAGCTTGTTCAGCAAATTGCTGCGCAAAAATTGCCCCATGCCATGATGATTGCCGGCCCGAAGGGAATTGGAAAACGCCATCTGGCCGATGCGTTGGGGCAGCTATTGCTGTGCATGTCGCCTATAGAAGGTACTGCTTGCGGTCGGTGTCGCGGATGCGGATTGAATAAATCCCAAACCCATCCGGATCTGTTATGGCTGGAACCAGAGGAAGAGGGTAAGGCCATCAAGGTAGACCAGGTCCGTGAACTTACGGAGTCGCTGGGTAAAACGGCGCAGCAGGGCGGGTATAAAGTAGTGGTTATCGAGCCGGCTGAATCCATGAATGGCAATGCCGCCAATGCGCTGCTGAAATCCCTTGAGGAGCCTGCTGCTAATACCCTCCTGATCCTGGTGACCCACGCTCCCGGTTCAGTATTACCGACGATTCGCAGCCGGTGCCAACTGCGCAAGTTGCCTATGCCTCGCAGTGAACAGGTCCTTCATTGGTTGTCGCCATTAATGGTAGGGAGCAATACCACGCCAGATACCTTATTAATTGCCGCGCGTGGTGCGCCGCTCACCGCATTGAAGCTATTACAGGGCGATGTCCTTGAGCAGCGTGAGCAAACCCTGCAGCAATTTGTGCGTTTAACCCTGGGGCAAGTATCAGCAATTGAAGTCGCCGCCAATTGGCAGGGAGGAGATGTGGTGGGCCTGGTGGAGTGGCTGTTAGGTTTATTGCACAGCCTGGCGCGTTGGTGTGCCGGCGCCAGTGATGCGCAAATAGAAATGGCGCCCCCGGAATGGCGCGAGCGACTGGGTACTTTGAATCTAATGTTATTGCATCGTTATATTGAGAAAGTCTTGTTATCCAAGCGTCAATTATTGAGTGGGGCGAATCCCAATAAGCAATTGTTATTAGAGGAATTATTGCTCGACTGGGGCGCTTTGTTGCGCGCGAGCACGAATCGTGCGATGGCGTCTGGACACTAGTGAGCTAATCTATTAGTGTCTCGGCATTGTTTCATTCATTAGATTGATGAGCAGCTCCAAAACACACAAGCAGGATTTGTTATGCAACCGATAGGCGGTGCCCGTAACGGCATACTTTCCCTCACAATTAAAGACAAAGCTGTACTTTATGCGGCCTATATGCCGTTCGTAAAAAATGGCGGCATGTTTATTCCCACCAATAAAAACTACAAATTGGGTGATGAAGTTTTTATGTTGTTGAGCCTGATGGACGAACCGGAAAAAATTCCTGTCGCGGGTAAGGTGGTGTGGGTGACTCCCAAAGGCGCCCAAGGTAACCGCGCGGCGGGAATCGGTGTGCAGTTTAGTGACCAGGATAATACCGCGATCAACAAAATCGAAACTTACCTGGCGGGTATGCTCAGTTCAGACAAGCCCACCCATACCATGTAGCTATAAGCTCCCCATATCATGTAGCCAGGGCAACCTGTAAAATCCGCTCCACCCAGTTTCCCCAAGCCAGGCTACTCCTGGCTTTGTCGTTTTTAAAATGAGCTTTTCGAGACTTATGTATGTTAATCGACTCCCACTGCCATCTGGATCGCATCAAGCTTGATCCCTATAACGGTGACCTGGGCGCCGCCATCGCTGCGGCCCATGAACGTGGTATCCAGCAAATGTTGTGTATCGGTATCAGCCTGGAAAATATCCAAACCGTGATTGATATTGCCCAGGCGCATTCGCGTGTGGTGGCATCCGTGGGTGTCCATCCCTGCGATGTGAAAGAGGGTGCCGCGACGGAAAAGCAGTTAATTGATTGGGCGGCGCAACCCAAGGTGGTCGCCCTGGGCGAAACGGGTTTGGATTATCACTACGAAACTGAAAGCAAACAATTACAGCACGAAAGTTTTGCCTTGCACTTGCGCGTGGGGAAACACACAGGTTTGCCCGTTGTTGTCCATACCCGTGAAGCCAAAGCCGATACACTGGCTTTAATTAAAGAGTACGGCAGCCTCGAACACAGCGGGGTTTTGCATTGTTTCACCGAGGATTGGGAAATGGCCAAATCCGCACTGGATTTGAATTACTACATTTCCATTTCCGGCATAGTTACGTTTAAAAATGCCGAACAAATTCGCGACGTCGTCCGCAATATGCCGATTGACCGATTATTGGTGGAAACCGACTCTCCGTACCTGGCGCCTATTCCATATCGCGGCAAATCCAACGAGCCCAAATACGTGCGTGAAGTCGCGCAATGTGTAGCGGATGTACGCGGTATTCCGCTGGAAGAGCTGGCGGAAAAGACCACAGAAAATTTTTATCGCTTGTTTAGCAAAGCCAAACAATATTTACCTCAATAGGGCTATAGAAAAATGTCTGCACAACATCAACAGATAAAAATCATGCTTGAACTGCAAGATGGCATGAACACCAAAGTCACTGCTAACTGGCAACAGCAAGGCTATGAGTGGTACCGCGCTATTTGGGTTGAATGCGCGGAATTAATGGATCACTACGGCTGGAAATGGTGGAAAAAACAATCGCCGGATACCGAGCAGGTTGCCTTGGAGTTAATCGATATATGGCATTTTGGCTTAAGTATCCTGTTGCAATCCGGCGCTTCGCTGGATGACGTTGTGGCTCGCATCCAACAAGAGCTGGTAATCGCTACCGACGAAAAAGATTTCCGTCTCGATCTGGAAAAATTCGCTGCCGCTACGCTTTCCGATAAGCAATTCCATATTCGTTTGTTTGCCCGTTTGATGGCCGGGGTGAATATGAGTTTCGATCAACTGTATCGCGGTTATGTTGGTAAGAACGTGCTGAATTTTTTCCGCCAGGACCATGGTTACAAAGACGGCACATATCGCAAGCATTGGCATGACGGTCGCGAGGATAATGAACATTTAGTGGAGGCGGTGCAGCTGCTGGACGCGAGTAAAACCGGGTTTAAGGATGAGTTGTACCGGGCATTAACGCATCGTTATGAATCCCGATAATTCCAGATGAAACCAAACTATCGTTGCCCATTGGATTAAGTAACTCATGTCCTAATCCGATGGGCGATAGTCCATACATCGCCCGCGCCCGTGTGCATGCTTCATTCACACTCCCATCCGCATTCAAAATATCAAATTCCCGACAAGTGCTTGAGCGATTTTCGTAAATGCTACAACTAACCCGTTCGCCGGGTGTACCCACCAACGCCACACAATGCACGGGTTTTTTATCAGTGCCTTTCATACAGGCATGATGCGACGAGACTTGTATGGTGAGTTCGTCGGGCACTGTGCCGCCGGCGCTTTGGCATTCGCCCCAATAAAAA
Organism: uncultured Cellvibrio sp.; assembly: GCA_946480695.1. The sequence continues at coordinate 82,440 of CAMLKG010000017.1, forward strand.
GACACACGAAAATTGGCGCAACATGCGCCACATGTTAAACAAGGGGATTCGTTGCTCATAAAAGGATTGCACTGGTAAAGTTTTAAGCCTCAATGCGGCGATGATTTTGCAAATATTTTTTATTTTTTCAAGTGGATTGGCATAGTTTATTTTTAGCTGCCATAAGCGGGAAAGGTGTTTGTTACTTTAGGTGCCGCATATATTCTCTGTGATGCTGCTACGAGTATTGCCTCACATACCTCGGGATTGGTTGAAACCATTTTCTTTCCCGTTCGTCACAGTAAGTAGGGCCTTTTGTGTGGAGGAATTCGGGATGCAGGTTCGGGAAGTTGATGTCGCTATTATTGGAGCGGGTACGGCAGGTTTAAGTGCGTACAACGCCGCAAAAAAATATACGGATAACCTGGTCATTATTGAAGCCGGTAAGTACGGGACGACCTGTGCCCGGGTGGGCTGTATGCCCAGCAAGTTACTGATAGCCGCAGCGGATCACGCCCATCACCACAAACATGGGGATACTTTTGGCGTGACATATTCTCCCCCCGCTATAAACGGAGCTGCTGTTATGCAACGACTCCGCAGGGAGCGCGATAGGTTTGTCGATTCCGTGATTGAGTCCACCGATAAATTTCCAAAGAACCAAAAGCTTAATGGCCTTGCAAGATTTATATCCGCAACCGAATTGGAAGTCGCCCAAAGCGATGGCTCCAAGGTAAGGGTTCACGCGCGCCGCATCATTATTGCTACCGGATCGTCCCCATTTGTTCCGGAATTCCTGCAAGCGGTGGGGCCGAGGTTGGTTGTCAGTGACGATGTATTTGAGTGGAAGGATTTACCAAAATCCGTTGCCGTGTTTGGCCCGGGGGTGATTGGTTTGGAGTTGGGACAAGCACTGGGCAGGTTAGGTGTAAAGATTGCGGTGTTTGGCAAACGCGGTGAGTTGGCTGCAATTAAAGATCCGGTTATCAGCCATTGTGCGGATATGGAATTCAATCGTGAATTCTATTTGGATCTGAACGCAGAAACGAACAATGTCCGTTTGGAAAAAGATCATGTTGTTATCGAATACCGCCATCGCGAACGGGGCATGATCGAAGAACCTTTTGATTATGTGTTGGCCGCTACCGGCCGACGTCCGAATATCGATGGGTTGACCCTGGAGAATACCGATCTCGCCCTGGATGATAAAGGAATACCGCTCTACAACCGCTATACCGGGCAGTGCGGTAACTCATCCATCTACATCGCCGGCGACGTGTCCAGCGATGTTCCCTTATTGCATGAAGCTCTGGATGAAGGGCGCATTGCCGGTACTAATGCGGGGCGTTCGTTACGCGCTCCGGATGATATCCGGGCGGTCATGCGCCGTACGCCGTTGAGCATAGTATTTACCGACCCGCAAATCGCCAGTGTGGGCCAAAACCTTGAGTCAATCCTTAAAAACTGCAATGACTGTTATGCAATAGGCGAAGTCAAGTTTGAAGAGCAGGGGCGGGCCAGGGTTATCAATAAAAATCGCGGTTTATTGCGTGTCTATGGAGCGCAAGGAAGTGGTTTGTTACTTGGGGCAGAAATGTTTGGCCCTGCTGCCGAACACATTGCCCACCAATTGGCTTGGGCCATACAGTTGCGCTTGACTGTGCAGCAGGTGCTGGATTTGCCCTTCTATCATCCCGTTCTGGAAGAGGGCTTGCGAACCGCTTTGCGGGATTTAAACCGTAAATTACGGATTGGTGATTCGATGGGCAATACCTGCCTGGATTCAGGACCCGGGGCGTGATCTTTATCGGTGCATCTTTCCGTATTCCCGGCTTATTTCGCGATTAGGTTGGCTTGTTCTCCGGCAATAGGCCCGCGTTTCGCGAACTTCTCTCATTTAGTGTCATTCTTGGGGTGAATTTTTCAGGCAAATGCCTATAATGCCCACCCGTCTTATATACAAACCCTGGCACACAATGCCGAACTTTCGTTTCCTTCCAATATCACCCGAATAAATGGAGTCTCATCGTGAAAGCACCCGTAAGAGTTACCGTCACCGGCGCCGCTGGCCAAATCAGCTACTCATTATTGTTCCGCATTGCTGCTGGCGACATGTTGGGTAAAGACCAACCAGTAATCCTGCAATTGCTGGAAATCACCCCGGCCCTGAAAGCGCTGCAAGGCGTAGCGATGGAATTGGACGATTGTGCATTCCCATTGTTGGCTGGCATTGTGACTACTGATGATCCGGCTGTTGCCTTCAAAGATACCGATTACGCATTACTGGTTGGTGCTCGTCCACGCGGCCCAGGCATGGAGCGTAAGGATTTGCTGGCTGCTAACGCTGCGATCTTCTCTGTACAAGGTAAAGCGATTAACGACCACGCTTCACGCAACATCAAAGTATTGGTAGTTGGCAACCCTGCAAACACCAACGCATTGATCGCACAACGCAACGCTCCGGACATCAACCCACGTCAATTCACTGCAATGACTCGCCTGGATCACAACCGGGCGTTGTCCCAATTGGCGACCAAAACCGGTACCAGCATCAACAACATCACCAAAGCACTGATTTGGGGTAACCATTCTTCTACCCAATACCCAGACCTGCACAATACCCTGGTCGATGGCAAACCAGCACTGAGCCTGGTTGACCAAGCCTGGTACGAAGGTGATTACATTCCAACCGTACAACAACGCGGTGCTGCAATTATTGCAGCACGCGGTGCTTCATCTGCTGCTTCTGCTGCGAACGCTGCAATTAACCACATCCGCGATTGGGCTCTGGGTACGCCGGCGAACGATTGGGTGAGCATGGGTGTATACAGCGATGGTTCCTACGGTATTGAGAAAGGCCTGATCTATTCATTCCCCTGCGTTTGCAAAAACGGCGATTGGGAAATTGTCCAGGGTGTGAATATCAATGAGTTCTCGCGCGCACGCATGACTGCAACTGAAAAAGAATTGCAGGAAGAACGTGATGCGGTGAAAGAATTGTTACCAGCTTAATTCAAAACATAAAGTAACTAATTCGAAACCAGAGACCTTTGGTCTCTGGTTTTTGTTTTGTCGGAAATAAATTTTAATCATTAAAATCATGGTTGTGGTCTATCACCAAATGGAGATGTCATGCTTGCCTTTTTAACAAGAATTATTGGCGTTGTTGTTGGATTATTTTTGTTGGCTTTTCCTGCGCTTGGGGCGGAAGTGAAAGCTGACAATTATGATATCTACTTTGGGGATATAGACAGTGATGGGGATGATGATTTTTATTTCCATCAGAAACCGTGGTATTTGATCTTACACGGTGAAATAGCAACACCTATTCAGGTACAAAATAATTTCACTATTCGCAATAATGGCGGTATTTATTCATCTCCTGCGGTATTCTCGTTAACGGATGTTGATCTCCTAACGCGTGTTACGAGCGGATCATTAAAAAAAGCTATCTGGAATCAGGATGTATTTTTAATTGCGCAGGGAAATGGATCGAATACATTGCTTATTCGTGGTGCTTATGCTTCTTCTCCTGCGTTGTTATTAAAAAGTTATTCATCCTCAGCATATCCTACGGTAGCAGCAACTTACTCGACGGCGTCTTACCGCGGCATTAGCGATCGCAATATTACCCTCCGGGTAATGGATGTTAATGGTGATGATATTGATGATGTAGTGCTGGGAAATTTCGGATCGGTTGATGGTGAATACGCGTATCTGGCTGACGGAAACAACGTGCATGGTCAATTAATGACTATCAGTCCAGGCGTCACAGCAGGTAATGGAGCCTTGGTTGGCTCAATTGCCGGGCAGTTCAGGGTAGATGAATCCGGATCTGCAACTTATTCAATTCCCATATCTGTCCCTCAGGGAGTGGCAGGGGTATCCCCAAAAATATCAATTAATTATTCTAGCCAGGATGGTAGTGGTTTGGTTGGTTACGGTGCGAGTATTGCCGGGTTGGGTGCAATCAGTCGTTGCCGTCAAACTTTGTTGCAAGATGGAGAGGCAAAACCCATTACATGGAGCGGTGAAGATCGATTTTGTTTGAATGGACAACGATTGATGCTGGTAGTTGGTGCCAGCTATGGTGCAGTGGGCTCCGTTTATAAGACAGAAATTGATTCTTTCGTGAGTGTCACTGCAGTAGGTGGTGTTGCAGGTACACCAGATTATTTTGAAGTAGAAGCTAAAGACGGATCCAAAACTATATATGGAGGCACGCAGGACGCCAAGTTGCTATACAGCACAAAGGTGGTTCACTGGGCGCAAAGTCGTTTCGAAGACAATATGGGAAATCGAATTGATTTTTCATATGAAGGAGATTATTTAACCGGACACCGCATAAAAACTATTTATTATGCTTATCCGACTCCTGGAACATCCAGCGGTCACAATGCCAGCCTGGAGTTTAGTTACACCCAACGTTCGGATATTTCGCAATCTTATGGCTCCGGTGGGCTTTATCTCAAATCAACAAATATTTTAACTTCGGTCAGATCCTACAACGGAACAAATATTTTCAGGAAATATAACTTTTTTTATAACGAAGCTGCTTATTCTTCTCTGGATAATTTGAGTCGTCTGACTAGTGTTGAGGAATGTACCTCTGATTCATCGACAAGCTGTTATCCAAGAACTCAATTTACCTGGGGCTATAAAACAGTTGGGTTTAACTCGTCTGCCACCGCAGAATTGGATGAATTACCGAGCAAATTAAAGGACTATCGCTTCATGGACTTCAATGGTGATGGTCGCCAGGATTTTTTGTGGGTCAGTGGTACAGGAACAAGTCGGAAGATCGAATACGGCGCTATAAATCGTTACAGCAGTGGCGGCATACAAAAACAAAGTTTTTCAGGCAATGTCCAGTACCTTACCTATAACAACATGGTTGACGATCCAGAGGCTGAATTGGAGCTCGCCATCGTTGACTACAATAATGATGGTCGCCAGGATGTTGCAGTTTGCAGGCCATTGAGTGCAACCGGATATGAGTGTGCGAGTTGGGACCTTTATCTTTCGGTGCCGAACAACAGTGGTGGGTGGAATCTATCGAGTTCCAAGATAACTCTCCCTTTTACCCACAGGAAAGTAATGTTTGGTGATGTCAACTCAGATGGCCTGTTAGATGCTTATGAATATACAGCATCACGGATTTATCCAGGACAAAAGGTATCTAATGCATCTGTCGGTAGCAATATATATTATTCATTCTCGAGTAGCTTCATCAGCGTCGGCCTCACGGGTACCCCTGCTGTACCCGTATCGAGCTTCCCTTCTAATGCTCCTGCGCCGGGAGCAAGACAAAGAACTTTTGAATATCGACAGGCTACACTGGGAGATGTCAACGGTGATGGGCAAATGGATGTGATGGTTCCCGCAACTACATCAACTCCAGGGTGCACTGTGTATTACGGATCTATTACGGATATTTGCCATGACTCATCTGGTGGATATACATCTGATTCACGTGTTGTGGAGCTCTTCGTTTATTTAAAATCCGGAAATTCATTTGTTTACAGTGAAAATTATAAATCCCGAATTGGAAGTACCACTTACAATGACCCAGCTAATGTATATAAAAACATTAAATACAGAACTCAGGATATCAACAATGATGGTTTATCTGATCTGATATTGAGTGGAATTATAGATTGGACTTACAGGCTTAACACGGGTGCTGGATATTCAAATGAAGGATTGTTAACCAATATTACCTCATCTATTTATGCAACAAAATCTGTTGAGCTATTCGACTATAACCAGGATGGTTATCTGGATGTCATGTGGCAGGACAAGCAAAATTCCAAACTGAAATTGAGGATATGGAATCGGGCGACTAACAGTATGGGGCCTGACTCCGATATTTTGAGTTCAATGCCATCTACCTCCAGTTATTCGTTTGGAGATATGACCGGCGATGGTTTTGTAGATCTGATACAAATCAAAGATAATATGGATATAAGTATTTATAACGGCTATGGAAATGCCAACTCGTTAGATAAGGTTTATCAAATCACCGATGGGAATAACCGTAAAATTAATATTGCATATGGATCACTTGCAAATTCTGCCCACTACACCACCTTGTACGGCGTTAACACCGTAACTACCACCGACTCAAATTATTGCGCAAGTTGGATATATCCAGCGCCATGTACACCGCCAACCATTTATACACTTGATTCCGCTGGTTTCTATTCGCAATTGAACCGTCCGTTTGGTGCCGCTTTCGAAGCTGAAAATCCTGCACCGGTTTTGGAATTGTTAACTCCAACTTATGTGGTGGCACAAGTTAGTGAAAGTGCACCAACAGCTTCAGCGCCTTCGGGTCAAGCTAGAGTGACTTACCATTATCATCACGCTCGTTTGCAAGCAGGCGGACGTGGTTATTTGGGTTTTGAAAAAATTTCTACGATTGATCAGCAAACAGGAATTAAAACGGAAACAACCTATCATCAGGATTGGCCATTTATCGGCTCCCCGAAATCAACGGTCGTGAAGACCAAAGAGGGCCATAAATTATCGGAATCTACCACCGTATGGGCAAAAGTTGCGGACAGTGGTAATTCGCGTGTCTACCGGGTAATGCAGGATAAGGTTACAGAAACCAGTTACGCGCTGAGTAATAACGGAGCTGCCCAAGGCAACAGCCTACAGACCATTACGACTGATACTGATTACGATTCCTATGGAAATGTGACGAAACTCGAAGTTATTACATCAGGCCAAAGTAATACATCTACAAAAACAACTGTTAACACTTACCCTGCTGATGCGTGGCTGCTTCGAATGGGTCGCCTGGATACATCTACAACGACAACGGTGCGGAATAATAATTCTACTGTTGTTCGTTCTGCAAAATTCGAATATTACGGCCGAAGCGAAAGTTGGCCGGGAATGTTGAAAAAAGAAATAGTGGAACCTGGCGATAGCCAACTGGTCACCGAGTATGAATATGATTCGGTCGGCAATAAAAGAATTACACGCAAAACGGCGAATGTTAAACCCGGGGTTTCCCAGACGCGGAAAACAGAGGTGATATACGATGCAAGCAAACGGTTTATTGAAACTACAAAGGATAGTTTAGGAAACGTAACGAGCGGCGTGCTGAGTCGCCATCCTATATATGGCACACCAACGCAAATTCGCGATGCGAATGGTGTCATCACTAACATTGAATTGAATACCGATGGAACCGAGCGCGTTCGCTGGGATGCTAGTGGTGCAGGCGTAATCACTGAACGTGCTTATTGCGGTACCGGTGTTTCCTGCCCCAATCATGCACGGATTCGTGTAATTACAAAAATTAGCGGTGGCGGTAAAACGACTGAGTATCTAGACGTTGTCGGGCGGGCTGTTCGCAGCAGTAAAGTGATGTTTGATGGGCGTGAAAGCCACGTAGATACAGAATATGATTTGCTTGGACGTATTGCTCGTAAAAGTGAGCCTTATTTCGCAAACGAGACAATCTATTGGTCAACATTTGCTTACGATTTAGTAAATCGCCCAACAAGTTTGACGGCGCCAGATGGTACTTTAACTACCACCACCTATTCGGGGTACACCACGACGATAACTGCAGATGCGGGAGCATCGGGGAAAAAACTAACTCGCACTGAATTACGCAATAGTTTCGGCAATTTAGCAACTGTAACTGATCATTTGGGCGGTACGATTAGTTATGGATATGATGCTTTAGGTAACTTGACCAGTGCAACAACAACAGCAAGTGGAAAAACAGTCACCGTAAAAATTTGTTACGACAAATTTGGGCGCAAGATTGCCATGCATGACCCTGACAAAGGTGGCTTTTTGGGAAATGCTGCACAAAGTTGTGCCACCGTTGAGACATATTTGGATCAGCCTGCAAGCGCCAAACTTAGCGGATGGTGGTTCTATAAATACAATGATTTTGGGGAATTAATTGAACAATCCGACACCAAACGACAAGTCAATACAATGGAATATGATGCGCTTGGTCGGATGGTAAAACGTACCGACAGGCGTGCAGATAATTCGGTTGAGACACATACGCGTTGGTACTATGACAGGTATCTGGGCGAGGCAAATGCAAGGCCAGAAACACAATTGAAATTAACTGCGGTTGTTTCAAGTTATGGCACCATAAATGAATCCTGTGGTGGTGCTAACTATTGTCAAACCTATTTATATGACTCCAGTTCAAGGGTCACGGATACCGTAACCTATTTGCCAAACGACAACGTAGGATACGTAAATTCAGTTCGATATGACTACGCAGGTCGCGCATATAAACACTATGACGCACTTAACGGTGTTGTTCAAACCAGTGGAACCCGAACCTATTTCAATCCCAATGGTTACGTGCAGCAAGTAAATGACATTGCTACCGGGGATGTTTTACAAAAAACTCTCAGCATGAATGCCCGTGGGCAAATTAAGGAGGAGTTGCGTAATAACGGTTCAGCAGGTTCAACTGTTTACACCTACGATAACGCAACCGGCCGTTTAACCAATCAAACAACAAACCTTGCTGGTGTGCTCATTCCTATACAAAACGTTACCTATAATTGGGATGCGTTGGGAAATCTTAATTATCGTTGGAACCAAAGTGGAAACCTGACCGCAAACGGTAGTACCGCGAAAAAAGATTTACGTGAGAGCTTCTGTTATGACGGCCTGAATCGCTTAATTAAAAGCTATGTAGGTAATTTAGCCGGCACCTGTAATTTATCAGCTGACCAGCAGGATCAGGAATATGACGGTCTGGGTAATATCATTCGTAAAGTCGGTATAGGGACCTATACCTACTCAGGAAAAGGCCCACACGCGGTTACCTCTACATCCTCCACGGGTAGCTATGGCTATGATGACAATGGAAACCAAATTAGTGGGGCAGGGCGCACGATTACATACAGTACCTACGATCAGCCATTGCGAATCGTTAGCTCCAGCGCCACAACGGATTTCAAATATGGTCCGGATCGCGCGCGCTTTGAGCGAAAGGATGTCAAAGGAGGAAAAACGATATTTACCCATTATTTGGGGAATGTTGAACGCATCCAGCAATCGGGCAGTTCCATTGTTGAATGGAAGCGCTACATAGCCGGCGCCGTATATACGGTTCGTACGATAAATGGAGCTGTTGAAAAAACTAACAAATCGTTTGTATTTAATGATCACCTTGGTTCATTGGACGTTGTGACGGATGCAGCTGGCAAAATTACACACAGCGCAAGCTTCGATGCGTGGGGTGCGCGTCGTAATGGGGAAAATTGGACAAGCGCATTTTCAGCCAGCAGCATTTCGTTAACCGGCTTCGATTATTCATTAACCCAACGTGGATATACAGGCCACGAAATGCTGGATGATCATGGGCTCATCCACATGAATGGACGAATTTATGATGCGAAGCTTGCTCGCTTCTTACAAGCGGATCCATTCATTCAGGCTGCAACGGACACGCAAAGTTATAACCGTTATTCCTATGTCATGAATAATCCGCTAAATAAATCAGATCCAAGCGGATTTTTTTGGAAGAAATTGTGGAACGAACTTAAGCCATATGTCGGTGCGATAGTCACCATTGCGTTAATATCAACAGGCATGTTCGCTCCCTTAGCTGGCATGATAGGCGGTGCTATTGGCGGCCTGGCGAATGGTGGGGGTTTGGCCGGTATGGTACAGGGCATGGCATTTGGTGCTTTTAGCGGGGCGTTTGGGGGAATCGGCAACATCTACGGTCGGTTTATGGCCCAGGGTATGTTGGGTGGTATGCAAAGCGTTATGGCCGGGGGGAAATTCGGTCATGGGTTTTTCTCCGCAGGCATTGGCGGTTTGGGTGGAGGAAACGGCTACTCCGTACAAAGTTTTGTTCAAAGCGCGGTGCTCGGTGGTGTAGCTTCTGAAATTACCGGTGGAAAATTTAAGAATGGTGCTGCTTCGGCTGCGTTCAGTTATGCGATGTCATGGGCAGCTAGTAAAATAGGGCCGGGAGGAACCATCTATGAAATCGAAGGTGATCCAAACGCTATTGATGGAATACCTGATGACCCAGAAAAAACTTACCAAGAAGGGCTGGCACTAGCCAAAGACAATCCGCATGTTGATGGAGCGGATCGGGCTACCTATGTTGATAAAATTAAACTTGGAAAATGTGTCAATGTAGATAAATGCACACAGACAAAATATTTCACATCTAATGCTGAGGCGAAGGACTTTATGCTGAATAACAAAGGATGGACTCAGATATTGGGTGAATATAGCAACGGTAGCATTTGGATATATCGAGGTGCAACCGCATCCTCAACACATTATTTTCAGGATACGGTAAGTTCTCTGCGCCGTAGCTCCAGAATAGGTTGTGGATGTATGAGTGTGTCAGGGGCTGAAAATGTACTAATAACGCTGGCACATGAAGGAGGGCATTTTTCTGGTCTTGGGCACACAAATGACCTTTACATTAGGGAGAGATATGCCCTTGAACATAAAAGAGGTCTTGGTCTATGAAAAACATATTAGTTCTTATCCTTTTTATGGCTACAAATGGGTTTGCCCTTTCCATTGATCAAAAAGTTGATTTGAATAAAAAAATTGTAACCTTCTCAAGTTTTGAAGAGGCAAAAAATAAGGGTGTAATTAATGGAAAGTTTTATGGGAATGAAAGCGAGAAGTATTTTGAAAAAATAAAATTGACTGGAGATTTTTCTAATCTTTCCGATAGATGTTCGGTCAAGGGATCAGTTATGGGATATAGGGATATTGAAGCCCCCCTGTTTATTAACTCATTGCCTGTAGTTTCTGCAAATGAATTTCAGAGCATTCTGTATTCATTAAATTATATGTATGCAACATCTATTAACTTGGTTATTGAATTTTCCAAAGAGTGTAAAAAGGACGAGAATTTTCCTGATGTTATTGTGATTCAACAACGGGAAGAAATTGGAGATAAGTAAATATAACAGAGAAAGCCCCCCCACCCCCCCTACGCGTTGCTGGTTGGGGGATTTGTTTTTTTCCTAGCCGCTTTGTGAAGCGTAAGCAACTAACCAACCCCACTGTACCTACGCCGAATGTTTACCGTTAGCCTACAGCCTCCCTTGCTAACCAGAAGCTTTATGAAAGGTGTCGACGGGCGTGTTCGCTCCCTTTGCAGCTGGCATGATAGATGGCGCTATTGGCGGTCTGGCGAATGGCGGTGGTTTGGCTGGCATGGTGCAGGGCATGGCATTCGGGGCTTTCGGGGGAATCGGCAACATCTACGGTCGGTTTATGGCCCAGGGTATGTTGGGTGGTATGCAAAGCGTTATGGCCGGGGGGAAATTCGGTCATGGGTTTTTCTCCGCAGGCATTGGCGGTTTGGGTGGAGGAAACGGCTACTCCGTACAAAGTTTTTTTCAAAGCGCGGTGCTTGGTGGCGTTGCTTCTGAAATTACTGGTGGGAAATTTAAGAATGGTGCTGCTTCGGCTGCGTTTATGTATGCAGTTAGTATGGGGATTAGTAAGTTTGGGCCGGGCGGCAGTGGCACGGAAGAAGTTGAAGGTCTGACTTATCAAAATAGTGGTGAAGCTGATATTCCAGACGAATTGCTCAGGGACAATATTCGCTTGGGCGCTAATGGTAACCCTATTCTTGATCTATCTGTAAGTATTTCCGGTGCCGATGGTACAGCTAATGCCCGCGAAAAGTTTATTGAAAAAGTTAATGGTTCTCATGTTGGCAAAAGAACAGGCTTTTGGAAATGGAAAAAAGGCACCGAAACAGCATTAACGGTTAATCTCACCGAGTACCATGGTGTAGGTGAGGGAGATATACATATAGTTAGCAGAGAAGAAATGATAAATAGAAACCAGGCCTCTATTGCGGCTTTCAAGAAAAACCCGCAGATGTGTATGTCTGCTTGTACTGCCAAAGAACGCAATTGGATGGCCATTCACAATACATCCATACCATCTTATGCTATGTTGCATGAAGTGTTTCATGCTTATGGCATCCGCCATAGAACGAGTGGGCTTATGCATAAGAATGGAGGAAATTTGCGTTGGAATGATGTGCAAAATCTTCGGGAATTGTATTTCCCTTAATTAAGTATTAGGCATGTTTCATGAAAAAGCTTTGCGTAATCATATTTATGTTTATGGTTTCATTTGGCTGCTCTTTTAGTAAAGATACCAAAACAGCAAATATTACTGATAAGGTATCAGAACAAGAGATTGGCTTAATTTGGATGGCATACTCTTCGGTAAATCCAAGGAGTAAGAGCAGAAGAAAAGTTGAAGTAGAAAAATGTACACAAGAGATAATTGATTTTTACAAAAGGGATGCTTTTTATTCCAAGATCCTGGGTGATTTTTCTGCATGCGATTTTTTGCTAAATGATTACACCGATTCTACATGCCCCAGTAGTAGGTTGGTTATCAAGAAGTGTGATACTGAATTGAAATGTAAATATGAATTCAGTGAAGTAGACTTGGGGACTTGCGAATGAAGGGCTAATTATATAACAGACAAAGTCCCCCCGGGCCAGAAGCTGGTTGGGGGGGGCTTAGCGGCTTATGGCTGACCTGTGGCAAGAAAAGGCAAAACATGAGTTACGAAACATTGGATGTGATAGCGGATGCATATATCCCGGTTTTGTGGGAGTTTTCCTGGTTGGTTTGGTGGGAGGTTATACAACAAATCATATCGATTAGTGATTGTTAATTTTTTGTTTTTTGCCGTTCTTTTGGCTATTTCCTACGGCATTATGTTTATCGATAGTGCGGTAGGAATATTCCCAGCGATTAAACTTGATTACAGTACCCACACGGCTGTAGCTTTTTCCCTGGTGTATGCGTTGTGCTTGCTGTTGGCTAACCAATGGAAAATTATCATTTCCTCAATTCTTGGGTATACAGGGTTGCTGTATCGGCGCTATCACACGATAGCGGATGTGGTTGTTACAGCAGCAGTAATATCCGTATTTGCATTGGGCTTTTTTTTGGTGATTTAACACCATATAGAAAAGTAACACGTTTAGGTTTTATACACATAGATTTAAAAGGTGGTATTTAAAATACTGTGTCATTTCTTTCTACTGTCTAAAGAAGTGGCTAATGCCAATACCAATATTCCCTGCTTCGATATGGAAGCCGCCGTTCAAGCACTGCGCGAAGGCCAAGATCGCACCGGCAAGAACGGTATTCTAACCAACTTATTGAGCAACTCACCGAAGCCGTCATGCAAGGTGAGCTGGAGCAGCATTTGACGGAAAGCAAGACACCGAACCGCAAAATGGCTCAACCAAATAAGGGGCATGGATACGCGGTATAAAATTTATAGTGAAGGAATATGGCGTAGCGGAACCAGTTGGATAAAGTGAGGGTATGATATGAGACATTTTTGTATAGTGCTGATAATATTTTGGATGCCTGCTTTTTGTGCTGCAAATGAAAGGGGTATTCCACTTTCAGAGGCATTTAACAAAAGTTCAATTATCGCGGTAGTTGTTAAAATTGGTGGGCGAGTTAACTGTACTTCCTTTGCTGAGATGCCGTTGGAAGAAAGTTGTTTTGGGGAGTTTATTAGCAAAGACGTGCAAAAGTTCAATGAAAAAGAATTGAAGGAGGAGCTATTAGTAATTAAAGTTTTAAGAGGGAATTTAAATCCAAAGGATATCTTGAAAGTTGATTACATGGATATCGGTGATTATCGTGGATTGAGATTCGGTGTACCATATTTAATTTTTTTTCATAAAAAAATAAAAAAATTATATTACGAACCTTGTGACGTTGTTGAATATAAGCGTATATCCCAAGAGCTGGACAGAAGTCCTGACGTGGACGCTTTCATAGACAAAATAAGCGATATGCCTGTTTTTAATTGCCCAACTTTGGAGGTGCATGTCCCTTAGTTACTTCTTTTTTACGGCGTTTTTCAAGCTGTTGTCGCGTCAGCTTTTAAATTGTACTAGCTTCGATTTGATCTGACAGTAACCAGTTTTTACACGTGCCTGTCAGATTAGATCTTAACTGGATATTTCCTTCATCCAAATCATCCTCCCGTTGGCAATGTTTCCAGCGACGTTCGACCGCAACACATCTTTCCTAGATGAGCACTTCAATATTGTAGTATTCAGGATTAGGTAATAAGTAATACGGCTGGATTTGTATTGTTTCTGATCAATTGTAACGACTCGTAGCGCCAGCTTCGACGCCCGGGAGCTGGGCACGGCGGAGAGATTGTGAAGCGTGGTTTGTTACGACGAGCTTGGCCATCAGGCTTTAGCGCGTCCTGATCCACCGCGGGTTACCGACCACGAAAATGCTGGATGATCATGACTCATCCACATGAATGGACGAATTTATGATGCGAAGCTTGCTCGCTTCTTACAAG
>CAMLKG010000018.1 GCA_946480695.1 uncultured Cellvibrio sp.
TGTGGATGTAACCCAGGCATTAACCAACAGTGCCCATGCAGGGATTATGGGTAATGTAACTGTAAATAAAACAGCGAACGGAACGTTTAATTATTATTTGCAGGATTGCCAGGCTGGCCAATATCAACCGACTTGCAGTGGTACTTACAGTCCAAAAAGCATCACCGTCACCTTCCCGCTACCTGTTGTCAATGCCAGCGTCAGTGCATCGACTATTAACGAAGGCGGTACGACGACCTTAACCTGGTCATCAACCAACGCGACGAATTGCAGCGCGACTAACATCAGTGGTGTGACCGGTACATCAGGTACCAAAACCTTTACTGCGCCTTCGGTGATGAGTGCCAACCAGATAATAAATATTGTTGTGACCTGTACCGGTAATGGCGGCAGTGTTTCCAAAACTGTTCCGGTCACGGTGAATGCGGTGAATGACAAACCGCTATTAACAGTGGCTGGCACTGTTTCCGCCACGGAAGATACCTCATTTACCATTCCATTTACGTTCAGTGATGAAGAAACAGCGTCTGCTGATTTAACGATTACCGCTGTGTCCAGCGATACATCCAAACTGCAATCCGTAACCGTTGATAAGGCGAACTCCCGGTTAAATGTTGTGCCTGTTGCCAATGCGAATGGCAGTGTATCCATCACCATTCGTGTCACTGATGCGCAAGGGTTGTATGAAGAAAAAGTTGTCAGCGTTGCGATTGCGGCCGTAGACGACGCACCGGTTATTTCAGCAATTGCCAACCAATCGTTGAACGAAGGTGCTTCGGCAAATATTTCATTTAGTATCACCGATGTGGATTCAGCAGTCGGAACCCCTACGGTAAGTTCCAGTAATACAAGTGCTGTCTCTGTATCATTGAGTAGTCCGAGCGTGATCACTTTAAAGGCGGGTCCTTTTACCGCCGGGACGCAGGCTACTATCACCATCAGCGTTCCGGGCGCCACGCGTACCTTTACCGTCACGCTGAATAATCTGGATCCTGAATTATGGATAGAACCCTCGGGCACTATCGGTGAATATAACCTGCGTTGGAATTACGGTACCCATGGAATAAAGATATTTGAAAACGGTGTGGATGTAACCCAAGCGTTAACCGGATCAATCAACGCATACACGGGCATATTGGGTACTGTTTCGGTTACTAAAACAGCGAACGGAACGTTTAATTATCATTTAGCGGATTGTCAGGCAGCTCAATATGGAATGAATTGCAGCGGTACTTACAGCCCAAAAAGCATCACCGTCACCTTCCCGCTACCTGTTGTCAATGCCAGCGTCAGTGCATCGACTATTAACGAAGGCGGTACGACGACCTTAACCTGGTCATCAACCAACGCGACGAATTGCAGCGCGACTAACATCAGTGGTGTGACCGGTACATCAGGTACCAAAACCTTTACTGCGCCTTCGGTGATGAGCGCCAACCAGATAATAAATATTGTTGTGACCTGTACCGGCAGTGGCGGCAGCGTCTCCAAAACTGTTCCGGTTACGGTGAATGCAGTGAATGACAAACCGCTGCTGTCGGCGGCAACCAGTGTTTCTGCCACGGAAGATGCCTCATTTAACATTCCATTCACATTCAGTGATGAAGAAACGGCTTCTGCTGATTTAACGATTACCGCTGTGTTCAGCGATACATCCAAACTGCAATCCGTAACCGTTGATAAGGCGAATTCCCGGTTAAATGTTGTGCCTGTTGCCAATGCGAATGGCAGTGTTTCCATCACCATTCGTGTCACTGATGCGCAAGGGTTGTATGAAGAAAAAGTTGTCAGCGTTGCGATTGCGGCCGTAGACGACGCACCGGTTATTTCAGCAATTGCCAACCAATCGTTGAACGAAGGTGCTTCGGCAAATATTTCATTTAGTATCACCGATGTGGATTCAGCAGTCGGAACCCCTACGGTAAGTTCCAGTAATACAAGTGCTGTCTCTGTATCATTGAGTAGTCCGAGCGTGATCACTTTAAAGGCGGGTCCTTTTACCGCCGGGACGCAGGCTACCATCACCATCAGCGTTCCGGGCGCTACGCGTACCTTTACCGTCACGCTGAATAATTTGGATCCTGAATTATGGATAGAACCCTCGGGTAGTATCGGTGAATATAACTTGCGCTGGAATTACGGTACTCACTACGTAAAAATATTTGAAAACGGTGTGGATGTAACCCAGGCATTAACCAACAGTGCCCATGCAGGGATTATGGGTAATAGAACTGTGAGTAAAACGGCGAACGGAACGTTTAATTACTATCTGAAAGATTGCAATGGAGGCACAAATCCGCCGACTTGCAGCGGTACCTACAGTCCAAAAAGTATAACCGTCACCTTCCCGCAACCTGTTGTTAATGCCAGCGTCAGTGCATCGACTATTAACGAAGGTGGTACGACGACCTTAACCTGGTCCTCAACCAACGCAACCAATTGCAGCGCGACCAATATCAGTGGTGTGACCGGTACATCGGGTACCCAACTATTTACCGCGCCTTCGGTGATGACCGCGAACCAGATAATAAATGTTGTTGTGACTTGTACCGGTAATGGCGGCAGTGTGTCCAAAACTGTTCCGGTTACGGTGAATGCAGTGAATGACAAACCGTTATTAACAGTGACTGGCACTGTTTCCGCCACTGCAGGGGTGCCTTTTACTATACCGTTCACGTTCAGTGATGAAGAAACGGATTCAGCCGATTTAATAATTAGTGTTGTCTCGGATGATGTTTCCAAAATTGCTACCGGCGGTATGGCAATTGACCGCGTTAATAGTCGACTGAGTGTAGTGACAGCGTTAAATGCTCAAGGCAATGCCTCTATCGCCCTGCGGGTAAAAGATCCCCAAGGGTTATACGAAGAAAAAATTATTAATATTGCCATCATGTCTGCAGCGAGCAGCAGCTCTTCGAGTGCGTCGACTAGCATACTGAATCCTGCGGCGACTGATCCGGCGAATGATTTAATGGCGGATTTGGAATATCTCGGGGCATTAAGCGGGATGCAATCTGTGGCGGCAGACGGTTCCTTTAATTACTCCATACCCATCCGTATTCCGGCGGGGATTAATGGTGTTCAACCAAAACTGCAATTAAATTACAACTCGAATAATAAAAATGGCCTGGTTGGTTGGGGATGGTCGTTAACGGGGTTATCAGTTATCAGCCGTTGTAATGCCTCGATGATTCGCGATGGATACACCAGCGGTACCCAGGCGGGCGACAATTATAAATATTGCCTGGATGGGCAACGTTTGGTTGAGGTGTCCAGCGGCCAATATCGCACTGAAAATGAAAGTTTCTTACGCATCCAAAAAACGGGCGATTATTGGATAGTGACAAATAATACCGGTATGCAAAGCCGATACGGTTATACGGCAAACAGCAAGCTGGCGGACGATCAGGCAAGTAGTTACGCATGGTACCTGGACCAACAGCAGGATGTGTCAGGTAACCAATGGACAGTGAACTATACCAAAACCAGTGCGGACGGAATCGAATCCCATTATCCGGCCTCGATTAATTACACCCAATCGTCGTTATTCGCGGCGATGCACAGCGTTATTTTCCATTATGAAGATCGCACGGATATTTCAGTGAAATACGTTGCAGGTGTGCGATTTAAAACCGACAAGCGTTTGGCAAAAATTGAATTGAAATCGGCTAGTAACACTATTCATTCCTATGTGTTGTCTTATCAGCAAGCAGGCCAAACCTATCATGGGAAAAATTATTCCGACCCGGCCCGAACCAGTCGTTTGGCAAGCGTTAAACAGTGTTTTGCCGATTCGTTAACTGATTGTGCGAAGCCGGTGGAATTTGATTGGAATTTGCAGACTGAAGGAAATTATCGACTGGCATTTGTTGATGGTTCTGCGCCAACTGCCCCTGACAGCGCATGGCTGGATATTAACGGTGATGGTGTGCTGGAGCCTAATACCACTGTTCTTCCTGCCGGAGCCACACGGGCAATTGATATGAATCAGGATGGACGCGACGATATTGTTTGGAATGGCTCTACAGGTATAAAGGTATTTCTCAGTGATGGCTCAGCCATAAGCCAAACATCAACCCCAGGGTTCGATATCGCAAAAAGCGAGTTATCATTCGAGGCGCAGTCCAAATATCAGCTTATAACGGCGAATCCCAATGAGGCATACACCAAGCTTTTCCCCGAAACCGGGACAATTAGTGTCCAGTATAAATTGCAATATGTGGATATGAACGTGGATGGTTATGTGGACTTGGTGAGGGCACCTAATTGCTCCAGAGCTAGGAATGAAGGATGTTCCTATACTCCTTCTCCTGGTGATGTTTCTGTTGCATTGAATAATCAAGGTGTTGGGTTCCTACCGTTCGAATCCTGGCTTGATAACGTGAGCGGTGTGGTTTTGGAAAATCACAGCCTTCATTTTATTGATTTGAATGGGGATGGCAGTAAGGATTTATTTGCCCCTGTAGATTATCGCGCATCAATAACGAGCCTTCCTATTCTTATAGGCATCAGTAACGGAACCGGTAACTCTACTTCCATCGGTGTATACGGGCCATATAATTCTGAACTGTTACAAGGAATGATGGGGGACTTTAATGGTGACGGTATTACGGATTTGGCAACTGTGCAGAGGGCCGCTAATGGAAGCATTACATCGGGAGAGTTGGGCGCCTATTCAGTCACTCTTGGTGTGGGCAAACAAATCAATGCAGGAGCTTCCGTCCCCGGCTTCCGTGCGCCTGTCGCTGCGCCTATCGGATATAAGCATTTGCGTGCTTGCGGTAACGAGGCCAAATTATTTAGTCAGACGGCAGAGGTATATGATCGTTGTAATCGCGCCATAATTGATTTCAATGGTGACGGCCTTGACGATATTGTTGAATCGGGTTTCCGTATATCGAGAAGTTGTTTAGATCCACTTGGCGGAAGCATGCAAGAATATTGCAAAACCGTGGACGAACGCATCATAGATCACGAAGCCAGTGTTTATTTATCCCTTGGCGCAGACGTCTCGGGTAACCCATCGTTTTCCGCTCCAGTGATTTATCGTAATTGGAATACTTTTCTGTTGATGTATCCGAACGCGCCGCAAATAGCGGGTTTAGGATCGATTGCTCAACCAAACAAGTTTAAGTTTGAAGATTTAGACAAAGACGGTGCTTACGAAGATGACTACCGTTTAAAGAACAATGTTGCGTCCAATCGCATAGAGGCGGTGTTGGAATCGGCAAGGCGTATTGATATCCAATATTCAACGCTGGCATCCAATACCATTTATGAAATTATTCCCACCGACGAGCCCCTGGAGGATGAGCTTGGTTACGTCAAGCAAGCCAAAATTCTGGCTAAGCGCTTGGGCGTTAAGAAAATCGAGATTTCCAACGGAATCGGCGGCACCAACAAAACCACGTACAAATACATCGGTGCAAAAACCCACGGTGCCGGTTACGGTGATCTGGGTTTTGCAACGGTGGAGAAACTGGAAGAGGTCGCCGGTAAGACGCCGATCAAAACTATTTCCCATTATTACCAAAGCGCAACAGCGAGCTATAAGCTGGCCGGTAAGCTGAAGCGGGAACTTGTTTACACCAGCGATACCAGTTCAACCAATGTTCGCATGCTATCCGATACCCGTTACCAATGGAAAATCCGTAAATATTCCGATGATGTGGATGCGAGTTACAAGAGTCCGCATTACTTCGCGTACTTGTATAAATCCAGCAACCAATCCTGGGACCTGGATGGCACCCTCATTGCGGATTCACAAACCCAGAACCAGGCCAATGCCGTTGCCAGTTGCACCGCGCTCGCGACAACACCCACAATCGTTGTGACCGATGCGGGCAGCAGCGGTGATGTGGATTATTCCGCCGATGGTGTGTTGCTGTATAGCCAAACGGCGACCTGCGACCAATCGGGTTCCACTGCGTCTGTGCAAGTCAAAGCGCTGGAGAATCTGGATATCACGAGCAAAGGCGATGCACGTGGACTGGTGCAAAAGCGCAAGCAATATGCCTGGGTAGGTAATCTTATTAGCAATGCGGTTAAGACAGCGTTTGATTTTCGCGTCCAATCGTTTACGTATAACGACCTGGGCCAATTGGCAAGCCAGACCATCGAGCCGGATGCAACCAGCCCTACAAGCCTGAAATTCACTACCAGCTACCTCTATAACGATTATGGTTCGGTCAGCAAAATCACCGAAAGCTGGGATGATGTAACGAATGACGGTTTGGCGGTGAACAGCCGGGTGACCGATATTACCGAAACCTACGATACCGCCGGGGTGCGCAAGGTCGTGGTTGCCCGCCCGCTTTCGCTGACGGAAACCACCGAATATCACCCGGTGTGGGGTACGCCCACCCGGCAAACCGATGTGAATGGCCTGGTTACGGACACTGTTTCCGATGCCCAGGGCCGGCCACGAACTATCATCTATGCGGATGGCACCAGCACCCAAATCGATTACCGTACCTGTGACAATTGTTTTGAATACGCCGGTAATGCCCGCTGGTACAGCCAGACCAAAACCACCGGCAGTGCGGCCACCCGGATTTACTACGACGGCTTGAACCGCGAGGTAGGCAGCCGCACCACAGGCCTGGACGGTACCGCCGTTTATACGTTGCAAACCTACGACAGCCGAGGCGATATCCACCAGGCCACGGCCCCGTTTGCCTACGGCGATACCCAAAAAGCCACTACCACCACCTACGATGCGCTCGGTCGTGTAAGTAGTATCAGCCATCCGGACAGCACCACGGAAACCCGCAGCTACAGCGGCCTGACCCACACCATCACCAACCGCCTGGGCCAAACCCAAACCCGTTACCTCAACGCGGCGGGCTGGGTCATGCAATCGTCCGATAACGCCGGCACCCCGGTGAGCTTCACCTACTGGCCTTTCGGCGACTTGAAGACCACTACGGTCAACAACGACGAGGCGACCCTGGTCAGCGTCAATTACGACGCGCTCGGCCGCAAAACCGGCATGATCGACCCGAATACCGGCACAACTACCTATACCTATAACGGGCTGGGTCTTATCGCTACCCAGGTGGACGCCAAAAACCAGCGCACCTGCTTTGGCTACGATGCCCTGGGCCGCCAGACCCGCCGGGTTGATAACGCCAGCACAACCTGTACCGGCACCATCCAGACCTGGACCTACGACACCAAACCCAAGGGCAAGGGGCAACTGGCGAGCCTCAGCGGTGTTAATACCGATGGCACCGCCTATACGGAGCAATACAGCTACACCGGTTACGGCTTGCCGGAAACCACGACCAGCGTTTTTGACGGGGCCACCTACACCCTGACCCAACACTACGACAGTTTCAATCGTCCGCTGGGCGTGACCTATCCCACGGGTTACATCGCGGCGAATGCCTACAACAGCTACGGTCACCTGACCCAGGTCAAGGACTCCACCAACACCACCTTGTGGACGGCGGATGCCGCCGATGCGTCGGGCAACATTACCCAATTCACCCTGGGCAATGGGGTGGTCACCACCCAAACCTACGATGCCAACACCCAGCGCATCGACACCATCCGCGCGGTAAAAGGCAGCCTGGTTATCCAGGACCAGGACTACGGTTTTGATGCCCTGGGTAACCTCACCACCCGTGAGGATCGTAAATTCGGGGTCACCCAAAGCTTCTGCTATGACGGCCTCAACCGCTTGAAGGCCGCCCGCTTCACTGGTTGCAGCAGTGCGGTTAACGATTTCACTTACGATGCCCTGGGCAACCTCACCACCAAAGAGGGCATTGCCGGTACCCTGGGTTACGGCACCAGCGGCACGAATGTAGCGGGGCCGCATGCCATCACCTCGGCCAATGGCTGGAGCTACCAATACGACGCGATTGGCAACCTCACCACCGCCACCAAAACCGGCGAATCCACCCGCACGGTCGCCTACAGTCCGTTCAACACCCCGACCAGCATTACGCAAGGCAGCAAGTTCTCCACGCTGGTGTACGGCCCCAACCAGGACCGCATCAAACACAGCGACAGCAATGGCCGGATGACGAAATATGTTGGCGGGATTTACGAGGAAGTCACTAAAGGCGGCATCACCCAGAAGATCCACTACGTGGGTGACTTTGCCTTGTTCATCCAGACCGGCGGAACCACGCCAACGAACAAGCATGAGTATTTACACCGCGACCATATCGGTAGCATCGTCGCCACCAGTAATGCAACGGTTGCTTCGGCCAACGACATCAACTGGCAAAGCAACGGCGCCTGGGGCGAACGCCGCTACCAGCAATGGAACGGGCCGCTGGATAACAGCTTAATTCCCGACTCCACCGCACACGGTTTCACCGATCACGAACACCTGGACTCGGTGGGCTTAATCCACATGAATGGAAGGGTGTATGATCCGGAGCTTGGTAGGTTTATGAGTGCCGACCCGTTTGTGCAGGCGCCGTATAACAGCCAGAGCTACAATCGCTATTCGTATGTGTTCAATAATCCGTTGAGTTTTACCGATCCGAGTGGGTATCAGGCAAGCGGACTGGAGCCGGGCGAGTGCGATCGTTATGGCAATTGCCGTGCAACCCTTCCGCCGCCTATTGATCCAAATATTGGCTTGGGTTCTGATGCGTGGTATTGGAGTAATTTTTACGAGCAACAGAATCAGAATTGGGATTCCATGGTCCGGAATTTCCAAATCTCTTATTCACCGCAACACATGCAATCTGGCGGCTATGCCACTGGTCTTGCGATGCCAATTGAAGGGAATGCATTTGCGGGCGCGGGATGCGGAGTTTTAGGGATATGTTTAGGCGATTCGGTAGAAGATGAGGCGGATCTTGCAGCTGCTGAAAAGGTTGTTGGGCGTTCGACACTGTTGATCGCTGGAATCGTTGCGCCGGGGCCGGGTGGTAAGGCTAAGGCAGTGGCTAATGCAAGTGATGCGCTTGCCACTGCAAGAAAAAGCCAATTAAGAAATGGGCACTTAGCAGGAAGCACTCATCCAAAAACAGGCGTGCCATTTGATAAAAATGGATTCCCTGATTTTTCAAAATATAAAATTGCTGAAGTTAAAATTACTCAAACCGGAAGTCGGGCTGGAGATGCAAGAGAGGCAAATAAAGCTGCCGGACTGAAAAGCACCCCAGATGGTTATGTATGGCACCATCATCAGGATGGAAAAACGATGCAATTGGTCCCAGAAAATTTGCATTCGAAAACTGGGCATACTGGTGGATATAGCGGGAATTAAAAATATGATTCAGATGACAGAGCAAGGCCCACCAATTAATGAGTTACAGGTGGCACAAATATCAAAAACTTTAGGTGCAGCCCTTACGCAAGACTATAAAGGTTTTTTGCTTAAACATAATGGCGGTCGACCTGAGCCAGATGTGGTAGACATTAAAGGCTTATCAGGAAGCCCAACAGACGTTAAGATTTTTTTTGGCGTCGGTCGTAAATATGAATCTAGTGAATTATTTTGGCAGCTTGATTTTATAAAGGAATGTTGTCCTGAGCAGCATGTTTTGCCAATTGCTAGCGACTCATTTGGAAGTCTTTTTTGTCTAAAGGTTATCGATGGAGTAGCCTCATCCGTAGTGTTTTGTGATTTGAGCACTCAATCAAGAAATTTTTATGATGTTGCCCCGACATTCACTGAGTTTTTAAACAAGCTTCGTGAATGGGAAGATTAAAAGTTTGAACGTAAAAATGCCGCTCTCGTAGCGGCATTTATTTTCTGTTCCTCACCCCACCGTCAACACCAAACACCCGTGCATAACCCGAATAGTGACCGGCGAATCCACCGTAAATCCCGCTTGTTCCAACCAATGCCCTTTAAGCTGCAATCAGGGCACGGTGGCCAGTGGCGGGCAGCAAGTTCTCCACGCTAGTGTATGGCCCCAACCAGGATCGCATCAAACACAGTGACAGCAATGGCCGGGTCACCAAATACCTGGGCGGGATTTACGAGGAAGTGACCAAGGGCGGTATCACCCAAAGATCCATTACGTCGGTGACTTTGCCCTTTACATTTATCTGTACAGGCTTAAATAAATGATCAGTGATTAGTTGTTTAAAAAATGCCGCTTTCACAGCGGCATTTTTATTCAATGATAACTACTGAACCTTACGCCAATGTTCTTCAATTAAAATCCCGTCTTCCATGCCTTTGTGTATCCAGGTTTTATCCTTCAGCTCGCAGTTAAATTCATAGGTTTTGCCCATTAGGCGCGCTTCAGAGGTGGCATCTACGGTTTCCTTGTAGTTTCCGTCCTCGAGTGAATAGGTGCCGGAGCCGGAGGCGATGAATTTTCCGGTGTTGTCCCATGTGATAAAGGTAAAATGCTGCGCTGATAGGATTTTGCGTGAACGGGTAGATTGGTCTTTGATTTCTGCAACCACTTCACCTTTGCTATTTTTATAAATAGCGTATTGCAATTCCCATGCTCCGGTTAATTCATTCGCACTTGCCCACTGGCCAAGTATTAATAACAATACAGTTAAGGCCGTGTATATTTTTTTCATTGTCGTTTCTCTCAATTATGTTGTGTTTGATGTTTTAAAGGTTGATTGCCGGTCGTTGTTAGCGACGGATGGATTATGCCCGAGCGTTTGGATGGGGCCAGCAATTAAACAAAATTTAATAATTCTTAATGGCTTGCAAGAAAGAATTGCCGGTTAGATTGCACCTAACGCATTATTAAGTTTGCTTTCCAGGTCGGCTTTTAATTGTAAATAATGACCGAGTTGTAAGCCGGTTTGCTGCGCGAGCGTATCGCGGCAAAGTGATAGGTCGAGATCGGTGATGTAACAGGGATAGAGTTCATTGCGCTGGCGGCGGCGCACTATGTAACTGGCCACGGCTTTGAATAAATCGGTGCCGTAGGCCAATGTGGAAAATTCCTGTTCATCGCAAAAAATCGTGAAGCGCAACTCTTGCCCGGCTATTTCGGCAATCGCCTTGATGTTAATAAAATGCAATTGGCTGATTTCGCGATTGAGTGAGCGCGCTTCCACCTGGCCTTGCTGTTGGCGGATGTTACCGGTCAATTCATATAAATGAATCTCATCCAGGTCCGGTAAATGACCACTTAAATCGCCATCAAGGTGTAAACGCTGTAGGGCGGAACGAATGAATTGGACGAGCGGTCGCAATAACGTTTGCTGGTTATGGAATTCGGTGTGGGTTGAGAAGAGCGAACCTTTTTCATCTACCAGGGTAATAGCGGCGCGATCATTCTCCAGGCGATAAAACACATAAATCCCGTCGGGTTTGATCGTGTTGCAAATCAACCGCAAGGGCTTATCGCGCAAGCCATAGCGGTCAACCACAATGGGACTGAACTCCAGTTGCGGCTGGCCGAGTTTTTCCAATAATTTGGGGTAACTTTTAAAGCGGCTGATCTGCGGCTGCTGTTGAAAAAATTGCAGCAATAAATATTCATCACCCATTTCCAAAATATAGCGGCTGTTGCTTTGGCGGGGGTTGGAAAAGTAGCAATCGATCAGGTCGCGCCACAGCTCCTTTAAACGCTGTGCAATATTATTACCCTGGCTGCTGAAGCAGCGAATGCTGAGTTCCGGCAGGTTGAAATGTTTTCCTGGCGGAAACAAGCGAAAATAATGTTGCAAGCAATTAACCAGCGCATCAGTTGCATAATGCCTGCATAACAATTCGCCCCAGGAATTGATCTGGATAACATCGGCATTGATCATCAGGTTTTCACGCAGGCCGCTATAACCCAGGGCATCCTGTTGGCTGCTGAGCATGTGCATTCCTTTTTTATGCAGGTCAGCCAGGGGTTCAACACCGATGTTGATAATAAATACCAGGCGCTCAATGGCGGCGGGTCGCGTGAATTGATGGTGCGGAATTTTTAACGGCAATGGCAACCATTGTTGCAGCGCTTGCAATAGCTGTTGTTTCTGGATTCCGCTGAGTAAAAATCCATTGCCGATAATATCGATTTTGGTTGTGCTGGTAAGGATTTCATTCACGTGGCACCACAACAATAATTCAACCAGGCTGCGCGAGCGTTTGATGGGCTCCACATTGATGTTGCGCAGGTTCAGGTCATGGAAACTTCCGCGCAACAATTGCCAAATCTCACCTGCGTCGCCTTGTTCGCGAATACAGCAAAGGTGTTCCTCACTTATATCGCGTGAAATGCCGGGATTAATCCATTCTATTTTTCCCGCTTTGCGTTCAAACGCCGCGTGGAGTTTTCTGCCGAGGACTGATAACTCCTCATTACTGATTGCAATTTCCTGGCCCAGGTGTTTGTGTAATTCAGTCAGCAGGCGATAACTCTGGTTTAATTCATTGACCAGTAGCGCCCGCTCACTGATAACATGGGGTGCTTTCCAATAGGCGCGGTTGTCCAGCATATGTAATTGATGGCTCGACCACTGCCAGGTTTTTACCAACGTTTCCAATAATTGGCGTTGCCAGGATTTATTGGGATTGCGGCTGGTACGTGATAATGCTTTGTTGACTTTAAAATAAAAGCAACGACGCACCAGTTCCAATCGTAGTAACTGGTGATGCAAACATAAATATTTTTCCAGCCGCTGGTATACCATTACATAGGGATCGAGGTGATCAGCGTCCGGTGTCGCTGCATAAATTGCGCGTTTGAAGCTGAGTGCGAGCGGTTCGCTGTAATTATCGTTATGTGCGGGTGCGTCAATCGCAGCAGCGGTAGCCGCTTTCGCCATATTGCTGGCATAGGCTTCGAGCAACAGCAATTTCAATACGGATTTATAGGGTGATTCAATACCTTTATACAATTGCCACACACCGGCGCCGATAAATTCATCCGGCGGGATTTGTGGCAGTGCGCCGAAATCGATAACATCCGTTGCTTTGAGGAAACGTTTGCCTAATAATTTATCGCGGTAATCGGCGTAGTTGGCTTCCTGTGAGGCGGGTACAAACCACCAGAGTGGTACCTTTCCGGCAAGCCACAGTGCGGTGCGGTAAAATTCATCCAATAATAAAAAATGTTGCGCTGTACCGCTGCCTTCACTGCTGAGGCGTTGTTCGCGTTGATTGGAAAAATCACTGCTGTGCATAAGGAAGCAATGTACTTCCAGATGAATGTTTTGCTCCGCCCACTGGCTTATCAATTTACATTTTTGTTCTAATTCATGCAGTGCTGCCTGGTCGCTGACCAGGCTGTGACATACCCATATATCCAAATCACTGGAATCGGTTTGTGCAATGGTTCCCACGCTGCCCATTAAAAAGAGGGCGTCAATGTAATATTTCTTTTCAGTGAGATCGCGGCTGTATTGGAAGCTGCGCGCCAGGGTTTTGGCCAGGCGCAATTCTTCAGCACCGGGTTGGTAGTGGTAAATGCCGGCCGGGGTTGCGTGTGATACGTAGCCGGGCAATATGGGGTGGTTAACATGGAACAGCAGCGGTAATAATTGCAAAAAATGTTGTTGCCGCTCCGATAAGGCAGCGCAGGTTCGCTCATGGCGCACGCGATTCAAATCGAGAAATCGCTGTTTTAATTGCGTGAGCAGTTTACGATCAACACCCTCGTCGATATTGTGGATATCTATCGGTCGCGATGGGGTGAGTTTAGATTGCATGAAGCTCGATTGCCCTGGGTTAACGCTGCAGGTTTCCGTTAGTCATTTTTTTCTTGCGCAAGATCTCGGCGAGTGTAGTGTAGAGCAATTCCGGGTTTACCGGTTTTGAAAGGTAACCATTCATGCCCATGGCCAGGCAACGCTCACGGTCACCGCGCATGGCCTGCGCGGTCACTGCGATAATCGGAATGTCCTGTTGCAGGCTGTTGTTGCGCAATTGCCCCGAGCGAATCCGACGGGTTGCTTCAAGGCCATCCATCTCCGGCATTTCAAGGTCCATAAGGATTGCGTCAAATGCTTCGCCGGTATTTTCCAAAAGTTGCAAAGCTTCTATGCCGTTGCCTGCAATGTAGGTATGGATATGTTTCTTTTTCAAAATGCCGCGGATAACTTGCTGGTTAACAATGTTGTCTTCCACGATCAACATGCGGGTGTTTTCCAATATCTCCAATGACACATCCGGAATGTTCACTTCGGGGCTGATTTGCTGGAGGATATTTTCACGCCCTATGGCTTGGCTAATGGCATCAAACAGGCGCGATTCGCTCACCGGTTTACTTAAAAATTCATCCACCAAAATCGCATTGGGATCGGCGCTGGAAATTTCATCGCGATGGTAGGCCGAAATAAGGAAAACGCGCGGTTTTTGTTTCAAGCTATTATCGGATTTGATTAAACCGGTGAGCTGCAAACCATTCATGTTGGGCATGCGGTAATCGAGCAATACAAAATGGTAGGGCTGGCCAAGGTTATCGGCTTGCCGGATGCGTTCAATCGCACTTAATGGATCATCCGTTTCATCCACTTGCAAATGGATACTGCGCGCGGTGCTGGCGATAATGGTGCGCGCAATGGTGTTGTCATCCACTACCAATATACGGATATTGTTTAAATTGCGCGGATGGTTTACCAGGTTTTTTTCGCCCAGGTGGCTGTGCTCAAACACGGCGGTGAAGGTAACTTTGCAGCCTTTATTTAACTGGGCATCGATAGTGAAATTGCCGTGCATCAAATGTACAAGGTGACTGCAAATACCCAGGCCGTAGGAATTTTTTTCGGTATCCGCATGATATTTGTTAAACACCAGCCGTTCCCTGATATGGGCAAGTTTTTCCGGGGTCATCCCCAGGCCGTTGTCTTCCACGGTAAGTTGCAGCACCACTTGTTTTGGTGTTTGCGGCAAACGGCGCACCCGCACAACGACCTGGTTGGTATTGGAATATTGGAATGCGTTACTGATGAGATGGCTGAGGATTTGGCTCAGGCGCGAAGCGTCACCGCGCAAAAAGCGCGGTACATCGGCTTTAATGTCATAAACAATTTCCACGTTGCGATGCAGGGCACTGATTTCAAACAGGCGCGAAATTTTTTCAAAGAGTTGGTCCAGGTCGAAATGCGCGTATTCCAAAATTACCCGCCCGGCTTCGATCTTTGAGAAGTCGAGCAACTGGTTGATAATTTGCAGGAGCGAATCGGCCGCTGAATTGATGCTTGTTAAATAACTTTGTTGCTGCTCATCCATGGTGGTGTCATTCAATAGATAACCAATGCCGATGATGGCATTCATGGGCGTGCGAATCTCGTGGCTGACGCGCGCCAGGAATTCGCTTTTGGTTTTGCTGGCCAGGTCAGCCTGGGCCTTGGCGTTGAGCAGTTCCTCGCGCGAATTCATAAAATCGGTAATGTCGGTATTGACACCCACGCAACGGGTGGGGCGCCCCTGGTGATCTGACTCAAAAAACTTTGCCTGCGAATTGACCCAGATAATATGGCCATCGCGATGCAGCAAGCGAAATTGCAATTGCAGTGATTCACGTTTGTTATCGATGGCGGCCTGGTACTCATGCAGCATGTCGTCCAGGTCTTCGGGATGGATAAAATAATCCTGCAAGGTTTTAAGGTTGCCGGGCAAGTCTTCGTAATCGTAACCGAGCATGCGCAAATAGCTGCGGCTGAAATAGATTTTGTTGGTGAGCAGGTCCCAATCCCAAATACCGTCATTGCTGGCTTCCATTGCATATTGGTAGCGGGTGTGATGCTCGTTGGCGAGGGCTTGCCCGGCTTGCAGGCTCTGTTTCAGCGAGGCGAGTTCCTGTTCCAGCAATTGGATTTTTGCTGCTAATGCCTCTTTGGAATCTCCCGGATGCAACGTTTTTCTACCCATATCCCTTATCAGAGCCTCGCAATGATGTGGCGAAAAAATAGACTGCCAAGTGTAAAGACTAGTTCATACTGGCGCTAATACCAGCGACACAAGACTCAAAACAACGATAAAGGTGCCAAAGCGGATGAGTGGTGCACCTTATTAAAGGCAAGCTGGATGATTATTAAAGGCAAGCTGGATAGGAAGCAGGTCTGTTTTTGCGGGTTTATACGCCGCTCCGGTTACGCGGAGCGGCGCTTTAGCCAGGAGTTTACTCGCGGCTGGCGAGGCTGGCCCTGGCGCGCTCCACGGCGGCCCTGACTTGTACCGGTGCGGTGCCCCCAATATGGTTGCGCGCGGCGACTGACCCTTCCAGGGTTAATACCGCGAAAACGTCCTGTTCGATGGCAGTGGAGAACTGTTGCAGTTCCGCCAGGCTCATCTCGGACAAATCCTTGCCGGTTTGCACACCGTAGGCCACGGATTTGCCGACGATTTCATGGGCATCGCGGAACGGCACGCCGCGGCGGACCAGGTAATCCGCCAAATCGGTTGCGGTGGAAAAACCGCGTTTTGCCGCCTCATACATTTCCGCCGTGCGCGGCTGGATGGCGGGCACCATATCGGCGAAGGCGCGCAGGCAATCTTTTACGGTGTCAATCGCATCAAATACCGGTTCCTTGTCTTCCTGGTTGTCCTTGTTGTAGGCCAGGGGTTGGGATTTCATCAGCGTCAGCAAGGCGATCAAATGGCCGTTCACGCGGCCGGTCTTGCCGCGCACCAGTTCGGGCACATCCGGGTTTTTCTTCTGCGGCATGATGGAAGAGCCGGTACAGAAACGGTCGGGCAGGTCGATGAATTTGAATTGCGACGAGGTCCAGAGCACCAGTTCTTCGCTCATGCGCGACAGGTGTGTCAGCAGGATGCTGGCGAAGGCACAAAATTCGATGGCGAAGTCGCGGTCGCTGACGGAATCCAGGGAGTTTTCGGTGGGGGCATCAAACCCCAATAATTGCGCGGTGTAGGCGCGGTCAATTGGGTAGGTGGTTCCCGCCAGCGCCGCCGCACCGAGCGGCGACTGGTTTATGCGTTTGCGGCAATCCAGCAGGCGGCCATGGTCGCGTTGCAGCATTTCAAACCAGGCGAGCAGGTGATGGCCAAAGGTTACCGGTTGGGCGGTCTGCAAATGGGTAAAGCCGGGCATGATGGTATCGGCGTTGGCCTCGGCCAGGCCCAGCATACCTTGCTGGAGGCGCGTGAGTTCTTTGGCGATCGCATCGATTTCGTCGCGCATATACAGGCGAATATCGGTTGCGACTTGATCGTTGCGCGAGCGGCCGGTATGAAGTTTCTTGCCGGTGATACCGATACGTTGGGTGAGCAGTGCCTCGATGTTCATGTGCACATCTTCCAGGCTCACGGACCAGGTAAATTTACCGGCGACAATTTCCGCGCGGATTTCTTCGAGGCCGGCAATAATCTGGTCGCGCTCTGCCTCGGTCAGCACACCCACTTTGGCGAGCATGGTCGCGTGGGCGATAGAGCCATTAATATCGTGGTGGTAGAGGCGGTAATCAAAACCGATAGAAGCGGTAAAGCGTTCGACGAAAGCATCGGTCGCTTCACTAAAGCGGCCGCCCCAGGGTTTGATGGGCTGGTCATTCTGGCTCATGAGGAAATGTCCACAATCTGAAAATAATGAAAGAGATGCTTGGCGCAGCTAGGCTAAGATTCGCAACCTGAAACGACCGGTGCGCCGCGGGCCGCGCATTATAGCCCAAGGTGCCGGGAATAAGTCGCCGTAGGCGCTTGCTAATTTAACCCATGACGGATTTACGCTGAGGATCTATGTCAGGACCGAGGGTCAAAAATACCCGCGTCGAGCCGCGCGAGCCCGCCAATCCCTTTTTGCCCGACCTGTGCAATAGCCAGGCGGTATTCCTGTTGGTATTGGTGGCCGAGCTGCTGGCATTGTTGCTGACCATAAGCGCCTCATCGGGCTTGCAGTTTTTCAGTTGGGACAAGCTTGCGCTGATTTCCGTACAAGTGCAGTGGATTGTCTTATTCAGCGCGATTGCGCTCTGCCGCATGCGGTTTTGGCTGGGGCTGCAAACCCAGGTGAAGGCGGGCATTGTCAGTTATGCGGTGGTATTGCTGATCACGCTGGTGTTATCGGTGCTGGGGCAGTGGATAATTTATGGCACCAGCGGCCTGGTCTTTGTTGCGGACCATCAATTCGGTTTTGATTATTGGTTGCTGCTGGATAATTTGGCGATCGCGGCGATCCTCTCGGGCATTTTGCTGCGTTACCTGTATTTGCAACAGCAATTGCGCAACCAGCAGCAAGCGGAAATGCAGGCGCGCATCCAGGCGCTGCAATCGCGCATCCGCCCGCATTTTCTATTCAATAGCATGAATGCGATCGCCAGCCTGATCAGCACTGAGCCGGATACGGCCGAACGGGTGGTGGAGGATTTGTCCGAACTGTTTCGCGCAAGCCTCGCCGAACCGAGCCTGATTCCATTGGAACGTGAACTGACGTTGTGCAAACACTACCTGGACATTGAACAGTTGCGGTTGGGGCGGCGCTTGCAGGTGGATTGGCAAATCGGTAGCTACAATAGTGAGGTAAAGATTCCGAGCCTGATGCTGCAACCCCTGGTTGAGAATGCCATTTTCCATGGGGTTGAGCCTATGCCCAAGGGCGGGAAAATTACCATCAAGGTATCGCAGAACGATAAGCAACTCAGCATCGTGATCAGCAATCCCTATGTATTGGTTAAAAAAAATGTGCGAAACCACGAGCACTCCCAGCGCCATAACCGCATGGCGTTGGATAATATCCGCCGCCGGTTAACTGCACACTTTGGCAACGCCGCACGCCTGTCCAGCAGTGCGGAAAACGGCATATTTACAACCTACATATTTTGTCCCCTGACAGTGTGAGAGCTGTGTAAGCCCGGCGATAAGATATTTTTTCAAATCATCCGCAGAGAAAATAATTATGGATGTATTGATTGTTGACGATGAACTCCTGGCCCGGCAGCGCCTGGTGCGTATGGTGGAAAAAATGGAGGGATTTGCTGTCGCCGCCGAAGCGGAGGGTGCCGAGGACGCCATGGCCGCCATTGCGGCGCACGACCCGGATATAGTGCTGCTGGATATCCAGATGCCGGGGCGCGACGGCTTGTCACTCGCACGCGATATTGCGGCACTGGAAGATCCGCCGGCTATTATTTTTTGCACCGCTTACGATCAATACGCGCTGGATGCATTTGGCACTAACGCGGTGGGGTATTTGCTCAAACCGGTAAAGGCCGAGCAACTGCTGCAAGTGCTGGAAAAGGCGACCAAGCTCAATAAAATCCAGCGCGTCGCCGCGCAACAACATCCGGTTACCAAAAAAGAAAACCAGCGTTCCCACATCAGTGCGAAAACGCGGCGCGGTGTGGAATTAATTCCCCTGGACGATGTTCGCTATTTTCTCGCCGATCACAAATACGTAACGGTTTTCCATCGTAACGGCGAGCATTTACTGGATGAAACCTTGAAAGAGTTGGAAGAGGAATTCGCCGGGCGCTTTGTGCGTATCCATCGCAACTCACTCGTTTCCATCAAACATATTGAAGCGCTGGAGCGCACCAGCCAGGGGCAATACCAGGTGCGCCTGGCGGATACGGAAATGCGTCCGGTCATCAGCCGGCGGCATGTGAGTGATTTGAAAGAATTATTGAAAATCATTTAAAAATATAAAAAACGCCCGCTATCCGCGGGCGATTTCTTTGGCTAAGCCGGATTATTTACAGGTGACGGCCGGTTTTTCAACGCTACCGCCATTGGTGTTGCCCTGGAATCCGAACTCTACCGTTTGGCCTGCGCCTATGCTGTTATTCCAGCCGAGGCTAGTTGCGCTATAGGGGTTGCTGCCGGTAACGCTGGCATTCCAGGAGCTGGTAATGCGGTTGCTGCCACTGTATTGCCAACTCGCCGTCCAACCGGATTTGGTACCGGTGCCGGTATTAGTGACGCGGATCGCCCCGGTAAAACCGGAACCCCAGGAATTGGAAACGACGTAGGTACAAGTCAAGTTGCCGGTTCCGTTATTCACGCTGCTGGAACTGCTGGAACTGCTGGAACTGCTGGAACTGCTGGAACTGCTGGAACTGCTGGAAACTACCGGTGCACTGCTTGGGCTGCGACTGCTGGATGAAGGCGCCAGGCTTGAGGTTGTTCCGCCTTCAACGCCCCAGGGAGCGGGCAAGGCCGCGCAACTGGTACGGCCCACGCAGCTTTGCTGGTTTTCCCAACCCCAGCCGGAGGCCTGGGTTACGCAAATCGGGTAGCGGTTGCCATACCAATTGCAGGTACCGCCGGTGTTATTGGCGGAAGATGAGCTGGACTGTACGCTGGAGGAACCGGGCGCAACCGATGAAGGCACGGACGAGCTGCTTGGCGCAACACTGGAGCGCACACTGCTGGATGAGCTTTGTGTAGTACCAAAATGGGTTGCCAGGCGCGATGTGGCGCGGATGCCGTTGGTACTGTTGACCAGGAAATCACCCCAGGTGCTGAGGGATGCGGCATTCCAGTTATTCACTATGTCCAAATTTACACAACAACTGCCATTGCCTGACCAGCTCCAGCCCAGGTAGCCGATGCCCATGTCCTGCGCGTATTGCAGGATCGCGTCTTCCGCGACGTTTTTCCCGCCGTGTTCGCCACCGAATTCACCCACCACCAGCGGCAGGCCGCGGGTCTGGAAGCTGCTCATGTAACTTTGCACCTTGGCGGCGGTGTCATACACCTCATACATATGCACGGAGAAAACGGTGTTTTTCAACGAGTCTGCGGCGAACATTGTCGGGGCGTTATCGCGCATGGCGTTTTGCCAATCCTGGCCCCAGTTGGCGGCATCCACCATCAACATATGGGTCAAGCCACCGCCGCGCAGGGCGCGGATGGCGGTGATGGTGTCACTGGCATAGGTAGAGGCCGAGGTGTTATTGCCGAACGGCTCGTTGGCAATATTCACGATTACATAATCCTCCTGGCCGGTAATGGCGGCCTTGATATCGCTGCTTAACCAATATTCGGTGGCGCGGCTGATATGGGTGGCCGCCGAACTTTCGCCATAGCCGGTGGAGTCGTGCACTTCCAATACGCATACCAGTTTATTGGCCTTGCATTGGTTGATGATATTGGTCACCTCCGCGCCGCCGGTACGTGTCCATTGGGTTCCGTTGGCAAGTACCACCCGCACCGAGTTAGCACCGGTTGCCGCTATATCGCGCAGGGATTGGTTAAGCCGGTCCGGATACCAGGCGTGGGCGTGGTTAACGCCGCGGAACACAAAGCTATTGCCCCTGGGGTCCAGCATCTGGGAGCCGCTAACGCTCCAGCCGGCAAACGCGGGAGCAACCATTGTCGCTGCCAGGGCCGCAAGGGCAGTTTTGCGAATAAAGGGGGTTTTAAGAGCTTTCAGGTTTTTCATAGCATTTCCTTCTTGCAACAGGCCGCCAGTGGATGGCGTTGCTGCGAATGATGGTTATTGTTATCAAATTGCGATCAACCCATCGGGGTCGGGCAATTTGGCTTTTTGGCGTAGACATCCTGTCAGTTCAGGCACAGGCGCTGAAAATCCGTGCAAGGCGCTTTGCCGACATCAAAGAGCGCCCTTCGCCCCTAAGTCACACTGTGAGGTGCGGAGTTTTGATTGGTGTTATGGACCGCGATTATTGCAAAAGGCCCGGTTGCCGCCAGGCGGGGGGTTCTGGAGAAGAGAACGCACCCGGATTTTATTGTGATAGGCCAACCGATAAGCTTTTGTTTGTAATCGGTTACATATTAGGCCTGTTTACTGCCTAAAAACAAGCTACCGGCGGGCACTTCACCGTGTAATCGAGCACACATTGGTGGATTGGGCAGGAAAATTGGTTGAATTTTTTGGATAGAGGCACGTCTTGCAGGGGTAATGCGCCAGGTGAAACTTATCGCGCAAACCGGAAAAAGCTGTTGACCGTCAGGCGCCCATGGCGCGGATCTGCGGAAAGGCCCAGTGCCGGGTGGATATCGCCCGAATGCAGTTGGTTGCTGCGGTAAATCACCGCCCGGTTAAATTTCAACGGAACCTGGGCAATGTGTTCAAACAAACGGGTATCGCCATCGATATAGCCGAATTCGCGTTTGCCTTCCGCCATCACTTCTTGTTTCAGGGTTTTGAAATAGGCCTGCATCCGCGCCCCGGTAATGGATTCAAAGCCGGTGGATTTGTGACGGTAGAAGGAAGTCCCCCCATAGGTTTCAGCACAGAGGTAATGAACCAGTGCGAATTGATGCGGGTCATGGGTATCGATATGGGGAACCGATTGGATCGGGCGCAGTTGCCCGGGTGGCGTAGTGGTCAATGAAAATGCGCAGAGGATCGGCTGCGACAGGAGTTCATCGGCAATGGCAAAAGTCTTTTTTACGATAGGTGTTATCGCGGCGAGGCAATCGACAGGGTAAGTGCCGCCAACCGGTTTGCGCAGGCCGGGATAAAAATCGCTGGCCTGGGCCACAAAGGGCGACCCTGTTTCTGCCTGCTTGCGTAACAGCTCCGGGGCCAAGTGGAAATTATCAATGATGAGCAACGGGTTTTTTCCATTACCGATATATTCCACCCGCACCTGGAAATCCGGGTTGATGTCAGACATATCCCAGGCGCTCGTTTTTCTTTTGGATCAATGCATAAATTTGCCCGAGCGAGGCGATCATGGTGTAAATCGGTTGTAAATATCCCTGCGCTTGCAGTTGTAACATTTGC
The DNA here is from genome assembly GCA_946480695.1 of uncultured Cellvibrio sp. The sequence continues at coordinate 22,533 of CAMLKG010000018.1, forward strand.
TCGGCATCCAGTTGCGCCAGGCGTTCTTCATTAATGGTATAGAGACCTTGTACACGCTGTTCCTGCCGGTCGGCAAATTGAATATCCAGCGTCATAGGCATAATTAAATTTAACTCCAATAAGGCGCGCGTAAAGCGTGCGGTTTTTGCTTCGCCATCCAGCAGGTGGGCCAATTGGCTTTTTATTTTTTGCAAATAAGCCGAATCGTTTCCCTGGTCATCAAATAAAATTTCATGGCACCTGTTATCGGCAACACAGGGGCTTTGGGTATCAATGCAAATAATGGATTGTTCATTTTCCTTGCCCACAAAAAACGGTTGGCGATGGATGTTCAAGGGTACATAAATACTCTGCCATTGCTGATCTTGCCAAAACAAATTCTCGTTGGCTTCAAAGCCCAGGAGCGCGACGGCAAGGAATTGGCCGGTCTCGGCGCTTTTGGTAAAGACGATGGGAAAATCCACCACCAATTTTAAAAACTCCCCCAGGACTACCGGCACCATGCGCTCATTCGCGCCCTGGGCTTCAATTTTACTTGTGTCGATAGACATGGATTGGTGTAAATGGTTATGCAGGGCAACAAAATGCGGCATGGTAAATTCCCTAGATGGTTTGTAATCCGTAGGCGTGGATTTTATTCAATAAATCACGGTTGCTTGGCAAACTGCTTAGGGCTTGCGCGATATTTTTTTGCGTTTTTATAAATTGGGCCTGTGCGAGTTCGGCGTCATCCAATAAATGGGGGTGATAGGTAAAATCTGTTTCAAACCCCATTCCATAAAGTACGTACTGGTAGCTGGCGGCGGGGAACACCTCGTTATTGCTGCTGAAATCGAGATCGCCCGGTGCCCGGTAACGCCAGAGTTCCAACAGTTCTTGCAGGCTTTGCGGAATACTTGCCGGGGCGCGATTATCGATCCAGAAATCGTTATCGGTACGCTGGCTTAAAACGTAATGTAACTTTAAAAAATCAATAATGCGTTGCCAGCGGTATTGGAAGGTTTCATTAAATCGTTTAGCGGTTATATCCATTACCGCCCGGCACGCGGGCAATTGTTCGGCAATAAAATTTGCGGATAATTCCACCAACACCAATGCCGATGCTTCCAGAGGCTCCAGGAAGCCCGCAGAAAGCCCGACCGCAACGCAATTATTTTTCCAGAATATTGCCCGGTGCCCGCAATGGATGGGAATACTGCGCACACTGGCGTGTTTGAATGCCGGGCCGATGTAATTTTCCAGTTCTTCAGCCGCGCGTTCTTCGCTGGTGTGCCGGCTGGAATAAACGTGGCCGATGCCGCGTCGGTGGTGCAGGCCTATATCCCAAATCCAGCCGGCGCTTTGCGCTGTGGAAATCGTATGTGAGGCGATAGGTGAATCTTCGTGTTCGTAGGGAATTTGCACAGCGAGCGCTCGATCAATAAATAAAATATCGCTGCGGTCAATAAACGGAACTTGTAAATGCTGCCCCAGCAGTAGCGAGGAAAAGCCGGTGCAATCGATAAATAAATCGCCGGTGATATTGCCTGCCTGTGCTGTCGTGACAGACGTAATATCTCCTTGCCCATCGGAATTAATATGGATTACATCGGCGAGGACGTGGCGAACCCCCAATTTTTCGCAGCAATGCCGTTGCAGGAATTGGGAAAACTTTGCCGCATTTAAATGGTAAGCATAATTTGCGACGGAATTATATTCCGGGGTGCTGATTAATTTGGGCGCCAGGCCTTGCTCGCAAATCGCCTCCTGGAAACAGGCTGCGGCGGAGAAGGATCCATCCAGGCGATTTTGTCGCCGTTGTTGTTGCCAGTGGGCGACCAAATTGGTTTTACCAAAACCCTGCGGCAGCATAAGCGGATGGTAATAAAAATCGTCGGGTGCGCCCGTTACCCAGCGCGCGAACCTGGCGCCTTGCTTAAAAGACACGTCGCACTCGCGGATAAAATCTGTTTCACCCACACCCATTTTCATCAAGGTGGAACGCAGGGTGGGCCAGGTTCCTTCACCCACACCAATGATCGGAATGTTCGGTGATTCCACCAGTGTGACTTGAACGGGGCTGTTCGCCCCACGGCAATGCTGCGCGGCTATGCGGCCGGCGGTAATCCAACCCGCCGTGCCGCCACCGACAACCACAATGGATGAAACAGGTTTATTCATAGGGTTTAAAAACTCGCACGCAAGCCCAAGGCCCAACGGCGGCCACTGTCTTCAACCAACAACAAATGGTTTTCGTAACGGCCGCGTTTATGCACATATTCCTCCGTGAGGTTAATGCCTTCCAGAAACACCGTGATTTCATCGGTGATGTCATAACTCGCACTTAAATCCCACTGTTCGTAATCCTCCACCAATGTCGGGCCGTTGCCGTTGGATTGCGTCAGTGACTGTACGAACTCATCACGCTGGTTGTATGCCAACCGGATTTGCACCGGGCCCTGTTCGTAGAAACCGACGAGGTTCATGGAATCGCTTAAACCGGTCAGTGCAAATACCTGGGTGACATCGGCCGGGTCCAAATCCGCATCGCTGTCTACCATGGTGGTGTTAAGCATTACCCCGAACCCGCTTTCGCCAAAGGTATGCTGGATTCCCAATTCCACCCCATCCACAATCGCGTCCTCACCATTATTGGGTAAGGTATTTTTAAACACGGCAACGGAATCGCTCGCATCGGCCGCACCGGGGTCCGAACCTGTGGAAGGGTCCAGCAGTGGGTTGCCATTGGGCAGGGTAAAGGTTTTGTCGGCGATAGTGTTTACAATAAAGTTAGCCACATCTTTTTTGAAATAGCCGGCGGAAACATAACTGGCTTCACCGTAATACCATTCCCAGGACAGGTCGAAGTTATCCGATTCAAACGGTTTTAACGCTGCATTACCACTGGTGGAGGTAAGGTTGCCGCCCTGGCGGGTAGTGGTAATAACGGTCACCGGCGCCATGCTGGTCAGCGTGGGACGCGTCAAGGTTTTGGAGGCGGCGGCACGCACGATCATGTCATCGGTAATATCCAGTTTGATGCTCATGTTCGGCAAAATTGCATCGTAACTACTATCGACATCTATTGCTTGCGCCGCGCCGAATTCGGCGAGCATTTCCGTTTCATCCAGGATGCGCAGGCCCGTCACCGGCGCTTCGGTGCCGGTGACTGTGACATCGGTTGATTCAACCCGTACACCGGCGGTGGAGGACACCGGCATACCGGCGAGTTCGCCCGCAAAATCCGCTTCGAGATAAAACGCGATAGTGTCCTCTTCAACCACGAATGAATTATCGCGTTTTACCGCATCAAAATTCCTGCCGCTCACGCTTTCCAGGTATGCGAATTGTTCTTCGCCATCGTGTGCCAACCATTGGGTCGGCATACGGCCGCTGCCGCTGACATCACTGAGGAAATCATCACCCGCGTCAAAAATATATTGCATATCCGCTGGAATCACCGGTGAATCCGGGTATCCGCAAAACGTACAGTGAATCCCGACGCCTTCGTTATCCCAGCGCTCCAATGCCTTTTCCTCGCTTGAAAACAGCGTACCGAATTTGATTTTTACCAAACCTGCACCGCTGCCCTCATCCCAGGTCCCGTCCATTTTGAATTGATTGATGTCATCTTCAACGGCCCAGCCGCGGCGCAACATAACATGCGCGCGACTGTTGGCTTTATCGAGGAAATCACTGACCCCGGCCGGCGGAACATAATCCGGCGCGCTCGGGTCGCGATACGCGGTACCGTCCAATTCCTGCTGGCCGGAAAAAATACCCGGGTCGGCAGTTTCAAATTCGCTCGCATAGGGAAGGATATTATCGTCCACCTGGAAGCGCACCCGGTTGGCATAACCGATTAATGACAATTGGTCGCCGCCACCGTTATTCGGCTCGCGTTCGGCTTTGGAAAACGTTGCGTCGAAATTTAAATTCAAATGGTCATTGACTTGCCAATCCGCATTAATCCCCAGCAACGAATTATCGGTGAGGCGATCAAATTTTTTCGCGTGCATATCGGTTGCCAGTCCGACTTCCTGCCGCAGGTCAATCACGGTGCCGTTTTCGTCAGTCACTGCATCGGTAATATTCGGTGCGGTAAACCAATGGCCATAGGAAAGCGCATTGGTTTCAATATCAAAATCGGAATAGATTGCGTCGGCAGTCAGCGTCAGGTTATCGCTCGCGGCGTATTGCAGCACCAGTGATGCGTTAGTGCGCGTGCGTTCTTCAAAGGTAACCTTATGATCATAATTGCGCGGCGAAAAAATTGTAGTGCCGGCAGGAACGCCTGCGCCGCCATTTAATTCACTGGTTGGAATACCGACGTTTTCCAGCCAGCCATCCAACTGTGCCTGGTTTAATCGGGTATCGCGTTCCTGGTGGGATACCGCGAGCAGCACACCCAGGGTATCTTCATTGAAGGTGTTGCTCACTAAACCGGAAATTTGCGGCGTTGTTTCATCGCTGTTTTCTTCCAGCGCGGCTTTAATACTGCCGGCTACTTTGAACCCGCCCATATCGAACGGGCGCGCCGTTTTCACATTGACTGTTGAACCGACGCCGCCGGATTGCATTGTGGCGGTGGAGGTTTTATGTACTTCCAGCCCGCTCACCAATTCAGACGCGACCGTATCAAAACTGAAGGCGCGCGATAAATTTTCCGTGGCCATCTGCCGGCCATTAATTAACACTGTGTTAAATTCCGGACCAAAACCGCGCACGGTAATCAGTTGGCCCTCACCCCCGGAGCGATCTATAGAAACGCCGGTAATGCGTTGCAAGGATTCAGCGAGGTTGGTATCGGGAAACTTGCCGATATCTTCGGAAGAAATGGCATCGACCACACCGCCCGATGCGCGCTTGACATCCATTGAGCGCTGCAAGCTGCCGCGAATACCGGTCACCATTAATTCTTCAACTTGATCACTGGCGCCGGCAGGTGCCGCGCTTTGTGCAATTACCTGCGCACCGGCAAATGACGTGAGCAGGCCGATAAGCGCGCTGAGTTTGTTTTTTTTATGCATTGGGTCCAACTCCTCATGGGAATCAACGGGCGTAATAGTCAGCAGACCTTTCGCATCAACCGTCACCCGGAGGTCAGTATTGGCAACCAATAACCTTGCTGCTTCAACGATGGAATAGCGACCCACCAGGGAACTGGTAGTGTTTTGCGCTGCTTCATCGAACGGAAAAATCAAGGTGATATCCGCTTGTTCGGCAAACTCGGTGAGCGAAAGATCTGCGCGTTGCTGAGGAATATCGAACAGGATAATTTTATTCGGGTCAGTATTTTGCGCCCATGCAGGCACAGTTGTTCCGGCCAGGATGGCAACGACCAAAAATTGGAAAATTGCCTGCTCGTTAATTTCAGCGGCGAGCGTCGTGCCCGCGTGCTTAATAGACGAGCCGGTTATTTTTTTCCGCCATCTCATTCGGAACGTTTGCATTTTTTTGTTTGTTATTGTCGCTTCTTGGGTTAATGCGGTAATTATTCGCGCCAGTTTTTCTGTATGCCGGGCGAGCATAAAGGCTTGTGCGTTGCGCAACAAGCCACTTTATGTGTCAACGGCAATGGAATTTGAAAAGAATCGGGAATGTAAACGTTTTTTTATTGAAAACTAATTGAAGCGCCTTATGGTCAGGTTGCCTTTATCGCGATTGGCGGCGGTAGAGGCGAATTTTATTATTGGCATGCTCATGGGCGATGTTGAAGTTTTGTTCAAGGGCCGCGAGCAAGCCATCCACATCGCCTGCCTTGAATAAACCGGCAATACGTTTTTGTTTGAGCCCATGGTCATTAATTTCAAATTGCACCGGCGTATAGCGGTTAATTTCACGCACGGCTTGTTCGAGTGTCTCCCCGCGAAAAACCAATTTTCCTTCGCGCCAGCTCAGGCTGGTAAGTATTTCGCTTTCATTCACTTTTGCAATTTTTTGATCGGGCGTGCCCAGTAAAATTTTCTCGCCTTTGGAAACAGCGAGCGAATTGCCAGGCAAACGTTTTGGTTTGATGGCATGGGCAGCTTTTGATGCAATATTTTGCGCAACCAATACTTTGCCTTCGGTCACTAACAAGGCCACCTCCTGGTCATTATAAATTCGTATATTAAAGGCAGTGCCGACGGCTTGTACGATTTTATTGCGAGCGATAACACTCAGCGGGCGCGATGGGTCGTGAGCCACTTCAATATTTATTTCCCCGCGCTCCAGAAAAAATAACCTGTGACCATCACTGTATTCCACCGCGACACGGCTATTGGTATTAAGTACCAATTGTGATCCATCCGGCAAATTGACATTGGATTGTTCGCCTATCGCCGTTTCGTAAATACCATCAACCATAGCAGGGGTGGATGGTAAGGACATAAAATTCCAGCCGATGAAAACCAGCAGGAAAACCAGGGATGCGGCCACGGCTCCGTAAAAAATGGTCCCATTCAAATGCGGTTGCATTGCGCGATTGTTTACCGGGGCCTGAAATAAATCAGCCAGGCGTGCGAGGCTATCCATTTTGTCCCACAACTCAGCCATTTCCAGCAGCGCCTTGCGGTGCATATCATTGGCGGCGAGCCATTCTTGCAGTGCATGGCGTTCATCGCTGGTGAGTTGGCGATCCAGCCGCGCAATCCACAGGCTTGCTTCGTCTTCAATATTGTCCCTGTTTGGAAATTCGATGATATTGCTCATAGTTTGCCCCCTGTTGTGGGCAATGGTTGTGCCGGGTCTGTTGCAGCGTTCCGGCGCGCCGCCATCAATTGTGCGCAACGTTTAAGTCCGGTTGCGATATGTTTCTCTACCGTGTTTTCGCTGATGCGCAATTGGGTTGCTATTTCCCGTTGCGAATAGCCGTAGACTTTTTTCAAGACAAACGCTTTGCGACATTGCAGCGGTAGCTGCCGTACCGCTTCGCAAAAATGGCTGAATTCCTGGTTGGCCGCGACACGCTCAAATGTGTCGTCAGGATGGCTGGTAAATTCAGGTACTGTGTCATCATCACCCTCATCCAGGCTAACCGTAAGGCGTGTTTCTGCTTTTTTCAGGTGATCCAATGCCAGGTTTTGTGCCGTGCGCAACATAAACGACCGCGGATATTGAATCTCATCGCGGTTTTCAACCTGGCACACGCGCACATAGGTTTCCTGCACTATATCTTCCACTTCCCTGGGCGGTACCATGCGTGACACCGCGCGCGCAAGGGCGGTACGCAAGCTGATAAACAACCCGGAAATTTTCTCGTCATTCACCATGTTTTTTTGCCATTGTTATTTGCTTCCTATGATTAATTTCATCCAATGGTTATAGACGATACAGGAAGCGCTTTCCGCCATAAAATAAATTAGCATCTTGTGCCTTCTTAACAGGCTTTACACTGCATTCGATTGTTGTTTGCAGTTCTTGATCATAAACGCTTCAATTCCCATGTTAAAAAGTGTGAAGAAGCTGATGATTTATACAGTTTTCTCGTGGTAGGTTAAGCGCTTGATAATTTTATCATTGCATACAACGAAGGAATTTTTTATGTCGATGAATTTAGGATATGCGCACGCACAGAACAGATATGAGCGGTTACGTGTAATTGCCAGGGAAGTAACTCAGGAAACACTTAGAGATTATTATCAGGATTCAGGTAGCATTGCCCTTGGTGACATAGACGACAAAGCATTAGTTGCATCCCGTAGTTGGCTGGATATGCGGTGTTCTCGACCACGAGCTGAATGGAGTTGGGATGAAGCTGCCAAAATATATAGGCAGCGTCACCCAAACAGGTTTGAACTGTCAGTTTGGTTCAAAGGTTCATTATGTGGTCTGTCTTACGGAAGGCCATCCTTTGCCAGTACACGATTACGTATTGAGCTAATAGAAGGGGCGCCTCGTGTTGGAAATCCGCTTGGTCCCAATCGGGTGGTTCCAATAACAATCATGAATGCTACGGCCTATGCAGGAATACTCGGTGCCAAAGAAATAAGGATCATGAGACCAATCCCCACTTTGGTGTCATATTACGAAAGTCTTGATTTTACTTATGTTAAAACTACTGGTGCAGAACACTTTCCCGATTATTTGTACAAAATTATCAAATGAGGTAACAGCATGAGTAACGATAATGGTTCTACATCTGAAGAAATCTATTTAAAAGAAAAACTTAGAAAAATGCTAAAGAAGAATAGAACACCAATCTATACCCCTGATGATGAAGGTGGAACTTATAACGGGCCCATTGACAAAAAAAGCATGGAAAAGCAAACGGAGGAAGATGATGAAAAACCTGAGAAATGATCAGGAAGCGAAAGCAAAAGCCAAAGCATCTTTAATATTGAATAAGGTTAAGGCGTTCGCCGTGCCAACTCAAAAAGAGCCGAACAAGAAGATGCCGGCAACGAAGAAGAAAGTCCTTAATTCAGAATGATTGATTTACAAGGGAAAGTAAAAGAAGGACGCCATAAGGAAGTGATGGTATTTTTACACTGAACTGCTAACCGGTGAATGCTACAGTCAGGCCAGTGCCCGTCACCAGAGCGGTGCTAGAGTTAAATACCTCCAACCTGGAAAATGGCACTTGCCGAAGGAGATTTCCATGTCATTCACCCAGCAACAATTATTGGCGTCGCGCCCGGATTCCATCACCAGCGTAAATTTACCTCGGCGTATCAATTACTTTCCCTCGCCTGCGGATTGGCGCAATGAAACCTTGTATTTTTTATTGGTTGATCGCTTTAGCGATGGACAGGAGGCGTTACGTCCGATGGTGGATCGCCACAACCTGGCGGCGGCGCGCCCCGCCGATTGGCGCTGGGATTTGTGGTCGCAATCCGGTGGTGAACGCTGGCAGGGTGGCACGCTGCAAGGTGTCGCATCCAAGCTCGATTATTTAAAACACCTCGGCATTACCTGCATATGGTTGAGCCCGGTGTTTAAACAGCGCGGCCACATGAATTCATTCCACGGTTACGGCATCCAGGATTTCCTCGAAGTGGATCCGCATTTCGGTGATCGCCAGGCATTGGTCGATTTAATTACGTTGGCTCACGCTAAAGGAATGCGTGTGATCCTGGATATTATTTTTAATCATTCGGGTGAGAACTGGACTTATCCCCCGCATTTGCCCGGCGGAAAATATCAGCCGCATTACACCGCGCAGCAATATGACTTCGGCGCATGGCGCGATCCGCAGGGTGAGGATATCGCCACCATCACTCATGTTGACGACGGTGTGTGGCCAATGGAATTACAACATCCGGATGTCTATACGCGCGCAGGCGCGGGTAATTTAGGCGCGGGTGATGTTGATGACCCCAACGCCGAACACAAGCGCACGGATTTTATTACGTTAAAGGATTTTGCCCTGGATAACCCCGGCGTGATGACTAATTTGGCGCGCTGTTATAAATATTGGATCGCCCTAACGGATTGTGACGGTTTCCGTATGGATACTCTTAAACATGTTTCGTTTGAGCAGGCGCGCAATTTTTGCGGAACCATTAAGGAATTCGCGGCAAATATCGGCAAGCATGATTTTTTCCTGGTGGGTGAAATCGCCGGTGGTGATTTTGAACAGAATCGGTACCTGGATGTATTGCAGCGCAATTTAAATGCGGCCCTGGATATCGGCAATATGCGCGTGACCCTGAACCAGGTCGCCAAAGGTTTACAGAATCCGGCGGATTATTTTGCCGGTTTTGATCCGGGTAATGCGGTAATGGGTTCGCATCGCGCGGTAGGTGCAAAACATGTTTCCATCCTGGATGACCATGATCATGTGTTTGGAAAAAAATTGCGCTTTTCCGCTGAGGCTGTTTCGCCGCACCAGGTTGCTGCGGGCGTTGGCTTGCAATTATTTACCTTGGGAATTCCCTGCGTTTATTACGGTACCGAACAAAGTCTGGGAGGGCCGGAAATTCATGAAAGAATCTGGTTGCAGGGCTTTGGTTCCAATGATCGCTATTTGCGCGAAACCTTATTCGGCCCTGAACATCCGCGCAAAAGCGGATTGGCCGGCCTGGATATTGTTGCGGGCACCACTGACGCAACATTGCCGGGCTTTGGCCCTTTCGGTACGCAAGGGCACCATTGTTTTGATGCGGAAAGCCCGGCCTATTTGCGCATCAGCGCCATGGCCAATACGCGCGCATTATTTCCCGCACTGCGCGTGGGAAGGCAATACCTGCGCCCCATTTCATTTTTAAATTTGCCTTTCGCTGTTTATAACGAGGGTGAAATTATTGCGTGGTCGCGCATTCTGGATGATGAAGAGTGCCTGGTCGTGTTAAACCCCCACGGCACAGCCAAACGCGGGGCCGATATCCTGGTTGATGCAGCATTGAATCCCGTAGGTAGCAGTATGACCCTGGTGTTAAATACCGAAGTCGCCGCCGGGCTCTACTCACCGGGAAACAACCCGGGAAGCCATAAAATTATTAAGAAAAACAGTGCGGGCATCCATTACCTCGAGGTGCGCGAACTCGGCCCTTCGGAATTGCTGGTGTTTTGTAATCATTAAATAAAAAAAGCCAACCCGCTGGGATTGGCTCCAGGTTTTACTGCATATTATTTTTTGCGGAACAACAAAGTCACCCGATTTGACTCACCTATCGCCTGATATTTAGGTTTGTCGGTTTCCGGCGCGTTCAGGCTGGGTGGCAAACGCCATACATTTTCGCCGGCTTGCGGATTGTCTTTGGGGTTTTTGTTGATGTCAGTTTCACCGATCAATTCGAAACCGGCTTGTTCCATAACGGCGATGATTTTCGAACGCTTTAAATAACCGGTTTCCCCCGTCGCCATCGCATCGGGCTGGTCTTCACTGATGAGGTGCTGGACAACACCCACAGTACCGCCGGGCTTTAATATGCGCCTGGTTTCAGTGAGCGCCTGGGTCAGGTAGGCGCCGTTATTTTCAAAGCGGGCAAGGTTATGCAGTGCGCGGATAAACAGCACCGAATCCACGTTGCCGGTCAAGCCTGCCGGCAGGGTTGCGAAAGTGTAGGCCTGCGCTGCGGCACCATCATTGCCGCCCCAGGTTGCTGCATTCGCTGTCCATTCCGCAGGCCAGCGTTTGCGCCCTTCGATAAATTGAACATTGGCCCAGCTACCGAATTTCGGCCACATGTCCATGCTGTAATCAACACCGATCAACTGGCCATTTTTACCCAAATAAGGAACGAGGATTTTTGAATACCAACCATCTCCCGGTAAAACCTCAACCACAATATCACCCGGTTTAATCCCAAAGAATGCCAGGGTTTCTACCGGGTGGCGCGCCGCATAACGCGCTTGCTGCTCAGCGGGCAGGCCCTGGGTAATGCCGGTTAGCTTCTGGATATTTTCCTTGTTCAAGGTATGGGTCGGCGTCGGTGGGTTTGCACAAGCGCCAAGCAATAACACACTGGCGATTAACGCGAGTTTTTTCATGTCAACTGTCCTTTGGGTAGAGTTTGGAAGTGCGCCAGAGTTTGCCAGTTATTCAGCGGGATGGGGCGCGTGGCGGGATTATTTTTTGTAAAGTTCCAATAAATACAAAACCCGCCTAGGGCGGGCTGTACAAAATAAGTTGAATCAATAAACCAATGTTTGGATCGCGTGGGCAGGAATAGTGACATTGGTTTCCGCATTGCCGATGTAATAACGGTAGGAAACGGCGGTATCGCTGTTGTTCATGACCACGGTGGCGAGTTTATTATCGGCATTAATGAATGATGTGGTTTGCAAAACACTGCGACTGGTGATTGCACTGACACGCCGGGCCCCGGGCTTGATAAATTTGGCAAAGTGGCCGAGGTAGTAGTAACTCGGTGTATAAATTAATTCGCCCTTGCTGCTGGCATGGATCGGCGCGAAGCAGAAGTTACCGACGTGGTTGGGGCCACCGTTGTCATCCAGCAAAATATTCCAATCAGTCCAGGCCACAGCGCCTGCATTGAAATCATTTATTAACGAATCACCGTACCGCTCGCCGTTCGGCCAATACTGGTAACGTTCCGGGTTAAATTTTTCCACTGTGGCTTCGGTGAGCATTAAATTTACGTGCGGGTAAGCGTTATTGACTTCAGCCACATTCCTGTACATTGGCTGGCCGCCGGTCCAGGTTTCGTACCAGTGGAAACCTATGCCCCATACATATTTTGCCGCGTCCGGGTCACCCATGATGGTGTGGGCGCGATGGGTAATTAAATCGCGGTTGTGATCCCACACAATAATTTTTTTATCGCCCAAACCTTCCGCTTTTAATGTTGGGCCCAGGTGATTTTTAAGGAAGTCACGCTCTTCTTCGGCGGTATAGATCATGGATTCCCAGGTTTGTTTGGCCATAGGTTCGTTTTGTACGGTTAAACCCCAGATAGGTACACCTGCTTTTTCGTAGGCTTTAATAAATTTGGTGAAGTAAAGCGCCCAGGCCTGGTTGTATTCCGGTAATAATTTTCCGCCGCGCAACATGGTGTTGGTGTCTTTCATAAATGCCGGCGCGGACCAGGGACTGGCGTAGGTAGTGATTGCACCACCGGCCGCAGCGATGATTTTTTTTATCAGCGGCAAGCGATATTGGCGGTCGTGGTCGATGTTGAAGGTTGTTAATGCCTTGTCGCCTTCCTTGATGTAAGTGTAACTGCCGCTGCTGAAATCCGAACTGTGGATGGTGGTGCGCAGCAATGTGTAACCTATGCCTTTTTCTGTGTCGTAATAGGCTTGTAAAAATTCGTCCTGTTTTTTGCGGTTTAAATTTGCAAAGACTTCGGCACTTGCATCGGTGACCGCTCCACCAATGCCCAGGATTTTTTGGTAGCGAATGCCAGGGTTTACTACCACGGCAATATCAGTTTCAGGGTATTGCTGCGCCGGTTTCAGGTGAAGTGTATCGCTCAGGCTCAGCCGCTGGTTTGAATCTTTAGCGGTAGTGTAAACCTCGATAGTTTTTTCGGCGGCGATTGCATTGATGCTCAGGCTAGTGATCGCGGCAACCACCAGCGTCGATATGCCAAGGCTGAGCAGGCCGGGCCTGTTTAGACGGTTAATTGGATTATGTTTGGTGTCGGGTCTGGTCATAGGTGTCTCATCTTAAAAACTCTTGCAAGCGGTTTATAGTTATTACCGCCCCATACTGGTTGATTCCCTCTGGTTTTGCGCCCGATTAAATTTATTCGAACCCTTAAGATGGCTAAGTCTGGTAAATCCGTTGGTTTTACCGTAAATCAGGGAGGGGATCCTTGGAGTCCGTTTAGGTGATTTTTACTCGAACCAGGGCTGACTACCTTTCGGTCAAAAATAAACAGTTGCTGGGACTTTTATAGAATGCGGGGTTCCGTTAGGCTCTTGCATATTTGAACGACAAAAATGGAATCTGATAATGACTAATAGAATCTACTGGCTGGCAGCGATCTTTTTCCTTACAGCATGCGGAGGCGGCGGTGGTGGTGGATCCAGTTCGGACCCTAAAGTGGAAGCATCTGTTGTGGCAACTACTGGCGGTTCGGTATCGCCAATGGCTATAGCTGTATCCACGGGTGGCTCGGCCAGTTTTACGATTATTCCTGCGGAAGGCTATAACCTGAAAAATATCACCGGTTGTAACGGCACCTTGCAAGGTGCCAAATTTATTACCGGTGCCCTCAATAACAATTGCAGCATCAATGTTGAATTCTCCCGCAATTCGTATGATGTCAGTGTGATAACCGGGCCTGGTGGTAGCGCTACTGTTGATAAAGCGACTGTTTTGCACGGCGATAGCTGGACTACAGTGCTGCAACCTGAGCCGGGATATGACATCGATAGCGTTACCGGGTGTGGTGCGGGTAGCCTGGTTGAAAATACTTACACCTCGACCGCAATTACGGCGAGTTGCCAATTAAATGTACAGTTTTCCAAACGCCTGGTGGCGGTTACCGGCCTGGTTGCTATAGGGGCGCCACTAAGCGGCGCAACGGTAGAGGCTAGTTGCGCCAATAACACCGGTTTTGTTGAAGATGTTACGACTGATGCACAAGGCATGTTTACCGGTAAGGTTGCAGAGGTGGATTTACCCTGCGCATTGCGTGCTGCATCAAGCAACCCTGCAATTGTATTGCACGGGTTAACAACCCAGGCGGGTCGCGCCAATATCACTCCATTAACCGACATGGTGCTGGCATTAGCGAGCGGTGAATTGCCTTCTGCCTGGTATGAGACAGGTTCAGTGGACTCGGTCCTGCCTCTTCTCTCCGATGCCCAGGAACAATTGCTTGCGCTCTTTGCATTTACCGGTTACGACATTCCGTCCGGGGAATTTAAACCTTTCGATAGCAGCTTTGCGATTGCTGATGCTTGGGGCCAATTGCTCGACCAGTTAGGTCGGGGAATTGAGCAGACCGCAGCATTGGATTATCCAACTTTAATCGCAGCTCTATTGGCGCAGGAGAATTACAAATTCCCGCTGCCAAACGGCGATCAGGAAGAAACAGCGGAAGCTTGTTTTAATCCGGTACTTTATGAAATAGGCACTCGTCTGGTGAGAAAAACCCATTCAATCAAGACATCCGGTGATACGGTAAACCACAATTTACTTGAACATGAACTGGAAAATGTGAGCCTCGCTGCAACAGAACAAGGGCAAGTGTTAACGCAGAAATACAACCTCGCTACGAAGTTCTATTTAAATGACCAGGCCGATAACGCGTCAAGTTGGGTTGGGGAGGGAAATCTGAAAATACTGGTGGATGCGGATGGAAAATCGGTGGCTGATATATCTGCACAATATAGCCAGAGCCCCGCATTCGATGCGCCGCCAGAGCAAGTCTTGTTAGACTCGACATACACCGGGACCTATGATCCACAGGGCAACCTGATTCGTTTTCGCTTTCCATCCAATACGGATTCCAGTGAAACCTTTAACCATGTAGAAGAATTGAATTTTACCCTCCGTTTTTCGCCATCGGAACTCAATATTACCCGGACTGAATCTACGCAAACCATTACACGTCAATTTGTTGGAATAAAGAGCCTGGTGCGTGGTGGAAAGACCTATGATGCTTGCGAATTTAAGGTGAGTAGGAAAAAAACCGTATTACCTGGCTCCACAAACCCTGAATTCCCTGCCGGGGAATACACCGAAAATTATTCCCAATACTTTTTAGTGGGTGCCGGAGTGGAAGTAACGGACACCTCGATTACCTCCATCTCCATTAACGGCCTTGAGGTATACAGCAATAACGCGCAATAAAAAAGCCGGCGCAACAACGCCGGCAAGGGAGTTCACTGCACACGGGTTGGCTTCAACCGCGTGTAGTGAAAGGCTATGGAGAGAATAGCCATGAGGTTTCATAAGTGGCCGGTACGGGGTTGTACCGGCCCCTGTTGGGAGCGATTCCACATCTGATCTATTGCCTGGTGAGTTGCCACCAGTTGATATTCCAGCCGCCTTTCCTCACGAAGATCGCCAGGTCTTGCTGGCCGGCTTGCAGGTTCACGGTGATGGATAGGGTTTGCCAGTTTTGCCAGCCACCGGTATTAGGCACAGTCACGACTCCCAGGTCGCTTCCATTTCTGCTGAGTACCAAAGTGCCACCGCTGTAGGGTGATGCCACCCGTACCTCGAAGGTGTAGTTGCCGGCGGTTGGGATATTGATGGGGTAGCTCATCCAATCGTTATCATCGGTGCTGCCCGCGTTGAAGCCGCCACCGGTGTCGGTGGTGGTTTCCATGCGGATACCGACATGATCCCTGAACATTTCGGCTTCAATACGTTGGCCGGTTTGCGCTTTCCAGTTCATCCAATAGGCGATGCTTTCATTGCGTACCAGCGGTTGGGTGGAAAATTGGCGGAACCAGGCTTCGATTTGCGTTGCGCTGGCAGTGCTGATGTTCAATCCGCCCATGCCGCCGCCGTTGCTGGAATTGGTAATCATGCCCCAGGCCCAACTGCTGGTGTCGCCGTTGGAACCGCCGGACGAGGTTGTCTTCCAGGCCCAGTTGGTGGCTGCCCAGCCGTAGCTGTTGTAGATGTCATAGGCTTTGCGGGTCATCTGGCCGCCGTAACTGCCCAGCAGTGTCCAGGGTTGGAACTCACCCACAAGGAAGGGGACTTGCAAGCCATTGATCTTATTGCGCCAGTCGCAACTTTCGCCCGTTCCGTCCTGGTTGCAGTGCAGCCAGTTGGCATACATGTTGGCCTGGCCCGCGCCGTAACTTGCTGTGTCATTCCAACCCCAGAGGCCAGGGTAGAAGTGCATCCAGGTGGAAACATTGGCCAAGCCGCGGCTGTTCGGGTTGCCGTAGGCATCGATACCGGAATTGTGGCCGGGTAAGAGGATGATATGGTTGGGGTCTTTCGCCCTTACCACGTTGAACAGCTCGTAGGAGCGGTTCGCGAGGGTAGTTGCATCCGTTCCCCAGGGTTCGTTCAGCAAGTCGTAGGCGGCCACCGCGGTGCGGCCGTTGTAACGCTGGGCGATCATATCCCATAGCCATTTGGTGCGATCCCAATAGTTGGCATTAGTCCAGAGTTGCGCTGGGCCTATACAACCATCGTGCTGTTCAGGGGCGGCGGCTTGCCCGCCTACGGCACCGTGCAAATCGATAATCGTGTACATGCCGCGCTTTTCGGCTTCGTCAATCGCCCAGTCCAGGTACTGCCAGGCATCCGCGCGCAGGTTGTAGGGGTTGTATTCGTCTTCGACCAGGCTGTAGAGGAACGGAATGCGGATCACATTCATGCCCATGGCTTTCATCATGTCGAAGTCGTGCGCCGTGATGAAATTGCTGCGGAATACTTTCATCAGGCGTTCTTTTTCCGCATTGCCGAAGCGCTGTGACAGTACGGATTCCAATGTGCATTGGTCATTTACCGTGCCGCCGCTGTGGGAGATGATCCCGCCCATCATCCAGAATTCCTGGATCAGCCAGTTTCCCAGGTTGGTACCGCGCAAATCCACGCGTTGGTTGGTATTGGCATTTACCCAGAGGTGCCCGTTCTGCTTGATTGCCGGTAAACGCGCCCAGGCTACGGAACTGGATGAGCTTGAACTGGAGGACGAAACGGCGGTAATGCGGAACCAGTTGAGGTTAAATCCGCCCGCCGGAACGGCGATGCCGAAGCTGTGTGTACCTGCCGTTAAATTTACGCGCTGCTTGACTGTAGTCCAGGTTTGCCAGCCGCCGGTGCCGGGTATCGCGACAGTGCCGTAATTCATCGAACCGCCCGCTTCTTCCAGGCGAATAATGCCGCCACCGCCCAGGCTGGCAACACGGTATTCCACGTCATACGCACCCGTTGCCGGAATGCTGACGGGATTATTGCTATAGGCAAGCCAATCATTGGCATCGACCCAGCCGACGTTTTGTCCGCCACCGCTGTCACTGGTGGTTTCCAGTTGCACGCCGCTCATATGGCTGTAGGCTTCCGCCTGGATTGTCACCGGTAAGCTGGCCTGTGCCAGCAGGGTTTGGCTAAGGAGCGCACTACCGAGTCCGAGTACAAGGGTTGGCCATCTGCCAGGCAAACGGCCCATAAGGGATGTGTTCATAGTTGATACCCATAAAAAAGTTATTGTTATCGCATGAGTACGAAAGCCCGCTGCCGACTGCCTTGCTAAGAAGCATCTCTACTCCCTGGACTTACTGCATTCCGTTATTGTTATGGTCTGGTTTTCGTTGGGGCCAATCTAGGCTGTTGCAGGCGCGGCGTCGTTCGAGAGCAACATTGCCGGCGAAAAAGTCGCGAGGCGAACGGGTTCGAGAACCGGAAAAATGCTCGAACCCCATTTTCCCTGGCTCCTGTCATTTATCTTCTATAGTATCCCCCGTGAAAAAACCGACGCGGTCAAACACAAGCGCGCACAATAAAAAAGCATTGGGGAGCTACCATGAATTTTGTCGTATTTAATTTCCACGACGTCATATTGCTAATGACAGCCATCCTCTGCTGTCTGTTTGCGCTGCTGCTTATCGCGACCAACCCACCCGGCAACACCAGTAATTATTTCCTCGCCGCGTTTTTGATTGCCCACGCGTTTATCCCATTGCACGAGTTAATTTTGTGGGGGGCCGAATTCAAAACCCAGGTGCGCCAGAACCTGCCTGGCATCTATTTCATTGGCGGCTTTGCCTATTACCTGGATGCGGTATTGCTTTATTTTTATGTGAAATCCCTGGTGTTCCGCGATTTCCATGTGCGTCCCAACGACTTTTTACACTTCATCCCGTTTGGGGTGTTCGCCGTTTTCATGGTTGCCGCGTTTTATCGCTTTCCCCTTGCAACGCGTTTGGAGTGGATCAATACCGAAGCATTTGTCTACAGCCCCGGTTACATCGGCATGGATTTTTTCTGCAAAGCCCTGCGCGTCATCTATTGCGCAGCGGGCCTGATGCTTATCTTTAAATACAAGGACATCCTGAAAAATACCCATTCCAATATCGAGAAGGTGGATATCCTCTGGCTAAAAATCCTGGTGGTCGGTTTCCTGGTGGTTACGGTGATGGAAGCCTCCCTGGCCTGTTCAAAGGTGATCGGAATGTTTGCCGGTTATGATTTCCAGCATCCCGACCCTAAGGGCAATGTGATTGAATACATCGGCCTCAGCGGTTACTACGCGCTCTTCCTGCTGGTGTGCACATTGGTGTTCACCAGCATGCGCTACTTCAGCAATTTCGAGGCGGTCAGGCAAAAGGACACCCGGGAGCTGCCCAAAAAATCCACCCAGGAGAAGCTGCTCAATCCGGAATACGCCGCCAGGATCGATAGCATTATGCGCAACCAGAAAACCTACCTGAACCCGGAGCTAACCCTGGATATGCTGGCGGAAGCCCTGGGTATAGCAGCGAAAGATTTATCCATGATCATCAATCGCCATTTCAATTTGAATTTCTATGAATTCGTGAACGGCTATCGCATTGAAGAAGCGCAAAGGCGTTTGCTTGACCCGGCCAATAAAACAAAAACCATTACCGACATTTACCTGGAAGTGGGTTTTAACAGCAAATCCGTATTCAACACCTTCTTTAAAAAACTCGTCGGGAAAACTCCCTCCGAATATCGCCAAAACCCGGAGGTTGCGGCCCCGGAGGTTGCGGCGAAGGCAGAATAATTAATGTTAATCCTGGAGCACACACTCATGACAACCTATGTAACCCGAGCGCGCAAAAAAAATCCCCTGGCGATAGCCTGTGCGCTGCTCCTCAGCCTGCCGGCAATAGCGGCGGACGCTGACAACACCCTTGAAGAAATTATCGTGACCGCCTCGAAGCGCGATCAACGCTTGCAGGATTTCTCCGGCTCGGCCACGGTGGTCACCGATTTCCAACAGATTAAAAATATCTCGGACATCGCCAATCAGGTCCCCGGTTTTAACATCGTGGATGCTGGCCCACGCAACCCGGCGGGTTTGGTCATCCGCGGTTTGCGCATGGATGAAATCGGCTCCAATGATTTGGGTGGGGATGGTTCGCTGGTCACAAGCTACGTGGATAACATTCCCCTGCAAGGCTATTTTGTCCCACCGTCATTCAGCCTGAAGGATTTACAGCAAATCGAAGTGTTGCGTGGCCCGCAAGGTACGCTTTACGGTAATGCGTCCGTCGGCGGTTTAATCCGCTATGTGACCGCCAAGCCGGATTTGGAAAAATATTCGGTACGTGTCAATGCCGAAGCCGCACAAACCAAACACAGCGATGACGTGAATTACGATACGGATCTGGTAGTGAACATCCCGCTGATTGATAACACGCTGGGATTACGTCTACTGCTGGGCAAAACTGAAAACCAGGGCTTTATCGATAATGACTATTTACTCACCGGCCCGGCGAAAGATATCAACGACGACGAAACCGACGAGTCCCGTATCAACCTGCTGTGGCAACCCACCGAAAATTTTTCGCTCAACAGCATGTATCACTACCAGGAAATAAATGTCGGTGATCGCCAGGCAACCAACGAAAGCTTCACCGGCAAAAAATATGCGGCATCCAGTCGCTATGAGCAACCCATGGAAGGTGAATTACAATTAGCGAGTGTGGATGCTGAATATGATGCGGGTTTCGCAACACTTACCGCCAGCGCAAACCACTACGATTATTCGCATAACGAGCAGGCCGACCAGACGGATTATTTAATTGCACTGGGTGGAAGTTACTACACCGATTATGAAGGTTTTTCCGCGTTTACCGCCTCCCGCGTGGATGTTGTAAAAGACAGTGTGGAATTGCGTTTGGTATCCACACAGGAGCAACCGTTGCGGTGGCTGGTCGGCGGCTTTTACAGCCGCGATGACCTGGATGTATTAATACGCGATATCGTGCCCGGTTTCGCTGATTACTCCGGTGAGGATCGTCCTGGCGACCTGGATTACATGGCGACTCAAGTGGAAACGTTAGATGAATACTCGCTCTATGCCGAGGCGAGCTATGACCTGACTGAACAGTGGGAGGCAACGCTGGGTGCGCGTCGGTTCCGCTATGAGGATGACCTTGAATTCTGTTATGCCATCTACCCGACAGACGCTGGACCGGAATGTGAATCGGGCGATGACATAAGCAATGACACCCTGGGGAAATTCAGCACGGCTTACAAATTTAATAACGATCAAACTATTTATTTTTCACTTGCCGAAGGCTATCGCCGTGGTGGGGCAAACCTGGCCCCGCTCGGCGTCACAGCGCATCGCTTCTACGCACCGGACACCGGCGTTAATTATGAATTGGGTTGGCGCAGTAATTGGATGGACAGCCGTATCCAAATGGAGGCCGCGCTTTACACCATTGATTGGGATCATATCCAGGTGCGACTTACCTCCGAGGATGGTCGCAGTTATATAGGTAACGCTGCGGCGGCGCAAACACGCGGTGTGGAATTAAACGGGACATTGCAAGTTAGCGATTATGTAAAAATACTGGCTACCTACAATTACAACAAAGCAGAAACAACACAGGCTGTGGAGCAACTGGCCATCAATGATGGCGATAGGTTGCCTGGCTCGCCCCGCACCCAATCCAGCATCGCACTGGATTTCAATTATCCCGTCAATTCCGCCGAAGTGGATGCCAGCATTGGTTTCCATCACATGGGTGAGGTGTATACCGCACTGAATCCTGATTATTACAATTATCAACAACTGGAGAGCTATAACACCGTTAATGCGCACATGGGTGTAAGCCTGCGTAATTGGCGGTTAGGCGCTTTCATTCGTAATATCGGCAATACGCGTGGCATTACCGGTGCCCGTAGCGATGAATGGCATGGCGAGCAAGGAAAATTCGAATACATTACCCGCCCGCGCACTATTGGTTTGTCGCTGACTTATAAACACTGATAGTTAATTATCGGTGCGGCAACAAATCCTGAACTATGCTTGTCCGTATCAATTTGTTAGCCGTCCTCGGGATGGGGGCGGCGGCATTAAAGATTCTGCTTAACTTTAATGCGCAAACTCTTTAGGGATTTTCGCACACATCAACGATGGGAATTTAGTCATGGCAGCAGAGAAAAAGAAAGCGATTGGAAAAAAGGCAGCTGAAAAGAAAGTAAGCGAGAAAAAAAGCAGCACTAAAAAAGCGGTGAGCGCGGTTAAGGCATCCGCAAAAAAAGGGAAGAAAAAATCAGGTTTGGGTGGTGATGTCACTATATCTGTGCCCAGGGGTGGCCAGGTCATCCAATATTTCAACCTGGTTCCGGCGTTACCAACGGATTCAGGTCGTGGCGATTGGCTGTTCACCGAAGAAGGTTCTACGCAAGATATCGAAAATTTAACCGTTCGCTTTGAATTAAATCCATCCCCGCTGGAGCGGGAGCTTGAGCGCGCAGTTTTGATTGTGCGAATGGTTCAAAATCCAACTGCTAACGGAACCTGGCGCTTTGCCTTGGGTGGTGTTGCAACCGATCATGGCGATGCAGACCCCGACAATGATGTTGTGGTTGATGTTATCGATAATGGTTTTACATTAGTGGCCTATGTGCAGGTATTGGAAAATTCTGCCGAGCAAATTCCATTTGGCTTTGTGGCCTCGTATACGGATAACAATACCGGGGTCGTGTCTATTTATGAATCCCAGGACCCGAGTATCCTGCCTCGTCGTCCGTAATAGGTGTTTGCGGAGGGCATCTGTTATGCCCTCCGAATGCGTCCATGATTTGTTTAAAGGATTTTTCCGTACATAAATTATCAAACCAGGGAAAGTCGAACCACATCAGGTCCAAGCCATTTTTTAGCGAATTGTGAATATTAAAGACGGCCGCGGATTTATTGGCGGACAAGGTGTTCACTATGGCTGCCGCGTAATAGGTTTCCAAATTTGCACCATCGATTTGCTCCAGCTTCCTGAGTGCGGCCAGCGCGTTAGGCAGGTCGCCTATGTGTGCATAGGCTTGTGCAAGTATCTGGAATTGCTCGCTATGTTGCGGTGTCTGGTTCCTTTCAATGACTTTTTGGTAGTTGCTGACTGCGATTTCCCTTTGGCCCGATAAATTCTGGGCATCCGCAAGGTTCAGGATAATGGTGTCGTGGTACGGAAACAGCAAGGCAGCCTTCGCAAAGGTTTGGGTAGCCAGGTCGTAGTGTTTCGCTAACAAATAACAAAGCCCCAGGTTACTCAGGTTGTGGATGTCATTGCTATTCTTTGCGACGGTAAGCTCAAAGGAGGCGATAGCATCGGCTATCCTTCCTTCGGTTAAGGCGATAATGCCGTTGAGGCTGTGGGCTTCATAGCTTCGCGGAGAGAGTTCTATTGATTTTTGCAGGTATTTTTTGGCTTCTTCGATATTGCCGTGGTACCAAAACGCATTAGCGGTTAAGAAAAAGTTTTTGGCTGTGGGTTTTACATTCAATACCTTTTTATATAACCCCGAGGCCGACACGTAATCTTTCTGGATCATCAATTTATAAGCCTGGAGTTCGTTCGCTGTACTTTCCCGCGCGTCATTTTCGGTAATGAGTTTTTGTAATTCCTGCGATTCTGCATCCCTTTCCTGGGCGATACGCAAAAAATATAAATTGTATAAATCTTCCAGCGAGGTTTTATTTTTCGATCCCGGCTTCAGGATTCGCTCAAGTCTGTCCAGGAGTTCAGGTAAGGGGGTTTGGTTGTAGATATCCAGTGTGATTTCCCGGTAAAGGGTGTGGAGCGCCGGGCTTTCCTTGATAGCGGCATCCAGTTGATCGAGCTTGTCCAGTAGTTCGCGGTTTGCCCCGTTGGTTTGATAATCCTTGCTGATGGAAAGGAACTGCTTATAAGAACCTTCATTTCCATAGGGAAGGCTCGCTGTTTCCCCCGTTTGGTAAAAGCTATTAATTCCCGAGAGGATGATCTCCGCTATTGAGAGATAGTTGTCGGTCGATACATCAACTATTTTTGTATCCTTGACCCTGAGCCGCGCATTGGTTTGGTTATCTTTAGCCAGGCGTGTCAGTGCAATTTTACACACTTCGGATTTGCATTTTATTTCGGCGGTGATTATTTCATCCGCTGCGGTTGCATTGCCGATAACGTCTATGCCGGTATCGGCATCCTTTAGCTCGCTACGGGGAATCAAATAGTAATCGTTTAACTGGATAATGCTTTGCTGGATTGCATCGTAAACCGCTTCTTTAATTAATTCCTGCTGCGAATCCGGCATTCCCTCCGCCATCAGTTTGGGTGGAATCACCGCCACATACCGGGGCGGTTTAGGCTGCATTTGCCAAACGGTAATTGCCGCAATAATTAGCAAGCTTAGCGCTGCCGAACCCAGCGCAATTTTATTGGCGGTTACATAATCTTTAATTGTCTGCCAGGGCGAAATACCGCTGGCGGTATGTGCAATATAACGGGTGTCGAATGTTGGATGATCTTGCGTACGCCGGGTTCTGGTATTTGAAGACGCGGGTGTTGCCAGTGCTTGCGTCGCATCGCCAGGTGCCTCATCACGCCAATGAAGTTCTTTAAGCCGTGCAAATTGCGCAGCGACCCAGTGGGCGCTGTCCGGGCGTTTATTCGGGTCTTTGGATAGAAGCTGGCCGAGCAGGTCGATAAATTCTGCCGGTAAGTCCGGGTTATGTTGCTGGGGGGATGCCGGGGGATGGGAAATAATCCGCTGCATGATTTGCAGTTTATTACCGGTATCGCCAAATGGATGCGCACCGCACAATAACTGGTACGCCAGTATGCCCAGCGAAAATAAATCACTTTTAAAGGTAATGGCTTCACCCAGGGCTTGTTCGGGTGACATGGAGCAATAACTGCCGGCGATGTGATCGGTGAGGGTTGCGTTAAAATCCTGCGATTTGGCGATGCCCAGGTCGGTAATTTTTGCCTGGCTGCGTTTATTGATCAGGATATTTTCGGCTTTCAGGTCGCGGTGGATAATGCCTGCATCGTGTGCAACAGCAAGCCCTTCACTGATGTGTACCAGCCACTGCAAGCGCTGTGCGACAGGCACAATATGTTCGCGCAAATAAACGTGCAGGTTTTGCCCGTCAACCAATTCCATGACCAGCGCGATTTGTTCAGGCGCTTCAATAAAATCGTAAATCTGGACGATGTTCGGATGGTTTAATTTGGCGAGCAACAAGGCTTCACGTTTAAAGCGTTCAATATAATGCGCTTCAAATAATTCGGTTCGCAGGCACTTAATCGCGACCTCGCGTTCCAGGCGCGTATCGCGCGCGCGATACACCAGCCCCATGCCGCCGCGACCAATACTGTCAAGCAATTGGTAATGCCCCACGCGGGGCAATTTATCGGCGGCTGTATTCGGTGTGGGATCGGTCATTCGCTATTAGTGCAACAGGGGGAGGCAAGGGTAAGTTTATCGCCCTTATAGATTTTAAATTTCTCACAACCAAAACGAATTTTGCCACCGCGCCGTTCCAGCAGGCATTGTTGACCCAGGGCATCGGGCACTGAATCCGCCAGTTGTTTGCGCGCACGGAAAATCTGGATGTTCATATGGGTGCTGTCCAGCCCCAGTTCGGCGGCCAATTGGTCCGCATAAACCCAGCCCTGGCTCCTGGCATCCAGCCCGCGCGCGGCATCCTCTGCGCGATGGCGTGCAAGCTGTAGCAACAGGTAATGATGGGTGCGTACGGCGAGGTCAAGTGTTTGCTGGTGGTGTAATTCGAGCTGGGTGGTTTCCTCATCCAGGCTCATGTTGAAAATAAATTCATAATCGTTGATATGGCGCGATGTTTTGGTTTCGGTGGGGCCATAAATTTGCGCGCGCATAAATTGCCAATGGCTATCTGCAAATTGGACGAGGTCGCCGTCATTGAGTTCGATGGGTTCCTCATGCTGCTGGTGCAGCGGTTCGCGGAACCACTGCTGCGCATCTTCATTGAAATAAAGCGCCAGCTCGGGGGTGTTGGTATCGGGCAGCAGGTGATAACGGCTTAAATATACCGGTGAAGTAATTTGCGGGTTTTTATCCAACGGCCACAGCATATCCGTCGGGGCGGCAATATCGATGACTTTAAAACCGGGATCGCTCTGTTCGGCAAAATGGATTTCATCGCCCGCCGCAATATCCCGGCTATCGCCCAGGCTCAGGCTGACGCCATTTATCCAGGTGCCGTTAAGCCCGAGGTTTTTAATTCGCCAATGGCGGCCGTTCCATTCAATGGCAGCGTGCAGTTTGGACACATAGGGTTTATCGATGTGGGTATCCACACTGGTCGCCAGCCGACCGAAGGTATGGTGGGGCGCCAGCGGAAAATAAGTCTCTGCAGCGACATCCAGCAAATAGGCCATAGATATTTCCGTGTAGTTAAAGGCGCAGCGTATGGGGCGATAATTCCTGGCGCCGGGTCCTTTTAACGGTAACGCTGGGGGCCTGCTTTTTTTCGTTCTTCAGGGTGCTTGTAATTCGGTGTAATGGGCAACCATCAATCCGGAGTATAGATTGCCATAAGGTGTCGGCATTTTCCCATCACCCCTGACTCTGCGAAATGCCGGCGATGGGCCTGAATAGTACCACGAGATTGCCCTATGATTGGCCTGTTAAAAGCCGCTATTACCCATAAGCCCGTTGCACGCGCCATTCATAAGTTCAACCAGTCATCCACTGCCAGGTGGGTGCCGGTGAATAAAAGCTTCATCACCCTTACCAAAATTATTTTGTGCGCGGCCTGCGAACACTTAAACCTCGCCCAGGCGGCAATTACCCTGCGTTGTGTTACCCAACAGGGATACCGCCATTTGTTGCTTGTTAGCGACGAGGCCTTGCCGGTAGCGGCGCCGGGGCAAGTGGAAGAATTTATTATTTCAGCCCGGGACGCTATCGGTTCTCCCTTCGCGGGTTTTAAAGCCGATACGGCGCTTACCTTGCCAATTGATTTTAAACCGGTACAGGGCGCGCGCCACCGGTTGGGTTACCTCACCGCGCAACTCCTGCCGGGGGCGGTGATCCGGGGCGAGCAATTATTGAAGGAATTAGGCTTTGTCATTGATGAAATAGTGCGCACCATAGGGCGCTACCAAACTCGCTATCGCGCCATTCATGTTTATGGGGACCAATGCTTTTGGATCGGCAACAGTAAGGCATTGCGCCAGTTGGACCAGCGGATGGACCAATTGGCCAAAGGGAGTTTGCCGGTGCTGATTCGCGCTGATAAAGGAACGGGCAAGGTAATTGCCGCGCGTAGCCTGCATTGCCTGGGGCGGCCGGACCTCGCCCCGTTTATCGAATCGGATTGCACGGAATGGGAGCAGGGCAATGCGGCAAGCATCCTGCAATCACTCCACAGTTTTGCCAATGGCGGAACCTTGTTTTTGCGCAACCTGGATGCGCTTCCAGCCGCTGACTTCCCGGCGCTGCAAGAATTCTGGCGGCATGCTTCCCGTGCGGAATTTGCCGGCAGTTACAGCGTAAAACTGATTATCAGTGTAGGGCGTGTCGATTGCGATTTGGGTACTGCCCAACAGCAATGGCTTGATCAGCACACCTGTGAATTACACTTGCCGGGCCTCAATGAACGCCGTGAGGACATTCGGGATCTCACGCAATTTTTTATCCGCGAATACACCCTGGGCGAGGAGTTTGATTTAACCGAAGAAGCCTGGGCACTGCTGGATACAGCGCCCTGGCCAGGTAATGTCGAACAATTAAAACAACTTGTTAAGAAACTGGTATTGATTGCTGATGGCGCGCGTATCTGTGCCGATCAGTTGCGCCCTTTGTTGTAATTCCCTCCCGCCATCCGCCCAAGTCCGCCCCGTTTTGTTGTTCACCTGCGCGGGGCGGGGTTATACTGCCCCGTCTTTTACCCGACCCCGCGTCGCAGTTAGTTATCCATTCGGGGTGTTATCGGATCTATGCTTATGAAACTCCCAGCGTTCCTCCTGTTCCTGAGCCTCGGTTGCCTGGGGCTGGCCGGTTGCGGCCAGAAGGGGCCTCTCTATTTGCCTTCCGAAAAGCCCGAACAGGGCACTGGCAATAAAGCTCCTGAGCCGGCCAAGCCGGAAACCCCGGCAACTGCACCCTGATTTTTATCGGCGCTATTTTTTAATTGATTGTTGATCGAGATTTTTTATGCAGCACTTCACCCAACGCAACGGCGAACTCTACGTTGAAGATACTCCACTCAGTGCGGTTGCCGAGCGTTTCGGCACGCCTTGCTATGTCTATAGCCGTGCGGCCTTTACCCAGCAGTATCTTTCCTATGCCCAGGCGTTGGGATCACATCCCGGCATGATTTGCTATGCAATCAAAGCTAACTCCAATTTGGCGATTTTAAATATGCTCGCCAAGCTCGGTGCCGGGTTCGACATAGTTTCCGGCGGTGAATTGGAACGCGTATTGCGCGCCGGGGGCAATCCGTCGCGCATCGTATTTTCCGGCGTGGGTAAGACGGCTGAAGAAATGGCGCGTGCGCTGGACGTGGGTATTTTCTGTTTTAACGTGGAATCGGAAGCGGAGCTGGAGTTGCTCGCGCAAGTTGCGGCTGAAAAGGGCAAGGTGGCAAATATTTCATTGCGCGTGAACCCGGATGTGGATGCCAACACCCATCCTTATATTTCCACCGGCCTGAAAGAAAATAAATTCGGTATCGCTATCGAGCGAGCCCCGGCTGTGTATGCGCGCGCGGCAGAATTGCCGGGCCTGGCTATCAAAGGGCTGGATTGCCACATCGGTTCGCAATTAACACAGCTCACCCCGTTCCTGGATGCGCTGGACCGTTTGTTAATCCTGGTGGACGACCTGGCTGCAAAAGGAATCCGGATCTCCCACCTCGACCTCGGCGGCGGTTTGGGCGTGACCTATCGCAACGAAACCCCGCCACCGGTATCCGAATACATGGCTGCGATCAAAGCCAAATTGGGCGAGCGCAAGCTCGCATTAATGTTCGAACCCGGGCGCTCCATTTCAGCGAATTCCGGTGTACTGCTTACCAGGGTTATGTTTTTGAAACCTACCGAGCATAAGAATTTTGCAGTGATTGATGCGGCCATGAATGACAATATTCGTCCATCGCTCTATCAAGCCTGGCAGGAAATCCGCGCGGTTAAGCCGCGCGATGGCGAAGCCAGGCAATGGGATCTGGTCGGCCCTATTTGCGAGACGGGTGATTTTCTCGGGAAAGAACGCGACCTCGCCATTGAACCGGGTGATTTACTGGCGGTAATGTCCGCGGGCGCCTATGGTTTCAGCATGAGTTCGAATTACAACACGCGCGGCCGTGCGGCTGAGGTTGTGGTGGATGGTGACCAAATGCATTTGGCGCGCGCGCGCGAAACCTTTGAAGATATGATTCGCGGTGAAGCCTTGCTGCCAGAATAGTTGATGATGAAAGACTCCCGTGCGACCTGGAATCGAACGGGACACAACCACGGATATCAAGATGCGTTTACGTTTTAGCAAGATGCACGGTTTGGGTAACGACTTCGTCGTGATTGATGGGGTTAGCCAAAGTGTGCGTTTAACCCCGGAAAAAATCCGCTACATCGCCGACCGCCATTTCGGTGTGGGTTGCGACCAGGTTTTGCTGGTCGAAACACCCGAGCGCCCCGACGTGGATTTTCGCTATCGCATTTTTAATTGCGATGGTACTGAAGTGGAAAACTGCGGTAATGGCGCGCGCTGTTTTGCAGTATTTGTACGCGAACGCAAACTGACCGGTAAAAATGTTATTAAAGTGGAAACCGCAGGCGGTTTGATTGAGCTGCGGGTACAGCAGGATGAGCATGTCAGCGTGGATATGGGGGTGCCGCGGTTGGAACCGGCGCAAATCCCGTTTGTTGCCGATGCGCGCGCGCTGACCTATCCCATTGAGGTGGCCGGAAAAACTTACGATATTTCGGCCGTTTCCATGGGGAATCCGCACGGTGTCTTGTTAGTTGACAACGTTAAAACTGCCCCGGTGGTTGAACTGGGGCCGCTCATCGAAAAACATTCGCGCTTTCCGGCGCGGGTCAATGTGGGTTTTATGCAAGTGGTGTCGCACAGCGAAATTAATTTGCGTGTATTCGAACGCGGTGTGGGTGAAACCCTGGCCTGCGGTACCGGCGCCTGCGGTGCTGTGGTAGCGGGCCGTTTGCGCGGCTTGCTTGATGACAATGTAAAGGTTAATTTGCCCGGCGGCAGTTTACATATTCACTGGCCAGGCGAAGGCCATCCGGTAATGATGACCGGCCCGGCGGTGACTGTATTCCATGGACAAATAAAAATCTGATTATGAACGAACCTATCGCCACCCTTGCAGATCCGTTGGAACCTGAACAAATCGAAGCGTATCTGCGCGCGCATCCGGATTTCTTTGAGCAGCATTCCGATTTGCTGGCCGAATTAACCTTGCCGCATGAATCCGGTTCCGCCGTGTCGCTGGTTGAGCGGCAAGTGGCGATACTGCGCGAGCGCAATATGGATATGCGCCATCGCCTGAGCAAATTACTCGACAACGCGCGCGATAACGATAAGCTCTTCGATAAAACCAAGCGCCTGGTGCTGAGCCTGCTCGAAGGCCAGGACATGGGTGACATTATTGATGCGCTGCATTACAGCTTTGATAAAGATTTTAACATTCACCACACCAGCGTAATTTTATTTGGCAACCCGGATAAAATTCCCAGTAGCCAGGCGCGGGTGGTGTCGCTCGCAGAGGCGCGCGAATATATCGGGCCACTATTAAAAAATAGCCGTGCGGTATGTGGCACCCTGGCGGAAAAAGAATTGCAATTTTTATTTGGCAATCATGCCGCAGAAATAGGTTCAATTGCGACCGTTCCCCTGGTTCACGGTAGCGCATTTGGTATGTTGTCTATCGGCAATCGCGATCCGCAGTATTATCGCTCCAGCATGGGTACGTTGTTCCTGAGTTATATTGCGGAAGTCCTGAACCGCCTATTGCCAAAATATTTGCCGCGCTGATAAATCATCGGAGGCGCCATGGGCGAATTATCCCCACCGGAAAACCTGCCTTTTAGTGCTGCGCTGGATAATTTTTTCACTTACATGCGCAGCGAAAAACAACTGTCCCTCCACACCCAAACCAATTACGCGCGCGACCTGGAAAAATTCCAGAAATTTTGTATGGAAAAAAATATTGCCGATTTGGCAAGGTTGACGCCAGGCCATATTCGCACCGCTGTAGCGCAATTACACCGCGATGGTTTGGGCGGCAAAAGTTTGCAGCGCTGGTTATCATCGCTGCGTAGCTTTTTCCAGTTTTGTATCCTGCGCCAATGGATGGTTAATAATGTGGCAGACGGTATTGCTGCACCCAAAACCCCCAAAAAATTACCCAAAACCCTGGACGTGGACCAAGCTATCCAATTTGTGGAAATTGAAGGCGATGATTTTATCCAACAGCGTGATCGCGCACTGGTTGAGTTAATTTATTCTTCGGGATTGCGTTTGGCAGAAGTGGTGGCGCTCAACCTGAACGATATAGATTGGGGGGATGCCATGTTGCGTGTTCGCGCAGGTAAGGGCGATAAAGCGCGCATCCTGCCGATCGGTTCGGAAGCTATGGCAGCCTTAAAAAATTGGCTGCCGGCGCGCAAGGTATTTGCATCGGAAAATGAACCCGCGCTTTTTATTACACAGCGTGGCAGCCGCATCGGCCATCGCGCGGTACAAATTCGCTTGCAGCAAATAAGTTTGCAGCGGGGCATGGATACACCGGTCCATCCCCACATGCTGCGCCATTCATTTGCCAGCCATATGCTGGAGTCCAGCGGCGATTTGCGGTTAGTGCAGGAGATGCTCGGCCACGCGAATATTTCCACCACGCAAATCTATACCCACCTGGATTTCCAGCACCTTGCGAAGGTTTATGACAAAGCGCATCCGCGCGCGGGAAGGAGGCCGGAGGAGGAGGAATAAAACCTGTATGCGGAAATAAAAATGGCGGCACAAAAGCCGCCATTTTTATCAGGTATGTAGGTTATTCGGATGCGGTATTGGCTGATAACAACACCAGTTCGCCATCTTTCAAGGGAATACGTTGGCCCGGGTCGTGATCCATCCTTACTGAAGATTCCTTGCCTTTTATGCGATACACCACATCGTAACCGGTAATGTCCTCACGGGTTTCATAAACGGTTTTGCAACGCTTTTCCACAACGGTGTAAGTATCTTTTTGCTGCATATTTTTCTGTACTTTATCGCCGGCGTAACCACCGGCAACCGCACCGGCAACTGTCGCCACTTTCTTCCCGCTGCCATCGCCGACCTGGTGGCCAAGCACACCGCCGATAGTTGCGCCTATTACTTTACCGGCAATACGGTTTTGGTCTTTCACGGGCTTTTGTTTTACCACAGTTTCATCGTGGCATTCCTGTTGCGGGATTTTGGTTTGCTTAACGATGGGCGTGGAGCGCACAACATCGGCATAATCCGGTTCTTTCAATAATTGGTAACCGCCAATTGCGCCACCGGCAGTGGCAATACCCATACCTAAAACGGTGCCGATTAACATTGATTTGTTCATAGTTTTCTCCTGCGGCCCAATGCCGTGTTGTCTTGCATGGGCCCAGTTTACGCAGGAATTCTCTGAACGATAACTTAACCGGTACGGTGGATGTATCAAGTTGCGTGCTGGTTAACAACGCCGTGGTGACAGGTTCCATTTTTTGAGGGGCACTGCTCCGGCGCAAAACCGATGGCGGTGGCAATTCGCCTAATCAAGGCCGGCCCGAACTGCTAGTATTCCCGGCAGACTTTTGGCTTGTAAGAGAATCCATGTATGCTCAATTTCACCGGAGTGCCCACCGAATTACAGGCTCCAGCACAGCGCCTTTGGGATCAGTTTGAGGCGGCGTTGCAAGAGCACAAACTCGCAAGTCCGCAATGTTTTTTACCCGCCGCCGTACCAATCGATGAATTTTCCCGCCAGCTGACGCGCGCATTTGTAGGTAGTGAATTTATCGCCAAAACCCTTATTCGCAAACCGGGATTTTTATTGGAACTGTGCGAATCCGGCGCGCTTTTTCGCGCGCAAACGGACGCGGATCTGGAACAATTTGCCACGGCGATCCATGGCTGCACCAGCGATGCTGACCTGGATGCCTGCCTGCGCCGCGAACGTAACAGAGCAATGATTCGTATCATTTGGCGCGACCTGAATCGCCTGGCCACCATGGGCGAAGTGACGGCGGAGTTATCGCGCTTTGCTGATCAATCCATCCAGTTAGCGGCGGAATATCACTACCGTGCCCTGGAAAAAATATATGGCACACCTATCGGTAAGGAGTCGGGGACCGCCCAGCCGTTTATGGTGTTGGGCATGGGTAAGCTGGGCGCGGGGGAGCTGAATATCTCCTCGGATATCGACCTGATTTTTACCTTCCCCGAGGGAGGGGAAACCCACCACCCGGCGCGTGCCGTAAGCAACCAGGAATTTTTTATCAAACTCGGCCAGCGATTGATTAAAAGCCTGGATGCAATCACAGCGGATGGCTTTGTGTTCCGTGTGGATATGCGCCTGCGCCCGCACGGTGAGAGCGGCGCCCTGGCGATGAGTTTTGTCGGCATGGAGGATTACTACCAAACCCAAGGGCGCGAGTGGGAGCGCTACGCCATGATCAAGGCGCGTACGGTGGCCATGGCGGGTGGGGAAAACCAGGTGCAGGCGCGCAAAACCCTGCGCAAGATGCTGCAACCTTTCACCTATCGCCAATACATAGATTTCAGCGCGATCGAATCCTTGCGTGAAATGAAAGGCCTGATTGCACGGCAAGTACAGCGCAAAGGGATGAGCCTTGATGTGAAATTGGGCGAAGGCGGTATCCGCGAAGTGGAATTTGTGGTGCAGGTGTTCCAGTTGATTCGCGGCGGGCGCGATGCCTTGTTGCGTAAACGCAAGGTGCCGGTGCTGTTGCCGTTGCTGGAGCAGGAAAATTACTTGCCGTACGGAACGGGTGCCGCGTTGCTGGAAGCCTATATTTTCCTGCGCAATACCGAACACGCGATCCAGGGCTTCCAGGATAAACAGACCCAGGCATTGCCGGTTGATCCGCTCGGGCAACTGCGCTTGGCCTGGGTGATGGGTTTTGAAAATTGGGAAAGTTTTTTTGTGACCCTGGAGGCTTATCGCCAACGTGTTAACGCCGAATTCAAGGCGGTGATTGCGGCGCCCGATGAGGAGGAATCCATCGACCAAAAAGCCCTGAGCTTTTGCCTGGGTTTGTGGGAGGGCAGTTTACAGGGCGATGATGCGATCCATGCGTTGGAGGCGCGCGATGTGGATTCGGCAGCGGGCCTGGTAAAAAACCTGGCGGACCTGCGTGTGAGCCGTGCGATCCTTTCCATGCAGGCGAGTGGCCGCACCCGGCTGGACAGCTTTGTGCCGCGTTTGCTGCATAGGCTATTTGTTGAGGCCGGTCGTGGTAAGTTACCCCTAACTATCGCGGAAACCTTTGGCAGGATTGTCCCGTTTATCGAAGCTGTCGCAAGGCGCACCGCCTACCTGGTTCTGCTGGTTGAAAATCCCACGGCGTTGCACCAATTGATTCGCCTCTGCGCCGCCAGCCCCTGGATTGCCGACCAGCTCACCCAATACCCGGCCCTGCTGGATGAATTGCTAACGCCTGAAAGCCTCTACGCCCCGCCGGATAAATCCCTGTTGCGCGATGAATTACGCCGCGATGTACTGCGTCTTACCTGGGACGACCTGGAAGGTCATATGGAGGCCCTGCGTTATTTCCGCCTGGCCCATGGGTTGCGCGTAGCCGCGAGCGAAGTCACCGGCGCCTTGCCGTTGATGAAGGTGAGCGACTACCTGACCTATATCGCCGAAGTGGTGCTGGAACATGTGTTGCAACTTTCCTGGGAGCATATGGTTGAGCGTCACGGCCGCCCGCGGCGAGCGGATGGCTCGGTGGATACTGCGGCGGATTTCATCATTGTTGGCTATGGCAAGTTGGGTGGCATCGAGCTTAGCCACGGTTCGGATCTGGATCTCGTGTTTATCCATAACGGCGATTCCAATTCATCAACCGATGGCGAGCGCAGTATCGATAACATCACCTTCTATACGCGCCTGGGCCAGCGGATTATCCATATCCTCAATACCTACACGCCAACCGGCAAACTCTACGAAGTGGATATGCGCCTGCGCCCGTCGGGTAACTCGGGCATGTTGGTTTCCTCGCTCGCCGCGTTTGAAAAATACCAGGCCAATGAAGCCTGGACCTGGGAGCACCAGGCATTGGTGCGGGCGCGGGTAGTGGCGGGCAGCGGGGAACTGGGCCAGCAGTTTGAGGCGGTTCGCCAGCGCATCCTTAGCCGCGGGCGCGACCTGGAGCAGTTGCGTAAGGATGTCGCTGATATGCGCCGTAAAATGCGCGGGCAATTGGGGAGCGAGGCCAAATCCAAAGCTACCAATACCCCGCTATTTAATTTGAAACAGGATGCCGGTGGTATCGTGGATATTGAATTTATGGTTCAATACGCGGCTTTAGCCTGGGCGTGCAAATCGCCCGGCATCATCCGGTACACGGACAACATTCGCATACTCGGATCACTGGAGGAGGCAGGCTTACTCGACGCCGACTCCGTGGCCCACCTGATCGCCGCTTACAAAGCATACCGATCCACCGGACACCGCCTCGCGCTACAGCGACAGGAGGCAGTGCTGGAAGGTGATAATCACTTTACTGAAGAACGTGCGCAGGTCACGGCGATTTGGGATCGCTTGATCGGCCAGCCCTGATTACACAAATTTTGGAGTTAGCTATGTCTTTTGCCGATCGCGACGGCGTCATATGGCTCGATGATGAACTCATTCCGTGGCGCGATGCCAAGGTTCACGTTTTAACCCATACATTGCATTACGGTATGGGCGTTTTTGAAGGCGTTCGTGCGTACAAAAGCGATAAGTTGGGCACCAGTATTTTCCGTTTGCAAGAACATACAGATCGTTTATTCCGCTCGGCCCATATCATGCGCATGAAAATGCCTTACACCAAGGATGTAGTTAACGAAGCGCATAAAATGGTGGTGCGCGAAAATGGTTTGGCGGAAGCCTACCTGCGTCCTATGGCATTTTACGGTTCCGAAGGTATGGGCCTGCGTGCCGACAACCTGAAAGTCCATGTGATGGTTGCTGCCTGGCATTGGCCTTCCTATATGTCACCGGAAGCGCGTGACATGGGTATCCGTATCCGCACCTCAAGCTACACCCGCCACCATGTAAATATTTCCATGTGCAAGGCGAAAGCTAACGGGCATTACATCAATTCGCTCCTGGCATTGCAGGAAGCATTGGACAGCGGTTGCGAAGAAGCGCTATTGCTGGATAACGAAGGTTATGTCGCGGAAGGTAGTGGTGAAAACTTCTTCCTGGTGCGCGACGGTATTATCTATACACCGGAACTGACTTCCTGCCTGGATGGTATTACCCGCAACACGATTTTCCATTTAGCGGCGGATTGCGGTTACACCATCAAGGAGAAACGTATTACGCGCGATGAAGTTTATGTGGCGGATGAAGCTTTCTTCACGGGTACCGCTGCAGAGGTATTGCCGATTCGCGAATTGGACGGTCGTCAAATCGGTGAAGGCCGTCGTGGCCCGGTTACTACCCGGTTGCAGGATTTATATTTCAAATCCGTGCGCGGCGAATTGCCCGGGCATACCAATTGGTTGGCACCGGTGGCCAAATAAACATAACGGAGCCAACGGGCTCCGTTATTGTTTCTGTATGATGCATGTTAAAGCCTGGCCGATTTCTTTCAAGACGCGCCCTGAACCCTGCGGGCTTGGTCGAAATACATTTTGGCGTTACTCGCCTGCAAAACATTTTGTTATTTTTACGCTCGACCCATGCAGGTTTCGCCTTCAGTGTTTGAAATAAACCTGCCAGGCGTTGAACTGCGCTATTTATCCTCATTGCATTGATCAATCACCTATGCCTGAAATCCAATTCCCAGCGGAGCTAAAAAAAATCCGGAAAATTCTGGTAGTCGGCCCTGCGTGGATTGGCGATATGATGATGGCACACACATTGTTTCAATTGTTGAAGCAGAGAAATCCGGGCGCGCAAATTGATGTGCTTGCATCTCATTGGACGCGGCAATTATTAATCCGCATGCCGGAAGTTCATCAGGCGATTGATATGCCGATTGGCCATGGGAGCTTTGCGTTTGCCGAACGCCGGGCGCTGGGAAAGGAATTGGCAGCGCATCATTATGATCAAGCCATTTTGTTACCCAATTCATTTAAATCCGCATTTATTCCCTTCTTTGCTGACATCCCCTTGCGTACAGGCTGGCGTGGTGAAATGCGCTATGGGTTAGTCAACGATATCCGTGTGCTGGATAAAAAACGTTTTCCATTAATGGTGCAGCGCTATGCCGCATTGGCGTTGCCAAAAAACAGTGAGCCATTAACCACGTTTCCCTATCCACGGCTGACAGTAGATCACTATCAGCGTCCACAATTGTTAACAAAGTTTGCGTTGCAGCTAAATCGCCCACTATTAATAATTTGCCCGGGTGCCGAATATGGCCCGGCCAAACGATGGCCCGAACATTATTTCGCTGAAGTGGCAGATGAAAAAATTCGCGCAGGTTGGCAGGTGTGGTTAATGGGCTCGACGAAGGACCGCGAAGTAACCGATGCTATTTGTAAGTTATTGTTGGATGAAGAGCGGGACTATTGCTTTAACCTTGCGGGTAGCACCAACCTCGGTGAGGCAATCGACCTGATGGATTGCGCCGATGCGGTGTTGAGTAACGACTCAGGCTTAATGCATGTTGCCGCTGCATTGCAAAAACCATTAGCGGTAATTTATGGTTCGACTTCACCGGAACACACACCTCCACTCGCTGAAAAGGTAGCTATCATCAGCAGGGAAATGGAATGCGCTCCCTGTTTCGAACGCGAATGTCCCAAGGTGCATCATAAATGTTTGCGAGACCTCATGCCGCAACAGGTAATTGAAGCATTGGACGGACTTGTTCCCCAGCTATTAAAATCGGCAACACATTGATGCAAATGAAACTGGCCTTTGTCATTTTCCGCTATTTTCCTTTCGGTGGTTTGCAGCGCGACATGCTGGGATTAGCGCAATTTTTTCAACAGCAGGGGCACTCTGTCACGATTTTCTGTGAGCATTGGCAGGGTGAAAAACTGCCCGCGATTGACGTAATAGAAATTCCAGGGCGCGGTTTGTTTAATGTCGCTGGCGTAAAATGTTTTGTAAAACGATTCCAGCAGCAATTCCCGCGTGAAGAATTTGATGTATTGATTGGCTTTAATAAAATGCCGGGTTTGGATATTTATTTTGCCGGCGATACCTGCTTCGCCTATAAAGCTTTTTGCGATCGTGGTTGGATATATCGTTTAATGCCGCGTTCCCGTTTATACCTGCATTATGAATCGGCGGTTTTCGGCGGTCAAAGTACAACAAAGATATTATCGCTGGTTGAGTCCGAGCGAAAGAAATTTGCGCGTTTTTATGCCACAGCCCCTGAACGTTTCTATACATTACCGCCGGGCATAATGCGTGAACATATTGCTTGCGCCGATCCACAAACTGCTTATCTCGCTTTGCGCAAAGGGTTGAATCTTGCTGACGCCACGCAAGTGGTTGTATGTTTAGGGTCTGGTTTCCATACCAAGGGTGTGGATATCAGCATCGCTGCTTTTGCTGAATTCAAAAAAATAAACACCGCTTCGGCATTATTGGTCATCGGTAAGGATGATCCCGCTAAATATCGTCAACAGGCCCGTGCACTTGGTGTTGCGGAGAGCGTTTTTTTTATGGGGCCGCGCAGCCCGGTAGGTGATTTATTGCATGGTGCTGATGTGTTATTGCATCCGGCGCGAAAGGAATTAGCAGGTAATGCCATCCTGGAAGCAATGCTTTGCGGTTGTCCGGTATTGGCCAGCGATCACTGCGGTTATGCCCATTACATTGTAGAAAACCATTTAGGCGAACTGATTTGCAAAGGTTCAACACCGACGGGTATTGCACAACAATTAACGCGAATTCTGGGTTTCGGTAAAGCGCATTGGATTGGTCAAGCCAAAATTTTCCGCGATAGCACTGAGGTCTTTTCGCGTGCCGCGTGCGCGCTTGCTACGGTAAAAAAAATTGTACAGCAAAAAAAAACCGCAGATGCTGGATTGAAGCAGGAAGGAGCGCAGGAATGGAACAAGGTTACGCCTGAAGGAACATTAATTCTACGCGATGAATTCATTAATCTTTGGAAGAATGAGCCGGTATTTGCTCGCGTCCGGCACTTAACCGGCGAAATTGCGCGTGAAATGCCGGATCGTCAAACGCTGCGGTTTGAAATCAATGACAAGGTATATTACCGCAAGTGGCATCGTGGGGTAGGCTGGGCAGAAATAATCAAAAATCTTATTCGCTTTCGTTTGCCCGTGCTGGGTGCGCACAACGAGTGGAACGCATTGAATAAAATGTACGCGCTGGGCATTCCCGGGTTGGCCCCGGTTGCCTTTGGGCAGCGGGGCAAAAATCCGGCGAAGCAACAATCGTTTATAATTACGCGCGAATTGAGTAACGTAATACAATTGGATCATTTCTTTGAGCGGCGTCCGGTCTCACCGCTTATCAAGCGTGCAATAATCGCCAGGGTTGCACAAATTGCGCGCGAATTGCACGCGGCGGGAATTAACCACCGCGATTTATACCTGTGCCATTTTATGTTGTGTGAAGCATCGTTAGCCAATGTTGCGAGGGCTAATCCTGATATTACCCTCGTCGATTTACACCGTGCGCAAATACGTTTTAAGGTGCCTGAACGCTGGTGGGTAAAAGATATAGGCGCATTATTGTTTTCAAGTTTAAACCTCAACTTTAATCGCCGCGATTATTACCGATTCTTAAAAATTTATTTTGATGCCGGGTTGCGCGATATTGTGCGTGAAAAAAAACCGTTGCTGCAAAAGATAGTGCGGCGCGCACGCAAAATGTATTTACGTGACTTTGGCAATTTACCTTCTATATAAAGGATGCTTGTAATACATGATGTTTGCTAGTGAAAAATATGAACAACGAGTGTTGGCCTGGGCTTATGTCGGTCTGTGGATATTTGTCAGCGCGTTTTTGTGGGCACCTTCGCGCGATGGATTGGAAGGCGTTTATGCCCTCACATTTTTTATTCCGCTGTTGCTGGCCTTGCCCTGGCGCAAACCGGATATACAAATGTATGGCGGAAGTTTTACCGGTGTTGCGTTGCTTTATGCAAGCTGGTCGTTGTTGACAGGGATATGGGGCGGCGACCTGGGTTATCTGTTCTTGCAGTGGCTGGTACTGGCAATCTGGTTAGCGGGAAGTGCCTGGGTGCTGCAAACAAAATCCATCGATTGGGATAGGTTTCTGCGGTGTATGCTATGGGTCGGTGCGGTGACTGCGTTGGTTAATATTGCCGTATTTTACTGGTCGCATCCATGGAGTTCCCGTTTGGAAGGTGTCACCGTTGCGCGTGCGCCTACGCTCGTGGGACAGGTATATGGTCTGGTGGTGCTTATGGGCATCTTATTATCCTGGCGAACCAGTTCCTTTCACTATGCAATCGGTTTTTCTATAGCGTGTATTCCCGCTTTGACAGCCTTGGGGTTATCCCAGAGCCGAGGGCCATTGTTATCGCTTGCCGGTGTACTTTTGATTGGTGTTTTTTGGTTGCGCCCCGGGTGGAAGATTCTGTTGACGCAAATGGCGACAGGATTGTTGTCCGCAGGGGTATTGATATGGCTGATGCTGGATGATTTGCTATTTGAACGCGGTGTATCGCTTCGCGACCAGATTTGGTTTGAAGTCCTTCAGCAAATGCTATCTGACCCGACATTATTCCTGTGGGGCATTGGCATGAGTGAATCCACGGATATCATTACCAGTGTGGGCGAATACCATCACGCACATAACGCCTGGCTGGATATTTTTTATCGCACCGGGGTTGTCGGGTTAGGTTTGGCGCTGGTTCATTTTTGTTTGTTATTGTGGGCCGCCAGACCTTATCAGAATCTGGCACCTCTGACGCTCTGGTTAATTTATGGCTGCGGCTGCTTATTGGTAGATTCGCGCAGTTTATTTTGGGAAATTGACGTGAAGTGGCTGCTTTATTGGATTCCTGCCGGTTTGCTGGCAGCCAGTTTGATGCGGCAAAACCTGGTCGCAAAATAGATGGATAGCATATGGGTTCTTTACCGGTAAAAGTTACCGATGTAGGTCATGCCTCTGCGTGGTTGGTATATAAACGTTTGCTTGGCTATGTAAAACCATACGCTGGCTGGTTTGTGTTGAGCTTTTTTGGATTCGGCCTGTTTGGCGCTTCCAGTGTTTTGTTTGTGAAGATTCTTGAGAACCTTGTGAATGTAATTGCAGCAAATGACCCCTCGGATCGCTATTGGGTGCCGTTGCAAGTTATAGGTGCCACCCTGTTACGCAGTGTGGGTTCCTTCGTCGGTGTTTATTTAATGTCGCGTATTGCGTTCAATATTATCCACCAGTTGCGTGTACAAGTTTTCAACCACATGACGCAACTGCCCAACGCAACCTTTGATGCAAAGAATTCGGGCAATCTTATTTCGATTATTACTTACAACATCAATGGTGTAACCGCTGCTGCAACCGATGCAATAAAAATTTCATTACGGGAAGGCTTAACGGTGATCGCGCTTTTTGCCACCTTGCTTTATATGGATTGGCGCCTGACGCTGGTGTTTATTTTAATCGCGCCGTTAATTGGCGTTATTGTCGGTGCGGTTGGTAAACGGCTGCGTAAATTGAGTAACAAAGTGCAAAACACCGTGGGTGATTTAACCCAGGTTACCGGAGAAATGATTAACGGTTTCAAAGTGATGCGCAGTTTTGGCGGTGAGGATTATGAAAGGCAACGTTTTGAAGTAGTGAGTAAAAAAAATCTCCAGCAAAATATGAAAATTGTTGTTACCTCTGCAGCTAACACGCCGTTGATTCAGTTAATTATTGCCATTGCCATTGCGTTGCTGATTTTTATTGCATTGAGTTTTATGGAAATCAAGGAACCCGCCAGTTTTGTTGCCTATATGACGGCGGTGGCCGGCATTTTACCCTCTATGCGTAAACTGGGTGAGGTTGCCCCCACTATTTTAAAAGGTGTTGCGGCGGCGGACAGCGTGTTTGCCTTGCTGGATTCGGAAACGGAAAAAGATGTCGGCAATTATCGGGTCACGCGCGCGCGCGGAGCGGTCACATTTGAGGATGCAATATTTACGTATCCCGGGCAAACAGAACCGGCAATACGCAAAATTAACTTGCAAATCAAACCCGGTGAAGTTATTGCCCTGGTTGGTAAATCGGGTAGTGGTAAATCGACCCTGGTGAGCCTGTTGAACCGTTTTTATGACCTTAATGCCGGGCAGATCCGGATTGATAATATCCCCATTACCGATTTCCAACTGCGCAACCTGCGCGAACAAATCGCATTGGTGAATCAGCAGGTCACCTTGTTTAATGATTCGGTTGCGGGAAATATCGCCTACGGCAGCCTGCAAACAAAAACCATGGATGAGATTCGCAACGCGGCAGATGCTGCCCATGCAACGGAATTCATAGAAGGATTGCCGGAAGGATTTAATACGCTGATCGGTGAGTCAGGTGCGCGCTTATCTGGCGGGCAACGCCAGCGCTTGGCGATAGCTCGAGCTATTCTGAAGGATGCACCGATTTTAATTTTGGATGAAGCGACATCTGCATTGGATAACGAATCAGAGCGCTATATCCAGGACGCGATGGAGAAAGTGATGCAAGGGCGTACCACATTGGTAGTGGCGCATAGACTTTCCACTATTGAAAAGGCGGACCGTATATTAGTAATGGAGCAAGGTGAAATAGTGGAGCAGGGAACCCATGGTGAGTTATTGGCGAAAAACGGCTACTATGCACGCTTGTATTCAAGTCATTTCAATAGCTAGGCTGATGGATAAAATCTGTTAAAGAGTCGTACGCGGCCGAGTGTAAATAGCCGGAAAGTGGTAACAACGGAATTGAAGGGTGATAAATCTATGCATCTATTTATGCCTAACTTTGATCGCGCCCGTATTTTAGTGGTGGGAGATGTCATGCTGGACCGTTACTGGCATGGTATGAGTACAAGAATTTCACCCGAAGCACCGGTCCCTGTCATTAAAGTAGACCAGACCGAGGATCGCCCGGGGGGCGGTGCGAATGTCGCCTTGAATATGGCGGCCCTGGGTGCCAATGTTTCCGTGGCCGGGGTTGTAGGGAATGATAAAGAGGGGCAAATCCTCGAGGGGTTTTTACGGGTTGCGGGAATTGAGACCAATTTTCTGGTCTCTTCCACCAAACCTACTATCACCAAGCTGCGTGTTATAAGTCGCCACCAGCAGTTGTTGCGGATGGATTTTGAAGACAAATTTGATTCATCGGATAGCCTGGCGCTGGTTAATAAGGCCAGGAACCTCATTTCGCAAACCAATGTTTTAGTGCTTTCGGATTACGCCAAAGGTAGTTTGCAGGATTGCCAGGCGCTGATTCGTTTCGCGCGTGAGGCCGGTGTGCCGGTATTGGTTGATCCAAAAGGGCAGGACTTTTCACGTTATCGCGGCGCTACCATGCTGACTCCCAATTTCCACGAATTTGAGGCCGTTGTTGGCAAATGTTCCAGTGAGCGGGAACTGGTGGAGAAGGGGGCTACCCTGATTTCGGACCTGGAGTTACAGGCATTACTGGTCACTCGAGGGGAACAGGGGATGACATTGCTGCGCCCTGATCATCCGGAATTGCATTTGCCGGCGCGCGGGCGTGAAGTGTTCGATGTGACCGGTGCGGGGGATACCGTCATTGCTACCCTGGCCGCCGCAATGGCGGCGGGTTTACCTATGCCTGAAGCGACCGCACTCGCGAACCTGGCTGCGGGTATAGTGGTAGGCAAATTGGGTACCGCTGCGGTGAGTGCCCCGGAGCTGCGTCGGGCCATTATTGCAGAGCAAGGAGCCCAGCGTGGGGTAGTCACAGAGGAGCAACTTTTATTAGCGATTGAAGACGCCCGGGCCAGCGGCGAGCGCCTGGTATTCACCAATGGCTGTTTCGATATCATTCATGCGGGCCACGTCGGTTATCTGGAGGAAGCGCGCAAGCAAGGTGATCGCCTGATAGTAGCGGTCAACTCTGATG
Source organism: uncultured Cellvibrio sp. (assembly GCA_946480695.1). Next base: position 66,032 of record CAMLKG010000018.1, read on the forward strand.
CGTCTATCCGACAATTAAAAGGTAGCGGCCGTCCCATTAACCCTCTGGATCGCCGTATGGCGGTATTGGCCGGCCTTGAGGCAGTGGATTGGGTTGTCCCCTTTAGTGAAGACACGCCGGAGCGGTTGTTGCGCCGTGTTAAACCGGACGTGTTGGTTAAAGGTGGCGACTATCGCGAAGACCAGGTTGTGGGTGGGAATATCGTGAAGGCTTATGGCGGTACGGTAAAAGTGCTTAGCTTTTTCGATAACTGTTCGACGACTTCCATCGTCAATAAAATCCGCAAGCAGTAATTTGCCTGGCAAAAAAATGCCTCCCCCGGTAAACAGCACCCAAAAGTTGGACCTATCGTCTAACTGTGTAGGATGCCGTTCACCGAGGGAGGCGTTTTTATTTGGGAATCCGGATTATCAGGCCGCTAATTCCAGTATTTCACGGGAGGCTTCCGGCGTAATAGCCCCGTGTTCACCCAGTGCCAGCAAATCATGCTTCACCAACATATCGACGAGTTTTGGAATAGATTCACGTCCTACACCGTAGCCGCTCAATGTGGTGGGATTCCCCATCTGTTCAAAGAACTGGCGTGTGGCCGCTATTGCGGCATCAATTAGCTCGTCTTCATTGGTGTGAGTTAACCCCCACACGCGGCGACCATATTGCACCAGCTTGCCGTGTTTTTTACTGCGCTGGTGCTGCATTACCGCCGGCAATACCACTGCCAGTGTTTGCGCATGATCCAGGCCGTGCATTGCGGTCAATTCATGGCCGATCATGTGGGTAGCCCAATCTTGCGGTACACCTACGCCAATGAGGCCGTTCAATGCCATGGTGGCCGCCCACATAACATTGGCACGGACCTGATAATTGGTAGGTTCCTCCAATGCGCGAGGTCCCTCTTCAATCAATGTCATTAACAAGCCTTCCGCAAAGCGATCCTGTACCTTTGCGGCCACTGGATAGGTCAGGTATTGCTCCATAATGTGGACAAAAGCATCAACCACACCGTTGGCAATCTGGCGTGATGGCAAGCTATAGGTAGTGGTTGGATCCAGGATGGCAAACCTGGGATATACCAATGGACTGCCGAAAGAAAGCTTTTCCTGGGTTGCCGCTCTGGTGATCACCGAGTTGCCATTGCTTTCAGTGCCAGTGGCGGGCAAGGTCAGGACACAACCGATAGGAAGGGCTGAGAAGAAGGGCTGGTGCCTGGCCATGATATCCCAGGGTTCACCTTCAAAATCAACGGCAGCCGCAATCAATTTCGTGCCGTCAATGACACTGCCGCCACCGACGGGCAACAGGAAATCAATTTTCTCTTTTTTGACCAATTCGACGGCTTTCATCAAAGTTTCATAATGGGGATTAGGTTCTATGCCGCCGAATTCAAACCAGGTTTTCCCCTGCAATGCCTTGGCGACCTGCTCGTAAACCCCGTTTTTCTTGATCGACCCACCCCCGTAGGTAACCAGAACCCGGGCATTGGCGGGTATTAATGTGGCCAGCTCTTTAATTTGGCCTTCACCAAAAACAATTTTTGTGGGGTTGGAAAAGGTGAAATTTTGCATGATGGACTCCAACTGTTCGTAATGGAAATATCGTGTTATTTAGCGCCTGGCGAGGACATGGCGATCCAGAGTTCGTGGTTTATCACTTCGTGGGGAATCGCCTCAAGTTTAAGGCCCACACAGGGACCGGCAACGCATAATCCGGACTGGATTACAAACAATGCGCCATGATTGGCGCATTGGATTAACGTGCCACTGTTATCGAGGAACTGGTTTTCTACCCATTCAAGGGAGGTCCCGGTATGTGGGCAAGCATTCAGGTAGACATGAATATTGCCCCCGTACCGCACTGCAAATACGTTGGTATTTGCACAATTGAACCCGCGGCTTTCCCCCTCCGGCAACTCATTTAATGTGCAAAGGAGGGTCAGGCCGGTGTTCGAAATCATTGTGGTGCAATCAAGCGCACTTTACGCGTAAGCAATTTGCCATCGCGTACTACGCTGACATCGACCCTGTCACCCGGCTTGTAATGTTCCAATGCACTTAATAATTGGTCATCGTTGGTAACCGGGTTATCTTCGATGGCGACTATTACATCGCCCAGGGTTATTTGCCCCCAGGGATTGCGTTTGGCGCCTTGTAATCCTGCCTCCGCGGCGGGGGAATTCGGCTCAACGCGCAGAATGGGCACGCCTTCTATCCCGATTTGCTGCGCCCATTGGTCCGGTGCAACGGCGATGCCCAATACCGGCCGCACAATACGTCCGTGGGTAATCAATTCAGGAACGACTTCTTTGACGGTATTGACCGGAATGGCGAAGCCAATTCCGGCACTCGCCCCGCTGGGGCTGTAAATCATGGTATTGACACCAATCAACTTGCCTTCGGAATTCAATAGCGGGCCGCCGGAGTTACCGGGATTTATGGCCGCATCGGTCTGGATAACGTTGGTAATTTTACGCTGGTTAGGCGATTCGATTTCCCGCCCGAGCGCACTGACAACACCCGTAGTCAGCGTGGCATCCAGGCCGAAGGGGTTGCCTATAGCCAGGACTTTGCGGCCAACACGTAAATCCCCGGAGTCGCCCAATGGCAGCGCGCGGAGTTTGGTTTTCGGGGCATTGATTTTGAGTACTGCAATATCGCGCTCGGGCGCCAGCCCGACAACTTCAGCCGGCCAATTGGATTGGTCTTGCAGGGTGATGGTAATCTTGCGCGCGCCCTCAACCACGTGGAAATTGGTCACAATATAGCCTTTTTCATCCCAAACAAACCCGGTCCCTGAGCCGCGGGGCACAGTCACCAGGTCGAAGGAATAAGGGTCGCGAGCGAGTTGTTGGTTAGTGACGAACACCACGCTGGGGCGGGCAGCTTCAAACACTTCCATGCTGTTTTGTTCGTCATCGGTAGAAAATGCCTGGACGGTCGCGCTCAAGGCGCTGGCACCGGTCAGGAAACTGAATACGAGCCAGCGCCAGAGTTTCATGCTTATCCCCGGCAATTAGGCTGCGTCGCGCAACGCCTGGATACGTACTTCCAGTGGTGGGTGGCTGGCAAGCAGGTTACGCATACCGCCGCTGATACCAAATGCGCGCATACTGCTTGGCAATGGGCTTTCTGCACCGGCGCTGGTTTCGGCTTGCAGGCGTTGCAAGGCGCGAATCATGGCGCCGCGATCAGCCAGCGTAGCGCCGGCAGCGTCGGCACGGAACTCGCGATAACGGGAGAAAGCCGCAACAATCATACTCGCCAGGATGCCCAATACAATTTCAGCAATAAAAGTAGTGATCATGAAGGCGAATCCACGACCGTCTTCATTTTTGAAAATAACGCGATCAACCAAATCACCGATGATGCGTGCAAAGAACATAACGAAAGTGTTTACCACGCCCTGGATCAGGCTCAAGGTAATCATGTCACCGTTGGCAACGTGGCCGATTTCATGGGCCAGAACTGCTTTAACTTCATCGCGTTCAAAACGCTGCAACAGGCCTAGGCTTACAGCAACCAGCGCGGCGTTGCGGTTCCAGCCGGTGGCAAAGGCATTGGATTCTTGCGCTGCGAATACACCGATTTCCGGCGTTTTGATCCCGGCTTTTTGCGATAACTCAACCACAGTGTCCACCAGCCATTGCTCATCGGCATTGCGCGGCTGCTCGATCAACTGAACCCCCATGGTCTTTTTCGCCATCCACTTGGAAAGGAGCAGGGAGATAAAAGAACCGACAAAACCAAAAACGGCGCAGAAAATCAGCAGGTTTTGCAAATCCAGGCCACCTGCTGAGCGGTAGTTGCCAACGCCCAGTAAGCTTAAAACCACACCAGCCACCAGCAATACAGCGAGGTTAGTGAGTAAAAACAGGCCTATGCGTAACACGATATTATCTCCCATGAATGAAAAGGTTCACTGCAACAAAGCAGCATCGCGGAGTATATGTGTACAGGTGGGCAAAATTTCAATCACAGATGCGTTAAGAAAGGAAAAAACGCCAATTCGGTAATAAAAAAGAGGCCGCCTAAAGGCGGCCCAAGCAACCGTGTTAGCCGAGAGACCTTCGGAGAGGAAAGCCCCAGGGGGGTGAGTAGACTCTTTAATCGATTTGCAGGGCGGTTAAAGATTCTGCTCCACTGCTGTACGCGAGAAATCGCACAGCAGTGAGTTAATAATAATCTATCTCATTTAATAGTCAATCATTTTTTGAGAATTATTCCTATTTGTGTTGGTTCGACGTCTTGAGTTGCGATAATTGATTGTTTAATTGGTTTATTTTGGCTGCCATTTCTTCGATCAAGCCGAGGCAGATGTGAGGCTGGTGCTCCACAAGCGTTATGAATTCTTCCTTGCGTACCGCTAATACAGTGCAGTCACTGGTGGCGATAACGGAAGCTATGCGTGGTTGGCGGGTAAATACGGCCAGGGCGCCGAAAATTTCATTGGAATGTATCTCCCCTACCTTAACCCCATCACATACTGCGTGTGCGGATCCCTCCAGCAGGGTATAAACCTTATGGGCCGCGCTCCCTTGCTGGATAATAGTTTCGCCCGCACGGTAATGCATAAATCCGGCTGAAGGTTGGAATTCGCTGCGTAGCTCCTGGGCGAAGGCCAATTCATAAAGGCTAATTGAGCACAGTAAAAAATAAGCCCAGTTGCGCTGGCTTTTTAAATCCGCATTAACTGCGGTAACCAAGGTGTCGCGCTCGTAAGCGACGAACGTGACCGGCGTGGTGCAAGAGAATCTGCCTTGTGGCAAATTGAGCGAGCGGGGAAGGCCAAGCAGGTCGCCCTCGGTAAAGTGAAGTGCAAGCTTGCCGTTCAGGAAATAATCGACTTGTCCTTCGGTAATGCGTAACAGCCGCGTTGGCGGAAGGTCGGCAAAAATATCGTCGCTTACAGGTGTTACAAATGGATCTTCGTCCGGCTTGATCTGGCTGCACAAAGCTTCACTCAGGTCGTTCAACCTGGCGGCCAGGTCAGTCATTAGCTCGGACTGCTTGATAGGAAAATGCATAAGGCCTCTCGTCACTAAAAATGGCGTAAAGAATGCGTTTTTTAGTGTAGCCTTTGTCCCCGGAAAATTTACATTTCCCGCATCAGCTTGTGACCTTGTGCCGTTCCTGGTGAAGATCAGGCTGTTGCCTGGTTATAACCATTGTTTTCCGGCAGTTCTGCTTCAAAGACAAGCTGGGCTTTCAGAGGGGGTGGAAGGTCATTCCAATGGACATCCATCAGCGCCCCCTGCAAGGCGTAGAGCATGACTTTGGATACGTTAATGTCGCGGGCTTTGATGCGTCGATAAGCTTCGACGGCGCCCATTCGTTTCAGGTCGGCGTGGGTGTTAATCCCTATTGCACGCAGGATGTTTACCGATGCCATTCCAAGGTTTTTCAATTGCAATAACTCACTCTGACAGGCAGTCATACAATGCAATCTCCATTTATTATTATCGGATGTTATGTTTAAAGTTTCCGTTTGCAGCGCAGGCTTATCTTACATACTTGTACTTCTTGTGCAATCCCTTTCCATCTGATGAGGAGAATCGAGATTAATGAAACGGTTTTTTTTCTCATCGACACCTATTGAAGCAAACCTTTTTAGCTTGCCGGAGAAATCAGGTGTTTGAACAGACGAAACAACAATTGCTTGGCTTGGACGAAAATTTTTTGGCGTATTCGCCGGCGTTAAACTGCCGGCTTCACCCTCACACTCTAGCAGCAGTTTTGGATTTGCGCGCGCGCGCGGCACAATTTGGTTTCGATTTGAGAATTGCGAGCAGTTTTCGTAATTTCGAGCGACAACTGTTGATTTGGAACAACAAGGCGTTGGGGTTGCGTCCGGTGTTGGACTCCGCAGGTGAGGCTATGGATATTCGTTGCTTAACTGATCGCGACAAAGTGTTTGCGATCTTGCGATGGTCGGCTTTGCCGGGTGCATCGCGCCACCACTGGGGAACGGATCTGGATGTTTATGATGCTTCGCGTGTTGATGAAACATATCAATTGCAACTCACGGTTGCGGAAACGGAGATTGGCGGCCCCTTTGCCGAATTCCATCGTTGGCTGGACACAGAATTGCAACAAACGGATTGCCCGTTTTATCGCCCCTATGCACAGGATTACGGTGGTGTAGCACCGGAACCCTGGCATTTAAGTTATGCTCCCCTGGCAAAGGGATATGCGCAAATGTTCACGCAGGATATATTGCGTGAACAAATCGAATGGGCGCCGCTGGAGTTAAAAGAAATTGTATTGGAAAACCTGGATGAGATTTTCCATCGTTATATTCGCGTCGATTAAATTTCCTATGTTGAGACTTCCATTTTGAATACAACACCTCATGCGGTTTCTAAAAAAGCGATACGTTCATGGATGCTGTTTGATTGGGCGGCCCAGCCATTTTTTACCGTCGTTATCACATTTATTTTCGGGCCTTATTTTGTTTCGCGCCTGGCCGCAGATCCGGTGGCGGGACAAGCGGCTTGGGGGTACACAATTACCATTGCGGGAATCCTGATAGCGTTCCTTTCCCCGTTGTTAGGCTCGATTGCGGATGCCAGCGGACGTCGAAAGCCCTGGATTGCGGGCTTTGCAATTTTCAAAATTATTTCACTGGTTTTGTTGTGGCAAGCAGCGCCGGGCTCGCCTTTATGGTTGCCGATGTCCTGCGTTGTTGTGGCGATGGTGGCGGCGGAGTTTTCAATTGTCTTTAATGATTCCATGATGCCGCGTTTAATTCCCGCGCAGGACATTGGACGTGTTTCCAATCTTGCGTGGGGATTGGGCTACGCGGGGGGATTGGTGGTGCTCTTCAGCGTGTTGTTATTGCTTGCAGGCAATCCGAAAACAGGAACCACATTACTGGGCATAGCACCGCTATTTGGTTTGGATGCGAATCAGGGAGAGGATGCTCGCATTACCGGTCCCTATGCCGCGCTCTGGTATGCGTTATTTATTTTGCCAATGTTTTTATTTACCCCGGATACTGCCGGTAAGGGGGCGCCCATAACGCAAGCGATTGGCAACAGTGTGCGCGACTTAAAAAATACCTTGCGGGAATTAAGCGAGCGTCGCGGCCTGTTGCGATTTTTGATTGCACGGATGGTTTATCAGGACGGCGTAAATGGTTTGCTTGCACTCGGTGGAACTTTCGCGGCGGGAATGTTTGCCTGGCAAACTATCGAAATGGGGATTTATGGCATATTGCTATTAGTTATTGCAATCGGGGGGTGTGCGTACGCCGGGCGATTGGACGCGCGCCTGGGTTCAAAAAAAGTGGTGCAGTTGAGCCTGGCATGTTTGATTTTGGCAACTTTCGGCATTATTTCCACCGGCCCGGGTTATACCTTGTTTGGTTTAATTCAATTGTCGGTGCAAGATAATGGTGGACTGTTTGCCACAGCGGCAGAAAAAGCCTACATCCTGTTTGGGTTATTGATTGGTATTGCGTTTGGACCAGTGCAGGCATCGTCCCGCTCCTATATGGCGCGCAGCGTTGAGGTAAGCGAAGCGGGGAAATATTTCGGTATCTATGCACTGGCAGGGCGCGCAACATCTTTCCTCGCTCCGATGGCAGTAGCGACCGTTACAACGCTGACCGATTCGGCGCGTATTGGAATGGTGGCCCTGATTGTGTTTTTGTTGGTGGGTTTTGCGTTACTTGCGAAGGTTCCGTACCCGGCGCATACGCGATATGGAATGAAAAACTGATTCGATTTGACAGTAATGCAGAGGCAAGCATGTTGGTGATTTTTGATTGTGATGGTGTGTTAGTCGATAGTGAAATTATCTCTGCGCAAGTAACCAGTGATTGCTTGAAAGAAACCGGTATTGAATTAAGTGCGGAATATTTTTTGGAAACCTATCGGGGTAAATCGGTTGCTGATTGCATTTTGATGATTACTGAAGAGTTATCCAGGCAAGATTCCTGGAAAAATTTCAGTGATGCGGAGCGGGCTGATCGCGGGGCGCAATTCTGGCGAAGAGTACAATTACAAACATTGGTGGTATGCGGGCAACAGCTTGAGCCAGTAAAAGGCATAATGGCTGTGCTGGATTATTTGCGTGATAACCAGGTTCCATTTTGTGTGGCGTCGAATGGCAAGCACGAAAAAATGCGGGTTACTCTCGCCAAAACCGGCATTCTCCCTTACGTTGAGGGGCGTGTGTTCAGCTTTGAGGATGTTACTCGCGGCAAACCTGCCCCCGATTTATTTTTGCACGCCGCTAAAACATTGAATGTGGACGCATCGACAGCCATAGTTGTAGAGGATTCCCTGACCGGTATCCAGGCGGCATTAGCCGCCGGTATGCGCCCCCTGGGTTATTGCCCGCCGAATGCAAATGGCAGCGAAAATATTTTGTTGCCGGAAATGCGCGCGCTGGGCGCTGAGGTGTTTTTTTCGATGGACCAATTAATTCCATTGATTTTAAAAAATGATATTGCTGGATAGCCGAGTTATGCAAACTGCCCAACAAAATTTTGCCCAGGTGGATGTGTGGCAAGAAATTCGCAAAGAAGCGCAACAAGCAAGCACTGCAGAACCGGTACTGGCGAGTTTTTTTCATGCCAGTATCCTGAACCACCATTCTTTTGCGGCGGCTATTTCTTTCCACCTCGCCAATAAACTGGATAGCCAGGCATTGCCGGCGATGATGTTGCGTGAAGTGTTTGAAGACGCGATGCACACTGATGCGGATATCGAAACAGCCATGCGTGCCGATATCCGCGCCCACCGCGAACGCGACCCGGCGTGCAAATTATTTTTCATGCCGTTTTTATTTTTTAAGGGCTATCACGCGTTGCAGTGCTGGCGTATTGCCCACTGGTTGTGGCAGCAGGGGCGCAATGCGCTGGCGCTTTATTTCCAGAATCAAATTTCGCAGGCATTTGATGTGGATATACATCCTGGCGCGCGCATTGGTAAGGGCATCATGATCGATCATGCAACCGGGGTGGTGATTGGTGAAACAACAGTAATTGACGATGATGTGTCTATGTTGCACAGCGTGACCCTGGGTGGGAGTGGCTGTGTTAAAGCGGATCGCCACCCAAAAATCCGGCGCGGGGTTTTGATAGGGGTGGGTGCCAAGATCCTGGGAAATATTGAAGTGGGCGAGGGGGCCAAAATTGGAGCGGGAAGCGTGGTGTTGGAGCCTGTTGCGCCGCATACAACGGTAGCCGGCGTGCCTGCAAAACCGGTGGGCAGGCCCAAGGGAGAATCACCTGCGCTGGATATGGATCACCATCTAAACGAGGGCGAGGATTGATCAGACACTGCGATGGTCAGGCATGCTGCATGTCTCGTCGTCGCAACCATCCAGCAGCCATTTCAGTACCGACTCACGGCTTTTCAGCATGGATTGGTAATGCTCGATCAGCATAGTGTTGGGGCGCGGGTGGCTTTGCATCGCCGAGATGCGGTCTTTAAGAAAGGCAATATCCTGTTCTACCTTAATACGCGCGTTGCCGTGCTGGCTGAGCGCACCATCGACAACGAGGCGATTGTCCTGCAACTTCTTTTCAACGAATGGCAACATAAGCGCACTCCCTCGAAAGTAAACTACTAAAGTATGGAAGTGAATTAGCGGAATACAAAGATTGATTGGTTACATAGTGTGCGCTGGTTATCGCGTTTGATTGCGAATACCCCTTAGCACCGGAATCGCGGCCAAGCGGTGCTATTATCAAGCCAGTTCCAGTGCTTAGATGGTTACATCCATGAACAAAAATTCTGAATTCGATATTATTTTCCGTGGCGATATTGTGTTTGGCCACCAACTGGCCGAGGTCAAACTCAGGTTGCAGCAACTGTTCAAAGCCGATGCGGCCAAAATTGACGCGCTCTTTACCGGCCGCCCGGTTCCCCTCAAACGCAATCTGGATGAAATGACCGCCAATAAGTATCGCGATGCGTTATTGAAGGCGGGGGCCATGGTAGAGATTTCTCCCAGTGATAAAAGTCCCGCCAATTCTCCGGTAAAGTCGCCTGCGCCTGCGCCTGCACCTGCGCGCCCGGTGCCCGTAGATCCTGGTTCTGGCAACTGGACGTTGGCCCCGGTGGGATCCGACCTCCTGCCCGCCAACTATCGCTCCTCCAGCCCATCGGTACAAATAGAGAGCAGTGGCCTCAGTTTGCGGCCGGCGGAGGGTAACCTGGTGGATGCCGCCGAGGTTGGTAATGAAATTGAGGCTATTGTTTCAGTCCCCGACCTGGGTCTGGCAGCGGTAGGGGAAAATCTCGTCAATGACGATGAAAAACTGCAATTACCCTTAGTGGAAATTGAATTGGAAGATTGGGAAATCGCTGCGCCAGGCAGTGATTTGCTCACTGCCGACGAGCGGCCCGTGGTTGTACCGGTGGCTGTCGCCAATAGCGATTTTGGCCTCGCTCCGGTGGGCAGTGACCTGGGGCAATTTAAACCGGAGGTAAAACCCCTGGCACCAGATACCAGCAAACTGCACCTTATGGAGTAATCAGGTAAGTATCAGGGTTTGTGAAGGGTGTCCGGTTTCGGCCGACCGGCTCGGCACTTTGTCCCTCGGCTCCCCTCTAAACATCTTGTTTCGATAAATGATCGCGAGGGAGCGATAGGCTCCCGCTAAGGAAATTGCTATGAAAATTGTGCTTAAAAGCCTGGGTGTGATTATCGTTTTGTTGCTTGTGGCGATTGTTGCCTTTGTCTTGTTGGTCGATGCCAACCGTTTCAAGCCGCGTATAGAGGCCCTTGCCCGCGATCAGGGTATCGCCTTGCAAATCCGCGGGGATTTGGGCTGGGACCTGTGGCCCAGCCTGGGGGTGGCTGTTAACGATGTAAGAGTTGCCGCGCTTGAGGCACCGGAACAATCCATAGCGGAACTGCAACAGGCAAGCCTGATGCTGAAATTGATGCCCCTGTTGCGCGGCGAGTTCCAGGTTGATCACATTGTTATTGATGGATTGCACTTGGCCTTGGCCCGCGACGCTACTGGCAAAGGTAATTGGGAAGCCTTCTCCAAACCGGCAGCCGATGAGCCGGTTACCTCAGCTCCTGTGTCATCACCCGACGGATCAAACTTAACCCTGGATGTGGAGCACATCAGTCTCACCAACACCAGTTTGGCCTTTAGCGATGCACAGGCCGGACAGGCGTTAAGCGTGCGCGATATCAACCTCACCATGGATGGGGTTAACACGCGGAGCGAGCCTTTTGCGTTAGTTTTGGGTTTCGTATTGGAGCAGGCCCAGCCCGGTTCGGAAAAATTAACCCTGGCCGGGAAGCTGAACGGGCAACTTAATATTGATTCGTCGCTGAATAACCTTGGATTTAATGAAGGGCAATTAGCGTTGGATATTTCCGGTAAGGGTAGTGTGGCCGTCGCGTTGGCGTATTCACTCAATGTGACAGCGTTACAGGAAAGCCCCGTTTATAAAGGTCAAATCGAACTCAAGGAAATGAATTTGCGCAAATTGCTCGGTGCACTGGGCATTGAGCTGGAAACCGCCAGGGGGGATGCGCTGGAAAAATTCGGTTTATCAGCCGCAATTGATGGTGATACCAAAAAAGTGAAATTGGATAACCTGCAATTAAAACTGGATGACACCCGCTTTAATGGCTCCGCCGCGATCACCAACATCGAGACCAATGCAATCAGGGCCTCGCTAAGCGGGGAAGCCTTGAATGCCGATGATTACCTGCCGCCACCAAGTGAAGCGGAAACACAGACAGCGAAGGCCCCCGCTGAGGATGCGCCGCTGCCATTGGATTCGTTGCGTACCCTGAATCTCAATATCAAACTGGTGTTGCAAAAACTCATCTTCAATAAAATTGCATTGCAAAATGTTGAGGCGCAAATACTCGCTAAAAACGGCATGCTCGAACACAGCCTCAATGCCACCGCTTACAAGGGTAAAATTGCGGCCAAAGGTCAATTGGACGCGCGCAACCAGCTCGCGCAATTGCAATTTGATGCAGGCGTGGAAGGCCTGGAATTGGAGCCGCTGCTAAAAGATATGGAAATGGATTCCAAATTTGGTTTGCAGGGTGCCGTGCAGGTACGGGCGTTGGGTAGCAGCCAAGGCAATTCCACCAATGCGCTATTTAAAGCCTTGCGCGCAAATGCCAATTTTTCCGGCGCGCAGGTGCGTTTATCACCCATTAATTTAGAGCAGCAATTTTGCAAGTTGGTGAACCTTGTCAACCAGACAGAAGATCCGGCCCGGGCTTGGGAAGCCTATACAGAAATGAACGAGTTGTCAGGCAGCATTAAATTGCGCGATCAAATTATGACTATCGACAGTTTCAAAGCCGGGGTTGAGAAATTGCAATTGGGCTCGCGCGGAAAAATTAATCTCGCTACGGATGAGTACGATATTTTCCTGCCGTTTAAACTGGTGAAAGACAAAGCTGATACGGTAACCGCAGAACAGGTTGCCGTCACCACCAGCGCCAATGGTTGCAGTGTCGGCAGCTATTATTGGTTAGAGCGCGGGTTGGAGCTGTTGCGCTGCAAGGGTTCATTCGACGAAATCAATCCACTCAGTGACTGCCGTCCAGATAAAGAGATGATGGTGGAATTAACCAAGGATTTTGCGGTGTATAAAGTCAAGGAAAAACACGGGGCAAAAATCGAAGAGAAGAAACAGGAAGTAAAACAAAAACTGGAAGATAAAAAACAACAACTCTTTGATCGCCTGCAAAAGACGCTTAACCGTGGCGCTGCTTCGTCAGCTGCGGAACCTGCTGCTCAGGAGCAGCCATCTTCTGTCACACCATGATGGGCAGGGCGCGAATTTATCGCTAGAATTCGCGCCCGTCCCCGGCCAATTAGCAACAACTATGAGTAATTCTTTTTCTGCGCGCGTGTTGAAATGGTTTGATAAGCACGGGCGTAAACACCTGCCATGGCAACAAAATATAAATGCCTATCGCGTCTGGCTATCGGAAATCATGTTGCAACAAACCCAGGTCGCTACCGTGATTCCCTATTTTGAGCGGTTTATCGCGCGCTTCCCGACGGTGCAGTCATTGGCCGCTGCACCTATTGATGAGGTTCTCCATTTATGGACGGGTTTAGGGTATTACGCACGGGCGCGCAACCTTCACAAGTGTGCACAAACGGTAGTTAACAATTACGGCGGGGAATTTCCGGCAACTGTAGAAACCCTGGCAGAATTACCCGGTATTGGTCGCTCAACGGCGGGTGCTATCGCCAGCATCGCATACCAGCAACGCGCTGCGATCCTGGATGGCAACGTCAAGCGTGTGCTTGCGCGCTACCATGCGGTAGAGGGCTGGCCCGGCCAAACTGATGTCGTCAGCCAGTTGTGGCAAATTGCCGAAAATTACACACCCAAAAACCGCGCCCATCACTACACCCAGGCAATGATGGACATGGGGGCAACCCTTTGCACACGCAGTAAACCCAAATGCCAGGTATGCCCGTTGAATGAAGGTTGCATCGCCTTCGCCCAGGGGAACCCGCAGGATTATCCGGGTAAAAAACCAAAAAAAGCCCTGCCGGAAAAAGCCGTTCAGTTACTTATGTTGCGTAACCCTGCTGGCGATTTGCTGTTACAGCAGCGGCCGGCCCAAGGCATATGGGGTGGGCTATGGAGTTTTCCTGAGCTGGCTATGGATAAGGATGCAGGAGAATATGCTGAAGGTTTTTTCGGCAAGGTGGTTGGGCAGGAAATATGGGATACCTATCGCCACACCTTTAGCCACTACCACCTGGATATAACGCCGGTGTTAATCCAGCTCGCAGCGGCGCCGCAAACTATCGGAGAGGCGGCAATGCACTGGTACAATCCCCATCAACCCGACGCACTGGGTTTGGCGGCGCCGGTAAAAAAATTATTGGAAAAGCTCGCGCAACTCGACCCACGAGTCAATGCCAGGCCCGGACGCAAATCCCGATTAGTAAACAAGTGAGTTATCCCATGCCCAGAATGGTGTTTTGCCGCAAATACAAACAGGAATTGGAGGGGCTCGATAGGCCACCGTATCCCGGTGCCAAAGGCCAGGATATTTATGACAATGTTTCTAAAAAAGCCTGGCAGGAGTGGATGACGCATCAGACCATGCTAATCAACGAAAAGCGCCTCAATGTTATGGACACAGGCACCAGGGTTTATTTGACCGAGCAAATGGCCAAGTTCCTCTCGGGCGAAATATACGACCAAGCCGAGGGCTATGTTCCACCTTCCGGGCTGGATAACAAATAACCAGCTTGTCCAAATTTCAGTTAGCCTTTGATAAAACTGGAATTTTTTTAAAACCCGCTATTGACTCACCAATTCCGAGCGGGTTTAATACGCGCCTCTCGCAGCCCCCTGCGACGACACGCCCAGATAGCTCAGTCGGTAGAGCAGTGGATTGAAAATCCTCGTGTCGGTGGTTCGATTCCGCCTCTGGGCACCATATACAAATCCAATGCAATCCTAATTGGTCAGAAACCCCGCGTAATTGCGGGGTTTTTTGTTTATACTCAGTCCATTTAAGTCCGAATCAATCCAGCCGAATCCGACAATTTTTTGGGGTACATTTTGGGGTACATGATATACCCCAATCAGAATGTACCCCAGTTTGGGTATATGGGGTACTTGTATGGCCTTGACCGATACCAAAGTAAAAAACGCGAAACCAGCCGAAAAGGACTACAAGCTCTATGATGAGCGCGGCCTGTTCGTGTTGGTAAAAGCCAATGGTTCCAAGTACTGGCGGCTTAAATACATGAAGGACGGCAAAGAAAAGCTGCTCGTCCTGGGTGTATACCCCGATATCTCCCTCAAAGACGCCCGCGAGTTGCGCGATGCGGCCCGCTCGCAAGTTGCCAAAGGTATCGACCCCAGCGATACAAAACGTGCCGCCAAAGCGGTACAACAAGGCGTGAATAGTTTTGCTGTGATCGCTCGCGAGTGGTACGACAAACAATTGCCGACATGGGCACCGGCCACCGCAAAAAAGCGCCTCGCCCTGTTGGAAAACGATTTATTTCCGTGGATGGGCGCGCGCCAAATAAATGAATTGACCTCGCGGGATTTATTGGAAGGCTTGCAGAGGATCGAAAACCGTGGCGCCAAAGATACCGCCCATAATGCCCGCCAAGTGCTATCGCAAATATTCCGCTATGCCCGCGTTACCCAACGCACCAGCAATGACCCCATGCAAGACTTAAAAGGCGCCCTGGCCCCAAAGCTGGCGAATCATCGACCCGCCATTACCGAACCTGCCGAATTAGGCCGTATGCTGGTGAAAATCGAAAATTACAGCGGAAGCTATGTCGTTCGCGCATTACTCGCGCTGTGCCCGCTATTGTTCCAACGACCCGGCGAAATGATTGCCATGCGTTGGGAGGATATCGATTTTGATTTGGGTGAGTGGAAGTACATACCACCAAAAACCATCAAGAAAACCACTTGCCCTGATGGAATACCCCACACAGTCCCACTCAGCAAGCAAGCATTGGGCGTATTACTGGAATTGCAGCCATTAACCGGCCATAGCGTTTATGTATTTCCGAGCGAACGCCGACAAGGTGGCCATGCAAGTGCAGGAACCATAAACAAGGCTTTGCAGATCATGGGATACGACACAAATAGAACCCACTGCGCCCACGGCTTCCGCTCAACTGCCCGAACGATTCTCGATGAAGTGTTGGGCTTTCGCGTGGAATGGATCGAGCATCAGCTTGCACACGCCGTGCGCGATGCACTGGGCCGTGCCTATAACCGCACCACACATTTACCCCAACGCAAAGAAATGATGCAACGCTGGGCCGATTACCTTGACGCCCTGCGCCTGCAAGCCCAGTCACCGAATGTTATCGCCGCTAAGTTTGGCAAAGCGAGTTAAAACGTTTCGGCTACGGTGACTTTGCAGTGGGGAACGTGGGGACAATGGGGAACGGTTACTCTCTCACGTAAGAAAATCAAAGAGTTAGATATAGTTTTATGAGTATTTATTGTTCCCCGCTTACTTTTTTAAGAGTGGGGAACGTGGGGAACAATTGGCGGCTTGCGGCAACGGGCGAAATACAAATAATGGTAATCATTCGCATGAAGAATGCCCGTTGGGTATTTACTAATATATAGGTGGAAAATGAATAACAAGGGTCTTAAAAAGTTTCCGGATTGGGCACCACCAGCGTTGCTATTGCAAATGAAGCGCTGTCAAACAATTCTAAACACCGGTAAACCCCCCGATATTCTTGCCCAAGAGGCAAAAAGCATGGGGTTTCCTTTAGACAGCGTAGAGTTCACAAGTGTGCGTTATCAGCTGGCGCTTCAGGAAATGATTGAGGTTTGGATAACACTGTGCACTCACCCCAGTATGATTAATATTTGGAAGCGACTTACAAAAAAAGTAAAAAATGGTGAGCTTTTAATAGACTGCCCTGAAAACGGCGAAGATGATTATCCAGTTGCTTTTTCGATGGCCGTTCAGCTTGGGTTGTGTGGATTATCCGGCTGGGAAAAATTACCTCATGGTGAGGCTGCCATTCAACGCAGTGAAATGCAAAAAACTATCAATAAATTAGCTGATCAATTAGAGCAATATCGTGTGGTCTTTTCGATGTTTCAACTTTTTACTGAAAAAGAGTTTCGCGAAATGCAGCGCTTTTTTTGTGGGCATATCGAGCATTTTCAACCGCAAGAATATGACATATTCAAAACACCCATGTGCCCTGTTCCGAACATTTCTGATTTGCTGAGACGGATAGCTGGGATTTTAGAAGTATCTGCTTCGGGGGAGTTGGTAAGTGAGAGCAAATTTAATGGTGTTCCTAGCACCAAAAATATTGAACTGCGCTTCTTTATAAAAACAGTAGCAGGGCATTTTGTGGATTTTTTTGGGGCACCAATGCACGACACGGTGGCTGCATTGGGAATGATCTTTTTCCCTGATTCAAGCTTGGACTCAAGAAAAGTTTCATCCATACTTGGTCAATAAAGTCAATGCGTAAAAAACTCACATTTAATTTGATTTTCTGAATTTCTATATCAAATAGCGACGCTCATTATTGACCCCGATTGCATAAAACACATCGGAGTCAGAAATGGAAAAACCAACCAAACCGCAAGACGAAAATCTTTTAACTTTCCCCTCCGTTGGCTTTTACCGCGCCCAACAATGCGCCGCTTTACTTGGTGTGTCTAAGTCCACTTTCTGGCTTTGGGCACAGCACAAAATCGTTCAAGGTATTCCCGTCCCGCAACCGATAAAACTATCGGCTGGTGTCACTGTCTGGAAGCGTTCAGACATTCACACCTTCTGCGAACAATTAGCCTCCCTTGGTGATTCCACCACCCCACCGGAGGCCGCCTAATATGACCTCACGCACCCAAGCCCAATACACCCCCACCCATATCATTGAGCGCTGCGCCTGCATCACCCTGGATGATCTTTTATCCCGTGGTGCTAACGCACTCAACCCCATGTTTAAACGCCTCGCCAGCTTTATCAATAACGCCACCGCTTACGATTGCGGCGCGCATTTACTGGAATGGCCGGATGGTTCCCTGGTACTCGTTATTAGCCAACATGCTCACGAGTTTTCACAGCTATCGCCCGGCACCATCACCGCTGCATATCGCTACGCGGTGCGCGGTTGTGGGCTTATTTACCGTGATGCTGGGGGTGCTGCTCATGTTGCATAGCTTGCAGCTTTTTAGTGTTCCTATGAGTGAGGCCGAAATACTAAAGCCGCATATTTGCGAAAGCGTGGGAGAGTTAAAACACGCCTTAAAACAGACCGATAAAACCATGTCAGAGCCTGAGCTTTGCGATTGTTTAATTGCCAGTAAAAGAGCCAGAAAAACCCTTTCATTCACTGCGGTTTTTGCATTTTGGCGTGACGGGAATTGGGCTTGTTTTCATGATGAGGTTTACAGGGATACACCAATCGCGCCGGGCCAGTTGCAAAAGGGCTATTACGCAAGCCGTGATGAAACAAAGCACTTTTATCACTTGGAAACTGATACCGCTTATGACCTTATTTTGCGTCGTTAAAGGTGGCTTATGGATGATGACTCTTTGTTTATTGGCGAGCGCATACCATTACAAAATGCCAGATTTTACTTTCATGAAGTGACGCCTCGCATGATGGATCTGCCTGGCTTTTCTAAGTCAATAAAACGCGAGTTTTTAAGCGCACTTTATGACGATTGGTACAGAGAAAGGCACCTCGCCTTCGCTGCTTTTGATGATTGCCATTTTGTGCTGCTAGTTAGTTATTACGAGTTTTCCCCCAGTGACTTTAGTGACTATGAGCTTATGAAAATATTGGCTTTATGCGAGGAAAATATGGAGGTTTGTTGTGGATCGCCTTGTGTAATTGATTTGGATCGCATCCACAATCACCGCCTTGCGTTGGCTTAGTCCGCTAGCTGAATGCTGTCCTATCGGGTGTGGGGAATACGCTTTTTAATTTGAATTAACGAGTTTTTTAGAATGGGTAAAAAACTGGATTTCAAGAAAATAAATTCGCTGGCTTTAGCGCAAGCGGAATTCATCGTGAGCCATTACGCACCGGACGGAAAATTAAATGGCCGTGAGTGGGTAGCTCGCAATCCCAACAGGAACGATAGCAAAGCCGGTTCCTTTTCTATCAATGTGGATACCGGCGTTTGGTGTGATTTTGCCACCGACGATAAAGGCGGCGACCTGGTGAGTTATGTGGCCTATGTGCTGCGCATAAGCCAAGGGGATGCATTTAAAACGCTGGCCCATTACCTGGGGGTGAGTGATGCACCTTTGCAAGAATTTGAACAAGTAAACACTGCGACACCTACACCCCCAAAGGCACCCAGGGAACCTGTTTTTAAACCGATATTCCCACCCCCACCAGAGGCCGCCAAAAGCTGCCCGTTTAATTTCCCGCAATTCGGTAAGGCATCGCACTACTGGGATTACAAAAGCGCATCCGGGGGCTTGCTGATGCGCGTGTGTCGCTTTGACCGCATCACCAGCGCGGGAGAACGAGCCAAAGAATATCGCCCGGTTGTGTATGGCACAGGCACTGCTAAAGGCAAAGAGCGCACTGGCTGGCATTGGCGCCAATTGCCCGGAAACCGTCCGCTTTATGGTTTGGATTTTTTAGCCGCTGCTCCAGTGGCCGCCCCGGTTGTTCTGGTGGAGGGGGAGAAAGCCTGTGACGCAGCGCGTAATCTGTTTAATTCATACCCCTGCATTACCTGGAGCTGTGGAAGTAAGGCAATTGGTAAAACGGATTTCACGCCGTTGGCTGGCCGCCATGTGTGGTTGTGGCCGGATAATGATTTGGCCGGGGATAAAACGATCGATGCGCTACGTCCTGTGCTGAATGCGATAGGTGTCAAATCATTTCGCGTATTTGATTTGGGAGTGTTCTCCCGCCTGTCACCTGGTGAATCCGGGCAATTGATCAATGAGCCTGCAATATGGCCGGAAAAGGCCGACGCATTTGACGCGGTGGCAATGGGATGGAATGCGCAACACTTCGCCACATTGGAAACACAAGGAGCGCTTTTGCAGCCTTTGGAGGGCGAAGCACTCACGCCAGCACCTACCATCACCCCCAATGCTGACACTGCCACCAGCGATAAACCAAGCACCATCCCTTACGGTTTTAAAGTCGATGATTCCGGCGTGTGGGCTTATGACGCTAAGGCAGAAAAGCATCGCCGCATTTGTTCGCGCTTGGATGTGGTGGCCTATTGTCGTGATGCGAATGATGCGGGGGATAATTGGGGCATATTGGTGCGGTTTAAAAATCGGGATGGAAAAGAAAAGCAGCTTAATTTCCCGTTGGAATTATTCGGGAGTGATGGTGGTACCGAAGTCACCAAGCGCTTATTAAGTATGGGGCTGGAGTACGACGCACACCGCGAAAGCAAGCGTAAAGTGCTGGAGTACCTACAGGGCCATAAAACCCAGGCGCGTATTGGGCTGGTACACAAAACCGGCTGGCACAAAAGCGCATTTGTATTGCCGGATCGGATCATTGGCACAACGGATGAACAGCTCCTGTTTTATACGGAGGGCGCAACCCTGTGCAAATTGTCTGAACACGGTACCTTGGCCGAATGGCAAGAGAATGTAAGCCGGTATTGCATCGATAATCCCCTGGCATTGTTTGCTGTTAGTGCTGCCTTTTCCGCACCATTGGTTGATTTGTTGGGGGTGGAAACCATGGGCTTTCACTTTTATGGGGATAGCTCCTGGGGCAAGTCCACATTGCTGGATATGGCCTGCTCGGTGTTTGGTAAACCGAATGATTACAAAAAGGCGTGGCGCTCCACCGATAACGGAATGGAAAGCCTTGCCGCTTCGCATTCTGAAATGTTGTTAGCGCTGGATGAGATTAACCAGTTTGATCCACGCAAGCTGGGCGATGCGGTTTATATGCTGGGTAATGGCAGCGGTAAAACCCGCGCGAATGATCGCGGTGGTGCGCGTGATGATTCGCACCGTTGGCGCTTTACGTTTTTATCCAACGGTGAAAAAACATTAGAGCAATACATGGGCGAGGCTGGTAAAACCCAAACAGCGGGAATGGAAATGCGCTTTTTGGAAATACGCGCAACCTTGCACGATTCCGAGGCCGATATAAAGCGCATGGGGGTGTTTAATAACTCGCATGGGTTAATGGGTGGGGCGGCGCTTTCAGAACTGCTTAAAGGCACTATGGCGCAATACCATGGCACCGCCTTTCGCGCATTCTTAAATGCGCTGGTGCAAGAGCTTGAAGGCGACAAGCGCGGGCGATTTATTGCGGCCATGCTGTCGCGGTTGGAAAAATTTAGAAAGGAGCGCTTAACCGATAATGCTAGCGGGCAAGTGCACAGGGCTGCGGTTAAATTTGCATTGGTGGGTTGGGCGGGTGAGCTGGCTACACACTGGGGTATTACCGGTTGGCAACAAGGGCAGGCCATAGGCGCAGCGGCAAGCTGTTTTAATACCTGGCTTCGCGCCCGTGGGGGTGATGGCAATTTTGAAGAAAAGCAAATGTTGGAGCATGTGCGCCAGCAATTCACCAAATACAGCGAATCACGTTTCAAACGTTGGGATGAACCCGAGGAAGGCAAGCACGCAGTGATTGATTCGCATGTGCCTATAACGGCTGAATGCTGGGGCTTTCGGCGTGAATCGCGCACTAAGGATTATCTGGAAGGTGATTCATCCGATGTGATTTTTTACGTATTCAAAGATGCATTTAAAACCGATATCTGCAAAGGCTTTGACCACAATCGCATCGCTAAAACACTGCGCACCATGGGGGCGTTACAACCGACCATTGAAGGCAATGGTAAGGAACGCATGGATAGAAAAGAGAAACTGCCAAAGATGGGAAATAAGCGGGTTTGGTGCTACAAAATCACGTTATCTGCATTAATGGCAGAGAAGGAAGAACAGGAAAATACGTTTCAGGAAGTTGCGGGGTTTTAGTGGAGGGGTGAGAAATAAAAAGCCGGTGATTTACGCACCGGCTTTTTGCTTTTATGCGGCGAGCTTAAGCCGCTCAGTGACTCCATCAATATACTTTTGTAAATCCTCCTGAGATAAACCATCCATTTTCTTGCTTGCAAAGTCTGCTATCATTGAACTGTAAATATCTTTTTGCGCTTCATTAAGAGATCGATAAAAATTCAAAATATGAACTGAATCAAGTCCTGTCTTGGTGATATCTGCAACACCAACAATCTCAATAGATGAATTAATTTCTACATCCTCAAAATTTGCATTTAAGGCAGCTAGAACTTTTTTTCTTCCCGATTTCTTCAATTGACGAAACAAAATCACATTATCTTTTCTTGCCATAACAATATCGCCAATTTGAGGCTTTTTATTAAGTTTGACTAGTACATCAATGCCTTCATTGACTAGCACCTCCGTAGATTGAGATACAAGAGCTGCGTCAGTGATTTTTGCGATGATTAGGTTCATGATTTTAATCCTCTCTGATTAAAAAATTAATCTACCAAAATAATAGCGTTTTGCTTTCCATGCTTGGCTTGCACAAGCGATAGGGCCCGTTGGGCGTGTTCTCTTTGGTAAAGCCATGGCGACTTTTTTTCTATCCCTTTTGCTAGCCACATAACCTTATATTTTGGGGCTGAGATCGGCGCTTGTAGCGCCTCTCTAGCCTTGTCGTATTGTTTCGTCTTAAATTTTTTTAGCTGCATATCGATCAACCTCAAAGTGAATCAATGAATAACGCGAGTTTTAATAAACGCTTTCGGGTTGGTTTTACGCACGCGCTCAAGGGTTGCGAGTGCTTCTACCTGGCTGCTGAATTCACGGGCGATCAATTGCACGTCCCGCACCTTCCGGCGCCAGTCGGTAATAACATCAGTGTGGATAGTAAAAACGGCTTGGTGCGCGGCTAAAGCGGCCTGTGATAAAGTGTTGTTGCTCATTAGCTGATCTCCATTTAATCGGTTAATGATGAAGCCTGAGGGTGTTACCGCACCCTTGGGCTTTTTTATGGCTCCTTCATAAGCTATTATGGCTTATTAAAAATACTTAACAAGCTATTTTGGCTCTTTAATGTGCTTATTTTGTTTATGGGGGTGGTGAAATGGTGTCCGGTGTTCAATCCAGAATGGCGCGGGCGGCTCTTGGTTGGAGTGTGAAGGAGCTTGCAGATGTGTCTTCGGTCAGTATCACCACTATTAAGCGCATTGAATCGTACGATGGCGTATTAGAAAGCGCCCAAGTAGGCACTTTACAGGCGATAGCCAAGGCGTTTACCGATACTGGCAAGGTTCGCTTTGAGGGCTCGGATGGGGTGTTTGCGGTGGTGTAGGGTAAGGCCCGAAAGTGATTAAGTCGGGCGCAGCTCGCGTAAGGTTTCTGGGTGGCGCAATGCAATTTGTAGCAGCGTTTTGGCTGCACCAGATGGTTGCTTGCGGCCTTGCTCCCATTCCTGCAAAGTACGCTTGCTCACCCCCAAAAGCTCCGCAAATGCCGATTGGGAAAGCCCTACTTTGTTGCGGGCTTCTACTGCGGTAGGCACCTGCACTTGGGTAACGCGGGCTGCTTTACCTGCTTTCATTTCCTTCACGGATTGAAGCAAGTCAGCCTGGAACTGGGTCAATTCTTTATCCATGATCAATTGCCTCTCTTAACTGGTTTAAAAACTGTGCTGGCAGGTTGTCGTACTTAGCTTTGGTGTATGCGATCAGCAACCAGATATGTCCGTCATCCAGCATGTTGTAGTAAATCACCCGTGTTCCACCACGCTTACCCATTCCAGATCGTGCCCAGCGTATTTTGCGCAAGCCATGTGTACCTGGAATAACATCACCGGCCAGCGGGTTTTCCGCTATCCATGCAATGAAGGCTTCCCGTTCGTCGTCTTGCCAAATGTCGGCTGCATACTTCTGGAAGGTTGGGGTTTCGATAATCGTATACATTAGCGGAGTGTACGCCTAAAGCGTATACAGGTAAAGTGTTTACTATATGTTCCACGATTCCTAATGGTGCTGTGGCGTTGGCGGTTGGTATGTGTGGTTGGTTGTACCCTCTCTAAAAAACAGTTCATTAATAGTCTTTATTAGGCTCTAGTCCCCACTTTGGCAAACCAGTGGGGCACGGTGTTTGGGGAATATTTAGCAATTTAATTCCAATAATATCAATGTGTTATAAATCGTTCCCCACTTTCCCCGCGTTCCCCACCCAAAAAAGCAGCTAGCCGGTATCTACACCAAATATAACTATTCCCCTTCCCCCTTAATGCGGTGCTATTAGCGCGTTATGTTTCACGGAATTAGAGTGGGGGTTATTGCTTCCAGGTTTATACGGGATAGCCTTTTTGCTGGTGCTGGTGCTGGTGCTGGTGCTGGTGCTGGTGCTGGTGCTGGTGCTGG
>CAMLKG010000019.1 GCA_946480695.1 uncultured Cellvibrio sp.
TTTTCTTAGCTGCCTATGCGGCAGTGAATTAATGACCGTCTCAGAATTGGCCCGCATGTACTTTCTTAGCTGCCTATGCGGCAGTGAATCAATCATTAAACTTTAAAAATTCATCCAGTTTTTTCTTAGCTGCCTATGCGGCAGTGAATATTAGCGATCCAGCACGCGGTATCGCGAACCTTTTCTTAGCTGCCTATGCGGCAGTGAATCTTGAGATCATCAATCAGGTCTATTTGCTTAATTTCTTAGCTGCCTATGCGGCAGTGAATTCTTGCTGTATAACGCTTGGTGGGGTGCAAACTTTCTTAGCTGCCTATGCGGCAGTGAATGACGCGGATTTGTTTGTCCTTGATCAATTGCTTTTCTTAGCTGCCTATGCGGCAGTGAATATTGCCCATGTTAGCGGCTCCTCAATTCAGCGTTTCTTAGCTGCCTATGCGGCAGTGAATTTATAGGCTCGGTGATGATGGCCAATGTCAAGTTTCTTAGCTGCCTATGCGGCAGTGAATGCCGTAGAGAAAAAATTCGCCGGTTTTTTTGCTTTCTTAGCTGCCTATGCGGCAGTGAATCGACAGATTTGAACCTAAGAATTTTGCGGCAGTTTCTTAGCTGCCTATGCGGCAGTGAATTTTAAATTCGGTGTCTTGAGGGGTTCCGTTAATTTCTTAGCTGCCTATGCGGCAGTGAATGTTTGCCCGTCCACGAAACCGCCCAATGTTACTTTCTTAGCTGCCTATGCGGCAGTGAATCGACCCCGGCGAAAAAATGGCATTGGGTATAATTTCTTAGCTGCCTATGCGGCAGTGAATGGCGCGGCGGGGGTTGTTATTGCCGCTGGTTATTTCTTAGCTGCCTATGCGGCAGTGAATCCCTAGCCCGGTTAGATTCCGGGAATTTACCGTTTCTTAGCTGCCTATGCGGCAGTGAATCCCTAGCCCGGTTAGATTCCGGGAATTTACCGTTTCTTAGCTGCCTATGCGGCAGTGAATTTGTAGGGATATTTTAGCTCATGCGGTAATTCTTTCTTAGCTGCCTATGCGGCAGTGAATGTTCCATCGGTGCCCTTAAGCCCGTTTCAATTTTTCTTAGCTGCCTATGCGGCAGTGAATAGCCTTGATGGCGGTCAATTTGATCGATGGATTTTCTTAGCTGCCTATGCGGCAGTGAATAACGGGGCCGCTTTGTTTGGGCGAATAGGGATTTTCTTAGCTGCCTATGCGGCAGTGAATGAGATTGGCATTTGTGGAGGCAGGCAGCGATTTTTCTTAGCTGCCTATGCGGCAGTGAATGTTCCAGCGGCCATTCGTGCCCAGCAGGTATATTTCTTAGCTGCCTATGCGGCAGTGAATCTATACACATTGATGCAGTGCTTGATGTGTTCTTTCTTAGCTGCCTATGCGGCAGTGAATAAATGATCCCGCTGTTGAACCAGGGTAGCGATTTTCTTAGCTGCCTATGCGGCAGTGAATGCCACCTAATGTGATGCGAAAAGTTTGTTCCGTTTCTTAGCTGCCTATGCGGCAGTGAATTCGACGGGCGACAAACAACAGGCCGAAGCCCATTTCTTAGCTGCCTATGCGGCAGTGAATAATCTGGGAGGCGCACTTCGCAACCGAGCCTTTTTCTTAGCTGCCTATGCGGCAGTGAATATTTATTGATGCAGTCTTCCTGGAAGCGTTTATTTCTTAGCTGCCTATGCGGCAGTGAATGAAATTCAAAGCGGTTATTGGGATGGGGCGAATTTCTTAGCTGCCTATGCGGCAGTGAATGCCGACAACAGTTTTAAACCCGCAGCCGGTATTTTCTTAGCTGCCTATGCGGCAGTGAATCTCGCAAACTTTGCCGATGTTTTGATACGCATTTTCTTAGCTGCCTATGCGGCAGTGAATAAAAGTTTTGGTGAAACGCTCTGGCGCATGGCTTTCTTAGCTGCCTATGCGGCAGTGAATCTTGATTCGACCGATTACGTACAAACCAAGCATTTCTTAGCTGCCTATGCGGCAGTGAATGATTACGTTTAGATTCAGACCACTCCTTAAGTTTTCTTAGCTGCCTATGCGGCAGTGAATTATTGCATCGTTATTTTATCCGGTCTCGGTGTTTTCTTAGCTGCCTATGCGGCAGTGAATTTGTAAAGACCGCATGCGTTGACCATTGCTATTTTCTTAGCTGCCTATGCGGCAGTGAATCCGAGCCCCGCGATAATCAACATAACTACATGTTTTCTTAGCTGCCTATGCGGCAGTGAATTCGGCCAGCAACGCATCTACTCGCTTTAATCGTTTCTTAGCTGCCTATGCGGCAGTGAATGTTGTCCGTCTACGGATTTGCTCACGCTCGAATTTCTTAGCTGCCTATGCGGCAGTGAATTATCAGGAGTGGCGCCAGCGTTGTCCGTCTACTTTCTTAGCTGCCTATGCGGCAGTGAATTCTTTATCGTATGTTATTTATGCGGGCAGTCATTTCTTAGCTGCCTATGCGGCAGTGAATTCACAACGCTGAATTCGCCCGCGGCGCCCATATTTCTTAGCTGCCTATGCGGCAGTGAATGACAGTCACAGTAAAATAAAAGCCCTGGGAAATTTCTTAGCTGCCTATGCGGCAGTGAATATCAATGGGGAAAGCCAACTGGCACTATTGCATTTCTTAGCTGCCTATGCGGCAGTGAATTGTATCTTTGGTTTTGCCGGTCGCTGTTGATTTTTCTTAGCTGCCTATGCGGCAGTGAATTCCTTGAGTTTTTATTTCCGCAAACCGGAAATTTTCTTAGCTGCCTATGCGGCAGTGAATGTGTCCACGAAGAATTTGATCCGGTGGATGATTTTCTTAGCTGCCTATGCGGCAGTGAATGTCCTAATTAACCATGCGCCCTGACTTTATTATTTCTTAGCTGCCTATGCGGCAGTGAATACGGTGACGATTGAGATTACCGATTCGCGGACGTTTCTTAGCTGCCTATGCGGCAGTGAATGCTTACCAACATCATTTTATGGATACCCCTTTTTTCTTAGCTGCCTATGCGGCAGTGAATGCAAAAAGTCCCGCAGTTCTTCCTCGCCTTCTTTTCTTAGCTGCCTATGCGGCAGTGAATATGGCAGTAAAGAGGTTCTTTACATGATTCTCTTTCTTAGCTGCCTATGCGGCAGTGAATAGCAACTTTATTGGCGTCAAGCTCTTGATCAATTTCTTAGCTGCCTATGCGGCAGTGAATTTGATGTTTCTGCTCATGCAGGGAAAAGGATATTTCTTAGCTGCCTATGCGGCAGTGAATAGACGACTAAGGCTATCGGCACGGCATCTATCTTTCTTAGCTGCCTATGCGGCAGTGAATCGATTGGGAACTGTAATGAAAGCATTTTGCCGTTTCTTAGCTGCCTATGCGGCAGTGAATC
Organism: uncultured Cellvibrio sp.; assembly: GCA_946480695.1. The sequence continues at coordinate 3,393 of CAMLKG010000019.1, forward strand.
TTTGAGATTATATCCACATGGCGAGGCGATATTTCTTAGCTGCCTATGCGGCAGTGAATCAGAAAATAGCTAAGTTTATCGGATGCAATAATTTCTTAGCTGCCTATGCGGCAGTGAATGGAGAATCTGACGCGGATGCTGGGGCTTCTGCTTTCTTAGCTGCCTATGCGGCAGTGAATTGTAAATCAGGATGGGAAATGGGTTCATGGAATTTCTTAGCTGCCTATGCGGCAGTGAATGAAAACAAGGCTTTACTAGTTAATCCTTTTGATTTCTTAGCTGCCTATGCGGCAGTGAATGGGTGGATAGCAGCAAAGCGATCACAGCCAGTTTTCTTAGCTGCCTATGCGGCAGTGAATTAACCCTATACGCTTAGGTATAAACTCGGATATTTCTTAGCTGCCTATGCGGCAGTGAATGCAAAATGACGGGTGGATAATAGTGCATCTGATTTCTTAGCTGCCTATGCGGCAGTGAATTTAACCAGACCACTCCTAAACAGTTCGAAGGATTTCTTAGCTGCCTATGCGGCAGTGAATTATGAGCATTTGACTACACCAGCGCCACAATATTTCTTAGCTGCCTATGCGGCAGTGAATTGAAATGATAAAGATTACAGCAGGAAGGCTTTTTTCTTAGCTGCCTATGCGGCAGTGAATTTTAACCGAGGATTAAGGTGGGCATCTATGCATTTCTTAGCTGCCTATGCGGCAGTGAATAAGTAGAAGCAATGAAAAAAGTGGTCCATGGTGTTTCTTAGCTGCCTATGCGGCAGTGAATGTGCCGGTTATGCTTTAGTTGCTTTGAAATATTTTCTTAGCTGCCTATGCGGCAGTGAATTGCTAGATCAAGGATTTAATAGTGACGATGTTTTTCTTAGCTGCCTATGCGGCAGTGAATCTGAGTTGTTAGAGTCTGTTGATCTTGAGTCTTTTCTTAGCTGCCTATGCGGCAGTGAATCATCGTCGAGTAGTGGTACCGGTGGTGATACCTTTCTTAGCTGCCTATGCGGCAGTGAATCCCTTTTGTTATTTATTTTTGGGCTACTCGTATTTCTTAGCTGCCTATGCGGCAGTGAATTTCACGCTCGTTTAGTATAATAGCCTGTAGCTTTTCTTAGCTGCCTATGCGGCAGTGAATAAGAGTCTACCTCAATTAAGTTCCTGATTGTTAAAGAGCATTTAGCAAAAAAAGCCGAATACCCCTTTTTTGAGGTTATCGGCTAAGCCACTGATTTTATTAGCTAAATATTTGGCCAATAAAAAAGGGTCAGAAACAGGGTACTGTAGCCCCCATACCGAGACCATAGCTGCTGAACACGCCACTGACCGGTTTTTCTTGTGGCACCCCCTGTTCAATAAACAAACAAAAGGTCTGACCTGTGCTCGAACTGCGTAACGTCAAAAACGGTAAGTCAGGCTTTCGCACTATTGTGTCCGGTATAGCTTGTACTACCTGTTCGTAACTCTCGCCCTTGCGTTTCATCCTTCGCCTGCGCAAGCGTTCAGCGTTGGTTTTGTATTGGCGACGAATTACGGAATGATAGAGGGACACATCCGGTGCAGCTTGAATATCAGTAACCACAGTGTGATCACGCATTCCTTTCAACCAATCCATCGCTTGAAGTTGATCCAACGCTGCTTGATTGCCGTGAATGCGCAGAACAGTCCCCAGTGTTTTTGGGCTGCGTTGATATTTAGGAAAACTAATTCCAATATTCTTAGCCTTTAGAGCTACCAACACACGATGCAATTTACTGTAAAGCGCACTCATTAGTATGGGCTCAGTAAATTCCGGATCGGGTAACAGCTTAATATCAAGGTAATGATCCATGGCTTACCCCGCATCACCGAATACACCGCCGCGAATCAGAGTAGCTATCACATAATGTTGCTGATCAAGCTCGGGGGTCTTATCTTTTAATACCCAGGCATCCAGTAAATTATAAAAATCCATTTTTTGTTTGGGTTGGCGATAGGCTTTGCCTTGGGTTGTTACTGAACCATAAGGTTCAATGGCAATTGGACCATTTTCAGAAGATTCAGGATACCAAGTGTCTATGGTTCGTAAAGCGTTACCGATTTTTTGTGAGTGAATGGCAGCAATGTTAGAAACATGATAAAGCGTTTTGCTTTTTTTGCTGCTGCCCTTATCCAAAATCAGTTCCTGAGACGGGAATACTTCCTGCCCCGCTCCAACACGCACAAAAGCAATAACTTGCAGTAATACATGTTCCCGTCCGGATAATCCTGCTTCAATCAGGTTTGCTAGCGCTTGAAGATTATTTGCTTCTTCTGCCGGAGCATTTAATTCTCGAAGGGAGTGAGACAGCGCATCGAAAATCCACGATGAACCGTCAGCGATTTTGCCATCTTGCAAGCGAGCCACTTGCACTTCTATCTGCTCGGCTCCGATACGGTTACGCCAGAGAAACCGGCCATTTGCCAGGTTGGCGGCATAGCGTTTTGCAAGTTCACCCAAGCCTGTGTTTTGCACATAGTGTTTTACCGTTGCCAGCAATTTCTCCCTGTAGGCGGCTTCGTTACACGCGGAAGGTTCACCTACACCATGGAGTACTCGCAAGGTGAACTGTGCTTTCAAAGTATCAGCATCTGCAGGTAGAGCTGCAACATCCACAGTTTGCAAGTTAGGGCTTTCGATTTGCGCGTCCAGTTTTGCGGGATCCTGGTCTTTCGTTTTTAACCGATTGGAAATGGTACCACGCACCGATTTTTCCCGAATGGTTACAGGCTGCCAGCTTTCGCTTTTCCGAGCGTCCCAATTACCGGAAAAAAATAATGCGTCAGATACATCCAGTTTTCGTTCAAAAGCCAATACTGAAGCAGTTTTTAGTTCGTTAGCCATAGTTAAATCTCCTTGATTAAATAAGATATGCGTTAGTGTGCTTAAATTGAGATGAATAATCGTTGCGACAGCGGTACAAGCCATTTTCCGGTTTGCTATCGGCATACCAGAGCATTTGCTCCGCAGCGCGCAGCTTATGTGGCGATAGCCATTCACCAATCGAATAAAGGCTTTCTACAAACCGGAAAGGCGTAAAGTTATCGCGAGCATTAGCTACAGTGCCCGGCGAGTACACATCACTCAATGCACCGTAGCCAACAGGAATCGGCACTATCCAACCCATCCCCGCACGATCATGCTGCCAAGCTCCCCTGCCGTTTTCTGCTTCTTCCTGATAGCGCCAATTGACGCGAGATAGCGAAAGCCAAGCATCGAGGCGTGTAGCTTCCGGGGTTTTATCTTGTAGTTCGGATAAACGTTTATCGAGTAAGTCGTCACGCGCAACCAAGGTAAAACCTGGCATCAAGCTACGGCTAATTTCACGAAATTTTGTTGACCTCCCAGCTTCATCACAACCCGACAAGTTGACAATTTGTGGTTGGTAACGGCGCAACCAAGGCTTTTCTTGTGGATGAACAGTGCCGCCAGCGATTCGCATGGAAGCAAGTGTTTCTGCTACCGTAGCAAGATATTCATCTCGCCAGTTATCGGTGTTAATACCAATCACCAGACTAACTTCTAAATGAATACGCCCCTCTTCAACGATGGCTGCCGTATCGCCACTTTTGTCCAAAGGGTTCCGCGTTAAGCGAAAGGTTTTAACATAACCACTTTCAGTTACCTGTTCCTGATGATCATGACAAACCACACCAATGGCATTCATTGGAAGATCAATTCCGCCTTTTTGCAACTTGCGCTCCAACGCCCACATCAAACCAAGGAAGGCTGTCATCGCCGGAAAGCCATGGGTTAACGGGCTGGAAATTGCGTTGGCGTTTTGCACGCGCAATCGTGGAAATACCAATAGATGGGAAGGGGAAATACAATTCATACATCGCCTCCTGTAGCTCGACGCTGCTGCAGAATTGGCCAGTTCACTTCGCCAATCACAGCTTGCTTCGCCCAATGCCGATATTCAGCATCACCCACAGCAACAAGGCCTTTGTCCGCCAAATAATTGTTCAACCAGTTGGCAAACCGGCTAGCCACTTGGTCTGGCCAATCACCCCATGTAAAAGCAGCATTAAACGCAACATCTTCTTCTTGATGAGTTTCCCGCACAGGCAGTTCGATGCGCTCCGGGTCCAACCAAAGCTTTTCGCACTGCGGCAACTGACAGGCTGGGTTGCGCGTCCAACCGGGTTCCTGGCTCAGGCGAATACTCTCACCAAATAGAGCAAGCTGTTCCCCTAATGCTTGCTCTAGTGCCTCGCGTTTTTCGCGAGTTTCTTTGATTTGATCCGGATTGGATAAAAGAAATTCGCTGAGCGCTTTCAGCAACGTAGGCACATCCTCAAACCAGCGAAAAGCGCTTAACGCAGAATCCACCCGCAATAACTTAATACGATTACTAACAATCCATTTTGGCGGTAATGAAGAAAGCAAGTAATTCACGCCGCCTCGCGCTTTATTTTTTGGGCTTACGTTCTGGGCGTTTGATCCCCCAAAATTTCGCCCCACCAACCCTGGATACGTATGGTGATCAACAAAAGTTGGAACTTGTTTTGACGTACCCCGGGCATTAAACATAACCTCTTTTGAGCTTTTTATCCTATTGTGAATTTCTTCCTCCAAGCTACTGGAAAACATCGGTTGCAAAAGATGGTATTGATGATCATCTGTTGGATCCTCCCCATAGAGCCAATAAATCTGCTTCGCCAAAGAACTGGTGGTTATATTGCTATCATGTTGAATTATCCTGTTAAAATCTGACAACATAGCTCGCGCTATATCTTGATCCTGATGCAATGCAAGCAATAAATCACGATCAGCACAAACCACCCACTCAACAAGCCGTTTACCGTCTATAATCACACTCGTTAACAATGAATATACATCCAAGTGCTTAGCATCAGTTATGGCAAAATCCTCTTCGTATTTATTCAATAGATGAGTACCGACTTCATAATGAGGAATGTGGGCCTCCGGACTAAAGTAAATACTCGTAGCTCCCTTAATGGCAGAATGTATGAATTTAATCGGATGTGTTACCACCCTCAAATTATGAGCACGCGACGAAGCGTCGGATAACCAAGTTACATAATCATACTTTTGAGGATCAAAGTTTTTTTCTTTTTCTTTGGCTTTACGTCGCGCCTCGATAAAATCCGAAATGGCAGTATGAAAAATTTTTGCTCTTTCCGTTAGCTCAGTCATGTTAATCCCCTTTTTTGTTTTAACTTATATTTCTTACGTCGACTTTTCATTGCTGTTCTCCTTGTTGTTTGCGGTTAATTTTTTTTGATAAATCCCAGCCAGGGATGCCAATACCACCCCTGCTCGCTATATAGCACTTCCACCGTCGCCATTTTTTGGGCGCAGGCATCCAATGGAATATCCATCGCTTCCGCCTGCTCCCGTAGTAAGCTCATTAAATCCACGTTGATCCAAGGGGTTATGCCAGGGGCTGGCTGCAAGGGCAGATCATGGCGCTTGCTGGCGTCAACCAATACATACAATTTTTGGCCACGAGCTGAGGGATCATCTTCTACCCGGTAAAGCAAGAGGGTTTTTTCATCCTCATCAGGCCGGAATACCAAGGTGTCGGTTCTAACACCTGATGAATCGCGAAATGGTTGCTGCTGTGGCAAAACAGCTGTCAACATAGAGTGGGAATATTGCCAAACCGGCGCGGCTTCATCCCGCTCAAGTCCACGCGAAACAAGTCTACGTCGTGAGCTCGCCGCTTGTGGCGGACGCGGATACATGGTGGCAGCCATACGGGCATGCTCCAGATCCACCAGATTGCCTCGCCGATTTCTTTCGTTTTCGGGCCGAGGTGAAATACGTGGAATAGCGCTGAGTACTTGATATTCCTCCGGTCTCAATAGGTCATGGAGCCAATGACTGGATAAATAAAAATCCCCACCTACCGAGCCCTTTTCAAACCCGGGTTTTTGGTAAACAGCATCACCTTGCCTGCGTTGCAAAAAATAATTGATCGGCGCATCAAGTAGCAGCAAATTAGGCTCGGCTGGTACTTTGCAGCGATGGCGCTGCACACGGCCCGCCAACTGAATTAATGAGCGCATGGATGATGGTTCGGCCAAAGCCCAATCAGCATCCCAATCGCGCCCGACCTCGCATACAGGAGAAGCCAGTACGATAAAAATTTGGTGCCGCGCAGGCCTGGCATCGAGCAATTCCCGTATTTCCTGCCGGTGATAAACCGCCTGCCCTTTTTCATCGCGGCGATTAAAGGTGTTATCTAATAGGTTTTCGATGGCGGAACGCTGTACTAAAGGAAAGCGAGAGTGATAAACACATATATGAAGGTGCGTATCCTCCGGCACGTCCATGCTATAAAACGATTTCGCTACTTCTATCAGTGGTTCGATATTAGCCATGCGCACAATACCGAAACTAACCCGCTTCCCCGTTACCGGGTCAGATTCGGCATGGGCGTGATGTAAACGAAGACAGCCCTCGCGGATTTCTTTTGCAAAGGCCTTATAAACCTGCTCACGCTCCTGGGTTTGAATAGTCAATGGCAGTATTTCTGCGCGGCGCAAAGGTTCTGCCTGAGATAATTTTTTCACACGGTGCGAAACAAACTGTTGGTGCTGTTCGGCGAAATTGCCAAGCTCCGCAATATCAGTTTGCTGTGTGTTGAATTCATCAACCCATAAACAGGGAATATCCAAGGCTTCTGTCGCTGGGTCTCCGCTAGCATTGCGGTTTTTTTCATACTGCTTACGACCAGTACGATAGGCCATAAACATGCCATCCAGCAAAGCTGGCGGCAAAGTTGCAGAAGAGAGTATCACCCGGCTACCCAACAATCCCGCCCAATGCACCAGGCGAGTTAGCGCCGGCAGATCATTCAAGTCGTAATCGTCCAACTCATCGAGAATCAAATCGCTGCTCATCAGGCGCAGCATAGGTGCGATTTGCCGTCCTGCGCGTTGTGATTCAGTAGCGGGCACCAAGTGGTCAACAGTACACACCAACATAGGAGCAGAAAGCAGTTTGCGAATATCTACATTTGCCATGGCGCGCGCGAGTAGCGGGTGATCAGCACTGGCTCCCTCATATAGCACATGGCTGTCTTCTTCAATCAAAGCCTGAACAGAAGCCGATCCGGTTTGCTCTGCCTGTGTTTCGTAATACTCAAATAATGCGCGGCTAGCAGAGCCACCTACCAGAATGGCTAACTCGTCTTCATCCAAATGCAGGTCGTTGCGGTAGCTACGTCCAGTTTGCAATGTCAGCGTACGTAAGCCCAACGCATAGGTCGCGCGCATACCCAGTTGCGAGTCAGAAAGTGCATAAAGAATTCGAGCGTTGGCTAAGGTTTTTCCACAACCGGTAGAGGCCATGTTAATAATAAAAGCCCCCCGCTCCCGCGCTCGTTCACGCAGGGTAACTGTCGCATCGAAGGCTTTATCTTGCCAGGCAAAACGCGATTTACCACTGCGCTTACGCAAGCCGCGATGGTTCGCCAAACGCGGCAGATACCTTTCAAACCCAGGTAGTGCATGAGCAATAGCACCTGCGCCATTAGCTACACCCAGCAAGTGCTCGGTTAAAGTTTGATTAAGGCGATTGTGCGATGTGGTATTGGCGTAAAGCTTGTCATCTTTTACTAAAAAAGGCTGTCGCTCTTCAACAGGCGTGCCATCCTGTTCCAGCCCCAGGCTGGAATAATAGTGATCAGACAACATCAGACACAGACGTGACAGGTGCATAAGATAAGGGTTATCCACCCATTCACCCTCATGCTGGCGCTGCAACTCCAGCAAGCGTTTAGCCAAACGGGCAGCCTGTTTTCGCCAAATTTTGTGCATCACAGGCAAGGTATGAGCAAGCTCCCAATATGCTTTTCGCTCTGCCAATTCTGCCGGTCGAAAAACCTCATTCCAACGATGGTCGATTTCGTTTAACGGAACTTCCAGGTGAGCCCACAAAAATTCATCGGCGCGCGCGCCTAACCGGCGCTGAACACCTTCACCCATCACTGGTATAACAGGCAATCGATGATGAGTTACCACCAGCCATCCAATAGCTTTGGCCAAGGGCGGCAATGCGACAAAAGGCCTTCCATTATTAGTATTAATGCTATCGCACTGATAACGCTCCTGGGCGATCCAATCTTGTTCGGTATAACCTTCCGGTGCTGCCAACCGTGTCAGCCAACTTTCATCGTCATCTTTCCCAACAAATGCTTCAAACAGACGTAGTGACACCCATTCATGACGAAAAAGATTTTTTTCCTGTCGTTTACCAGCCAAGCGTTCCTGAAACGCCACACTGGCCTTTCCCAGATCATGTAACAGGGCAGCGAGCTGAGAAAGTAATTTAATGGCTTCGAGCGTATGCCAATTGTTTTCATCGCCTGAACGCAATATATCCCGCTCTGTTGTGTTAGTCGGTACGGCACCCTGTGTATTAAACTGACTGGCATCTCCGACGACCCACATTAATTCGCTGTGATCCTTACCCCGAATCCAGTGGCAGGCAACTGCTGTATTTTTCCTTGCGGTTTTGCGCAGTAGCTTTCGCAAGGTACTAAGGCCGTCCATGGTGATGGCTGTTTGCCAGGTGCGATCACCGCGCCGCTCAGCGAATTGATCGAGAATACGGCGTGTTTCCGTGAGCGCACGTTTAGAGCATTGCGACACTAGGAGAACATTCATTGTTTAGCTCCGACTTTTTCCGCAGTACTGATCGCAATCTCCTTCAGAGTATCAATCATAAAATCCAATGACTCGCTGCGCGTTAGTGCTTCAATACAATTCTGGCGAAATTCCTGTTCATCGTCTCCGCGCATCGCAGAAAGAAATGCCTGCGGAAGAATGACAGCATCTTTAACCAGATCTGCCGCATCAAATACCAGGCCGCCGCGCCGGGTTTTACCGTGCAATACCGCGAGTCCATGAGGTAATCCTAAAACCCATGTCGCTGTTGCTCCCAACCCGTACGCCAAATAATTTCCGTGATCAAGAAAGCGATTGGCCGGGTCCGTCCCCGCTCCACGCTTAGCGCGGGTAAAATCACCATAATTGACCGCATCCACTGCGAGCTTGAACAAGGCTTTACTTAATCTAGCCTCTTCCGTCAGTAATAATGCGACATCCGGAATTGAGTCGATTCGCCGCGCGCTGTCTGAAAGCAATGCATCCAGGCGATTCACATCAACAACAAAGCCCACCTCGTGCAAGGCACGCTTGGCCCATTCTTGCCGTAAACGAGAAAGCCTTGCCAATTGCAGGGCTTTTGCAGCGTGCAAGCGAAGGGCGTCATCAAACCAAAACTTTACCCAAGCTTGTAAATATTCTGTTGGACGATATTCACTTTGGGGAGAAAACCAAGCCACATCGAAATCCACCTCATTGGCGGTGAATAATGGAGTCCCGCCTCCTCCACAAAAGCCAACCAATACACCGGCCTTGGCTAGTTCCCGCATCGCAGCCTGAGTAATTGATGTTCCTGTTCCCAATAGCAGGGAAGTAGTATTAGCAATAGGTATATTCCAATAGAGGGATTTTTTACCTTCATCTGTTACATATTCAACACGACCACCATTTACCAATATTCTGCAATGTTGCAAATAATAAATATTCGCGCGCTTTGAATGGAGGATGGTTTTTAAATCGGATGGAGAAATATCATCCATTTTTTAGTTCCGAGTTGGTAAGTTAATACTGAATTTACCCATAATTATTTCAATCGCAACCCTATACAAAAACACAGGTAAACAAACCCAACAGGTTTATGGCAATTACAGGTTATTACCCTTCAAACAACCAGCGTTTTATATCGGGTAAATTGACACATACTAATTGCTGGGCCTCTGGAGTGCCGTCCAGTATCTTGGTACTGACTTGCAGTTCTCGTAATAGGTATTGCACCAGGCAACCGCGCGTAGGAATGTGAAGCTGGCCGTTTTGCATTTGGTAGTCGTTAGCGAGTACAGCTTGTTTTTCGGGAGATAAACGTGGGTCTGGTTGCAGGATAACTGTGACCAGGGTATTCCAGGCTATATCTTTATCCTGGGTATTTTCTGTTTTGGTTTCAAAATCCGGTGTACCACGGAAGCGGCTGAGTACAAAATCGCGGAATTCCTTACTTTTTTCGCACCAGGCACGCAGATGCCAACGCAACCCGGTATTTATAAAAGTGTGGGGAGCAATGATCCGGCTTTCTGCATTGGGGTTGTTGAGGGAAATATAATCGACATAAATCCGTTTTTGCTGGCGAATAGCGGTAACCAGGCAGCGCATGATGATCGGCGAGATCTTTCGGGAGGGAATGTGCAAAGCTTCCGAAATAGGAAGCCGGTGTTGTTTTTGCAAATAGCCGTAATGCAACCAATGCAAATAATCATCCACATGTTCACTAATAAAACCGAGCTTAAAAGACGCTGTCGGAATATATGTTTTTAATGATGCATCGTATTCAAGGTTTTCAGGATGCAGTTGTTTGTAGATATTAATATCCTGACTGCTTTGTTGCCTGCTTTGGTGAAAATATTGCTCCAAATCCTTTGTATTAATTCGCCCTTCCCAATATGCCAGCAATTCTATTAATTGAAAACGTTGCTGTTGAACAGTTGTTTTTTCCATTGTGGCTCCTTGTCATTAGCGTGACATCAACACTAGCACAAAAAAAATCCGCTGGTGTTACGCAGCGGATTTTAACCACGGAAAAGTATTATTTCGACCGCAACGAATTGTACCAATTCACCTCGCGCGCATATTTTTCAACTTGATCCGCAACATCCAGCACTAACGCAAATAAAGCCATGCGGACTAATACACCATTATCAGTTTGTCGGAAAATGGCGAGATTGGGATTTGCGTTGAGGTCGTTATCCAGCTCATTTGCATCCGCGCGGGAATCGCGCGGGAGTGGATGCATGATGACGGTGTTGGGCTCGCAATATTGTGTGTAAATGGATTGGTTTAAACGGAAACGGCCACGGTATTGGCCGGCTTCCTCTTTACTCGTAAAACGCTCTTCCTGGATGCGGGTTGAATAGGCAATATCGATATGGGTAATGCTGGTGGGCAAATCGTCGGTAACGGTTACTGCGTGACCGGCATTGCGCAATTCTTCCACAATATATTCCGGCATCGCCAATTCCTTGGGTGAAACCAAAGTCAGACTGATGTTATTGAAGATACATAATAATTTGCACAGTGAATGAACGGTACGGCCATGTTTTAAATCACCGATCATCGCAATACGCAAACCATCAATATCACGCCCCTTGGAGCGCAACTCCTTGCGAATGGTATAGAGGTCAAGCAGGGCTTGCGTGGGATGCTCGTTGGGGCCATCACCACCATTGATAACCGGCACCCGGCTGCCTTCCGCAAACTCCGCTACCGATCCCGCCTGCGGGTGGCGCATGCAGATCACGTCGCTATAACCTGAAAGCACGCGCGCCGTATCAAATAATGACTCCCCCTTGGTGAGCGATGAGCTTTCAAAACCGGTCGTTTCGCGGACATTTCCGCCCAACAAATTAAAAGCCGCTCCAAAGCTTACGCGCGTGCGGGTGCTGGGCTCAAAAAACATGTTGCCGAGGATCGCCCCTTCAAGCACGCGCGTAACCTTGCGACGCAAGGCGTAGGGTTCCATGGTGTCTGCGACATCAAAGATACGCTGGATATCGGCACGTTCAAATTGGGTGATGGAGAGAATATGGGCACCAGTGAAGTTCACAGGAGAATCCTTAGCGGAGACCGCTGGTTGGGTGGCAGGAAATCGGCCGCCATTTTAGCGATAGATGCTACGCATACCAACGGCAACAGGAAAATAAACTGTGCCTTGTGCGGTACAGATAGCTTAGTGCACAGGAATAAGGGAGATCAGCGTCGTATCGGCACGCCGCTCCTTAGTGGGCAAAGACGGCATCAAGCGTTGCAATACCCGTTCCGCCGTCGCGCGATAGGTGGTTAATTTGCCGCCCATAACCGACAAAACCCTCGGCCGGCTTTCATCGTCAACCGCAAACATGACTTCGCGCGGACGGGAAAAGGCTTCCTTCTCACTTTTAGGCAGCACTCGCAAGCCTGCAATGGTTTCGATTTGTTCGGCTGGAATCGCCAGTTGCGGAAAGTAATGCTGGATTGTCGCGAGCAGATATTCCCGCTCCGCCGGTGAACAAGCTGCCCTTTCGGGCACATCTTCAACGATTTTTTCAGTAGTACCTACCAGGAGCTGCCCTTCCCAAGGCAAGACAAACACAGCGCGCCTGTCCGCCGGGGCTTCCAAATAAAAATATTGATCCAATAGCGGCGGCAGTAAAAGATGGCTGCCCTGCACCAACTCTACCCCGGGCACGGGTACTTCCGGTTTAACGTTTCCCAGAACTTCACGCACCCAGGGGCCGGCACAATTAACCATTACCCTGCAACTGACAGATTCGCGCCCCCTGTCTGTTTCAATATCCACCTTGCAACATTGGCCATTGCGCTCGGCAGAAACGAAGCGGGCCGGCATCATTAAATCCGCCCCTAGCAATACTGCTGATTGCAGTACAGCGCGGGTGAGCGCGGCATCATCGGTCTGGGCTTCGTGATAGCGGAAAACAGCTTTTAATTTTTCCTGCCGCAACCCCTTTAAACCAGGCCATTGTTCCCTGGGCAGGCTTTTAAACAATGAATGCTTATTGAGGCCCGCCAGCAAAGCATAAAGGCTCAACCCGGCCCGGATAGTGGCGGGGGAACGCGTCGAGTCTTCATAGATGGGAATATGCAGCGGTTTGAGCTTCACCAATTCGGGAGCCAGCCTTAATAGCAACGCCCGTTCACGTAAACTTTCGCGCACCAAACCGAATTGCGCTGTTTCGAGGTAGCGCAGGCCTCCATGGATCAGCTTGGACGACTTGCTGGATGTGCCCGCTGCCGGTGCTGTTTTTTCAACGACCAATACTGAATAACCCGCTGCCGCTGCCGCTTGGGCAACACCGGCCCCCTGAATACCCGCACCAATCACGACTATGTCGTATTTCATTGTTATTCCGGTCATTTAATGGACGAAGACCAGGTGAGTATAGTTCAGCACCGCATAAATGTTCGATAACAATCGCCTCGCTATCAAAGGCAATATTCGTTCGGATTACAAGGAAGGGAATTTTTACCGGGTCCGTTGCCAAGGGACAACAAGGAGAGGACAAAACCAGGCAGAAAGGCACGTCCTTGTGGTCATAGTCGATCAATATTCCATTTGAAGCCCGGTTTTGATTGCTGGCATTTTTTGCGATTGACGCGACGCCAACAAACAAGTTGCGTAATGTTCGGCAACAGCGATTGCCGCACAATTAATAATGTCGAGGTTACCGGCGTATTTAGGCAGGTAATCGCCCAAGCCTTCCACACTTAAATCCACCCGGATACCCCCGTCAATCACCAGCGGTGAAGATTCGAAACGATAACCGGGAACATAACGCTGGATACGCATGAGCATTTCATTTAAGGGCCCTTGCAAGGCATCCAGATCCGCCGCATCGCACCAAGCGGTCACGCTGGTAAACATGCGGGTTTCCAAATTCACTTCATCCACATGGAGCTCAACATCAAACTCATCCACACCCGTGTATTTGCGTAAGCCGGATTTGGTGTTGTGATAATACTCATCAATATTTGCGAGTGTGCCCGGCCCTATGGAATTTGCGGAAACCACCGAGGATACCGAAATCTTTTTCACCCCGGGAATGTAGCGTGATAACACATGTGCAACCGGAATGGACGATTGCCCGCCGCACGAAACCATACTGATATTGCGGTGCTCCAGGGCTTCCTGCATTCCCAGTGCCGGCACACAACATTCACCAATTTGGGACGGGGTCATGTCAATGGCGAGTATGCCCAATTCGTCAAATAATTTGGCGTGCTCTTTGTGATAAGCCGCGGAGGTCGCATCGAATACAATGTCACATCGGTTGCCGGGCTCCAAAAACGCATTAATTCCCTTATCCGATACTTTAACACCCAGGTTTGCTGCATAGGTCATGCCGGCGGAATCAAGGTTCCGGCCCGCAAATAACACGCATTCCAATTGCGATGACCGCTGCACTTTAGCTAACAAATCCGCACCTATTTTTCCCGTGCCGATAATTCCCACCCTTAATTTTTCTGCTTGCTGATTTTTTTCAAAAATAGTCGAATTTAAAAAATTACCACCTAACAGGGATTTAATGAACTGCATAATTAATCCTTAAAAATTATCTCATTAGCCGATTCGTTAACTCGGTGGGAAATAATGCAGCCCAAAGATTTCACAATCATTTAAACGTGAAAATAACGGAAAGCTGTTTTCGCGAACCAGCTCTCAGAACAAAGAATTTAACTTACAAGTGTTTTTTTTATTGCTAGAAATTAAAATCCGCACCAAAAAATAGACGCGTTTTATTAATCAGATAAATGATTTAGCCGCAACGCTGCGCGACTTCTATAAACCCGGTTAATTTACTTTCATCTCACGTTTATCATCCGGGAAACAATTTAAGCGACATTTTTTCTATGGATCAGAGAATACGCCTATTAAAAAAGTGAACAGGTCGCCATAATCGCGCGCCATTAAACAAATTTGGTTTTCAGGCGGATCAAGGTCCGTCCGAAGAAGTGTGAAAGCAGTAGAAATCCCTGTTTCGCTGAGATGGTCTGTCCATAGTGGGCGGATAAACTACTTTGATCTGAGGTTTTGTCGAAGTAAAAGGTAATTTTTTGACAACTGACACCCAAAGGAGTCGCAAGTGGTTAAGCAACCCAAGCATTACTTTGAGGCCATATTGGGAGTTAATGCGCCTTGGTCAGTACAGGACGTTGCGATCGACGAAAAAAATCGAATTATCCAAATTGAACTCTCTTACCAAATTGAAAAATCCCGCTTTTCTTTCTTTTCAAAAAACTCCGACACCCACAATAACCGCATTTCCGATGCCGGCTTTTCAAAACGCTGGCTGCATACCAGCATCGGCAATTACGCTTGTCATATAGTGTCCAACTTCTATGATCAAAGCACCGCAGGTTCAGGCATCAGCAAGGAATCCTTATTGCAGCCAGGCTTTGTTGGCGATGCAAATCGTAATTACACCCACGAATTGCGTCAGCAAGTAGCGCTTTCACATATTCGCGGCTTAGGGCCCGACGCAATTGCCAATATGCTGCGGGTAGACCAACAGGCGGTAGAAGAAATCATTGGCGATGTTGAAAAAACACCCGAGTCATATCGCATGGCAACTTGTTTGCCCATGGAATCCGATCCTATTTGGGAGAACATGATCTACGACAGGTTTCACCTGAAAACCCAATTGTTTTCATTGAAACTCCTGCTTTCCAAGTTAAAGCTGACGATGATCGACCCCAAGATTGAAACGCGGATATCTGACTCGGTCAATGAATTGCGTAAATTTTTCATTTCACATGCCAATTCATTGGATACCGAGTTCAGCCAAATCTGCGCGCTTTCAACCAAAAAACAATCCGTTGAGGAACGTCGCAGTACGGTGACCAAACTCGTACTGCCATCGTTGAAAAATAGTATTTGGTTAAAGCTCATCAGCGCCAAAATTGACCTTGGCTCTAATAACATGCCGTTGAATTTATTCCTGGTGAGATCGCGACACGCATTTCAAAATACGCAGGACAACAGTGTTCGCGTGGAAGTATTAAATCAATTGCGTGAGTTTTTTCGCAAAAATGCGCGCAACCTGAAACAGGAACTGATCCAGATCAACCAAATAATGAATGCACCGGAAGAACATCAGCTCAGCTTACCGGATGAGCGCAGCGATGTTTGGAAACGTATCCTTAAAGATGACACATTCATTCCAAGTGCACATATTGCCTATAAATTACTGCTTTCTAATTTGCGCTCGCAAATCCTGATGAACCCTGATCCGGTTGTTGAACTCAATGCGGTTAGGCGAGTAAGAGATTTCATGAAGCATAACCAGCGATTCATGCAGCAAGAACTTCGCATGGTGATTAACAATGGGTATGCAAACTAAGTAACCTGCCAGGAGAGCTTGTATGGCACAAGATACTGATATTCGTATTCGTAGCGCTTTGGTAACACGCGACCAAGCCGTGGAAAAAATTAACCGCGGTGAATACCTGGTTATTGCCGCGGATGAGAGCGTATTAAACGATCTGCCTTCAGGAAACTGGATTGCGGGAACCATCCCCTACTTCATGACCACTGAAGGTGGCAAGGCTGACCGTGAGCATGTTTTTATCAACACCATCGAAGGTATCCAACCCAGTAATGCTCCACGCATTACCCTCTATGACGCGAATTCAATTTCGCGCATTGCACAGGAAGCCCCCGAGCACGGTTTTACCATCGTCATTTTACCTGCTATGTCAGAAGTGCATTCATCCTATGCGCAAAATGCGCCCGATTATCCCAATATGTATTTCTCCCCGATTATCGGCTGGATTTCCGGGGTCCATTTGGATGATATCGGCAGTCGCAGTGCCAAGGTCGGCTTCGGTCCGGCACGTGGTATGCTGTTCGACCAGCAAGCAGTTGCTATGCATGTTCCCTTGCCTTCGAGCCAACTGGCCAATATCAATATTGTTAATTTATTTACCCAGGGCCAGGGGCCGGAAATTAAATTCAAATCCACCGGCTTTTCGGTAAGCGATTGCATTATTAATGGCGAACCGACCAACCTGGCGGATTATATCAAGTACGCCAGGATCGATACCCGCTTACCACTGGTCGCCAATTATTCAGGTGTGATGATTAACGTAAGTATCCAAAACCTGGATGAGGCTAACCGGAAAGTAGATTTATATGCGCCGGTGTTTAGTGATATCAGCTATCGCTTTGCCCAACCGGTCGATAATTACATTGAAAGCTTCAACAAAGAATTGTCAGCATCAGCCAGCGAAAATATTTCATTTTCGTGCAACTGCATTCTCAATTATTTGTATTCAGAATTAGAAGGTAAAAAGACGCGCGATTTAACCGGGCCAATCACCTTTGGCGAGGTTGCATACCAATTGCTCAACCAAACGTTGGTTTATCTCAATTTAAGCGGCTCCCGCTAACCAATACCATAAAACGAAAACGGCGGTTAACCCGCCGTTTTTTATGTCTACGTCAATCGTTTATTTATCGCCCCGCCCCATAAGCCTGGATGTATTGCTGCAAGGTTTTTTCGTTGCGCTTGATAAATTCGATATCGCTGCGCGGTACCGCTAATACCGCCGGGTCTGCTTTTTCCTTTAATTGCCTGGCTTGCTCTTCCGTTACCTCGCCTAAATCACCCAATAAAAAATAAGCAGCGATAGCGTTGCCCAATCTGGTGCTTAAACGCATATATTCCCCTACGGATTTCCATCCGTGTTTCTGGATAATATGGTTAGCCATCTCCTGCAAATTTTTGGATTTTAACAATGCATTTATTTTTTTATCCTGCTCCGCCGCGGATAATGCTTCGAAGGCTTTAATCTCGGTATCCGTGGAATTCATAGTATCGATTGCTTGCATAACCGGCGCTATGTCGCGATTGGTCTGCATCCAGCGCTGTACCGATTGCGCGTTTAAGGTATTGTTGTTTGGCAATAGCTGCGCATTTACCCATCCGGCGAACCCCATCAGGACAAAAGCGGATAGACAAAATAACCATCTTTTCATCACATCAATTCCCTACATTCAAGAAATACGCAATGTCACCGCGGTCGTGAGGGACCAAATCCAAAAGAAAAAGAAAACCAGGAAGGGAGTCAATATGCCCAGCGATAAACCGGCAACACCTTTACCCTCGTAATAGGGATAAAACACAAATAATTGAATCAGGGTTGGAATCAATGCAATGACAAAGCTACGGGCGAACAAGCTGCCGGAAAAAATGGGTAATAAAAACAAAAGCCCCCACAAGCCTCCCCACAGGATACGGGGATACATCCAATGGGGCGACACCGAACCGGGAAGGTTTACGTTAAGTGACTGGGTGATCCCATAACGCGTAAACAACCACATGACCACACACATCACCAAACCACCGAGACACCCGGCACCAAATACCGTTAATGCATTTTTCATAGCTATTACCCGAACAAATACTGACCAATTGCTACTGCCAACCTTTGACATTAGCGCCATCGATAATAGCCGACAGTGTAGCACTGCAAATTAACACTTGGTTACACGAAGTCATTAGTTTGAGCTGCTACAATAGCGGCTCAATTTGTAAACAGTGAAGTCAGCCATGTTTCGTTTTTTTGAAAGCCTGATCAAACCCTTTCCACCGCAAGAACCCACCACGCCCCCCAAAACCCTCTACTCCTTTTGCCGGCATTACAGTCGCGGCGCTGAATTATATTTATTGGGCATGGCAATATTTACCGGGTTAATCGCTGTGCTTGAAGTATCGCTGTTTGGATTCCTTGGCAACCTGGTGGATTCGCTTAATAAGCATTCACCGGCAACTTTTTGGAGCGACTCCCGCCAGGAATTAGTGTGGATGGCATTAATCCTCCTGGTTGGGCTGCCGGTATCAGTGTTAATGCACTCGCTATTAATGCATCAAACCCTATTGGGGAATTTCCCGATGCGTATTCGCTGGCAGGCGCACCGCTTTTTGCTCGGCCAAAGCTATCAGTTTTACCAAAATGAATTTGCCGGCCGCATTGCAACCAAGGTAATGCAAACTGCACTTGCGGTGCGCGAAACCATCATGAAACTGCTGGATGTTTTACTCTATGTAATGGTGTATTTCGGCAGTATATTGGCGCTGGCTTTTTCGCTCGATTGGCGACTCGCATTACCCCTGATCGCCTGGTTTTTTGCCTATTGCAGCCTGCTTTATTATTTCCTGCCGCGCCTTTCCAAAATATCCACCCGACAGGCCCATGCCCGCTCCGACATGACGGGCCGCCTGGTTGATACCTATACCAACATTTCCACAGTGAAATTATTTTCCCACTCCAACCGCGAAGCAGAATATGCAAGGGAAGGCATGGAGTATTTCCTTTCCACTGTACATCCGCAAATGCGCCTTGCCACCCTGCTGGGCACAGCGGTATGGGTCATTAACGTAATATTGATATTCGCCATTGCCGCGACTTCCCTGTGGTTGTGGTCCAGTGCCGCAATTACCACCGGCGCGATTGCCGCAGCCGTGGGGTTGGTATTGCGCTTAAACGGAATGGCGCAATGGATTATGTGGGAAGTCTCCGCCCTGTTTGAAAATATGGGCACCGCGCGCGACGGTTTAAATACCCTGTCACTTCCACGCGAAGTCCAGGACAACCCCAACGCACCGGCAATCGACATTACTCGCAGCGAAATTGACTTTAACGCTGTGAATTTTAATTACGGGAAAGCATCGGGTTTATTGGAAAACTTTAATTTGCATATTCAATCCGGCGAAAAAATTGGTTTGGTGGGGCGCTCAGGCGCAGGCAAATCCACCCTGGTAAATTTGTTGTTACGTTTTTACGATGTGGATTCCGGCACAATCCTGATTGATAACCAAAATATTGCCAATGTAAAACAGGAAAGCCTGCGCGCCCATATCGGTATGGTGACCCAGGACACCTCGCTGCTTCACCGCTCTATTCGCGATAACCTCCTGTACGGAAAGCCCAATGCAACTGAAGAGGAAATGATTCGTGCCGCCCAACAGGCGGAAGCCCATGAATTCATCATGAACCTTGTAGATAACGAGGGCCGCAAAGGTTATGACGCGCACGTGGGCGAACGTGGGGTGAAACTTTCCGGCGGCCAACGCCAGCGCATCGCCATTGCGCGGGTGCTTATTAAAAACGCACCGATTTTAATTATGGATGAAGCGACTTCAGCGCTGGACTCGGAAGTGGAAGCAGCGATCCAGGCCAATTTAACCACCCTGATGCAAGGCAAAACGGTAATCGCCATTGCGCATCGGTTATCCACCATTGCGGCGCTGGATCGTTTGATTGTGTTGGATAAAGGCCGGATTATCGAGCAAGGTACACACAATGAATTGCTTGCACTCAATGGTGTTTATGCCCATTTATGGGCGCACCAATCCGGCGGGTTCCTGGGTGAATTTTAAGAATTTTTGGGCGGGTTGGATTAACCCGCCGAATTATTTTTTAACGAAGTAAGTATCCCATATCAACAAAACCACACCGATAAAAAAACCGATGTGGGCAAGCATGGCACCGATTGCAAATATCCAGCTTGATACAACTGGATCGCTATTTTCCCCGCCAAAATACGTAAAAAACATAATGGGCAATGCGCAAACCACAACCAGCATGAGGCTCAGTGCAATAATTTTAATGCCGCGCGGGGAATTACTACGCAAAACTGTACGAACAGGGTTCCACATGCGGCTTACCACATCAAGTCATCGGGAATGACATAATCCTTGTAAGGATCGTCTTCATCCATTTGTTGCGCTGATTTGGTATTAGCCACGACAACGGCATGTTGGTCACGCTGCGCAATCTTATCGGCAACGATACGTGGAACCAATTCATATCCCTCCCCCAGTTTTACCACTGCCAGCACACCGCGGATAATTTGTTCCTGCACCGTTTTGGAAACGCGGATTTTTTTAATCAACTTCCCATGGGTAAAGTTGTATTCCACATCATTTTGACCGGCACCTTTCGGCTGGCGATGGTTTTCGATTAATTGCTTGATTTGCGCCGCTATGGCTTTTTGCTGGAGTTCCAGATCCCGTTGGCGATTTAATTCGCGGTCGCGCTCGGCTTTTTCCGCGCGCGCCTGTTCGGCAGAGAGTTTTATTTCGTCCGCCTTTTCTTCGCTTGAGCGACGCGCCACATTGGCCTCTTTACGTTTTTCTTTATTGGCTTGCTTGGCTTTTTTCGGGTCTATTAAGCCGGCTTTTAACAGTTGGTCTTGCAGGGAGGCCATAGCGATTCTCTTTACAATCACATGTTAAATTTGGATAAGGGTGGGCGGCTATTATGCCAGCATAGGAGCACCGGCACCTACCCCAATTCACCCGCTACCATAACCAATATAAGCTTTAGCCGATACGAAAAAAGGAGCGGCTGGTATCATTCGCATACATTGTCAGGCATACCACATGAATCAAAAAACTACCTGGGACATTTTCTGCCGCGTCATCGATAACTTCGGCGATATCGGCGTTTGCTGGCGGCTCGCGCGCCAGTTAGCCGTTGAACACCAACAATCGGTGAGGTTGTGGGTCGATGATTTGCATTCATTGATGCGCATTTGGCCCGAGGCAGCCGACCTTCCCCGGCAATGGCTGGCGGGGGTTGATGTGCGTCGCTGGCCGGAACAATTTCCGGCAAATATCGACCTAGCGCAGGTAGTTATCGAAGCCTTTGCCTGTGATATTCCCCATTCCTACCTTCAAGCGATGGCGGCCAGCAAACGCACAGGAACGGCACCAACCTGGATTAACCTCGAATACTTAAGCGCGGAAGAATGGGTTGAGGGTTGTCACCTCATGGCATCGGTACACCCATCTACAGGCCTCCGCAAAAGTTTCTTTTTCCCGGGTTTTACTCCGGCCACCGGGGGTTTGTTGCGTGAGCAGAACCTCATAGAAGATCGAGATAGTTTCGATAAGTCATTATTTTTAAATAGCATCGGTACCAGGGTTGCCCCCGAAACCCTATTGGTTTCACTCTTCGCCTACGAAAACCCGGCAATAGGATCCTTATTAGCCGCCTGGTCCGCTTCAACTCGCCCTGTTCACTGCCTGGTCCCGCAAGGCAAGATATCGGGCAGTATCAACCAAACCCTGGCTCACCCGCTGGAACCCGGTCAGCCGCATACAAACGGGAATTTGCGCCTGGAGCTAATCCCATTCCTCACCCAAACCCAATACGATCATCTGCTCTGGGCTTGCGATATTAATTTTGTTCGAGGCGAGGATTCATTTGTACGGGCACAGTGGGCAGCAAAACCGTTTGTGTGGCATATCTATCCGCAGGATGATCAGGCCCACATGGTCAAGTTAAACGCTTTCCTAAAGCTTTTCCTCGCCGATAAAAGTCATGATTTTGCCGGTAACCTGCGCGCATCCTGGCAAAACTGGAATGAGTTTGGAGACATGCGCCATTGTTGGGAAGGCTTGGTCCTGCAACTACCGGAATGGCAATCGGCCACGCGCGCATGGAGCCGGGAATTGGTGGCCCAAACCGATTTGGCGAGCCAGTTAATGAACCTGGCGACACATTCCAAGGGCAAAAAAAGCACTACAGAAAAACCGCAAAGCCCTGTATAGTAGCGCGCCGATTTCGAACCCATGGGAAACCTGGCGGTGCGCGCCGCGTGGGTCAAGGTCTCCCGTCTTTACTTAACTATTTGCAAACTGGGATTTACCATGAAAATTGCACAAGACTGCCGCGCTGGCAACGTCGTAATGATCGACGGCTCACCTTGGGTTATCCAAAAAGCGGAATACAACAAATCCGGCCGTAACGCCGCGGTTGTAAAAATGAAACTCAAAAACCTGCTCAATGGCGTCAACACCGAAACCGTGTACAAAGCCGATGAGAAATTCGAAGACATCCAATTGGATCGCAAAGAAGTAACCTATTCCTACTACGCAGACCCGATGTACGTATTCATGGACCCTGAGTTCAACCAATACGAAGTCACTGGCGAAGAGTTGGGCGACCTGCTTCCATGGATAGAAGATGGCATGGAAGACGTGTGCGACGCGGTTTTCTATGAAGGCAAAGTTATTTCTGTAACTCCACCAAACTCAATCATCCGTGAAGTGGCTTACACCGAACCCGCCGTTCGTGGCGATACGTCCGGTAAAGTGATGAAAACAGCCAAACTCAAGAATGGTACTGAATTACAAGTGGCTGCTTTCGTCGAAATCGGTCAAAAAATTATCATTGATGCCCGTACCGGGGAATACAAATCACGCGCTTAAGCAGTGAAGTGTAATTCACCCAATGGCGCCCTGGTGGCGCCATTTTTATTTCAGGTAATGCGTGGCAAGCTGGATCCCAGGCAAATTCTGTCGATCACTCACGATGGTTCATTTTTCGTGAGCTATCATCGTTTACTCAAAGCCAAATAAATCCTGGGCAAAAATAATAAAACCAGGATCAATCCAAACAATACCCCCTCAAAATAACTGGACCTCACCTGCATGAATACATGTATCCATGCCAATACAGCAATCAGGTAAATGCTTTTATGCAACCTGGCCCAGTTTTTCCCCAAACGCCGCATCATGGCTTGGGTCGATGTAATACCCAACATAATTAATAAAATAACCGCGGGAATCGTAACCAAAATATAAGGGCGTTCAATCATTTCCTTTGCAAAGCGGGAAAAATCCGTCCCGAGGATAAACACCCAGAATGCCGCAACATGTAAAAGCGCATAGAACAAGGTAAACAAACCCAACATTCGCCTATGCGCCTGTAACCAGCGAAAATGAACGCCTGGGAAATTAATTAATCGCCGCAACGGCGTCACGGCGAGGGTAAGGAATAAAAAATAAATTGCCCATTCCCCGGTAAACAGCACAATCGTCTTTGCAGGGTCAGCCCCCAATTGATTGGTATAGGTCTTATAACCGATAAAAAGCAATGGAATTAATGAACACCCGAAGACCAGTACTCTTCTCCATAAAACGGGCATGGTATTTATCCAGTAAATGTAATTATTAATAAGGTATTACCCAGGCGCCTCGCCCGGCCCGTTTGGTTAGTAGAATTTCCGCAAATCCATATCTTTATAAAGATGTGCCACTTGCTCCGCATAACCATTAAACATTTGCGTAGGAATTATATTTGGCCTTAACAGGCCGCTCGGCAGCCTTCGCTCCTCAGCCTGACTCCAGCGGGGATGACTGACCTGCGGGTTAACATTTGCATAAAAACCGTATTCATCAGGGGCAATCATGCTCCAGGTCGTCTTCGGCTGTTTTTCTGTGAATTCAATTTTTACAATGGACTTAATGTATTTGAACCCGTACTTCCAGGGCACGACCAATCGTAAGGGCGCGCCGTTTTGATTGGGTAGTACTTTTCCATATAAACCCACGGCAAGCATGGTTAACGGATGCATAGCTTCATCCATTCGCAATCCTTCACGGTAAGGCCAATCAATCGTACTGAAGGAGCTTTTTTGGGCAGGCATCTCCGAAGGGCGTTTTAATGTAGTGAACGCAATATATTTGGCATTGCCGGTCGGCTCAAACCGTTTGATCAATTCCGCCAACGGGAAACCTACCCAAGGCACAACCATGGACCAGGCCTCCACACAACGCAGGCGATAAATACGCTCTTCCAGGGCCACCCCTTTTAATACATCCTCCAACGTGTATGTGCCGGGCTTGGTAACCTCCCCCGTAACCTCCACTGACCAGGGATGCGGCTTAAGCACATGGGATTTGGCCGCTGGATCTGTTTTGTCATAACCATATTCGTAGAAATTGTTGTAGCCGGTTACGTGTTCATATGGCGTAAGGTTTTCATTGATTTTTTCCCGATCAGCCTTGGCGGAAGCAATTTGCCGTTTCAGCCAATCGGGCCCCGGTAATTCCTCATCCACCGTATGGGTGGGCGCTGCAAATACAGAGGGCGCAATAGAAGCACCAACGCCTAATGCCGCAACCCCCATAGTGCCACGCATAAAATCACGACGCGCAAGGTATACAGATTCCGGTGTAATTTCAGACGGGGGAATATCGCTCGGCTTTTTTATCAACATTTTGATTTACCCTGGATAGCTATTGGGGATGATTCATAGACACATGGCGGGAAAATTTGTTACTGCGCTGCAAAAATATAATTGCGCCCCAGATAATCGCACACAAAATATTGCTTGCCCAAAGGTGCACAGTCATTCACCTCCACTCCTTGCGGCAAGCTCACAGCTTCGCTAACACCAAGGCTTGCCTTGTCCTTTTTAAGGAAGGCAAACATGGTTTCAAACCGCTGGGCAAAATCCAGCCCCTTGTTATGCAAATCCTGGTAAAGATAGGCAAATTTTCCATAGGTCATAGTAACCCCGCACAAACCTATTTCGCACATTTTTGCGATGTATTGCCCGTAGGCTGTGGCGAGATATTGATGCAGGTTTCCGCCCGTATATTGCGGTAAATCCATTTTATTGCCTGGAGATAAGGCTTGCTTCGCCAACCGATGATTGGCCTTGTTACCTAATAGGTAAAAACGTTGTTGATCGCATTCCAATGCCTTGCCTGCGAACCTGCAACCATACCCGCTGCCCAGTGTTGGCCGGGGTGATCCGGATGGCCTTGCTTCCCTGGCTATTATTTTCCCCGGAGCTGTTTTGTTTTTTAATTTATCGGCGGGGAGTTCCGCAGCACTAATTTGTTGTCGCGCTTCAGTTGCAGCAGCTTTTCTTGCCGGAGCCGGTAATTTGATAGCGTTGCGCTCCGCGGGCCGTTTCAATAACGAATATTGAACCGCTTCATTATTTTTACGAAACTCATGGAAAGGCGGCAGGGTTTTGATTTGCGCCTTCGCCTGTAATTGGCAATAAACCTGCTCATAATAGCTTTCGGCGGAAGCAAAACAGAATTGGCCCGACTGTGCGCTACTGGCGGCCGGGATTGTGATTAACACCAGACAACACAGGTAGCGCATAGTGTTTTTCCTCAGTGCTTGATTAACCAACATTGATGGATTTTGGTATTCCGTTTGAAATCCTCATCAATGGTTTGGGCAGTAATATTTTCTATGCGATAGGCACTTAACGCTGCCTCGTCCAGCTTGAAGCTGCGCAGATTGTTGGAAAAAACCAGGGTGCCGTCTTCCGCAAGCGCGCGCATCGCCTGGTGGATCATATTGACATGGTCGCGCTGCACATCCAGCACATCGTCCATTCTTTTGGAATTGGAAAAGCTGGGAGGGTCCAGCAAGATCAAATCGAATTGTTGGTCATTTTCTTCCAGCCATCTTAAACAGTCCGCCTGTTCCAAACGGTTGCGCGATTCAGCCAGTCCATTTAAGGCAAAATTTTTCCTCGCCCAATTCAGGTAGGTATTAGACATATCCACACTGACGGTGTAACGCGCTCCGCCCATCGCCGCCTGCACACTGGCGGTGGCGGTATAACAAAACAAATTCAGGAAGCGTTTGTCTTTCGCTATATCCGCAATCATCAAACGCACCGGGCGATGATCCAGGAATAAACCTGTATCCAGGTATTGCCACATATTGATGTGCAATCTGGCTTTACCTTCCTGCACACTGAATAGATCCCCGGTAGGACGCTCACTCAGCTTTTCATATTGGCTGGTACCTTTATTGCGACGCCGCTGTTTGTAACTGATATGTGCGGCCGGGATATCCAGGGCAAAGGGGACGGCGCGTTCGATTTCTGCGAAACGCGTCGCCGCCTTGTCTTCATCCACGGATTTGGGTGCGGCATACTCCTGCACGTGGGCATAAAGCTGCGGCGCGCGATTGGGCTGGGTCTGGCCACGGTAGATATCTATCGCCGCCGCGTATTCCGGCATATCGGCATCATAAAGGCGATAACAACTTATCTCGTGCTTCTTCGCCCATTTTTCCAATTGCTTAAAGTTTTTTTGCAATCGATTTACCAACATTTGCGCACCGTTACTAAGTGCTGCGGCCTGCTCCTTCTTATTATCGATTTTTACTTTTTCTTCCGCCGCTTTGCGCATGCCTTCATCTTTGCTGAAGCGCGCGTCCTGCTCCACACGGCTTTGCACAAAGGCTTCACTGTCGATACTGAACATCAATAATTCGCTGGCGATAGTGCCATTAAAGAATTTGTACTTCTTATCGGCGCGCAAGCCCATTTGCTTCCCCAATTCCGGGTTACCGGTAAACACACCCGCACGCCAGCCCTGGAATTCATTGCGCAGCCGCTCCCCAAGGTGGGCGTAAAGCAATTTAAGGGATTCAATTTCACCCAGGCGTTCACCATAGGGCGGGTTACTGATCACCAGGCCAAAATCCATGGCTTTGTGGGTCGGCCTTACAAAATCCTTCAACTCCTTGCGACTCACCCGCAGCCAATGATCCAGCTCGGCGCTTACTATATTTTCCTCTGCGGCGTGAATGACTTTAACATCCGCGTCGTATCCGCGAATTTCCGGCAGGTTTTTAGCGAGGCCAGCTTTTTTGCGCGCGTGCGCTTCATCGCGCAACTCCAGCCAAATATCGTTGCGATGGTTTAACCAACGCTCAAAGCCAAAGCTACCGCGCATTAAACCGGGCGCTATATCCGCCGCGATTAACGCGGCTTCAATCAAAATTGTGCCCGAGCCGCACATCGGGTCTAACAATGCCCCGCCTTGCGCGGCGATTTCCGGCCAACCGGCGCGAATCAAAATCCCCGCTGCCAGGTTTTCCTTCATGGGCGCACTGCCCTGTTTTATCCGGTAACCGCGCCGGTGGAGGCTGTCACCGGAAAGGTCGATACTGACAATTGCCTTATTTTTGGCCAGGCGCACATTGACCCTCAAATCCGGATCGCGTTTGGCAACCGAGGGGCGCTCACCACTGAAATCACGCAGGCAATCAACAATGGCATCCTTTACTTTCAAGGCGCCGAATTGGGTATTGCGGATGGCATCACTGGTGCCGATGAAATCCACCAGCAAGCTGCCGCTGGGGCTCAGGTGTTCCTCCCAGCGCAGTTCGCGCACCCCGTCATAGAGCGATTCCTGGCTGTCCGCTTCAAAACTGGCCAGGGGCAAAAGGATTTTATTGGCGAGCCGCGACCATAAGCACGCGCGATAAGCCATTGATATGTTTCCGGAAAAATAAACACCTGCCACTGTTTCGCGAATGTCTTCGCCACCCAATTGTTGGAGTTCGGTATTGAGCAAGCCTTCCAGCCCCTTTGGGCAGGTAGCAAAGTATTGATGGATCATTTGCATTCCAATGTGAACCTTTGTGACTGGCGCCTGACTAAACCAAGGCGACCTTCATAATATTGTCAACTAATGCTGCTAGGCCGATATGCGATATAGAACAGCCTATGTATAAAAATTTAATCGTTCACTGCATCGGGTAAATCTGGTGTACTCCCAAAACCTGTTAACCGGAAGGAGGTGCCAGCCACTAACCAAACCGCAAGACCGCTTCAACGATAATCCACAAACTAGAGGTGCAATAACTGATGAAACGTCAAAAACGTGACCAAACAGAACGCGCATTTGTTAAAGGGTATCAAGCAGGTATTGATGGGCGTTCCAAAAGCCTTTGCCCCCATGAGTCCGGTGAGGCCCGTCAGCAATGGCTGAACGGCTGGCGCGAATCGCGCATGGACCAGTGGGATGGCTACAGCCGTTTGGCTCAGGTTCAAAAGATCAGCAATATTAACCCTATGACTATGAGTGGTTAATTTTCGTAAGACCAAACAGAATTCCTTTTAGACCCTCATCTTTGAATGAAATAAGCCCGCTAATGCGGGCTTCGTCATTCATAACCGGGTGAAATTAAAAACCTTTCTGGTAACTGGCGATGCCATGGGCGGCGCTATGGATCAATGCCGGGCCTTCATAAATGAATCCGCTATAAACCTGGACCAGGCTGGCGCCTGCACGCACCTTATCGGCGGCACTGGCTGCGTCAAAAATGCCCCCTACCCCGATAATCGGTAACTTACCCCCCAGGCAGGTATTGAGTGTACGAATTACCCAGGTGCTCTTGTCCCGTACCGGCAACCCGCTGAGCCCACCGGCCTCACTTCCGTGTTCGTAATCCTCGACACCGACACGACTAACGGTAGTATTGGTTGCGATAACACCGTCCATTCCTTCCTGGATCAGCACACCGGCAACCTGGGCGATTTCACCTTCGTCCATATCCGGGGCAATCTTCACCAGCAAAGGCACCTGCCTGCCCGTGGCTATTTGCAATATTTCCTGTTCCTTTTTAAGCGGGCCCAACAAGCGGGCTAAAGAATCCCCAAACTGCAAATTGCGCAAGCCGGGGGTATTGGGTGAGGAAATGTTGACGGTCACGTAATCCGCGTATTCGTATACCTTGCGCAGGCAAATCAAATAATCATCCACTGCATTTTCAACCGGCGTGGTAGCGTTTTTACCGATATTGATCCCAAGCACACCCGTGTAACGGCGGCGCTTTACCTGCGCCACCAGGTGGTCCACGCCCTTATTGTTAAACCCCATGCGATTGATGATGCCCTGGGCTTCAGGAATGCGGAACAAACGTGGCTGGGGATTTCCCGGTTGTGGCCGGGGTGTGATGGTACCGATTTCTACGAATCCAAACCCCAATGCCCCCAAGGCGTTGAAGTAATCACCGTTTTTATCCAGACCGGCAGCCAGCCCCACGGGGTTATCAAATGTGAGCCCCAATAGGCTCACGGGATTACTCGGTACCGGATTGGTAAACCAACCAAGCATGCGCAAGCGCTCGGCGGCACCCAGCATATCCAGGCTCAGTTCATGGGAAGTTTCGGCATCCAGGCGGAATAACAAATCGCGAATTTGGTGATACATGGAAGGCCCTTGCGGTCAGGTCAGAACTTTTCAGGGCGCAAGTCTACTGGATTAGGGATTTCAAATCATCCCAAACCTGAATGACCGGTCACCCCAGGCGCTTAATGGAGGAAAAGCGATTATCTTCATCAAAATCAATTTGGAACCTGCCGCGAACGCCAGTGTGCAACACAAAAGGACGCAGGATGTTCGCGGGAAAGCGAATGCTGCGACCGTCCATGCTCTGGGCTAATACCGTTTTGGCGCTGCCTTCATACAGGCGCTGGAATTCTTCGGCGGAAATCGCCAGGCTAATAACAACACTTTTCACATTTCACCCAATGCATTTACACGCCCCTTCGAATTGACAGCCTAGTCCAAGCCGGTAAACAGGCAAGCTAATTAATGGGGCATGATTCCAGGCCATCGCAATGCTGGCTGGCCTGTGCAAGGTCCAGCAAATCGCGCAGGGCAACCGCAATCATCGCAAAGTCTGTTCCGTTCACCGCTTGCAATTCATTTACCATCGTCTTCCAGCGGGCAATTAATCGTTTGTGCTGCTCACTCCAACGCGAAATCAATTCATCCAGGCTGATTTGCTCATCTTTAAAACGAATTAACGAAATACTCAGGCTACGCAACTGTGATTCCAGGTCACTCAGGTAGGCTTCGCGGGCCATGGCTTGCCAATAATTATCCACAGGCAAGTTGGATATTTGATTGGCAAACCAGGGCAAACTGAGATAATTTCCTACCGCAAAATATATCTGCGCCAATTGGTTGATGTCCTGGTTGGCAATCCTCGCCGCCTCAACAACACTTAATCCGGAATACAAATCCGCGGGGTGGGCCACGCGTTTTACCAATTCTTCAGGCAAACCCAAATCGCGAAATTTTTGTGAGTTCGTGTTCCATTCCGCCAGCGCATCGCCTGTTAATAGTTGCGGCAAGTGTTCATTAATATGGCGCATACCCGGTGCAAACAATTCCACTTCGCTGGCCGGGTTTAAATAGCTGCGGCGATTACGCAAAAACCAGCGCGTTGCCCGGCGGATTTTGCGCATCATGTCATTAATTAATTGCAGTTGTAAGTCATCGGGAATACGCGTGGCGTCGTCCAGCGCGCCTAAAAAAGCGGGCATCGCGTAAATGTCCCGGGCGATCACATAGGCTTTGGCTACATCGGCGGCGCTGGCGCCGGTGGCTTCCATTAATCGCTGCGCAAAACTAATGCCCATGGTATTCACTATATCGTTAGCAACCTGGGTCGCTACAATTTCACGGCGCAAGCGATGGTTGCGTAACGCGAGCGGGAAAAGTTGCGCGATTTTATGGGGAAAGGCCGTTTCGATAAAGCTAACCATGTATTCATCGTCCACTAAATCTGAATTGGTTAGATCTTCTTTTAATACTGCCTTGGCATAGGAAATCAAGACCGCGAGTTCAGGCCTCGTCAAACCTTTACCGTGGGTTTGGCGCTCCAGCAACACATCATCATTGGGAAGGAATTCCAGTTTTCGATCCAGGCGTTTTGCCGCTTGTAACGCACTCATAAAGCGGCGATATTCTGCGCTACGTTTTAAGGCTTCGGATTGCGCAACACTAATGGCCTGGGTTTGCCGCGAATTATTATGCAAAACCAGCTGCGCTACGTTGTCAGTCATGTCCAGCAATAACTGGTTGCGCTGCTTTTGGGTAAGGTCGCCGTTGGCAACAATTTCATTCAACAGGATTTTGATGTTAACTTCATGGTCCGAACAATCCACGCCACCCGCGTTGTCGATAAAATCGGTATTACAGGCTCCGCCATTTAAGCAATATTCAACCCGTCCGCGCTGGGTCATCCCTAAATTGCCGCCTTCGGCAAACACCTTGCAACGCAATTCGTTGCCGTTCACACGCAGGTTATCATTGGTTTTATCCCCCACTTCGGCGTTAGATTCAGCGCTGGCTTTTACGTAGGTGCCTATTCCGCCGTTCCAAATCAAATCCACCGGGGATTTTAACAATTCGTTAATAAGTTCCATCGGTGTCAAGGTGGCGGCGTCCAGCGCAAAACGCGTGCGCATTTGCGGAGTAATAACAATCGATTTCGCATTGCGATTGAAGATACCACCACCTTCGCTGACTAATGATTTTTCATAATCGTCCCAAGTGGATTTGGGCAATTGAAATAAACGTTGTCGTTCCGCAAAACTGGCTAGCGGATCCGGGTTGGGATCAATAAAAATGTGTTGATGGTTAAACGCGGCGACTAACCGGATGGCATTGGATAAAATCATACCATTGCCAAAAACATCGCCCGACATATCGCCAATACCCAACACTGAAACCGATTGGTTTTGCACATCAATGTTTTTTTCCCGGAAATGCCGCTGCACGGAAATCCATGCGCCGCGCGCGGTAATTCCCATACCCTTGTGGTCATACCCCTGGCTGCCGCCAGAGGCGAAGGCATCGCCCAACCAGTGGTTATATTCCGCTGAAATTTTATTGGCAATATCGGAAAAACTCGCAGTGCCTTTATCGGCTGCTACCACCAGGTATGGGTCATCGTCATCGTAACGCACCACTTTTTCCGGTGCGCAAACACGGCCTTCAATTAAATTGTCCGTTAAATCCAGCAGGCCGCGAATAAATAATTGATAACAGGCGATGCCTTCCACTTGTTGCTGTTCACGCGTTGCGTTCGCCGGCATTTTCTTGCAAACAAATCCACCCTTCGCACCACTGGGAACGATAACCGCATTTTTTACCTGTTGTGCTTTAACCAAACCCAACACCTCGGTGCGGTAATCCTGCAAACGATCCGACCAACGCAAACCACCGCGGGCTACTTTGCTGGTACGCAAATGTACGCCTTCGACACGCGGTGAATACACAAAAATTTCGTATAGCGGACGCGGTACAGGAATATCGATTAATTGGCGCGGCGAAAACTTTAGCGAAAGGTACGACTTCGGTTGCCCTTGTTCATCACGCTGGTAAAAATTGGTACGCAGCGTATTGTCGATAAGCGCGAGGAAACGGCGGATAATACGATCATCGTTCAGGTTGGCCACCGCATCCAGGCGTTGGATGATATCGGCCCGCAAGGTATCCATGCGTTCCGACGTGGTTTCATCCACCAGTTCGGGATCAAACTTCAACGCAAACAATTCGACCAATTTATGGGTTAGGGCCGCTTGATTGGTCAGCGCCACCGCAATATAGCCGGCGCTAAATGGAAACAGGGTCTGGTGCATATAACCGGCGTAAGCGCGCAGCATCACCGCTTCGCGCCAGCGCAAACCGGCGGTAGTGATAAGTGCGTTGAATGCATCGCTGTCAGCCTGGCCGTTCCAGATTGCCGCAAAGGCGCTCATAAACTGGTTTCGAATTGCGTGCAAATCCATGGTGCTGGAAAATTGGTGGGCCAGCTTGAAATCATGCAACCAGATAACCGCGCCTGATTGTGTACGTATATCGTAAGCGCTTTCACTGACCACCCTGAAACCAAGGTTTTCCAACACCGGAATAACATCGGATAACGCCAGCGTATGTTGGCGATGGAAGACTTTAAAATGAATCAGCGCAGCAGGTTCATTGGTTAATGAATGATAAACGCTGAGGGCGACAGATTGCCGCTCCGATAGCTCCGCGATGGAGTGGATATCCTGTACCGCGGTGCGCGCATCATATTGTTCCTGGTATGACGGGGAAAACGCATCGCGATATTCACGCAACAGTTGTGCACTGACTTCTTCCCCATGCGCTTCTAATAGCGCAGTGTGTAAATAATCCTGCCATGAGCGAGTAATATTGATGATTCCCGCTTGCAAGGTATCCACGTCAATGTGCGTTGGCATGGCGCCATCAATCTTAAAAACCAAATAAACGCGAGCGAGGATGGATTCCGAAAAATAAGTAGTAAACTCGCACTCATGCGAACCTATTGCATCACCGATCAACTGCTGGATTTGCAAACGCACCCTGGTAGAAAAATAGTCGCGCGGGACATAGACAATGAAATTAATAAACTTGCCAAAAGGATCGCGCCGCATAAACAAACGTACCATTGAGCGTTCATTGATACGCAGCACCCCCGTCAGGGTTTCATAAAGTTCGGTAGTGTTGCTAAGGAATAACTCATTGCGCGGAAAAGTTTCCACTATCTGGCGAAAATTTTTGCCGTCATGGCTGTTTTCATCCAAGCCGGTGCGTTCTATTAAATGGGCGACCCTGGTTGAAATCAGCGGAATATCCCGCGTATTCATTAAATACACCGCTGATGTGTAAAGCCCCAGGAAGCGCGCCTCCCCAATCACCTCACCCTGTGTATTAAAACGTTTAACAATGACATAGTCGGAATAGGCGTAACGATGTACACGTGCGCGGATGGACGATTTGGAAAATGTAATCACCTGAGGCACCAGATGAAACCTGGCCATTCCTTCATTAAATAATTCCACCGCCAGTTGCGGGGCCGGATTATTACGCAATGAAAAAATTCCCAAGCGCTGTCCCGGTATTTCACATAGCGTTTTTTTGCCTTCGACATCGCGAAATTCGTATTCGGAATACCCCAGGAAGGTAAATTTATCTTCCGTTAACCAACGCAGGAACGCTTTACTCTCCTGGATGCTTGCCGCCGCAGGGGCGCGAATTGCGTGGGCCAGATTTTGTTCCATTGCCAGGGCTGCGGAACGCATGGGTTGATAATCGCTGACGACACGATCCACTTCGCGCAAAATGTCGTGCAGGCTGATGCAGATAGCTGCCAGTTCCTGTGGATCGGTGTGGGCACTTATTTCCATTACGATAAGCGCCTCCTTATGTGTTGCCTGGGCGCCGCTTAATGCGCTTCCATTGTCAGCTTTTCCCAATTGCACCAGGTTATGTTGCGAGTCGCGCACCAGACCGAGCACCGTACTTTTAATTGCGTAGATAGCGATATTGCGCCGATTTAATTCAATGCGAATGGAATCCACCAGAAAAGGCATATCTTTTTGCAGTACCACCAACACCGTATGCGGGCATACCCAGGCGTCCTCCGCCAGGGAGGGATTGAACAGGCGTAACCTTGGCCCCTCTCCATCATAGTGCTGGATGAATTGCCACCACTGGTAGAGGCTGCCAAATACATCGCTCAAACGCCGCCCCATCAACTCTTCCAGGGGATAATGATTGAAGAAACGGCGAGCCAGTTCCTGGACTTGCTCCAACTCTGCCGCAGGTAACTTTTGCGCCGCATAACTGCGGAATTCAGCCAAAAATTCGGCAAGTTCAGGTTGGCTAACCAGAGGGCTGTTCATTGCCTCGTCTCCTTAGGGAAAGAAACCCATATGCTTTTTAAGCCTAGTCGAAAATTTCTTGTAAACAGTTGAAATTACAAGGAACTGCCTCCAGATCGCACAGTCTATCCTGCGCACTCCGGTGCCAATATCCACAGTGTTACAAGACCATAAATCCAATGACACCAACCGGCAGATTGAGTTTGCTGTCGGCGATCAGCTAAAGGGGACTTCCGTTACCATGCAGGCCTACCAACACATCCAATCGCTTAACACCTGGCTTAACGACCAGATTATCGGCCAGGAGCATTTGATCCAGCGCCTGCTCATTGCCCTGCTCGCCGATGGCCACCTGTTGGTTGAAGGTGCACCCGGCCTTGCAAAAACCAAGGCAATCAAAACCCTGTCGCAAGCAATTGAAGGTAATTTCCATCGTATCCAGTTCACCCCGGACCTGCTGCCTTCCGACGTTACGGGTACTGACATCTATCGCCCCGAACAAAACCGCTTTGAATTCCAGCCCGGCCCGATTTTCCATAACCTGGTATTGGCCGATGAGATCAACCGCGCCCCGGCAAAAGTCCAATCCGCGCTATTGGAGGCCATGGCTGAACGCCAGGTGAGTGTGGGCAGTAAAACCTATCCCTTGCCGGGATTGTTTATGGTGATGGCAACCCAAAACCCGATAGAACAAGAAGGCACCTACCCTTTGCCGGAAGCCCAGCTCGACCGCTTTTTGCTGCATGTCATTGTGGATTACCCCAGCCTGGACGCCGAACGCCGTATATTGCAGCTTGCACGCAATGAGGCGGCAGCTGTCGCAACAAGCCAGCCCGAGGTTATCAGCCAGGCCGCCATCGATACCGCACGCAAGGAAATCCTGGCGATCCATATGGCGGAATCCATTGAGGACTATATTGTTCACCTCATCAATGCCACTCGCCGCCCCGGCCAATATTCGGAGGAACTGGATGAGTTAATTGAATATGGTGCGAGCCCGCGCGCGACCATTGCCCTGGATCGCTGTGCCCGCGCCCATGCATGGTTAAACGGCCGTGATTTTGTCAGCCCCGATGATGTACAGGCCGTCGCCCATGATGTGCTTCGCCATCGTTTAATTCTGAGTTTTGAAGCGGAGGCAACAGGCACCACACCCAATCACGCGATTGATAAATTATTGGCTGCCGTTCCCCTGAGCTGATGTACCTAAGCTAATGTCGCGAGCGAATGGTTATGAATGAATTGCAGCAAGATTTGAATCCGCGCGGTGCCTACACCGAATTGGGCGCACTCCTGCGTTGCCGGTTTGCCGCGCAGGATTTAAAACTCTTCGCCCATCAACCTGCGCGCAGTTTGCTGTCGGGGGGTGAGCGCACCCGTTTTCGTGGCCGGGGAATGGATTTTGAAGAAGTACGCCTTTACCAGCTGGGCGACGATATTCGCTCCATCGACTGGCGGGTCACGGCGCGCACCCAGGTTGCGCACACCAAAATTTTTCGTGAAGAACGCGAGCGGCCGGTATTTATGCTGGTGGACCAACGCTCGCCATTATTTTTTGGTAGCCACCAGTGTTTTAAATCGGTATTGGCGGCCCATATTGCCGCGCTGCTGAGCTGGGCCGCACTGGCAAACGGTGATCGCCTGGGTGCACTGGTGTTTGGGGATTACGACCAGCGCGACGTCCGCCCGCGCCGCAGTAAACATGCAGTACTGGAATTGCTCCATCAATTGCAGGATTACAATCACCGGTTGAAGTCACCCATTGCACCGGAAGCGGAAAACAACCAGCATCCCAACGAATTACATAAGATACTGGCGGATGCGCGCCGCATCGCCAAACCGGGTTGCGCATTATTTATCATCAGCGACTTCCACGATATGAATGCTGCTTGTGAGCAGCAATTATTTGACCTGGCTCGCCACACCGACATCACACTGATTCATATTTACGATCCGCTTGAACGCCAATTAACCAGCAATACACCATTAACCATCAGCAATGGCCGTGAGCGTTTGCAGCTCGCCGCGAATGAGAAATCATTCCAGCAGGCTTTCAAATCCCACTTCGACGAACATCTCAACGGGTTGGTCCAACTGTGCAAGCGCCTGCGTATTCCCTTGCTAAGTTACTCAACCGACGATGATATACAGGAAGGTTTACGCAAAGCCTTCGGTCGAAAAAAATAATTGAATTGATTATCTATGCAACCTAACCCATCACCACTTGATCAACTTGCCGATATTCATCTCCCTGCGTCCGTCAGTTGGTGGCCCCTGGCTCCAGGTTGGTGGGCATTGCTGGCCTTATTAGTGATCGCACTCATTGCCATTTTCACCTGGCGTTATCGCGCGCAACAAAATCGTTATCGCAAATTGGCCCAGCACGAATTGGATCGTATTTATAACGAGTACCAACATACCCGGGACGCCGCGGCCTTTTTGCATGAAACCAGTGTGCTGTTGCGCCGCACGGCATTAACAGCCTATCCGCAGATATTTAACGCCAGTATAAAAGGCCAGGCCTGGTTGAATTGGCTGGATAGTGTTTGCCCCACCAAACACAAAGGCTCTGTATTGCGCTTTAACAGTGAATGCGGCCAACAATTATTGACGGCAAGCTACCAGAAGAATCCAGTCATTGATGCTGCATCGCTTTATGTTGTGTGTAGCAATTGGCTGGCGCAGCATCGCAATCATCGCCAAAAAATGCCTAACCGCAAACCAACGAAACAGATCGCGGAGGCAACTCATGTTTGAAATGCAATGGCCTTATTTGTTACTGCTCGCGCCCTTACCCCTGGCGATGAAATTCATCGCGCCTAAAAAGCGTGTGGAAGCGGCCTTGCGTGTTCCTTTTTATCAACACGCCAGCCAATTGGAACAGCGCAATCGTTTAAGCATTGGCAAACGGCCGGCAAAATTATTCGCCTTGTGGGCCATGTGGTTGAGCTGTTTGTTTGCGGCTACCAATCCGCAATGGGTAGGCGAACCTATGAGTATGCCCTCCAGCGGGCGGGACCTATTAATGGCGGTGGATATTTCGGGGAGTATGGAACAAACGGATATGGTGCTTAACGGCTACCGTATCACCCGCTTGATGGCGGTAAAAAAAGTCATCGGGGATTTCGTAACGCGCCGCAATACTGATCGTCTCGGTTTGATTCTGTTTGGTGCCCAGGCGTATTTGCAGGCTCCCCTGACCTATGATCGCCAAACAGTGAATGAATTATTGCAGGAAGCGCAAATCGGCTTTGCGGGTCGCGAAACGGCGATTGGCGATGCTATAGCGCTGGCGGTAAAACGCCTGCGGGATCGCCCCGACAGCAGCCGTGTTTTGGTACTGCTTACGGATGGTGCCAATACCGCCGGTGTGCTCACACCCGATAAAGCCACAGAGCTCGCGCAAAAAGCCGATATAAAAATTTACACCATCGCCTTCGGTGCGGAATCCATGGAAGTACCTGGTTTATTTGGTTCGCGCACGATCAATCCTTCGCGCGACCTGGATGAACCCACCATGATTGCCATCGCGGAAAAAACCGGTGGTAAATATTTCCGCGCACGCAACCTGGAAGAATTGGATCAAATCCATCGCGAATTGGACAAGCTCGAACCCATTGAAATTGAAGCAGAGACGTTTCGCCCGGTGCAAACCTTATTTTATTGGCCATTGGGATTCGCACTATTGCTAAGCCTGGCGATGGCATTAATCCATGTATGGCCGGGTCGCACTATTCGCCGCGAGGCGGGCATGGTGGAGGCAAAACAATGAATTCAATGGAAATCATCTACCAGCAATTTCATTTCCTGCGTCCCTGGTGGCTACTAGCTTTGGCCCCTGCGCTGTTGCTCGCCATTGTGTTGTGGACCCAAAAACAACGCGCGCGCCAATGGCAACAAATAGTTTCACCGGAATTATTAAAGTATTTATTGGACGGGCAAACCACACGCACCAATCCATTGCAAATAGCGGCGCTATTGGCCTGTTGGATAGTTGCTTGCGTTGCGTTAGCAGGCCCCAGTTGGGAAAAACGTCCCGTCGCAGTGGAAAAAAACCAGCAAGCCCTGGTTATTATGCTCGACCTTTCTCCATCCATGATGAGCGAAGACATCAAGCCCTCACGGTTGGTAAGGGCGCGTTTAAAAATGATTGATTTATTGCGCGAGCGTAAAGATGGCCAAACTGCATTGCTGGTTTACGCCGGTGATGTCCATGTGGTGACACCGCTTACTGACGACGTGGAAACCATCATTAATATAATCCCCGCATTGCACCCGAATGTTATGCCCGCCGAGGGCAGTAACACTGAAGCAGCGGTTGAGCGCGGCCTGGAATTATTAAAAGACGCAGGTATACCGCAAGGTGATTTATTGTTGATTACCGACGGCATAATCGGGGACGCGCAATACAGCATTATCGAAACCATGAAGCAAAATAGCCTTTATCGTTTATCCATCATGGGTGTGGGCGGCACAGAACCTACGCCGATCCCCAGCAACAAAGGTGGTTTTGTGCGCGATGGCAAGCGCAATATTGTCACAACCCAATTAAATGCAGGCGAATTGCAATCGCTTGCAAACCAAACCCGCGGACGCTATCGCACCCTGGCAAATAACAGCAGCGATATAGATTACCTGATGGATTTACCCGCGCCGGAACAACAGGAAACACAAAAAGTCGATCGTGAATTTGATAGCTGGTACGACCGGGGCCATTGGCTGGCACTGCTGCTATTACCCGCCCTGTTTTACTGCTTCCGCCGCGGGGTATTGTTAAGCCTGTGGTTGATACCGCTCGCGGCATTAATGCCGAACAAAAGTTACGCCTTCGATTGGGATGATTTATGGAAAAATAAAAACCAGCAAGCATACGCACAGTTGCAACAACAAAAAGCGGCTGAAGCAGCACAAAATTTTAATGATCCGCAGTGGAAAGCCAGCGCCCAATACCGTGCAGGGGATTACGCGGCGGCTGCGCAAACCTTTTCCCAATTTGATAGTGCTGACGCGCACTATAACCGTGGCAACTCCCTTGCCAAGGCCGGTAAATTACCCGAGGCTATCAAAGCCTATGAGGAAGCATTGAAAAAACAGCCGGACATGGCTGACGCTAAAAAAAACCGCAAGCTGGTTGAAGAATTGATCAAACAACAGCAACAAAACCAGGAGCAACAAAACCCGGAACAAAATTCCGATCAGCAACAGGATGACAAGAATAAACAGGACGAACAGCAAGGCCAGCAAAACCAAGGTAATCAGGAACAGTCAAAGCAAGGCCAAAGCAACCAGGGCCAAAGCCAGGACAACCAAAATCAACAAAACCAGTCACAACAGGACCAGGAACAACAACAGCAGGACATGAAAGACCAGGCGCAAAAGGATCGGCAACATGAGCAACAAAACCAGGCGCAACCATCCGACGCAGAGCAACAGCAGGCCGAGCAGGAACAAGCCGGGCAGCTAAAGCAGGATGAAGAAAAAAAGAGTGATGAAGAAAAAACCGCCCAGGCAACGCAACGCGCAGAAAAGGAACAACGGGAACAGGCAGGGCAACAATTACCTGCGGTAACACCGAAGGATGATGGTTTAACTGATGAAGAACGCCAGGCAATGGAGCAATGGTTACGACGTGTGCCCGATGATCCGGGCGGCTTGTTGCGGAACAAATTTAATTACGAGCATTACAAACGCAACCAGGAAATTTTAAACGGCGAATGGTCCGCCCCGGAAAATGGCGCAGAGGATCGGTGGTAATTATGAAACCTACAACATCCCTATTTAAATTTTGGTTAAGCCAGTGTCTCGGATTCGTGTTGATGATTACCGGCCTGAATGTTTTTGCAGGAAACCTGACTGCGAGTGTAGATCGGGACACACTGGGGCTGGAAGAAACATTCACCCTGGTGTTGCGCTACGATGAACAGATCAATACCACACCTGATTACGAATTGCTGCAAAAGGATTTCGATATCCTTAACACCCAGAGTGGGACACAGATGAGCATCATCAACGGCAACATGGAAGCCTCAACAGAATGGAAAATTGCCCTGGCGCCAAAACGTATCGGCAAATTATTAATTCCTTCATTTAATATTGATGGCGCCGTCAGTGACGCGATTGAAATTACTGTGGAAGGCAGGAGCCGTAAACCCAAAGATGGGCAGAATGATGTGAGCCTTGAAATAGAAACCAGTGCGGATACAGTTTATGTACAACAACAAATCATCGTTACTCTTCGCCTTTATACGACGGTAGGGCTTTCCGGTGTAGATGCGCAACCCTTACAGGTAAAAGACGCACTGGTGGTGCAACTGGATGAAAAACAATATCAAACCAAAATCAATAACCGTCCGGGCGCGGTGGTTGAAACCCGCTATGCTATTTTTCCGCAACAAAGTGGCGAACTGATTATTCCCGGCACGCTTTATCAGGTATCAGTCAACACCGGAACGCGGGATATCTGGGACAGGTTCTATGGCAACAACCAAAATAATTTGTTGCGCCTGCGCACTGAAGAACAAAAAATAAATGTACTACCCGCACCCGCCACCGCGAGTGGCAGCCCCTGGATGCCAGCCAACAAAGTGGAACTGATTGAACACTGGAGTGCAAGCATAGACTCACTCAAGGTGGGCGAACCGATTACGCGCACCATTACCATCAAGGCGGAAGGTTTAACGGCGGGACAAATCAGTCCATTGGAAATTGGCAACCTGGACGGCATTACATTTTATAAAGACCAGGCGCAAAACGATGATCAGAAATCCGCGAATGGTGTCGTCGGTTCACGCATAGAAACCATCGCCATTGTGCCTACCAAGGAAGGTGTTTTCACTTTGCCACAAACCGAAGTGCGCTGGTGGAATACCCACAGCCAAATGATGGAAACCGCTTACCTGAATGCGGTAACCCTTAAAGTAGGCAGCGGTGCCATGAGCCCGCAAAACCTGGACCCG
Source organism: uncultured Cellvibrio sp. (assembly GCA_946480695.1). The sequence goes on from CAMLKG010000019.1 coordinate 45,020, forward strand.
GCCACTGCCCCTGGAATAGCGCAAGGCCCCATCGATGATACAACCAGCGTCCCTATTGATACCGACACCAGGGATGCGCAACCACACATTCAGGTAGTGAACAAAACACCGGCCTGGTTATATGTAACCAACCTGGTTTCATTCATAGTGGCCTTGTATTTCGCGATGAAATTCTGGCAATACAAACGTGCCCACGAGGTTAGCCAAGGCTATCGCCAGCAACGTATCCATTACCAGCGCGAAACTGAAAACGATGCCTGGAACCAGGTCAAGCGCCAACTTGCTGAAAAATCGTTAACCGGTCTTCGGAAAGCGCTGATTGATTGGGCGCAGATCCATTGGAAGTCACCTCGCATCACCAGTTTGCAAGCCATCGCGGGCCAAGCGAATATGGCTGACCTCGCTGATGAATTGCGAAAACTGGACGAAGCTATTTTTGGCAGCCGCAATGCGGTGCCAGATTTGGAAAAATTGTTACAACTGTTGGCGAGCCTGCGACGGGAGAGGCAAAAATATTCTGCCAACAACCCAGCCTTGAAACCACTCTATCCTTGAGTAATTTAAAATGCCCGGCAAATGCCGGGTTTTTTATCCGTTAATTTCGATAATATTGCAATCGCTCAATCTGCCGATCAAATTGCTCCAAAACATGCTCAATACAGCGGCTAGCCAATTTGAAATATTCGTTTGCATCTATACTGGGCCTGTCGCTGATTAACTGGGTTTCAATACAACGCAACAAATAATGGATTTCCACCCGCGCCTTTTCCGGCCAGGAGGCATCCACACTGGATGCAATTTTGTTGCGTAAATGGTTCAGTTGGATTCGCAATACACTGGAACATTCGCCTTTAGCCGCCACACCGGTTCCCAATGCCCTGGCCTGCCCGATATATTCAGCAATCGACAACAGGTAACGCCAATCAGTATCCATCGTATCCCCGGTGAGCTTGGATAGATGGTGGGCGTCAGCCACATCGTCAATTAAATACAATAAATTTGCGATCAAAATATTGTGTTGCTTGAAATTCTTATCCGCATCGCCTTGCAGGTAACCCAGCCCCAAGCGCTCCCAGTGATCGACAAGGCTGGACCATTTAACATTTTCAGCCATCCACTCACCCGTTTTGTCCACCTCGGCCATGATGCGTTTTATGCGTATATCCAAGGCTTCTATATCCGGCCTGGCAGCAAGGTTGCCATTGATCAAACCCGTGGTTAAACCGCGATGCTGCTGCACATAGGTCAATAAGCTGCGCAGTAATTTAATGTACTCAATACCGCGATTAAACAATAGGGTTGAACGGTGCTTTTTATGGCGCAATGACACCATCAAAAACACCAAAAAACCTATAGGAAATGCCAGCAAAATTATTATTAGAGAAACAGGGGTTTCCATAGCGTTGCTCCGCGCTCAAGGCAGATCACCAAGCCATGCACAAGACCAGTGCAATCAAAAAATTATTGCGTGGGCCAGGCAGCAAATAAGTGCATTGGCAAATAAAATTTATTGGTTTTCATTCACCAACGGTATATCTATCAACTTTCATACCACAGGGAGAGGTGCGCACTGCCAGGTTAGGCTAATTGCATACAAATTTATTCGAAGGGAAAACGACGATCACACGCCTTAAATGGAAAGTCCGGCGCTGTGGCCGGACTTTGATAGGAAATAAAATACAAAATCAAATCAAACTTTTACTAACCACTTCAAATACATCTTTGGATAAATCCGGCTCCGCCATAATGCGCTCCAGTTGTGCTTTCATTAATGCCTGGCGTTGCGGATTATATTTCTTCCATTTTGTCAGGGGCGTTAGCAAACGGGACGCAATTTGTGGATTTTGGGTATTGAGCTGGATAATCTGATCTGCCAGGAATTGATAGCCAGCACCCGTTTCCACATGGAAATTAATAGCGTTATTCGTGCAAAAACTGGCAACTAACGCGCGAATTTTATTAGGGTTCTTGCCATCAAACGCCGCATGGGTCTGTAACGCCTTTACTTTTTCCAGGGTACCGGGCAATACACACATAGCTTGCACGCTCAACCATTGGTTTACTACCAATGATTCGTGGTGCCAACGCTGATAAAAATCATCCAGCGCTACCTGTACCCATTGTTGCGAGAGGGGTGCTGCACTGTTGACAAGCTGGGTCAGGGCCGCCATCACGTCGGTCATATTATTTGCAGTGCGGTATTGTTGCTCACATGCCTTAATCAGGGCTTCGTCGTTGAGCAACATTAAATAGCTGAGTGAAATATTTTTTAAACTTCGCGCCGCAATTGCATCCGCAGTAGCGGCATAAGCTTGCTGGTGGTCGTATTCGCGATAAATCGCTTCGAACTCGCTACGCAACGCGCGCGCCAGCGCTTTGCGCACTGCATTGCGGCCATAATGGATTGCCTCTATATCAATCACCTCGGCCAATTCCGATAAATAAGCCTCTGAAGGCAGGCTGAGCATATAGGCAACCATGGCTTTATCGAGGCTTTCATTTTCCAGCACACTCCGATAAGCCCCCACCAACTCATCATCTACCTGCCACTCAGCGAGCGATTGGCCTTGCCGGTAGGCTTCCATCGCTTCCTGGATAGCTTTCAATCCCAATTGCTGGCTGGCTTCCCAACGATTGAAGCCATCACTGTCGCGACTCATCAGCAATATCAGGTCCGCTGGCGAATAATCATAGCTCCACTTCACCGGTGCGGAAAAACCACGCAGTAAGCTGGGCACCGGTTTTTCCCTGACGCGTTCAAACACGAAGGTTTGTTCGGTTTCTGTTAATTCCAATATTTTGTGGGTGTTATCGCCGGTTTCAAAATCAGGCTCGGTATTTTTTAATACCAAGGGTAAATCGCCAGCGCTACCGATTAACCCCACAGCAACCGGAATATGGAACGGAAGTTTGTTTGCGCACTCTGGTGTAGGCGGACAGGATTGTTTAATGGTAAGTGAATATTCCTGCGCGGCCTCGTCGTAATGATCCGCAAATTGCAAGCGTGGAGTACCCGCCTGCGAATACCAGCGCTTGAATTGGGTAAGGTCTCGCCCCGATGCATCCTCCAGCGCTTTAACAAAATCTTCGGTTGTTACTGCCTGTCCATCGTGGCGATCAAAATATAAATCCGTTCCCTTACGGAAATTTTCCCTGCCAAGCAAGGTCGCCAACATGCGAATAACTTCCGCGCCTTTTTCATAAACTGTCATGGTGTAGAAATTGGAGATTTCGATGTAGGATTCCGGCCGGATCGGATGCGCCATCGGGCCTGCATCTTCGGCAAATTGCGCGGTACGCAACAAGGTTACGTCTTCAACCCGCTTTACCGTACGCGAACCCATATCCGCAGAAAATTCAGAATCGCGATAGACCGTAAAACCTTCTTTCAAGCTCAGTTGGAACCAATCGCGGCAGGTAACGCGGTTGCCGCTCCAGTTATGGAAATATTCGTGGGCCACTACGCCTTCCACCCGTTGGAAACCCGCATCTGTAGTCGTTTCCGGTTTGGCGAGTACGCAGGAAGTATTAAAGATATTCAAACCTTTATTTTCCATGGCTCCCATATTGAAATCGTCTACCGCCACTATCATGAAAATATTAAGGTCATATTCCCTGCCATAGACCTCCTCATCCCAGCGCATGGAATTCTTCAGCGAAACCATAGCATGGTCGCATTTATCCAGATCCCTGGACTCCACAAAAATTTTCAGGGTTACTTCGCGTCCCGAACAAGTAGTAAATTTATCTTCAATGTGGGCAAGGTCCCCCGCCACCAGCGCAAATAAATACGCCGGCTTTTTAAAAGGATCGTGCCAGGTTGCGTAATGGCGATTATTTTCCGCATCGCCCTGATCAATCAGGTTTCCATTGGATAGGAGTACCGGATATTTTTTATCGGCCACCACTGTGGTGGTGAACTCACTCATAACATCCGGGCGATCCAGGTAATAGGTAATTTTACGGAAACCTTCCGCCTCGCACTGGGTGCAGTACATTGTGCGCGAACGATACAAACCCTCCAATGAGGTGTTTTGCTCGGGCGTTATTTTAGTGATAGTCAGGAGTTGGAATTCTTCCGGCGTATTGAAAATGGTAATGGACTCTTCACCAAATTCATAATCGCCCTCCCCCAGGATTTTTCCATTTAATGCGAGGGAAACAAGCTCAAGGTCGGCGCCGTGAAGCGTCAACTGTGATACCGGTTGCGCCGCCGGATTGCGATACACATGCAGCATGGCGCTGACAATGGTCTCGCCTTCATAAATTTCAAAACGTAAATCGGTGGTTTTTATCAGGTAATCCGGTACCCGGTAATCTTTAAGGTAAATGGTTTTGGGGGCCTGTTCTTTACCTGGCAAATTTTGTTCAGCAGCAGTCGTCATGGCGAAATCCTGGTTCACAGAGGAAATAATTACTCAACCCATTTGATGGGTTTATCAGTGTGGGCATGGTCGTGATCATCATCGCCACAAAATTCATGGGGTTCGGGGGGGATGTAACCTGTGTGTTGTTCCGGCGGTAAATTCTTATGCTCATAGGCAATCACCGCTTGCATGCACAACTGGCGCTGCTCTACAGACAAACGATTGCCATCCGGCCATTTACCCAGCTCAACAGCCCGTTTTAAATTTTCATAAACTTCCGGCGTGAGGCTGGAAAGTAATTGGTGTAAATCCATAGCATTACCCGAACAATGAGTTCAACAACATCGACGCCACAATTTTTTTAGCGACGATAAAAATTTTTAGTAACCAACGCATACATAGCCCCGGCAATCAAGCCGCCCAGATGTGCGGCATTCGCCACCGAACCGGAAATAAAATAATCCACTACACCGGTCATACAAAGCACCAACCAAAACAACATAAAGCCGATCAATGCCGGAGCAACAGCAACCAGCGGGTGCGGCGCAATGCGCTGGCGAATGGCAATAAAACCCACCAGGGCATAGACCACCCCCGACATGCCGCCAAACGCCGGTGATCCGCTCCATAAAAACTGTGCAAGGTTGGAAACAATACCGGTGGCGATCACGAATAAAAGGAATGCCCAGGTACCCATCAGGTATTCCAAACGCCGCCCCAGGTCCCATACCCATAAACTGTTAAACAAAACATGGAAAATACCGAAGTGCAAAAAGATCGGTGTTAACAATCGCCAGAGTTCACCAGCCGCGAGTGAATCCGCCAGGGGAACCAGGCGGGTTGTGCTGAAATCCTGGAAGCTGAACCAATGGATTAACGCACTGCCAGATTCAACTAAAAAAGCGCCCAATGCGCTAAACAGGATCAACGCAATAACGACAGGCACTTGCAACGCTTGTTGCATTAACGAGGGTGACAAATAGCGGGAGGCAACCGTCGGCGATGGTTCCCGAAACGGTTCGTCCAGATTAATGGCGCCTTGCGAATATTGGGCAAGGAACTCTTGTAGCGCAGGAATAACTGTTTCATCCACTACCCACAGGCATTGCTGGCCCTGTTCTTCGGTAATACGGTGCTGCAGGCCGCGCGAACGCAAATAACGGCTTAATTCACGCAAATCCTGGTCGAGTGAAAAATGCTTAACGGCTATCCAGTTCAAAATAAAATGACCACCAGGAGATTAGGGGTCCACATAGACCCAAACAAATTTATCAGGTTGCAATTGTGCCTCACCATCCATGCGATAAGCCACCAGGCGCCCGTATTTAACCGCACTGTAATCCAGGCAGGCCAGGTTCGGCGCCAGGGGATGCGGAGTACCTTTTAACCAGTAATGCCCGATAAAGAGCGGCGGCTCGGAGAGATCGTAATGAACCATTTGTGCACGGTGTTCGGGGCTGATGGAGGCCCTGGCAATATAGTCAGGTAGCGGATCGGGCTGGAATAACAACTGGCCGTAGGTTTCTGCCGTGCGCCCCCAGAATTTCGTGCGGAACACCTGTCGCTGGTAACCATCGGACGACACCATCACCTCACCCTCGGGCAGGGGCAAATCCACACCGCCCGTAAGCCGCTGTTTGGTGATTGCCTCCAGGCTACCCTTCCGGGCTGACTTGATCACAAATGGCCAATCAATATGCCCATCGCCGTAATGCTGGCGATGCCTGGCAATCAGGGCATGATCCCAGCAAGCGTGAACAGCGCGAAACACTTGCCGTGTTAACGGGTGCTCGATCTCCAGGAATAACGGCAACTCAACAAACCAGCGCACAAATGCCAGCCATTCCTGCAAATGATCTTCAAATTGCGTGAGGGTTTCCGCGATTTGGCGGGCATTGCCCGGCGTGTGCGGTCGCAGGTATTCGGTTGAACCGGGACCTGAAGGTGTGGTGTAAGTGATCGCATTGAATTCATGGTTACCCAATATCATCAACGCGCTACGCGTCTCCACCATATCACGTACCAGGTGCAAGGCATCGCGAATGCGCGGGCCCCGGTCCACTATATCCCCGAGGAATATAGCCTGCCGCCGGGGGTGGCGATATACACCACGCTGCTTGGAGTAGCCCATTTGCTGCAACAAGCGCTCGAGCGTCCGGGCACAACCGTGGACATCGCCAATTAAATCGTAGCCGTAAGCCTCCCCGGTTTGCGGCTGGGTAGAAGGTTTAAACGATGCCCCGGTCATATCATTCCTTCAGCAAATGGCCACCCCACCCCAGCTTGGAACGGCAGCGTTCATAAAAGTTGTAATCTTTGGGATGCAGCAATTGCAGCAGTTGCTTCTTTTTGCGGATACGGATTTGATCACCCGTTTGCACATCCACATGGGAATGACCATCACAGGTCACCATGGGTTCAGCGCGATTATGTTCACCTACCAACACAATAATTTCGCTGTCGCCCGCGACCACTATAGGGCGACTGCTCAGGGTATGGGGATTCATGGGAACCACAACGATAGCGTCCAGTGTGGGGTGCAATAGTGGCCCGCCACCACTTAATGAATAGGCGGTGGAACCTGTGGGTGTGGAAACTATCACGCCATCGGAACGCTGGCTGGTTACAAACACCCCATCCACACAGATTTCAAACTGCAACATATGGATAAATTGGCCGGGATGCAGTACCACATCATTGAAGGCATCCGCACTGGCGATAACATGGCCTTTGCGCACAACGTCCATATCCAGCAAAAAGCGCATTTCCGAAATATATTCCCCGGCCAGTACTTCATCGACTTTGCGTTCGATGTCCTCCGGCATAATATCCGTCAGGAAACCGAGGCGCCCGCGGTTCACACCCAATAGGGGTACATTGTATTTTGCGAGGGCACGGGCGGCGCGCAACAAACTACCATCGCCACCAATTACAATAACCAGGTCGCATACCTGCCCAAGGCTTTCCATGTCCATGATGCGCTGCGCCGCCTTTACCATGCTCGCATCACGGATAAGCGCTGCCGTTTCGGCTTCCAATACGAAGCGCTTGCCGCGCTTCTGCAAGAAACGGATCAGGAGTTTAATGGAGTAAACCGCACGCTCGTTGTTGAGGTGGCCAATCAAGCCGATGGTTGAAAAATGAGTCATAAATCATCCAATGCGTCAGCGGTTGCATAGTATTGGCCCCGGGACCAAACGTTATTTCAGGATATTATAGCCAGCGAAGCTCGCCAGGATTTAACTTTATGCAATTAATGACCTGCGATGATTACAAAATTGCGTTACATAAATTGCAACACCAGGTCGTTCGCGATTTAGCCTGGTGTTGTTTTAGCCCACCCATGATGAACGAACTTCCCGGCAGCCACGCGAACATCTTGCCTTTTGATAACCAATCAATATGGCCCTGGCTTTACGCGCTCGATCAACAACCACAGGCGTTGATGGAACATTTGCACCAGGTTAAAAGCACCCGCTTGGGAATTTATTACGAAGCCCTGTGGCATTTTTATTTTGCGAATCATCCGCAATGGGAATTGTTAAAACACAATCTGCAAATAGATCGGAATGGTGCAACCCTGGGAGCCTGTGATTTTTTATGTCGCCGGGGGGAAGAATATTGGCACATCGAAACTGCTGTTAAATTTTATTTGTGCAGCACCAGTGATACCACAGGCGCGCAAGCGTGGAAATATTGGGTGGGTCCCGAAGGGCAAGACCGACTGGATTTAAAACTCAACCATCTCCGCCAGCACCAATTACCATTGCATCAATTCCCGGAAGCAAAATATTTATTGGAAACCTTATATCCCGACGCAAAAAACTGGCATACCGGGCTTTGCTTGCAGGGCTATTTATTTTCACCGGCACAACATACAAGGGAACCGGCATTCAGCCATCCCCATCACGGTCGAGGTCGCTGGTGGTTCGCCCACAACCTCCTTGATCGATTGCCGGAATACTCCCCTGCCCACTGGCTTATCCTGGAACGCAGCCAATGGTTATCGCCGGCACAGGAAAAAGACCAAGGGAAATTGTTAACCAACAATCAACTTGGCGAAAAAATACTCGAATTAAATTTAACCCGCAGGCCTTTACTGGTCGCCCTCATGCAATTGCGGAAGCCGGGCGACGCGGCGGCGGGATATTGGATGGAGGAGTCTCGATTATTTGTGGTGCCGGATGGCTGGCCCCATCATTCTGATCGGCCAGGTACGGCGTCACCATCACGTAAAACATAATTGCGCCGATCAGTTAATAATGTCTTTCCACTACCTGTGAATAGTTGATTGCAATTATCAAGCGCGAGGGTTTTATAGCCGTGCACAGACAGGAGATACGCTGCCGCACGGCTACGGCGACCGGTATCACAATAAAAAATATACAGGTTATCTTTATTTAGCAGGCGGGATTTTATCGCCAGGATATTCAACGGAATATTTACCGCCCTGGGTAAATGGGCTTCGCTGTATTCTTCTTCACTGCGCACATCCACCGCGACTACGCCCTTGGCCAATTGATCTTCCAATTCGTTATAGGCCAGTGAGGAGACACTTGGCTCTTTCAATAACCGATAGAAATCCTGCTTTTCCAAGCGCATCAATACCCCGTCGGTGCGCATCATTACCGTGGCATTACGCATGGTTTCGTTCACCAGTGCGTCCTCACCAAAGCATCGCCCAACGCCAATTGTCGCCAGATGTTGACGTTTATTGTCAGAATGGCGAGTCACGTCAGCTTCGCCTTCCTTGATGAAATAACACTGCTCGCCCATTTCTCCCTGTCGAATAACCACATCCCCGGCATAGACAACCTGCGGGGTCAGGCGTGAGAAAATTTGCTCCACATTGAGCGGTGGAACTTTAAAAAATAAATTGGACTTGAGTACTGTCATCATCCAATCAACGTCTTCATCCAAATCCCGCTCGCGGGAAATAATCAGTTGCAGATAATCCGCAACCTGGCTCCAGGTAAGTAACTTATCGAGCCGCTCGCTATCGATACGCAAAACACTGCAATCCGTTTCGGCAATGGCAGTCAACAGGCGGGGTTGATGGTGGGCAATAGGAAACAGGGAACTACGGCCCTTGATGCGCGAACGATGACCTGTATCATCAACCAGGGCTACATCGCCGTGAAGTAAATACACATGGTGCGCGTCGTAATTACCCGCCGCAAATAACGTCTGGCCGGCGCAAACAGTTTCAATCAAAGCATCATTCAGCAGCGCCAGCAAATGGCTTTCGCTCATTTCCTTAAGGGGAACAAGGGTGCGCGTCAAATTCAGATCAAATTCAACCGGGGTGATTTGAACACTTTTTTGAGCTTGCATAACCAATTCCTTCAAGGAAAAAGAACGGATTCCGGTACCGATAATTATCCAACAACGATTTACTGGTACCCACTACTTTTATTTTTTCCAATCACATCGCGCTAAATGTATCTTCCGGGCAGGCAAACCCACGCCGGCCTTGCAGGCCACCGGAGTGAATCGCAACAATCCGTGTGCCGCGGGGCCAATAGCCCTGCTCCGCAAGGCAATGGATGCCCCACATCATTTTCAAGGTATATACCGGGTCCAAAGGAATTCCGGTTTCCCGTTCAAACATCCGCCAGAAATCAAATAGGTATGGTGGATGTTTCCTACCATAGCCACCGGCATGGAACCCCGAAACCAACCGCCAATTAGCAGCGGACAACCTATTCGCTTTCGATGGAAACTCTTTAACGTCACACAATTGTTGATAGGTTTGTGCAATACCCGTACCTAAATCGCCATCACCTTTAAGCACAGAGAATCCAATGGCTGTTTTTTCCGCACGACCTGCTTGCACTAGCCCGGCAGCCATCCCGGCAAGGCTGGTGCCCGTTCCGCAAGCTATACAAACTGCAGTATAGTCACCCTTCAACTGCACTTCTAAAGCTCGCCCGGTTAAAACCATTCCTCGCGCACCTAATAAACCGGCACCCCCTTCAGGAATTAAATAGAAGTCACCGTATTGCTGTCGCCAGTCCTCCAATAACACGCCAAAGGCTTTGCGCTGATAATCTGCCCGGCTGATGAAAATTAATTTCATACCGGCATCCTGCGCATCCCTGAGCGTAGGGCTCAATAGTGTAGGTGGCTCACCGCGCACGACTCCCAGTGTCTTAAAACCAGACTTTGCGCCCGCCAACGCCAGGGCGTGTAAATGGTTTGAATAAGCTCCGCCAAAGCTCAACAATTGATAATGACGCGCATCGCGCGCCGCGCGCAGGTTATAAAACAATTTATACGCTTTGTTGCCAGATAATTCGCCATCAATCAAATCATCGCGGCGCACCAACAATTCTATTCCTGCGTTTGCCAAAACCGGTGTAGTCGCATTGTGCAATGGCACCGCACAGGCACGCTTAAAAAATCCATCCTCCGAATCCATAACCACTCTTTCAATGAACCTGTATTCCCGATGTTTGCACACTGCATTTAACGACGCTCAGCCACTTTTGAATAAACAACAGTTTGATGCAGGCTACAACGGTCACTTTCGCCGGGATGAAATTCAAACGGAGTTTCAATCACCGGGATATTACGCCCGCAAGTATGACCTTTTGGATCTACCGCATTGCAGCATGGCGATTGGTGATGTTCAAGCCAAGCGAGGTAAATCGCTTCGCTAACGCCCGTTTTTTCGGCTGCATAGGCCTGCGGATCCTCGAGGTAAACACCAATATCATCCAGGGGTATTGCCGTTTCACCCAAGCCGGGCAAAAACGTGACCAGATTGATACCCGCTTTGGTTAGCCGCTCAAGCAATTGCTCACCGCTGTTTTTCAATAACTGCTGTTGCTCGCGTTTTAAATTAACAATTTCCTCTTTAAGCGCTGTCTCATTTTGATGGCGATAGAAAAGTTCCACTTCACGCATATCCAGCATTTCGCGCAAGTCAGCCGTTGCCGCGCGAATCTTGGCATCCATTTCCAATGCAAAGTTCTCTTGCAGCATCTGAACCTGGTTAGATTCCCCCGACTGCGCGGTTTTTAATTTATGCGCGAAATATTCACGCATACCTTCAATTTTATTGGCTTGCGCATCCAGGCTCTCTTTTAGTGTGCGGTTACGTTCCGCCAAGTCATTGTTTTGTTGCTCAATTTCCTTTTGTTTTTGCTGGTAGGCAATAACACGTTGCTGGTGTTCCTGCTGCATCCCATGGAGTTTGGTCTGGTGCTCATTCATCAAAGTGGCAATGCGTAAACGCTGTTCTTTAATCAGCATCGCCATTTTATCGCGCAATTCCTGGGTGTAATGGTCATGCAACTTCCGCTCAAGCACCGCTTTCTCTTGCGCATTGTCCGCTTTGACCGCAGCCTTATCCCTGGATGGATCTTTCCTGGCTGTCTGCACCACCAATCCAAGGCGGTTCTTTTTTACTACCTTGCGCATGGCGACGAAATTGTTATTGCCGGTTTCCATGACCGGGTCCCATAGATTTTTCTGGTGCCACGCGATAGGGCATTGGCTGTAACATGCGAGGCGAATAGGTCCCGCCCCCATATCCGGCCCGGTACCGGTAGCACTGATCAATTGGCGCAACGGAACATTCCAGCGGCGATCCACCATACCGCTAGCGTCAAATGGGATAAGGAAAAATACAATTCCTTTCACGCAGAGGGACTGGTCAATCTGGACATAGGCGGCTTTCGCCGTGGCATTGGCAAAATCCGGAAAGGGAATAAACCCATCAAGGATGGCTTCGAACTCGGGATAGAGTAACTCGCGGGAAATTTGTGCGTCCTGGTACAGGAACACCGCTTCGAGTAATTCTGCGGAAGGGTTGGACATAGGCAGTTGTCTCAAAACAGGCGAAATATAAACACCAGTATAGGAAAGCATCCGCCCCGAAAACGTGAACAACTACCGCAATGATGACTTTCGCGCAGTTTTGCGGCGCAATCGACGAAAAATCAGGCAAATCAAAGGGATATAACAACCTAATGTTATGAATCGAATAAAAAATGCGAGGAAGGGTTATGAATGCGGATATAAAGCAAGCGGGAAAGGCGCCTCACCACGAGCCAGCAGCAAATGCTGCGTTAGCCCGGGGTTCAGATATCTGAATAATCCTCAACGAAGTCATCATCGACATCGTCATACAGATCATCCAGCAAGTCTTCAACATAATCTTGCATGGTTTACTCCTTTAATAGTGATTGAACGAAAGCAGGTATTTTGACAGACCACCAATGTCGGTTGCCGTTCCGGAACTCTACTCCCTGATCTCCAAATTACCAATTACATATGACACTTTTATGTATATCGATTTTTCATTAAGGCGAGAATTTAAAAAATCAAAGCGGGAACAGATACAGGGATAAGAAAAAGCCCGCAACCAGTGCGGGCTTTCCTGAATAGTGGCGGACCGGACGGGGCTCGAACCCGCGACCTCCGGCGTGACAGGCCGGCATTCTAACCGACTGAACTACCGGTCCGCAGCGTCACAAAAAACCACAGCTACCTTGTGGGTAAGAGTGGTGGGCGGTACAAGACTCGAACTTGTGACCCATGCCTTGTAAGGGCATTGCTCTACCAACTGAGCTAACCGCCCCCTCGTTGAGAGGTGCGCATTCTAACGAATTTGGCTTGGGTGTCAAACATTTTTTGGAAAGAAATTTAAACTTCCTGAAAATTGCTTAAATGATCGACAAATGTGGATAAAAATGTGTCGGCAGTTGGTTACAGTGGCTGAAAATCTACCTATAACCTATATCAATCGATATATTGGGCCACGAGGCTAACCATTCATTTAATCGCCATTTATGAGCCAGACTTCCGTTACCGAAATAGCAACGAATTTGCCCGCCAATGAACCCGGTTCCTGGATGGGAATGCTGGTGATATTCCTGCTTATACTGCAAACCTTATTAATTATTGGCTTGCAACGCAGCCGGTTGAGTAATAAACGCGCGCGCAAAGCCCTGAAGGAATCGCAAAAGGCACTGGAGGAAAAAATCCAGGACCGCACCAAAAGCCTGCATCGAATCAATGACCTTTTAATTGATGAAGTGGCCCGCCATGAACAAACCGGGCGTCAATTGCGTGAAACCAAGCTTTACCTGCAAAGCATGATCAATTCCATGCCTTCAATTATTATCGGCGTAACCGCACAAGGTGACGTCACCCATTGGAACGCGGCCGCCGAGAATGCATTCGAAATTTTTTCCAATGAAGCCCTTGGGCGCAATATCACCGAGCTTCTCCCTTCGTTCCCGGTAACTATTAACGTAATCCGCGGCTCAATCCGCGGCGGTGAACCTTATTCAATCCAGCATACCCAACAACTGGAAGACGAAAAGAAACGTTATTTTGAAATCACGATTTATCCGCTCATTTCCAGCAGCGAGCAAGGCGCCGTGATCCGGGTAGATGACGTCACTATGAAAGTGACGATCGAAAATTTAATGATTCAAAATGAAAAAATGTATTCGCTTGGCGAAGTGGCTGCTGGCATTGCGCATGAAATTAATAATCCCCTCAGTGTGATTCTCCAAAATGTACAAAACATTGTGCGTCGTACCGATATTAATTTCGGGACCAATCGCGAGCGCGCCGATGAATTGGGAATCGATGTGGAAAATGTGGACTCTTACTTAAAAGCAAGGGAAATCCCCTCAATGCTGGACTCAATCCGCGAAGCAGGAGAACGCTCAGCCACGATAGTACGCAACATGCTGGAGTTTTCCCACAACTCACAACGTAAAACCAGTTTAGTGGATATTAAACATTTAATCGAACAAACCATTGCCCTGAACCAGAGTAGCCAGCCTAAAAACCCGGAAAAACACGGCATCCAATTGATTACCGAATTCAGGGAACCCCTCCCCCCGGTTAATGCCTCGGCGCCCGAATTACAGCAAGTTTTATTAAATTTGCTACGCAATGCCAAACAAGCGCTGCAAGGCCAGGAAATCGACAACCCGAGCATATGGGTTCGCGCGTATACGCAACACAACCAACTTGTGATAGAGATACAGGACAATGGCCCCGGCATGGCCGATACTGTTCGCAAGCACATCTTTGAACCGTTTTTTACAACGAAAGAAGTGGGCTCAGGTACAGGTTTGGGATTATCTGTTTCCTATTTCATTATTACTGAACGCCACCAGGGAACGATTGATGTAAAGAGCGCCCCGGGCAAAGGCAGCAATTTTATTATTAAGTTGCCGCTGCAATTACCAAGGGGAAATTAAACAACCAATCGGAAAATAATAAATGAAACCCAATTATCTCTACGTCGCCTTCGCTTCGGCTTTTTTAACACTGGGCTGCACTACACCACCGGTAGCCGTGGACCAAACCTCCGTGGCGCAGGCAGCGCAACAAACACTGCAGGACGCGGTATATTTTTCCACAATTTTTTCCAGTTGCGCCGCGTTGGGTGGCGATGTGGAGGTAGAAGCGATTAGCAAGCAATACGATTGGATAAATGCAAACACCAAACTAATACTTGCAGCCGATCAAATTTACAGCCAGCAACAAGCAGCCAACACATTTGAATACCAGGGCAAAACCCTTGCACCGGCAGCAATAAAACTTGCGCTGGATGCACGGCAGCGCGCAGTGAGCGAGCTAGCGCTAAACCAGCGTACTCCCACGAATAAAATCAAGACATGTGAGTTTCGCCTGGGCAAAATCACCAATAGCAACCACGACCTTGCCCAAGCACCCAATATTGCACCCTATGCGCTGGAAATATTGAATCATTTACCGCTGGACCAGCAGCTCAATGATTTTCCCAGCCTCGCCGGCGGAATCAGGGAAGTAACACCGGGGTCAAGCTATTACAAGCTGCTCAATGCCAATGAAGCCGCCTGCCAGTCATCAGCGTTAACGCTGAGCATCGTTAACGAATGGCCAAAAGAAGCCTATGCAAATTTCTGCGCGGATAAACCTGTGAAAATCCTTACCTGCGAATGGGGAAAATGCGAATCGAAGAAGCTATAATGCGCGCTCACGGGCTGCCTTCCGGGGTGGCCCGCCTTATCATTTAATGAGCCTGCTATGACCGCCATGGATTTTTCCGCTACCCATTACCAATACCAGCTTCGCGAAAAGCTTAACCGGATAAAAAACGATTTTGCCGATTTTTCCCTTCCCGAAATAGCAGTTTTTCCATCCGCTGAAAAACATTATCGTATGAGAGCAGAGTTTCGTGTGTGGCATCGGCAGGACCATTCCGAATTGGTAATGTTTGATGAAGCCAAAAAACCTTATCCGATTGTTGAATTTCCTGTTGGCTCAACCCTCATCAACAAACTGATTCCCGCGTTGCTCGCGGCAATTAACAACGACGAGCTTTTGCGACACAAGCTTTATCAAGTTGAATTTTTGACCACACAAAGCGGCGATGCACTGATTACCCTGATTTATCATAAAGAACTAAGCCATGCGTGGACTCAAAAGGCAGCAGCACTTAAGCAGCAGCTCGGGGCAGACATTATTGGCCGCAGTCGCAAGCAACGAATACTTGTGGACCGCGATTATGTTATCGAGCATATGAATGTATTGGGGCGAGAGTTTATTTACCAACAAGTGGAAGCAAGCTTTACCCAACCCAATGCCGGGGTCTGCCAAGCCATGCTGGCCTGGGCTGTAGAAAACAGCCGGGAATTGGGAGGTGACTTATTGGAACTTTATTGTGGCAATGGCAATTTTACCCTGCCCTTATCCCAGAATTTTTCCAAAGTATTAGCGACTGAAGTTTCAAAAACCTCAGTTGCTTCAGCAATGTTTAATATCGAAAAAAATAAGATCGACAATATTAAAATTGCGCGCATGTCGAGCGAAGAATTTTCCCAGGCGATGGATGGTGTGCGCGAATTCAATCGTTTGCGCCATGTGAACCTGGCTGATTACCAATTCTCTACCCTATTCGTAGACCCGCCACGCGCGGGGCTTGACCCACAGACAACCAGTATTACCCAGGGTTTTGATAACATTATTTATATTTCCTGCAATCCGGAAACCCTGCGTGAAAACCTGCGCACCATTACCCAAACACACCAGATCAAAGCTTTCGCCCTTTTTGATCAGTTTCCGTACACACATCATGCAGAATGCGGGGTGATTCTGTGGAAAAAATAGTTGTTGCCTTTAAGCAAATACCCCAGGTTATCCATCGCCCGGCAAAACAAATATGCAACCGGGCCAGTAGATTGGGTGAAGCAAATCAGAACGTCCGACCCTGGATACGTTTGGCAGCATCCATAACAAAATCATTGAACCCGGACTCATGGTGCAAACGTTCAATATCAAACTTGTTCTGTTCCGCTTTTGACAATTTCCTCCAGGCATCAAGATAAGGAATATGGCTGGTTTTTTCACGCAACTGGTAAAACGCCGAAAATTCTTCCCTGATAGCAGGTTTTACATCCAGGGAATCAAGCAAACCTGAAATACGTATACTTGCTTCGGTAAGGGTTAACTCATCATCGTGCAGTGCTTGCGCCAGGATCTGGATGCTTTTATTTAACCATGCGCGCTGTTCACGCTGGGCTTGTTGATTTGCTTCCTCCAGGGCTTTGAGTTTTGCCGCGCGCTCTTTTTGCTGGCGGTTTACCTTATAAACAAGACGGGCCGCGACAACGGACAACACCACAATAATCAATATCCCAACCACAACAAAAAATGATAGCCAATTCATAAAAAACTCATTAATAAATATAAATCAGAGGTCGTTTTGATCTTCTGTAGAATCATCCAGTAACAAATTATCCACACCGGCATCCTCCAACAAATTCCCGGCAATACTGCGTTTGGTTTTGGCGCCCAGGCGACGTATATCATCCACACGTTTTACCAGATTACCGCGGCCGGTTTGCAACCGCTCGCGCGCCTTGGTGTAAGCCTCCTGGGTTTTATTGATGGCATTGCCAATGGCATCCAGGGATTCCAGCAACAAAACAAATTGATCGTGCAACGCACCCGCATCTCTAGCGATGCGCTCCGCATTTTTATTTTGCTTTTCGTAGCGCCAGATATTCTCCACCGTGCGCAATGTAGCCAATAGGGTTGTGGGGCTCACCAGGACAATATGGCGATCATAAGCTTCGCGATACAACCCCGGTTCATGTTGCAATGCCAACATGAAGGCCGCTTCGATAGGAATAAAGATAAAGACAAAATCCAGTGCTTTTATGCCGTCGATTTTTTCGTAATCTTTGATACTGAGCCCCTTAATATGATTACGCACTGAATTGATATGCGCCGCCAGGTGCTGTTTGCGCTCAAATCCATCCTCACTGTTGCAATATTTTTCGTAATTCACCAAAGAACACTTGGCATCGATAACAATATCTTTATTTTCCGGCAAGTGTACAACCACATCCGGCATTAAACGGCTGCCATCATTACCGGTGAAATTGACTTGTGTATCGTATTCGCGGCCTTTTTGCAGGCCGGATTCCTCCAGCAAACGCTCCAGCACTACTTCGCCCCAGTTGCCCTGGGCCTTGGTGTTACCTTTTAATGCTTGTGCCAGGTTAACAGCGTCTTCCCCAATCTTTTGCGCTTGCTTTTGCAACTCCTGTACCTGCCCCGCGAGGCGGTTGCGCTCGGCATTTTCCTTTTCGTAAACATCTTCCACTTTTTTGCGAAACTCGTTGAGTTGAAATTTCAGTGGATCAAGGGTGTTATCGAGCAAGGTTTTGCTATTGGCGCTGAATTGTTGTTGCTTGCTTTCAAAAATTTTATTGGCGAGGTTTTCAAATTCCTTTGCCAAATCGGCCTTGGCATTTTGCAATAGCACAAGTTGCTCTGCAAAATGTTTGCGCTCCTGCTCCAGCCGGGTTTGTAATTCAGTGGCATTTTTTTCCAGCGCCGAAAGCTGCTCATCCTTGCGCCGGGATTGTTGCTGCAATGCCTCAAAATGGCTGGTTTTCTCACGCAGCGCCGCCGCCTCCTGGCGCGTATCCCCCAATGCCTGCTGGAGTTCCAGCAATTGTTGCTGGCTTGCATGTAATTGGTTTTTAAGTTCTGTTACCTGTAACTTCAATTGGCCGGATTCTTGTAACAACGCCGCTTCACGCATATCACTTGCGTGCTGCAATTGTTGCCGGGCAGCTTCCAGTTCATAGGTTTTAGCGAGTACCGCCTGATCCTGGCGACGCCCCAGCAGCCAATAAACAATCAACGCACCGACAACCAGCCCCATCAGGCAGGCAAGGGCAATATTCAGGGATGGATTCACAGAAAGCTCCACAAAAATCAAACAAGGTTTCGGGGAAACCCGGTTAACAACCGACTCGACTAGGCATTAAGGAGCCCGCCCGCTAAAATCGCGGCCATTTTAGCAATAGTTTCCACCTGACAGGCTACTGGATTATCGTTCATGAGTATTCCGCCAAATAACAATCCCCGGACAAATGATAAACCCCGCGTCCTCGTCTTTGATTCCGGGGTCGGCGGCCTGAGTGTGGCCCGGGAGATCCAGCGGCGATTGCCGTGGCTATCCCTTGTGTATGCTTCGGATAACGGCTTTTTTCCCTACGGCACCAAAGGGGAAGCGGAATTAGTCAGTCGGGTGGATCGGGTGATCCAGCGCTTATTGCAGGAATACCCGGTGGATATACTTGTCATCGCCTGCAATACCGCCAGTACCCTTACCCTGCCCCATTTACGCAGCTATTTGGACCTGCCCATTGTGGGCGTAGTGCCGGCCATAAAACCCGCCGCCAAATTAAGCCAATCCGGTGTGATTGGTTTGCTGGCCACACCGGCCACAGTTGCGCGGCCTTATACCCATGAATTGATACGGGAATATGCAACCGGTTGCGATGTGATATCCCTTGGCAGTAGCGAGCTGGTTCAAATTGCCGAACAAAAGCTTCGCAGTGAAACTATCGACGAACACGCTATTGTTCGTGTTACCTCACAGCTGATGCAACACGATAACGCGTTGCGGATGGATGTATTAGTGCTGGCCTGCACTCACTTTCCGTTATTAAAGGAAGAACTTGCAGCCCACTTGCCTGCAACCATCCAGCTAATTGACTCCGGCGAGGCCATCGCGCGCAGGGTGGAATATTTATTGGAAGAAAAAACAGGGACTGTAAACGAAGTTCCAAACCATATCGCGGTATTCACCAAAAAAACAATTGAAGCGGAACAACTCAAGCCTGCGTTACTGTCGTTCAATATTAACAAAATGGATTTCCTGGATATCCAATAAAAAAGCCGCCATTCACGGCGGCTTTTAAACGGCTCGCAAATACGCCGTATCACTTCACACGAATATCATTCTTCACTGATTTGACGCCTTTTACGCCGCGCGCAACCTGCTCCGCTTTACCGATGTGTGATCGTTGAGCGACAAACCCGCTAAGTTGAACGACGCCTTTAAATGTTTCGACCTGGATTTCAGTAGCCTTCAACTCATCATCCTCCACAAAAGCGGCTTTAACCTTGGTGGTAATTACTGCGTCATCAAGATATTCGCCCGTACTTTTTTCTTTGGATGTTGAAGCGCATCCGGTTACAGCCATAATAAATGCCAGGAAAATTGCGCTAAAAGTATAACTAATTGCCTTCATAAAAAACTCCTTATCGGTTTTTAGTTTATGTTGGTTAAGCAACGCGAGGTGAACGCCGCTAGATATACCCGAGTAAAAGTAGAATTATTAAAATAACGATAACCAATCCCAGGCCGCCACTTGGACCGTATCCCCAACCACGGCTATAAGGCCACGCGGGAATTGCGCCTATAAGGATGAGTATTAACACGATTAGCAAAATTGTACCTAATGACATGGTGACCCCCTAGCTCGATGAAAGTTAACCTCAATCCTGCAACTTCCTGTAATAATTAATTTTCCTCCTGAATCCAGAGTTAATTCGCAATAACAATTTCCACCCGTCTATTTAGCTGGCGCCCTGACGATGAATCGTTACTTGCGACCGGTGAACTTTCACCTTTTCCAACAGCGGTGACCCTGTTGGCTGCCACTCCCTGACCGATCAAGAAAGCTTTTACTGAATCGGCACGACGTTGCGATAATTCCTGGTTATAGCTTTCACTGCCAACACTATCTGTGTGACCTTCAATAACCAATGCACGGTCCGGTTGTTGATTGAGAAACGCTACCAGCTTGGTCAAGTTTGCGTGCGCGTTTGATTTCAAATCCGCTTTACCGGTTTCAAACAACACATCGCCCAAGGTAACAATCAAACCGCGCTCCGTTTGCTTTGCATTTAAATCTGCAATTTGGCGACGCAAGGCTTCAGCCTCTTGTGTGCGCGCATCCAATTGCGCTGCGGTAGCTCTGTCGCCCAGTGCTTTACGCTGGTCTTCCAGGTAGCGGGCTTCCGCTAACGCGCGCGCCGTATCGACTTTTCGGTCCGCCAGGTAAATGTTGTGCTTGCTTAACGCTTTGTCACCAATAGGCTCTTCAGCGCGGCGTACAGCAGCTTCCGCGTCTTTAATAGCAACAGGTGCAAGGCTCGCCAGGTTGGGGTCGGATTGTAATTGCGATAACTTATTCCGCACCTGTACCGCTTCATCGGGTACCTTTGGCCCTGCGCACGCGACGAGTAACATGGCTGAGAACAACATTGAAATCAACGCCGGAAAAGAATTTGGCTGTCTCATAATGCACCCCCTGAATTACGTTGCAGTTCCTGTTGAAGTGTGTCGATATTTTTATTGAGTTGATCGTTCACTTCCTGTGCTTTTGCAGCCTGTGCTTTTGCGGTAGCTAACTCAGCATCCGCACGGGATTGTTCTGCCAGGCGAGCGGCACGTACCATTTCTTTTTTCGCAACGGCCACACGCGCCTCCGTTAATTTATCGCGCGCTTCACCCAGCTCGGGAGCTGCATAATCTGCAACCCGTGCTTGTTCCGCATTTGCAATTGCCAACTCGGCTGCTTGCAATACCTCCGTGGGTTCCTTGGGAGTAGAGGCGCAACCGGCCAGCACACCGCAAATAACACATGCCGACAGCAAAGGTATGTATCCCCTACCTCCATGAGTAAACAATTTATTCATGGTGATTCTCCTCATAGAAATGATTTGTTCATATAGGGGGACAGCCAAGCGCTATGCGAGTTCCGAGGGATATAAAGGCAGATTGATAGGGAAAAAACGGAGCAAATGCAAAATAAACAAAGCGGCGTAAAAATCCTTATCAAAAAACTGGCAACTGACTGAATATAATTATTTTTTAGCAATGTAACTTTTACAACAAAAATACCTTGCAAAAAAAATCCCCCAAAAAAATGTTGGAGGATTTATCTTTTTTCGTTATTTATCGGCACCGATTATCAAGCGTGGCTACACCACTAATCGTAACTCCTGCCCATCCGGTTGAAAGTGGCGCAATATATCCATGCTGGTTATCACACCCAATGCGATTTTATGTTCCGTGACGACCACGCGATGGACATTATTGCGCACCATCACTGCCGCTACCTCGCCCACACTGGCGTCTTGTCGCACAGTAATAATTTCACGCTGCATAATTTGGTGCACGGTACAATTGTATTCGGCACGGCTGCTCCAATCGCGCAGGCTCGCTTCATCCAAATCTATTTCGCAGGTTTCACGATAGTAATTGCGCAATGCATCGCGGCGGCGACCTTCATCCATATTGCTGAATTTAAAGATATCCGAAACCGTAACCACGCCAACTAATTCGTGGTCGGAGGCAATAACAGGCGCGCCGGAAATACTATGTTTAAGGAAAAATTCCGCCAGGCGATGGATAGTCCAGCCTTCATAGGCGCTTAACAGGGTTTTACTCATAATGGTTTTGGCGGTAACAGGATTATTATTACTTATCGACATATTATCTTTCTCCAAATGATGCAGAAATAAATAGCTTATTAAGTATTGACGCCAAAACCTGACATTCAAATAAGAACGGAAAAAAATGGGGCTCCAATTAGATTTTTTTCGCATTAAGAAAAAAATAAACCTCATCCAAATAAAAGCCGCCGACAGGAAACCTGGCGGCGGCTTATAAGGAAATAGGGATTTTTCCCGCTATAGGCTATAGATTGGTAATGGGCTTGTATTTAGGTACCAGCGTGCGCATTACAAACCAGGCGATTAAATAAGCAGTTGCGCAAATGGTGAACATGATGGTGTAACCCATGGCGATGTTGCCCGCTTTTTCATAGTGATCAAACAACGCTCCACCCAATTTATTCAGTAGCACACCGCCCATACCCCCCGCAAAACCACCAATTCCGACCACTGAGCCTACCGCCTTTTTGGGAAACATATCAGACACAGTGGTGAATATATTGGCCGACCAGGCCTGGTGAGCAGACGCGCCCAGCGCGATCAGCAGGACTGGAATCCACACCGAAATATGTCCTAAAGGCTGGGCCAGGAGTACTACCAATGGCACTAGCGCGATAATGAACATCGCGGTACGGCGCGCATTAAATACATCCATACCTTTTTTGATGAAATATCCCGGGAAGGCACCGCCGCCGATACTGCCGAACATGGTGAGGGTATAGATAAGTGCGATTGGCAATGCGATTTCGGTTTTTTCCATGCCGTGTTGCGCGCTCAGGTAAATAGGCAACCAGAAAAGGAAGAACCACCAAACACCATCGGTCATAAATTTGCCGAATGCAAACGCCCAGGTTTGGCGGTAACCCAACAAGGTAAACCAGGAGGTTTTGACCTCCTCCTCCACCGCTTCAACGGCTTCAACATCGGAGTTAATATATGCGCGTTCTGCAACGCCCAGGCGTTTTTGCTCGCTGGGTTTGTCATACCACACCCACCAAAAGCCAATCCACACGAATCCGATAATACCCACGATAATAAATGCCCATTGCCAGCCCCACATCACACCGATCACAGGTACGGTCAAGGGCGCCAGGATTGCCCCGACATTCGCCCCGGAATTAAAAATCCCGGTGGCAAATGAACGCTCTTTTTTGGGGAAGTATTCGGCGGTTGCCTTAATGGCCGCCGGAAAGTTACCCGCTTCACCAAATGCCAGCACGGCGCGGGCAATCATAAAACCAGCTACGGAATAAACGGTTATGGCGGCAACCCCGTTAACCGTGCCAGTCGCCTGGTCAATATCCGCCAACCCGATCCAGTTGAGGAAGGTGTAGAAAATCGCCCCCATTTCATAGGCGAACGCATGGATAGCAGCACCAAAAGACCATATCGCAATAGCGATGATATAGCCGTTCCTGGTACCGAATTTGTCGATAAAACGACCGGCGAAGACCATGGAAATCGCGTAGACAAAGGTAAACAGCGCGGTGATGTTGCCGTAATCATTGTTGTTCCAGCTGTAGAGCTGCATCAGCTCCGGGGACAACAGGCTCAACACCTGGCGATCGAGGTAGTTAACTGTGGTAGCAAAAAATAACAGACCGCAAATGGTCCAACGGTAATTGCCAACCGGCTGTTGGCCAAGAAGAGTTTGCTGGTTCATAAGGTCACTTGCTTATAGTTATGGAATACAAAGGGAATCATAGCTGCACCGGGCAATGCGAAAAGAGCTGCGGCTGATGAAACACTCACCTGTTTGTATTGACCTTAGGTGCCGGGATAGTCAGCGTCCGTACTGATGGAATTCTGGTGTCGCTTATTATGGGGCTGGAAAGTAGCATGTTTCCCCACACCAGACAAGCCGCAAGAAATGTAAAGTCGTTATCCAACAATCACTTATATAACCAAAACCCTTGTACCGCCGGTAAATAAGGCAGGTTTCCGCTGTCCCATTCCTTAAAAAGGGAGGGCTGGGGAGGGGCGCAATAAGGCATAATGCCCCGCATATTTCCGCAAGAAAAAGATCACCATGGTTGATACTTACTTCGATATAACGCCTTACCTCTCCGCCATTGATAATGGCGAATTGATCATTACCGCCAATAACCGCCTGCGCAACCACATGCTGCGCGCCTATGGAAAACAGCAGGAGCGAAATGCCTGGGCCAGCCCGCGTATCTATTCGCTCAGCCAATGGATTGAACTTAACTGGTCCAAATTGCAACGCCGTGCTTACACGCCGGCGGCGCGACAGATTATTAATAATTTACAGCGCCAATGCTTGTGGGAAAAAATAATTGGCCAATCATCGCTTGCGGCAGCCTTGTTACAAGCCGCACCCCTGGCACAAGCGGCCGATAGTGCGTTGCGCAACATGGAGTTATGGCAATTAACCGACGCAGAGGTTCGCAGCGCCGAGCCACAGTTACATGTCGCGAGTAACAGTTACTGCTGGTTAACCTGGCTGGGCGAATTTCGTGCAGCGCTCACATCGCTGGGGTTTATCACCCGGGAAAATGCCATCACTATTTTGGTGAATACTTTTAAACAATTCCTGATTCCACAGGAAACGGTAATTCACCTGACCGGTTTTGATGACATACCCCCACTTCACCAGGATCTGATTAACAGTGCCTGCCAGCAACTGGACATCACCAAATTTGAAAATCATTCGACACGGCTGGTGCGCACCGAAACCAATACCAACGAGCAGGAAATTCGCAGTGCGGCGCTCTGGAGCAAAGCCCAACTGGAACAAAACCCCGAAGCGATGATCGGCATTATTGTGCCCAACCTTGGCCAATGCCGGGATCAGGTAGAACGTATTTTCGTTGAAGTATTTGAGCCATTGGCCTTATTGCCGGACCAACCGCGCTACACCCTGCCCTTTAATTTTTCTGCCGGTACACCCTTGGGTACAACCCCTATTATTGCCGCCACATTGGATTTATTGGAGTTGCAAAAATCCAGTTGGGATCTGGAATCCATTTGCCATTTATTGTTATCGCCTTTTTTTAGCGATGCCGATAATGAATTGGTATTGCGCTCACACTTGATTAGCGCGCTGCGCAAGTTGGGAAAATTCACCATCAGCCTGGGTGATTTGCGTTACTTCTGCCAAAAAATTTCCGCGCAATTGGCAATGAAGGAAAGCGATACGGGTTTAAGTACCCGGCTGATCCAACTGGAGAATTATCGTCGCCAAACATTTGGCAGCCATAGCGCGCACTATTGGAGCGACTTTTTCCAATTGCATTTGGATTTGCTCGGCTGGCCCGGCACGCGGCGCCTGGATAGCCTGGAGCACCAACAACTCAGCCAGTGGAATAGCTTACTCGAAAACTTTGTACAACTGGATAACATCGGTGTGCAGTTTTCCTACATCGCTGCCGTGCAGCAGCTGCGAACCATTGCCGGAAAAACCCCCTTCCAGGCACAAACACCGCATTCGCCGATCCAGATCCTCGGTGCGCTGGAAGGTGCCGGTTTGCAGTTCAGCCATTGCTGGGTAATGGGCTTGCACCATCGCCAATGGCCACCCGTACCTGCGCCTAATCCGTTGCTGCCGGTACATTTACAACGCACGCATAAAATGCCGCACGCCAGCGCGGAACGTGAACTCGAATTCGCACGCGCACTCACCGCCCACTATCGCCAATGCGCAGCTTCGGTAGTATTTAGTTCGGCACACAGCGATGAAGACAGTGAGCTAAGCCCCAGCGCGCTCATCCGCGCCTGGCCGCTTACACCGGTTACCGAATTAATTGGCAACGAACAAACAGTCAACGAGCACAATTACCGGCAAATAGCTGCGCAACAATCGCTGCACGCGGTTAACACCGCGCACGCGCCGCAATTAAATCCCGCACAGGAACCAGTGCGTGGCGGAGCCAATTTATTTAAGGAACAAGCGGCTTGCCCTTTTAACGCCTTTGCGCGTTTGCGCCTGGGTGCAACACGCATTGATGATCCAATGGCTGGCTTCTCAGCGATTGAACGCGGAAATCTATTACACGATGCATTGGCACTGATTTGGCGCGAGCTGAAAACCCAGGCCAATTTATTAGCGCTGGCAGACACCGCGTTACACACCCTGGTCAACACCATTACCCAGGCAAGCATTGACGCGGTTAAACAACGGCGCGGGGGCAGCATCGGCACGGTATACGCGCAACTGGAGCAGGAACGTTTAAGCCGCTTACTGCTGGAATGGCTCGCATTGGAAAAAACACGCCCGGCCTTTAATGTGATTGCGATTGAACAGGAACTGGAAATTCATTTTGCGGGGCTGCCGTTAAAATTGCGCATTGACCGCATTGATCAACTCGAACACAGCGGCGAATTAATCCTCATCGATTACAAAACCGGTCAACCCAGTGTTAAAAGCTGGCAAGGGAACCGTTTCGATGAACCGCAACTACCGCTGTATGCCGTCACCGCGACAAATCCAGTCGCAGCAATCAGTTTTGCGCAAATTAATGCCAAGGCAATGAAATGGCTGGGCACCGGTGAATTGCAAATCCAGCACGAGGGGATTGAGGCGGGAAAAATCAATTGGCAAGAACAACTGGATACCTGGAACCGGGATTTGCAACAACTGGCACAAGCATTTATTAACGGCGATGCACGCGTAGACATGAAAAACGCAACAGCGGCACAGTATGCCGAAGACTTGTTACCGCTTAACCGTTTATTGGAGCAGGACACCCTGGAAAATTTCCTGCGCACAACCGGAGGCGCTAACTAATGTCGCAATCGAGTTTTGATTTTGAATCGCCCGTCAGCCATTTATCCACCAACGAAAATCAACCCATAGACCAGCAGGTTCGTCTCGCGACATTAAACCCGCACAAGTCATTTGCAGTATCCGCGCCGGCCGGCTCCGGCAAAACCGGTTTGCTGACCCAACGTGTACTTACCTTGCTTGGGTATTGCGACCAGCCGGAAGAAATCCTCGCCATCACCTTTACGCGCAAAGCGGCGGGCGAGATGCAGGACCGAATCATCCACGCCTTGTGGCAAGCCGCCGAGCAACCACAACCACGCGACCCGCACGCAAGTCGCACCTGGGAACTTGCGCAAAAGGTATTGGAGCGCGACCGCGAACTGCAATGGAATTTATTGCAAAGCCCGCAACGTTTGCGCGTACAAACGATTGATAGCCTTTGCCGCTCCATTACCAAACAATTGCCGCTCGCCAGCGGTATAGGTGCGCAACCGGACACCCTGGAAGATCCGCAACATGCCTATCGTTTAGCGGTGCGCGAGTTATTTAAATTACTCGAACAGGAATTACCATTACGCGAACATTTGGTCCGCTTGCTGCGCCATTTGGACAACAACCTTTCCGCGGTGGAAGATCTATTGACTAACCTGCTCGCGAAACGCGAACAATGGTTAGGGGTTTTATTGCAGGCCCGCCATGAAGATGCGCGCCGTTACCTGGAAAAGGTATTGCAGTCGGTAATTCGCGAGCACCTGGAATTACTGGCAGAAGCGCTGCTGTTGCACAGCAGTGAAATTTGCGGTATTGCTGATCGCGCCGCTACCCATTTGCAACAGGAAAGCGAACGCAAAAATCGTATCCATGAATTATTGGGTATTAGCGGATTACCGGCCACGGAACCGGAGGCTGTGCACGAATGGCTCGCCATTGCCGATTTACTGCTAACTAACAGCGGCAGCTATCGCGCGCGTTTAACCAAGGCTGAAGGCTTTCCTGCCGGAAAAGAAAACGCCGGGCTGAAAAGTCGCTTCAGCGATTTGATTGCAGCCATTAGCGATACCTCACCCGAAGCGGGGCAATTACTGCATGAAGTGCGCTCCTTACCTGCGCCCCACTACGCCGAACACCAGTGGCAATTACTGGATAGCCTCACCAGTATTTTGCCGGTATTGGCCGCGCAACTTACGCTGGTTTTCAAACAGCTCAGCGCTACCGATTACACCGCCATCAGCCAGGCCGCGTTAACCGCATTGGGCGACGAGGATTCGCCCAGCGATTTGGCCCTGCAACTGGATTACCGCATTCGCCATATTTTGGTGGATGAGTTCCAGGATACCGCCAGCCCGCAATTGGAATTGCTGAAAAAATTAACCAGCGGTTGGCAAGCCGGCGATGGCCGAACCTTATTTATCGTTGGTGATGGTATGCAAAGTTGTTACGGCTTTCGCAATGCGAATGTGGGGTTATTCCTGGATGCGCGCCAGCAAGGCATAGGTTCGGTTGAATTGGAAGCGCTGGACCTGCGTGTAAATTTCCGTTCGCAAGCCGGGGTTGTGGATTGGGTCAATAGCATTTTCCAACACGCGTTTCCACCACACGATGATATCAGCCGCGGCGCGGTATGCTATTCAACTTCGGTTGCATTCAAGCCACCATTGGAAGGCGAAGCGGTAAAATTTTATGCCTGTACCTATTCATCACAGGAACAACCGTCACCAAAGGCGTTTGAAATAAATGATGATGACGAAGGCCAGACTCGCGACAGCGCGCAATGGCAGGAGGCGGAAAAAGTTGTTGAGCTGGTGCAGCACGCACGCCACAAACACCCCGATGGCAGTATTGCGATCCTGGTACGCACCCGCACCCACCTGCAAAAAATATTGCCGGCATTAAGCGCTGCCGGTTTGAAATACCAGGCTACGGAAATTGATCGGCTTGCCAGCCGCATGGCGATTATGGATTTACTATCGCTCACACGCGCATTGTTAAATCCCGCAGATCGGATCGCATGGCTGGCAATTTTGCGCGCGCCCTGGTGCGGCCTGGATAACCGCGATCTGCATCGCATCATCACAGCGCCGTTAAACGAATTAAATCCGCGCATCAATGAAACCGCATTCGGTATAGTCTGGCCGCAATTGCAAAATTACACTGCTATTGACGGCATCAGTAACGCCGGCCAACAAATCCTCGCACGCGTTATTCCGGTATTGCAACAAACATTGAGCGCGGCTTATCGCAAACCATTACGGCAATGGATTGAAGGCGCGTGGCTGGCCCTGGGCGGCCCGGCAACTTTGCTGGATGAAAACGACCGCGATAATATCCAAAGTTTTTTTGCCTTGCTGGATAAGTACCAACAAGGCGGCAGCATTCGCGATTGGCAAGCATTTAACCAGGCAATTGAACGCTTATTCGCTGCGCCGCAAGCGGATGCCGATGCGCGTTTACAGGTAATGACCATCCACAAATCCAAAGGATTGGAATTCGACACGGTGATTATTCCCGGCCTGGACCGCAGCGCCCGTAAGGATGACAAACAATTATTGCTCTGGCAGGAACGCATTAATAAGCGCGGGGAAAAACAATTATTGCTCGGCTCACTCGCGCCCACCGGCAAGGAAGAAGATGGCCTTTACAGTTATATGCGCCGCGAGCAAGAGAAACAACAAGCCTTTGAATCCACTCGCTTGTTATACGTGGGTTGTACACGCGCCATTAAACATTTGCATTTGGTTGCCTGCATCAACACCAGGGACGAGGAATTGCAACCACCGGCAAAGAATTCATTGCTGCATGGCATATGGCCATTGGTAAATATGCACGCGCAAATTATTTCCAGCAACGTACCCGCACCCGCGCAACAAGGGCCAATAACCGACACCCAACCCGGCCTGCAACATATTTTGCGCTTATCGCCGCAATGGCAATTACCCGCATTGCAAGGGGTCAACCTGTTAAAACATTATCGCGGCCACGAATATAATGTAGGAATTAAAGACGATTTGGCTAATCCACTTAATTTACCCGAACTGGAAACCACCATGGCTCGCCTCGCACGCCACACAGGTACGGTAATCCACGCTGCATTGCAAGCCATTGTGGAAAACAAGTGGGTTACCGAAACCGAATGCGTGGATGCGGAAATATTTATTAACGAACAACAACCTTTCTGGAAAATTCAGCTACAACAACTCGGCTGGAACGGCGAACACCTCAACCATGCCTTGCACAAAATCAGCGCCGTTATTACCAATACCCTTGCCAGCAAAACCGGCCGTTGGCTGCTCAACAGCAGCCACGAGCAAAGTGCATGCGAACTATCATTAATGCAAAAGGAGCAGCAGGATATAAAGGAATCTATCATTGATCGCACTTTTATCGCTGATGGTGTCCGCTGGATTGTGGATTATAAAAGCAGCGAACCCGAAGCGGGCCAAACCATGGATGCGTTTTTTGCGCGGGAAGTGGAAACCTATAAGGGGCAGTTAGCGCGCTATAAACAATTAATCGCAACCACCGAAACCTTACCGATTAAAACAGCGCTATACCTGTTGAGCTTTGGGAAAATAATTGAAGTCATTTAAGGCCGGGGGGTGTGCGGCAAGCCAGGGATACCCATCTGTCGTTTGCTAGCGCCCGCGCTGATAGAGGCCATATTTTTCAGAAATAATGTTATAGCGGGAAATAAAGGGGGAAATATCCACTGGAGTTTCACCCACCAGGGTTAATAGGCCAAAAACAGGCTGGCTCTCGTAAAAGATTTTTACCGCGCGGTGACGCAAATGCAGTGTGAAATCTGATAATCCCCCGCAACAGATGATGGCTTCAAATTCATTGAAGGACGCATCGGTGCCGAGGTCGTATTGGGCCCATGTGATATTGCGGCCGAGTTCCGGATTGAAAATAAAATAATCCCCTGGCGGGAGGCAATAGTCTGCCAGCCTGCGCGTACCGCCTGCCCGCGCGTAATTGTGTTCGTATTGCGCGAACCGATGGCTTGGAAATTTGCCCTGCCTGGCGTCGGCAAGCAGGCTGCCGTTCCGTCCCGTTACATATACCCGGGTTTTCGGGTAAAGGTTCTCTTCCACCAGGAGTATTACCCAGGCATAAACATCTTCCGCCGATACACATTCGGTTATCCAGATTTTTGGGGCGGGACAGGAACGCAACCAGGGAACCAGGACCTTCCGTATTGCCATTATTTGTTCGGGATAACCAAACAACCCAGGGCCAGACGCATTAAGCGCACATAAAACCGGTTCGATAAAAGCTGGGTCATGCAAGACCTTTTCCTGCAAGGCCGAGAGCGTGGCAATAGCATGGGTGTGCATAAAGTTACGCAATGTTTGCAGGACTTGCTCCCTATTGTGATGGCGGAAATCATTACCGAAACGCAGGAAAATAGCCTCTAGCAAGAGGCTGGTTTCCAAGGCTTCGACAACACTCGCGACAGCCATAAATCAATGCAACCACACACGCATTAATGATAATAATTGAGGGATATCCACCGGTTTGGTGATGTAGTCGGACGCACCGGCTGCAATACATTTATCCCTATCGCCTTTCATGGCTTTTGCAGTGAGCGTGATAATGGGCAGGGATTTAAAACGCGGAATCTGGCGAATTGCGCGCATAGTGTCGTAACCATCCATTTCCGGCATCATAATATCCATTAATACAATTTCTATGTCCGCGTCCTTTTCAAGTACCTCAATTCCGTCGCGTCCGTTTTCCGCAAACAATACTTTCATATTTTGGCGTTCGAGCACTGAACTTAAGGCAAAGATATTTCGCAAATCATCGTCAACGATAAGCACCTTGCGACCGGCCAACACACCGTCGGCATCGCGTATCGCATCCATCATGCGGCGTTGCGGTTCCGGCATACTCGCGTGGGCGCGGTGCAGGAATAGCGAGGTTTCATTAAGCAACCTTTCCGGTGAACGCGCATCCTTTACAACCACCGTTTTGCCGATGCGTTTCAGTTTGGTGATTTCCTTGCGATTAAGCTCTTTTGCGGTATAGACGATGACGGGGACATCGCGCATCCCTTCGGTTTTACCCATGGTGTCAATGACATCGAAGCCGCTCATGTCCGGCAAGGTTAAATCGAGGACAACACAATCAAAATGCGTTGAAGAAAGTGCTGTGAGCGCGTCGGCGCCGGTCCCCACCGCAATAATATTTACATCCGCTGTACCTATAAGCTCGACAATATTTTTGCGTTGTAATTCATCATCCTCCACCACCAGCAAATTGCATTTTTCACGATGCAGGTAGCCCTGGATACGCAGGAATTCATCTTGCAAGCGCTCGCTGGTGATAGGCTCCGGTAAATAGGATATGGCGCCGAGGCGAATGGCATTTTGGCGCTCTTCTTCTTGCAGCGCGGATTCGGTAGCCGGCTGAGTTGAAAACAGGTGCACCGGGATATGACGCGTTGCGGGATCGCGTTTCAACCGATCGAGGATCGCAAAACCGTCCGCATCATTTAATTGGAGCTTCAACAAAATCGCCGATGGCAAATAGTCGCGGGCCAGGGTCAGCACCGCATCACCGGTTAAGGTCACAATGCCTTTAAAGTTATGCTCGCGCGCCGCTTGCAACAGCAGGCGCGCACTCGATTCATCATCCTCGACAATCAGCACCGCAGGGTCACCTTCGGAAGTTAGCGCACGATCATCAAAGCTATCTTCCGAACCTACATCTGTGCCCGGTTCACTATTTTTTTGTTCCGTAGCGTAATCGGTAGTTGCCAGGGTTTGTGTTTTTCCGGCGCGTGCATGATAAATAACATTGGGTGGAAGCGCCGGTGTACGCAGGGAATTATCCAGTGCAGAAAGATGGTTGACCGAGGCCCCTCGCTGGTACGGCAAATACAGCGTAAAGGTACTTCCGACATCCACTTCACTTTCGACGCGAATTTCGCCGCCCAATAAACGCGCCAATTCACGGCTGATGGATAAACCCAGGCCAGTACCGCCATAACGGCGCGCGGTACTTCCATCCGCTTGCTGGAAGGCTTCAAAAATTAATTGGAGTTTGTCAGCGGCGATCCCCACACCGGAATCACTGACAGTAAATGCAAGTACGGCATCGGCCTGCGACAAGGTAGGATGATCGACAGTCCATCCCGCAATTTTCAAACTGATGCTCAGGGTAACCTGGCCACGCGCGGTAAATTTGAAGGCGTTGGATAATAAATTTTTAAGGATTTGTTGCAAGCGCGTGGTGTCCGTCATCATCGATGCGGGCAAGGAATTATCAAGCTCGATGGAAAACCCTAACTGCTTGGCTTCCGCCATATGCCGGAAAGTGCGTTCCACATAATTGCGGATTGCCTGGAATCGATATTCGCTGATTTCCAGGGTCACGGTTCCGGATTCTATTTTCGACAGGTCAAGGATGTCGTTAATTAACGTCAATAGATCACTACCGGAGCCGTGGATAGTGCGGGCGTACTCCACTTGCTTATCCGTTAAATTCCCGCTCGGGTTATCACTCAATTGCTGCGCGAGGATTAACAAACTGTTTAAAGGTGTGCGCAATTCATGGGACATATTGGCAAGGAATTCTGATTTATATTTGGAGGAAAGCGCTAGCTGGCTCGCCTTTTCTTCCAATTCCATCTTCGCTTGCTCCACCTCGGTATTTTTGCGCTCTACCTCGATATTTTGTTCCGATAACAAGCGCGCCTTTTCCGCGAGTTCCTGGTTGGTTTGTTGCAGCTCCTGCGCCAGTGATTGCGACTGCGTTAACAAACTTTCAGTTCGGCTGTTGGTCTCGATGGTATTCAATACCACACCGATGGATTCCATCAATTGATCGAGGAATGACAAATGTGTGTCGGTAAAGCGATCCAGAGAGGCAATTTCAACCACAGCTTTGACTTGCTGCTCGAACAGGATCGGCAGGATCACAATATTGTTAGGCGGTGCCGACCCCAAGCCAGATGAAACCTGGATGTAATCGCTGGGTACATCGGTAAGCCAGATACGTGTTTTTTCCAGTGCGCATTGGCCAACCAAACCTTCGCCAGGGAGAAACGCGGTGGGTAATTCGCGATTCGATTGATAGCCATAACTCGCAATCATGCGTAAACGTGAATCCCCGGTGGTCGAATCCATCATATAAAACACGCCATGGTGCGCACTCACCAGCGGCGCCAACTCGGAAAGGATTAGCGAGGTTACGGTTTCCAATTCACGCTGGCCTTGCAGCAGGCGAGTAAAGCGCGCCAGGTTGGTTTTAAGCCAATCCTGTTGCGCATTTTTTTGCGTGGTTTCTTTCAGGTTACGGATCATTTCGTTGATGTTATCTTTCAGATCCGATACTTCGCCGCGCGCCTTCACCTGGATCGAGCGGGATAAGTCACCACGCGTTACTGCGGTTGCTACTTCCGCAATCGCACGTACCTGTGTTGAGAGGTTGGCGGCAAGCTGGTTTACGTTTTCAGTTAAATCTTTCCAGGTTCCCGCCGCACCGGGTACGCTCGCTTGCCCACCGAGCTTTCCTTCCACACCCACTTCGCGCGCTACGGTAGTCGCCTGGTCGGCAAATACCGCGAGGGTGTCAGTCATTTCGTTAATTGTGTTGGCGAGTGCCGCGATTTCACCTTGCGCCGCCACGGTCAATTTTTTCTTGAGGTCGCCATTGGCAACAGCGGTTACCACACCCGCAATACCGCGCACTTGCGCGGTTAAGTTAGCAGCCATGAAGTTCACATTATCGGTAAGGTCTTTCCAGGTACCGGCCGCACCTTCCACTTGCGCCTGGCCACCGAGTTTCCCTTCTGTTCCCACCTCGCGCGCCACACGGGTTACTTCCGATGCAAATGAGGAAAGCTGGTCCACCATCACGTTGATGGTATCTTTCAATTGGAGGATTTCCCCCTTCACGTCCACCGTGATTTTTTTTGACAGGTCGCCGTTCGCCACCGCTGTGGTTACCGCTGCGATGTTACGCACCTGGTCGGTCAAATTGGAGGCCATGAAGTTCACATTGTCGGTCAGGTCCTTCCAGGTACCTGACGCACCCGGTACGTTTGCCTGGCCACCGAGGCGACCTTCAGTACCCACCTCGCGCGCAACACGTGTTACTTCGGACGCGAACGAACGCAACTGGTCCACCATAGTGTTGATGGTGTCTTTTAATTGAAGGATTTCGCCTTTGGCATCGGCGGAAATTTTCTTGGAGAGATCGCCGTTCGCTACCGCGGTGGTGACATCGGCAATGTTACGCACTTGCGATGTGAGGTTACCGGCCATGGAGTTTACCGAGTCGGTTAAATCCTTCCAGGTGCCTGCCACGCCGGATACGTTCGCTTGCCCACCGAGCTTTCCTTCCGTACCTACTTCCCGCGCCACGCGCGTTACCTCCGAGGCGAAGGACGAGAGCTGGTCCACCATCACGTTGATGGTGTCTTTCAATTCGAGGATTTCACCCTTTGCATCCGCCGTGATTTTTTTCGACAAATCGCCACGTGCCACCGCCGTGGTTACATCCGCAATATTGCG
>CAMLKG010000020.1 GCA_946480695.1 uncultured Cellvibrio sp.
ACATGTTACCTATCATCCCCAACCTTTTCAAAAATTTCCTTCAATCCACATGAAGGCAAGGGCTTTTTCAAATTGGCAATTTACTGAAAACAACAAACCAGGCATGCTCCTTTTCCATCCAGAGGGATGCGCAATATTATTATCCTGAATACTTCGAATGATTGACTATAGTAGAAATTTCACTTTCCGAAAGTGAGCATTGTGCACCATGCCCGTACCCGGCTTTTTGCAATTCTGTTTTGGTACGAATAGCTTGCAAGCAAAATGGGGATGCCAATGGGTATACTTTCCGGCGCAATGCCATTGATAAGAAGAGTAATTAGAGGGGGCAGTTCGCCCCATATGTTTCCAGCCTTGGAGAAAACATGGGCCTGACCACTCCCAAAACCTGTTATCACCCCATCCACACGCAAACCAATCCGCTCGCTGAAAAAAATACCTTGCGCGCGGTGGTGCTTACAGCGGTGATGATGGTGCTGGAAATCGTTGGCGGATGGTATTACAACTCCATGGCGTTGCTCGCGGATGGCTGGCATATGAGTTCCCATGTTGTTGCCTTGGGGTTGGCGCTGGGAGCTTATGTCTTGGCGCGGCGCTATGCGCAGGATGGGCGATTCAGTTTCGGTACCTGGAAACTGGAAGTATTGGGCGGTTATACCAGCGCGATTTTGTTGGTGTTAGTCGCGGTTACGATGTTGTACCACTCGATGGAGCGGTTGCTGGCGCCGGTGGCAATTATTTACGACCAGGCAATTATGTTGGCTGCTGTGGGCCTGGTGGTTAACCTGGTGTGCGCCTGGTGGTTGAAAGACGGTCATCATCACGGCCATCACCATGATCATCATGACCATGCGCATCACCATCACACCCATGCAGACCACCATCACGGCGACCTGAATTTGCGCGCGGCTTATATCCATGTGGTGGCAGATGCGCTTACGTCCCTGTTGGCAATTTTTGCCTTGCTAAGCGGAAAATTTTTTGGCGCTGATTGGCTTGATCCGGTGATGGGCATTGCCGGTTCCATCCTCGTTGCAGTATGGGCGGTGGGTTTGTTGCGCGATACCGGCCGCGCTTTACTGGATGCGGAAATGGATGCACCGGTGGTGGAAGAAATCCGCGAGGTGATTGCGGCCGCCGATGCCCAAGCGGAAATTACTGACCTCCATGTGTGGCGCATTGGCCAAAACCATTACGCGTGTATGCTCGCGCTGAAAAATGCCGGCAGTACGGATGCTGAATTTTATCGCCGGCAGCTCCAGGTCCATGAGGAATTGATCCATATCAGTATCGAATTCAATTAATAGCCGGCTCGCGCTAATTAATTTCCAACGCATGCTGGAAGGTTTTTTTTCCGCGCTGGTAACGTTTTAATGCTTGCCCGTCATTAAATGCTTCCACCAGTGCGGTATTGAAGTCATAGATTCGATTATCGCGCCCGGTTTGTTCTATCGCTGCTTCAAAACCCTGGGTATGGGCATCGGCGAGGATGGCGACCTCCTCAATCATTTCTGTTGAAATTTCCATATCGGCCGGATTGTTAAATGATTGTTCACACGCCTGCGCATCCGTCGAATGAAAGTTGCGGCAACGGAACGGGCGTACCGGATAGATACTGCATTGGTTATTTTCCAGCAACGCGCATTTCAAATTGGTGGTGAGATGTTGCCGGGGCGTCAGCGTCCGGATAATGGTTGCATTGTTAGCGGCTTGTTCCAGTACGGAAGCCATTTTGTCCGCGCTAAAATGCCGGCTCATGTAATCCTTGATGACCAGCACTTCATGGGCCCGGGCTT
Organism: uncultured Cellvibrio sp.; assembly: GCA_946480695.1. The sequence continues at coordinate 1,797 of CAMLKG010000020.1, forward strand.
CCACTTTGTAGTAACAGCAAAATGCGCATCCGGCCTTGCAGGCGGTTTTGAGAGTGGCTCCTTCAAAAGACGTTGCGATCAAATTGTCGTAACGCTCATAAGATTTTATTAAAGCCTTGTGGGTGTCCTTGCTGTTTTTTAATTGCGTCGCCGCGCGCTGGTATTCCTGTTGGGCCGCACTTTGGAAAATATCGGTCATGATGTAAAAAATGGATTAATGATTGTAGTGAGGGTTGAGCGCAAATTATAGGGGAAAAAACAGGCGGCCCGCAGTGCCGCCTTGAAGGAAATAATGTTTATAGGAATTTAAATATCCCAAATAAAACCAATGTTCAAGGGCTTGTTTTAATTCAGTTACAGGCGCTGCCCCAAAGTTGATTGGCCCAGGCCGGATAATCTACAAAAGGGTTGCGGTTGCCCTGTATAGTCGGAGTAATCACACTGTTGGCGCCTGTTTTGTTTCGTTTCGATGCGCCAGGGCGTAAAGCACCGGTAATACCAGCAGGGTTAATAATGTGGAAGAAATAATTCCGCCGATGACAACAGTGGCTAACGGACGTTGTACTTCTGCGCCTATTCCCACATTGAAAGCCATGGGCACAAATCCCAAGCTGGCGACGAGCGCGGTCATTAAAACCGGACGCAATCGTGTGAGCGCGCCTTCGGTGATGGCGGCTATTAAATCGCCGTGCTGGTGATGCAGTTGACGAATAAAAGCCAGCATTACCAAACCGTTTAGCACGGCAATTCCTGAAAGCGCAATAAAGCCGACGCCCGCGCTCATGGATAGCGGCATATCGCGCAACCAGAGCGCGAGTATACCGCCGGTGAGTGCGAGCGGTACGCCGGTAAAAATAATCAGCGCGTCTTTGAGTGAACCGAATGCCATTACCAGTAACGCCATCACCATTAATAATGTGAGTGGCACTATCAACGCCAAACGTTTACTGGCGGATTCAAGTTGTTCAAACGTACCGCCATAGTCCAGCCAATAACCGGCGGGTAATTTTACTTGCCGGTTGATTTGGTTTTGTACTTCGTCCACAAACGATCCGAGGTCGCGGCCGCGCACGTTGGCGGTAACAATAACCAAACGCTTGCCATTTTCGCGGCCAACCTGGTTGGGTGCCGGTGCCAGTTCAACATTGGCGATTTCATTGAGCGGGACAAAACCCGGTTCGGTGTTTATGGGTACGGGCAAGCGCTCGAATGTGCGCAGGTCAGTGCGCAATGGCTCGGGCAAGCGCACCAGGATTTCAAAGCGTTTATCGCCCTCATAAATAATTCCCGCGCTTTTGCCGGCAATTGCGGTAGCGACAAAATCCTGCAATTCATTGGTTGTTAAACCATAGGCCGCAAGCTGGGCGCGTTTGGGTGTAACCGTTAATACCGGCAGGCCAGTGACCGGTTCGCTACGGGCGTCCGCCGCGCCGGGAATTTTTTGCACGACCTGCAAAATGTCAGCGGCGGATTGTTGCAATTGATAGAGGTTATCACCGATCACCTTAATGCCCACATCCGAACGAACGCCGGAAATCAATTCGTTAAAACGCATTTGAATCGGTTGGGTGAATTCATAGTTATTGCCCGGTAATTCGCGCACGGCTTTTTCAATGGCACTCACCAGGTCCTGCTTTGATCGTTTGGGATCGGGCCATTGGTCGCGCGGTTTAAAGATGACGAAATTATCTGCTACGGCGGGCGGCATGGGGTCCGTTGCAATATCAGCGGTACCGATTTTGGCGAACACCTTATCGACTTCCGGGAATTCCTTGATACGGGCTTCCAGGATATTTTGCATGGCAACCGCCTGCTCCAGGCCTGTTCCGGGAATGCGCAGGGCATGGAGCGCAATGTCGCCTTCATCCAATTGTGGAATAAATTCCGAACCCAGGCGCGTAGCTAGCCAGGCACTGGAAATCGTCAGCACTAGCGCACCGCCCAACACCGGCAGGCGCAGGTGTAATGCCGTAAGCAGTAGCGGTTGGTAAAATTCCCGGGCGGCGCGCATAAAGCGATTTTCATGTTGCGCAATCTTGCCATTCATTAGGAATGCAATTGCCGCCGGTATAAAGGTGAGTGAAAGTATTAACGCGGCGGTGAGCGCAATAACCACGGTAATCGCCATCGGATGAAACATTTTGCCTTCCACACCGGTGAGCGTAAAAATGGGCAGATACACCAGGGTGATAATCGCTACGCCAAAAAGGCTGGGGCGAATGACTTCATTGGTGGCCTCATAGGCGAGTTGCAGGCGCGCTTTTAATTCGAGTGTTGAAGAGCGTTGCGCTTCACCTAAACGGCGAATACAGTTTTCAACAATGATCACCGCCCCGTCCACAATCAAACCAAAATCCAACGCGCCCAAACTCATCAGGTTGGCCGATACACCCGCCTCCACCATACCCGTGATGGTCATCAGCATAGCGATAGGAATTACTGCTGCGGTGATTAATGCCGCGCGCAAATTCCCGAGCAATAAAAATAAAACTGCGATAACCAGTAACGCACCTTCAAGTAAATTTTTTTGCACGGTGTCGATGGTTTTATCCACCAATCGGGTACGGTCATAAACCGCCGTCGCGGTGACGCCCTCCGGCAATGAGCGATTGACTTCTTCCAGCTTCACCGCCAGTGCGCGCGCGACAGTGCGGGAATTTTCACCCATCAACATCATGGCGGTGCCCAATACAGTCTCGCGTCCGTTCTGGGTGGCGGCGCCGGTGCGTAATTCTTTTCCAATCGCAACCTGCGCAACATCAATGATGCGTACCGCAACACCATTGCGGTTGGTGACAACGAGGTTTTCAATATCACTGATGGTGCTTAATTGCCCCGGGGTGCGCACCAGTAATTGCTGGCCGTTGTGCTCGATAAAGCCGGCGCCGCGGTTGTTGTTATTACTGTCAAGTGCATTGGTGAGGTCGTCAAAGGTTAAACCCCATTGCAATAATCGGGTGGGTTCCGGTGTGATGTGGTATTGCCGTGTGTAACCGCCGATGGAGTTAATTTCAATAACTCCTTTTACCTGCATCAGTTGCGGGCGAATGACCCAGTCCTGCAACTCGCGCAACGCCATCACATTGAATTTTTCCGGGTCCTTTGCTTCAAGCGTGTACATAAAAATTTCACCGAGGCCGGTGGCGATTGGCCCCATGGAGGGCGAAATATTTTCCGGCAGTGATGTTTTGATCCGACCCAGGCGTTCGTTAATTAAATTGCGCGCAAAATAAATATCGGTCCCTTCTTCAAATACCGCGGTGACTTGCGATAAACCGTAGCGGGAAATTGAACGGGTGTACGCGAGTTTGGGTAACCCGGCGAGGGCGGTTTCCAGCGGATAGGTGATGCGCTGTTCAGTTTCCAGTGGTGAATAGCCCGGTGCTTCGGTGTTGATTTGCACCTGGACATTGGTGATGTCGGGCACCGCATCAATCGGCAGGCGGTGGTAATTCCATACGCCGAGTAGCGCTATGGCTGCAACGGCCGCGAGCACTAGCCAGCGCCGCGCAATGGCGGTGTGCAGGATTGCGTTAATCATGGTGTTCTCCGTCAATGCGCGCTAGTGATCGTGGCTCGCCCCGGATTTCTCCAGGTCGGCTTTCAGGACGTAAGCGTTTTCCACCACGTATTCATCGCCTGCGGTTAACCCGCCGAGCACTTCCGTGTAATGGCCATCGCTGCGGCCCAATTCCAACGGGCGGATTTCATAGGTATCAACGCCCGGCGAAGTATTACTGACCTTGATAAACACTACCTGCCAATCGCGGAAGCCTTGCAGCGCCCGGTTATCCACCCGCAACCTGACCGGCGTTTCGGCGGTGGTAACCCAGGCTTCCACCGCCTGGTTAGGCACCCAGGCGCCGGCGCTGTTATCGAGCGGCGCATGGACTTCGAGGGTGGGTGTTTCACCGTGACGCGGGGTGATGTATTCAATACGGGTGTGCGCCCGCCGCCCGTTGGCGTGGATGTCGATTGGCTGGCCGGTTTTGACCTGTCCTGCATCCCTTGGGAAAACCTGTAAATGCAGCTCCAGCACCCGCTCATCCAATACGCTGAACAGGATGCGGTCGGCGGTGAACTCACCGGGATTCGCGTGACGCTCCACGACCCTGCCCCCAATGGGCGATAACAACGGATATTCGCGCAGGCTCTCGTTGGATTCGACCATCGCCAGCACATCCCCGGCCTTGACATGGCTGCCGATCGTCGGCTTCACCGAGCGGATCAAACCGGGATAGCGCGCCTGTATGTGGCTAATGCGTACCGGGTCGGCAACCAGGTTGCCGTAGAGCTTGATGCGCTCGTGCAATACGCCGTGCGTGGCACGCGCCGTGGCCAGGCCCGAAGCGTCCGCGATGGTAGCGCCGAGGCTGATCCGGCCTTCGTAGGAGGGATAGCTCCATTGGTAACGCTGTCCCTTATGGGTGGCGGTGACTTCCACATCAAAGGAATGGGGTTCCTCGACGACACCCTGGCCGCGCAAATAATTATCCTGCGGGGTAAAAGCGAAGTTATCCACCCTGCCCCCAAGGCGGGTTAGCTGCACGGCCAATTGCCATTGCCCGGGTTCAAGCGGCTTGCCCGCCAGGCTTGCCCAGGCGCGGTATTCCGGTGGCACACCCTGCTCGAAAATCGCCAGTTCCACTGCGAAGTCACCCTGCTCCAGCAAGCGGCCATTGTGCGGGCCCCTGGCAATGTCAGTTTGTGCGTCGGGTTCGCCATGCCCATCGCCATGATCGCCGGAAGCGACAAGCAGGGGCGGCCAGCCGAAAATAACGATTAAGGATAAGGTTTTGATGAGGTTATTCATTGGGGTGCTCCTCTTGGGAAGCCGCGGTGGCCGGGGCGGATGCGGTCAGGCGCTCCAGTTCGATGCGGGTTGCGTGGGCGCGCAGGGCGGCGTTGATAAGTTCGGCGCGGGCTTCCAGCAATTCACGCTGGGCCATCGCCAGTTCAAGCGAGCTGTAGCGCCCCTGTCCAAAGGCGGCGGCGGTTGCGCGGCTGGCATCCTCCAGCAGCGGCACAATGTGGTCGCGCAGGGTCAGGGCTTCGTCCAGCGCTTGCCGGTGGGCCAGGAATGTCTGGTGCAAACGGGTCTGCAACTGGCCCAGGGCGGCGCCTTCGGCGAATCGGGCGGCCTCATGTTCCGCGCGCGCCGCCTGCCGTGCACCGCTTGCCCGCGTTCCACTGGCCAGGGGGAGGCTCAGGCCCAGTACCAGCGCGGTGTCGTTATCCTGTTGCAACTGGCGTATACCGGCAGTCCATCCCAATGCGGGCCTGCTCTCGCTATCCACTTTGCGCAATTCGGCGGCGCGCAGCCGAGTGGCGTCACCCAGGAGTGCGACATCGGGGTTCTGCGCCAGCCGGGCTTGCCATTCGGTAAGGGGTTTTGGGTTAGTCAGCGCTAACAAATCGCCTTGGGCGCCGGTGAAATCCGGAGTCGGGTCCGCCCAAAAAGCGCTGAGCTGCAAGGCTTCGGTTTGCGCCTGTTGGCGGGCTTGATCCAGCGAAATCCGTGTGCGCGCCAGCGCGGCGCGGGCGCGCATCAGTTCGGCCTGGGGAGTGCTGCCCGCCTGCACCCGTTTCACCAGGCTATCCACCAATGCCTGCGCCAGCTGCTCCGCTTCCTCGCCCAGGTGCAAATGTTCCCGGGCGGCGAGCAGGGAGATAAAGCGGTAATTGAGCGCGGCGACCAAATCCAGTACCGCCATCCGCTGCTCGGTCTCCAGTTGTTGCTGGCGTGCTGTAACCACACCCATGCGCGCGTCGCGTCGGCCACCCAGTTCCACTACCGACGAAAAGGAGAGTGTCACCTCGGCGGCATCGACACCGGAAAATGCCCCGGAACCGGCGAGGTTTTCAGCTTCCAGGTGCAGGCGGGTTTCCGGCCGCAAGCGGGCCGTCGCCTGTTCACCATCCAATACATTGCGACGGAATTTATACCCTGCTAACGCCGGGTTGTGTTGCAGGCCAAGGCGCACAGCCTGCGACAAGGTAATTTCCTGGGCCGGTAATACCGGCGCGAAAGTCATACAGGCACTGGCGATTAATACCAATGCGGGAAACGAGGGTTTCATAATGAATCCTGCCTTTATTGCGCCCTGGGCGCAGGTCATTTATCCGAACTGCCTTGGCAGTTCCTGCGGAAAAATAATCAGGCAGCTAACGGCGGGGCACGCAATAACGGCCGAGTATGGGGCGGGCTAGCGGGAGGAAAAAATAGGTAGCGGGTGGCGGGGGGATGCCGGGTACGGAAGATTGGCAACAGGGACAGTACGGCGAGCAATATCGCCCCAACGTCTATTTTGCCCACTTTGGCGATTACCAATTGCAGCAACTCCACATCCGCGTCCAGGTGCTCTTCACCCGGATGGTGGTCGTGGGGGCTGTGTCCATCCACATGCATATGCACCGACACCGGCGGCTCCTGCCCGTCAAAGCAAAAATGCCCGTGCAAGCCTATACAGTTGCCAAGCAACCACAGGAACAGGGCGATAAACGCAAATTGATGGGAGGATTTGTGCATGGGAATTGCCAGGGTCCAGGTTGCGCAAGCATAAAGACGCTCGCGGTGCAGGGCAACTGTTCCGGGCGCAAAAGCATTCACAAATTCAATGTTGGAAGTTGTAAATACCGTCCAGGCTTTTAGTGCTCAACCCCTGCCCCGGTAGTGATGCGAGGAAGCCGGGCAGGTAACGCAACAAATTATCGGGGCGGTTATGGTCGCGCTGGCCGTCGTGCATAAGCACAATATCGCCTGCCTTAATGCGCCCTAACCGGGTGCGGATGCCGCTGGCGTTTCCCAATAGGCCCCAATCGATAATACTGTGGTTCCATAACACCGTGGCCATGTTGTTGCGGGCGGCTTGCTGGCGCATGGCCAGGCGCAAGCGCCCGTAGGGCGGGCGAAACCAGCGTGGGCGTACGCCGGTGATTTGCTCGATGATGGCGGATGTTTTTTCCACTTCCTGTTTAGCGATCTCCTCCGCGGTAAACCACGGATGCGGATGGCTGTAGGTGTGGTTACCTACGCTGTGGCCCTCCGCGACCATACGCTCAACCAAATGCGGATATTTTTCCGCGGCCTCACCCAACACAAAAAACGTTGCCTTGGCATGGTAGGCCGCTAACACATCCAATATCGCCGGTGTATAGACGGGGTCCGGTCCATCGTCAAAGGTCAGGCACACGGCGCGGGCGGTTTGCCCCAGGGTTGCGGTCGAGCGAATAGGCTTTTGCAGCAGCGTATCGCTTCCGTGTAATGCAACGTTATGATTGGCTTGGTTGAAGTGCATCATGTTCTGGTTCCCTGGAAAAATGTTTCAGCAAATTGTGTCTGGTTAACCAATAGGCATGGGGCTGGATACGTTTGCCTTCGCGTTCTGCCACCTGGGGAAAAAACGCTTTTAACAACAACCGGAAATAATATTTGCGTATGCGCGTCAGGGCGGAATCCGGAAGCTGCTCAATCAGGAAACCAAATTTCTCCCCATGGGGCGGCAGCCAGCTAATGCCGTGGAATGCCTTTACCTGCATTAATTTTTCGTGGCGATGGAGGTCTTGCGCGAGTTTGGCCAGCGACGCAAAAATGAGTTTGCGAAAGTGCAATGCGTTGCGCACATAATTATGCGACGGCGACGAAAAGCATTCGCGGTTGAAATGCAGGATGGCCAGCGCATCGCCCGGTTCGATCCAGGTACCGTCGTTCATAATGCGGCGTTTGCCGGAAAAATGTTCGAATGAAAAGCTGATCAAATCATCAAATTTTTCCACGTTATGCCGGTATCGCCACCAGGCGTCATACCAGCTCATACATTGGTAAAATAATCCGCTGCGCATAATTTATTTCCGCAAATGGGTGACCGGTGCAGGTTGGTGCTTTTTCAAGCCGAGCAAAATTTCCAGTTCGGCGACCAGGCTGCTCGCCGCCTGGGGGTGGCCCAGGTGTGCGGCGTTAGCACCCATTTTTTCCAGTTGGGGTTTATTGCTGAATAAACGACTCACGGTGTTGGAAAGCCCCGGCAATTCCACGTGTAAACCCGCTGCATTTTTTTCCAGGAAATTAACGTTATGCATTTCCTGCCCACCCAAACAGCAGGTGGCGATAAACGGCTTGCCGCAGGCCAGTGACTCACTCACCGTTAACCCGCCGGGCTTGCCCACAACAATATCGGCGGCGCAAAACAAATCGCGCATATCAGTACGCCAACCGAATAAATGGAAACGGCCCTGGTAATTAGCGGCGAGTTGTTGCAGTTTTTCGTTATCGGCCGCATTGCTTCCGGCAGTAACCAACAATTGGTAATAATGGTCCCGGTCATCCATTAATTGTTGCAGCGCGTCAGCCACGCCAATGCCGCATTGGCCACCGGTAATAAGAATGGTGGGATGGGGCCCAAGGCCGAGGTTTTTGCGCGCTTGCGCTTGCGTCGGCAAGTTTTCAAATGCGGGAATCAAGGGGATGCCCGTTACGCGAATACGGTTCGCCGGCACACCCTTCTGCCGCAGCGCCTCGGCGACATTGTCGTGGCCCACACAATATAGCGTGGTGGTATCGCGCACCCAAACACCATGCACACCATAATCCGTTAACACACCGATGACCGGTTGGGTGATGATGCCTTTTTTTACATAGCGCGCTAACAAAGCGTTGGGATACATTTGCGTAGCGACAATGCAATCCGGGTTGTAATCACTGACGAATTTTTTTACGCGTGAGGAGAGGATTCGAAAAATCAATGCCAGCAACCCATGCAGGAGCAGGCGCCCCGCAGGTGTTTTATGTCGATTGCAAATACCGTTAATCAAGGTATTCAACAAAGCGCCATCAAGGTTCTTATAGTAGACCGGCAATGAAAAACGGGACCGTTCAAATTCTTCGGGGTACGAGCGACGCTGTTGCTCCGTTAAAAAATCCACCAGCGTTTGGTCCGCGGGGATTTTACCCGCGAGTTGTCGATACAAATTCTTATCGAGGTTATACAGCTTTTGGTACAAATCGGGATGTTCCGCCGTCATGCGCAAATAACCATCTTGCAATGCGGCGCTGGCTTGCGGATCAAGTAATTGGGTTACATCCAGGTAACGGGTTTCCATGTAGGGATATTCCCGCTGCAACGCCGCACCAATGGCTTCGGCCGCACGCGTATGCCCGTAACCGGGGCTGGAAGTGAGAAAAAGTACTTTCATAAAGTGTTCCCTATCAAAGCCGGGCAAAAATGCCTGGCTAACCTGTTGCATTTATTCACTGTTCACTGCGCCATTTTTCTGCACTACTCGCACGCGAATAAAATTTTACAAAACGTGTAAAAAAATCATTGCTCCATGTCGCGTATTAAAGCTTTTTGTTATTTGCGGCAGATGTTCTTACGACAAAAGGGCATTGAGGGCAAAATCCTTGCAAGAGGTTTACCAAATAGTAGAACACGGAAATTATTTTGCTGTTGTAGGGCGCGACAAAAGCGCGATAAGTATAAAAAAGATAAGTAAAACCATTCTGTAATTGGCGGACCGGAAATCAACAGGGGATTCCCTGGCCAGGCCCAGTGATAAATACCGGGGCAAACCCCCCGCCTGGGGTGCGGAAATTGGTGGTCTGGCCCTGGTACAACCGTGCCGCCAACAATTGGATGCGGTCGTTATAAACGTAAGCACGAATATCCATTTTCAAAGCGATCTTCTGTTCATCAATGAGGATACCGCGCTTTCCCGGCGCTATTTGTTGCTGTGCGATGTATTCACCCTGCAAAATATCCTGCCACACGCTTTTGGTAATCTTGTCGCCGCGATAAGCCGCCTTGCTGCCATACCCGGTTGCTGGTTTAAAAAAATAGTGTTTTCGTGTTTGCCATAATTGCACGTTGTTTTCCGCATTTATTCGTTGGGTATGCGGTATGCCTGCAACCAGCGTTTTAACATCTTCCGGGTGTGCACCCAAGGTTGCCAATGCCTGTTCTGAACTTAATAAAACCAGATTTCGTTTATCGGCATAAATAGCATAGTGGTAAGGGTTGGGCGTTAAAACGATAAGGTCTTGCTCATAAGCCCTGCGTAAAACCAGGTTCGCGTCGGTCGCGAGAAAGAAATCGGTGAGACGGTTATAAACCAGGTCGATAACGTTTCCCTGGAATTGTAATTTGCCATCCGCAATTACCAACCCTTGTGGATCGGCAATCAGTGTCCTGATACCAGCGCGTTCGAACAAGCTGCGCGCCAGTAAAAATTCGGGGTAAAGGAACTGCGCTTGTGGATTTTCATCGACAATTGCAATGGTCCGCAAGGGTTGGTCCCCACGGACTACATGCCATTCACGTTTAAACATCGCCACATAGTCGGCTTCCACTTGCGGTTGTAGCAAAACGGGAAAGCTATTACCCGCGTTACAGCAAGCAGTTTGCGCACTCAGTAAAGCGGCATTTAAAAAGCCGCCGCCGGCATTGGTATTTATTTCAATAATTTGCGGCCCGTTTTCATTTAAATGGAAATCAAAACCCATAAAAACGCCGGTTGCGGCGGAGAGGTACTTTGCTATTGATGGAGCCCCGTCCAACACGGTATTGCGATAAGCTGGCAATGCCGTTACCCGCATAACAGCACTTACCAATTGGCGCAGTTGTTGCCATTGGGCAGGCGAAATGAATACGGCGGTGTGTGAAAACAGTTGCGTATGGTTTCGCAGCACTTCAGCGGGTAAATCCTGGCCTTGCAAATTGGCAAGCAATTGTTCGCGATTAAGTGTTTTACAAAAACATCCGTTATTTAATACATCAACAGCGGAGTCGCCATTTACAGCGCAATTGTCATTCATGGAAGTTTTCCTGGCATGGCAGGCCTATGGAAATCATCGCGGCGAAAAAAACAAATAGCGCGGCAGCCCAGAGACAGGCACCCATTCCGCCTGCTTGATAGACGAACCCGGATAACAAGGTACCGATCAGTCGTCCCAGCGCATTGGACATGTAATAAAAACCCACATCCAACGACACACCTTCATCCCGGGCGTAATGCACAATTAAAAAAGAATGAAGCGAAGAATTAATGGCAAACACAACTCCAAAAACGAGTAAACCGCCAATCAGGACGCTATCAATGGGTAAATCGGTTGATAATGCCAGCGCGAGGCAGGCAGTCACCAACGCAAGGGTAATAGCCCATACCAGGGCTGCACCGCCACCCGGTACCGACCGCGCTTTGTTGCGCAGAATAACCGGTGCCAGGGATTGCACGATTCCGTAGCCGATTACCCAACTGGCGAGGAATCCCCCTGTTTGCCAGAAATCCCACTGCAATTCGGTGCTTAAAAAAACCGGGAGCGCGACCACAAACCAAATATCGCGCGCACCAAATAAAAATAAACGCGCTGCTGATAATTTATTAACGGCGCGGCTTTTGGAAAGAATTTCAGTAAATTTGGGTTTCTGTTTAGGTTTGCCCAAATCTTTTTGCAGCAAAAAGATACTCGCCAACCACACCAGTGTTAACGCGGCGGCCATAAATATGACCGCAGAAGTAAAGCTGGTGAGCGCAAGCAGCGCGCCACCCATAAAAAAGCCCACACCTTTTAACGCGTTTTTGGAGCCGGTAAGCAACGCAACCCATTTAAATAACGCTCCGTGTTGATCCCCCGGAAGCAAATGCTTAATAGCACTCTTCGCGCTCATTTTATTTAAATCCTTGGCGACCCCGGACAACGCCTGGGATAGCATCACCAGCGGTACACTTAACCAGGGTGTGGGCACCGCCAGCATTGCCAGCGCAATCACTTGTAATCCCAAACCGATATTCATGGTGCGGTTCAAACCCATGCGCGCACCCAGGTAACCGCCCAGCAAATTGGTGACAACACCGAAGGTTTCATAAAACAAAAACAGCGCGGCAATTTGCAAGGGGCTATAGCCCAGTTGGTGAAAATGCAATACCACCAACATACGCAACGCACCGTCAGTAAGGGTAAACGCCCAGTAATTACCGGTGACTATGGCGTATTGCCGGACCGCTAATGAATTATTCATACCCCTCACCGTTTGCACCAAGCGCTGCGCTGCCAAAACGCCATGGTCAATTGGCCATGCCTACAATTTTTACCAACTCCGCGGTGCGATTTGCGTACCCCCACTCATTGTCATACCAGGCATAGATTTTTACCTGCGTCCCATCGACAACCATGGTGGAAAGCGCATCCACAATGGACGAGCGGGGATCACCACAATAATCATTGGAAACCAAAGCACGCTCTTCGTAGCCGAGAATATTTTTTAATTCATTGTCACTGGCTGCCTTTAGCACGGCATTCACTTCTTCGACACTGGTTACGCGCGCGACTTCAAATACGCAATCCGTGAGCGAGGCATTGGCGAGCGGTACGCGCACCGCATGGCCATTTAATTTGCCGCGCAATTCAGGAAAAATGTCGGCGATAGCGGTAGCGGAACCGGTTGATGTGGGAATTAAGTTGGAACCCGAGGCGCGCGCGCGGCGCAAATCCTTATGGGGCTGGTCCAGGATGGATTGGGTATTCGTGAGGTTGTGAATGGTCGTAATCGATCCGTGCTTGATGCCGATCTTTTCGTGGATAACCTTCACCACCGGCGCGAGGCAATTGGTAGTACAGGATGCGGCGGTCACTATGCGATGTTTGGTTGCGTCAAATAAATGGTGGTTTACCCCGACCACCACATTGAGCACCCCCGCCTCTTTAACCGGGGCACTGACCACAACGCGTTTTACCCCTTGTGCCAAATAGGCTTGCAACAATTGGGTCGTGCGCATTTTGCCGCTGGCTTCAATGACAACATCGCACCCCGACCAATCTGTTTCCGCGATAGTTTTGTTGCGGGTAAATTTTATCGTCTTTCCATCGATTACCAACGCATTCTCATGCGCTGATGTAACTCCGGTCCAGGTGCCTTGCACTGAATCGAATTTCAATAGGTGCGCAAAGGTTTCCGCATCGCCTGCCGGATCATTTATGTGTACAAATTCAAACTCTGGCCAAGTCCAACTGGCACGCAGGGCCAAGCGGCCGATACGCCCAAAACCGTTAATACCGACTTTAATTTTTTTCATAGGGGTTTCTCATTTAACAACACGCATTTGGGCGGTTTTCCATTTCACATAAACGCTGGAAATCTTCCGCCAGCCACTCCTGGTTAGCGTTAAGCAGGGTTTTAAGGATTTTGCTCACCCAAGCGGGTAATCCGGGATGCAAACGGTAATACACCCACTGGCCTTTGCGGCGATCCGCCAACACCCCGGATTCACGCAACAACGCTAAATGGCGGGAAACCTTTGGCTGGATTTCATTGAGCGCGCAGGTGAGCTCGCATACGCATAATTCTTTTTCGCGCGCGATGAGCAATGCAATGCGCGCACGTGTGGGGTCTGCAAGCGCTTTGCAAAGTGAATCGGGGGTGAATTCCGCCATTACCATACCTTGGGTGTGTATATATGGATATGCAAATATACGAAAAACCATATATATCTGCAAGCAAGCTTTTGGCGCAAACCCGCCGTTGCGTTTCAGCTCAGGGGAACCTTATCTGGCGCTTTGATCATTAATCATTGGGGTTGCAACAAAATTTAACAGCATTGCGCGGTAATTTCTCACAGACTCCCGGGTATCGCGCGCATAGATTTGGTAAATAGGATTTCCCCCGGGATGGGAGTTCGCAATCGGCTTCCAATATTGATTTTTGCGAGGACAAATCATGGATAAGGATAATCTCGATATTCAACGTATTCTCAACGGGCTCTCCACCGACAAACTTGATTATGCAGGTGGGGAGATACAGCAACAAATACTCACGGCATTCTGCCTGATAACCTTCGGTGTGTTATTAACGTTTACCGGTTTGGTCGGGCTGGTAATACGGCTTGCGGCTTTCGTCAGGTTCTACTTCCTTATTTCACTTCGCCCGCGGATGCGACCCTCCCTCCGCCGGAAACCGGTCCCCAAGCTACCCTAGCCTGGGCGGGCGGCCATGCGTGGCGGGTCCAGGCATAAAACGATTGATAAATGTTAATCATCGGTCCACAATGCTGTACGTAAATACAGTATTGGTCTGAGGTAAATATGGCCGCTGATGATGATTACATCGACCCCGAGCCCTGGATTGCAGCCAAACCCCAGGCTCGCAAGGGGCGCGGTGCGGTGAGTAACATCACCGGTCGCTACGAAACCCAACTGATTGAAACTGTCGATGATGGTTGGAACCCGTATGAGGATGACACTGACATCCGCCCCGAATTGAGGACTTCGATTACCCCCGAATTGGCCAAAACCATCCTCAGCCGCAACCAGTCACCGGATATTCCCTTCAGCGTTTCGCTGAATCCCTACCGGGGTTGCGAACACGGCTGCATCTATTGTTTTGCGCGGCCTACCCATGCGTATCTGGGCCTGTCGCCGGGGCTGGATTTTGAAACCCGCCTCTATGCAAAAACCAATGCGCCGGCGTTATTGCGGCGCGAGCTGGCCCATAAAAATTACCAACCCAGCCCTATCGCATTGGGTGTGAATACCGACGCTTACCAGCCGTGCGAGCGCGAGTTAAAAATCACCCGCCAATGCCTGGAGGTGCTGCGTGAGTGTGAACACCCGGTGGGTTTGATCACCAAATCCGCGCTTATTGAGCGCGATATCGATTTGTTGCAGGAGATGGCGCAAAAAAACCTGGCAGCAGCAGCGGTTACCATCACCACCCTGGATCACAATATATCGCGCATCCTGGAGCCGCGCGCGGCATCGCCGACGCGGCGTTTGCAAACCATCGAGCGCCTGGCCAGGGCGGGTATTCCGATGCTGGTGAGCGTAGCGCCGATCATCCCTTTCGTAACCGAACAGGAACTGGAAAAAGTCATGGCCGCGGCGGCGGATGCAGGCGCAACGGCGGCCGGTTACACGGTATTGCGTTTACCCTGGGAAATTAACCCGCTCTTTCAGGAATGGTTGCAAACCCATTTTCCCGAGCGCGCCGAGCGGGTGATGAATCGCATTCGCGACATGCGCGGCGGCAAGGATTACGACGCTGACTTCGCAACCCGGATGCGCGGTGAAGGACTTTGGGCCGATATGATCCGCCAGCGTTTTGTGAAAGGGTTGAAGCGTTATGGATTGAATAAAAACGCTCGCTACGGCGAGTTGGATTGTTCACGGTTTCGCAAACCCTTAAGTATTCCGGCCAACGGAAATAACAATGGGCAAATGGATATTTTCGGGTAATTAAATATCCGCTGGTCGAAACCCGGTTGGGCAAGTACCCAGGCAGCCTTGCCAATCGTGGATCAGGCGCACCGGCAATTCACCGGCGCAGGCAAACCGAACACCCGATCAAACACCCAAGTAAAGACAAAGGTGTAAACCAGGAAGAAAACCAGCAGGCCTAAATCCATTAGCAGCGCCTGCCAAAGGCTGACGTTGTACCAAAAGGCCACCAGCGGGACCAGGAATAACAATAAGCCGCCCTCGAAACCCAGCGCATGGAATACGCGGATGCCCAAGCTTCGACCGTGTAGCTTGCGACTGGCTTCCCAGCGCTCGAACAGGCTGTTGAATGCCAGGTTCCACACAATCGCGACCGCGGAGGCGGCAATAGCCAAGCCTAAAGAGGCGATCGCGCCGGCGTCGCTCATCAATTCCAGCAAGATTGCGGACAGAAGGATGGCGATAAACTCATAGAGCCCAACGTAAACCACGCGGCGTTTTACCCCTTGCATGCTTACCCTCAACATCGACGAGAAAAATAAATGATGCCTAGTTTTTATAGTTTTAGTTGATAGAAAAAGTCAGCTAGTATCAGTTTTATTGAAAACGTTTTTACTGAAAGCAAGGTGATGAGATGGTTAGTGGCGTCTTCAACTCTGAAACAGTCGCGGTGTTCCTGGCGGTGCTGGATACGGGTTCTTTTTCCGCAGCAGCGCGGCGATTGGGGCGGGTACCATCAGCCGTCAGCATGGCGATTGCCAACCTTGAGGCCGAGTTGGCACTGGAGTTGTTTGACCGCAGCGGGCGTGAACCCAAACCCACTGCCCAGGCGCGCGCCCTGGAACCCCAGGCGCGGTTATTAATAGCGCAATTACAGCAACTCAATACCCAGGCGCTGGAATTGAGCCAGGGTTTGGAAACACGCCTTACGCTGGTGATTGCCCCCGAGCTGCATTCAACGCCCTGGGTTCGCCCCTTGCAGGTCCTGGCGCGTGAATATCCATCGTTGGAAATCCAGGTAATAACCGCACCCCAGAACGATGCACTGCGTCTGCTCCATGACGGAGGGGCGCAACTGGCGTTGGTATTCCAGCGCCCCGCTGCGGACGGTCGTGAAAGTTTCCAGGAGGTGGGGCGGGAAACCCTGGTGGCGGTGATAGCGCGCCAGCATCCGCTGTTACAGGAGCTATCGCCGGCCGGGCAACTGAGTGACGTGCAATTGCGCCCGTTGCGCCAGGTAATAGTAGGCAGTCGCAGCCAGGATGATACCGGCAGCCCCGGTGGGCCTTTTTGCATCACATCGGAACAATACTGGCGGGTGGACCACCCGGAAGCCGCGTTGCAAATGGTGCTGGTGGGTCTGGGTTGGGCCTGGTTACCCCGCGCGTTTGTACAGCCGTACCTGAATGGCCAGCTTCTCGTCGAATTACCCATCGCCAACTTTACCAACGGCGAGGAACTCTGGGTGGATCTGGTCTGGTCACGGGAGCGTCCCCTGGGGTTGGGCGCCCAGCGGTTTGTGGCGGTGATGGGCGAGCAATACTGCCAATCGGGGAAACGCTAAATACCACTCAACAATTCAATGTGCCAAGCCAGCGGCACTCACATAATTAAAACCATTTTCAAAAGATGCGGTTAACGCGCCTGTTAAAGCGCATCAAACTCAAACAAGGTTTTTGCGGGGACTTGCAAGGCGAGAATAATTTTTTCCAAATTATCAAAGCTTGGGCCGTGGATACCGCGTTCAATATTGCTGATGGATTCAATACTCACACCCACCTTTTCGGCCAATTCTTCCTGGGTAATTTTCCTGGCTTGGCGCAGTTGTTGTACGCGTTTACCAAACTGCTTTTTGAGTTGCACAAGGCACCTTTGTCATTGTGGAAAGGTGGCTATCTTATTGAGGTTGAACTTCGTCTTTAACGAAGCTAGACTTCGAGTTGGTTAATAGATGTACATAGCCAACCTATACTTAACGTCACGCCCGACAAACAAAACCCATGCATAAATTCCCGCGTGAAACTGCATGGACAGATGGAAGCACCGACGGAGGAGATATGAAAAAAACGGACAATACTGGTTTGAAACTGGACTTCCTGAATGACTATGCGCTGGAAGATGAAATTTATTTGCAACTGGACAAACTGCAAGCCCTGGCAGGATTACAAACGCTCATGAATTCCATCGAAGATTCGACAACTCCCAGAAAGCATTTCCAACATTATTCATTAATTATTGAGGAGCACCTGCAAAAATTGCGCGGCCTGGTTAATCAGATGTTTGACTAAAAAAGAAAAAAAGGTTGCATCAGGACGATGCAACCAAAGCGTCACTTTTGGGTGTTGTGACGTTCATAGGCGTGAAGCTTGAATCGCTTTTCGACGTGCAATAAATGCGGTTTTAATTCAAATGGATTTCAGCGCGCTAGCAACGCGCAACCCAAGGCCGCACCGGGTCACCGGGTTTCATGGGAGCGCAGCCCATAAAGCTGTTGTTTGACCTGGGTGAGTTGTTGCTTTAATTGGCCGATAAACAGGTCAATCCCATGTTTAGCGGCGGGCTCGAGCGGCGTTTCACGGCGGCTCAGGCCGGCAAGCAACTCACATAGCAGTGCGCATTGCCCCTCCATGTTTGCAAAATCATCACATAACCTGACCCATTGGCCCGCGAGCACCGTATAACTTGCCGGGGCTATGCAAGGGTCATTGCGGTCCTGGCTGCCATCCTCACCACCATCCCGCTTCGCCGGGCGGTCTTGTGAGGTTTTCGGTGAATTGCTTTCCATGTAATTGCAACTCCTTAACATCCGGTGTGTCACCTGTAGTAGTGGTCGTAAACGGGTGCATGTGTACTTTTTAATACAATTATATTGCTGAACCGATACTAGGCCATAACTACCATAGCTGTCAACCGTGTGAATCAGACGGATTCACCTGTAGCCGGATGATACCCATGGCAAAACCTGCCGTTACCGACCTGGATCGCCAAATCGGGCGACGCCTTAAGAAACTTCGCCAGCAAACTGATATCAGCGCCGGGGCCCTGGCCGAGGCAATCGGTTCTACCCAGCAGCAAATTTCCCGTTATGAAAACGGTGAAAACAAACTCAGTGCCTCCCAGCTTTATTTAGTTGCCCAATCGTTGGGGATGCCGCTGTCCTGGTTTTTCCTGGATTGCACGCCCGACCCTGTGCCGTTGCTAGTGAAAGAACCAACCCCGAATTACCTGCGCAGTATCATTGAGGAAGAACTCACTTCGATGGAGGCTTTTTGGCCGCGCCTCAATCAAGCCCAACGCACCGCCGTCATAAAATTAGTGGATTCGATTGTTATCAAATAACCCGCTTTCCGGATGCCCATGTCGAATTACCATTGCATAATCCCTTCGCCTGTCGGCCCGCTTACGCTTGTTGCCAGCGATAAAGGATTAGCGGCGGTATTGTGGGAAAAAGATGATCCGGCACGGGTAAACATTGACCTGGGTAATTATGCGGGCCATCACCAGGTGCTGGGTGAAACTGAAAAACAATTGGGTGAATATTTCGCGGGAAAGCGCACGGGATTTGAATTGCCGCTGGATTTTTACGGCACGGAATTCCAACAGCGAGTGTGGCAAGCGTTGCTCACCATTCCCTACGGTGAAACACGCAGCTACTTGCAAATTGCGCGGCAAATCGACAATGAAAAATCCGTGCGTGCCGTTGGGGCGGCTAATGGAAAAAATCCCATTTCCATTATTGCGCCTTGCCATCGTGTTATTGGTTCCTCGGGAAAACTGACCGGCTTTGCCGGTGGGCTGGAAGCCAAAGCATTTTTATTGCGCCTGGAATCGCCAGCGATGCAAACGGATTTGTGGAATCCCCGGTAAAAAATATCCTCGCTAAGGGCAATCCTTCGCACAGAATTTAACATTGTTTATCCAGGGTTCGAATAAACGGCCGTAATAAATATCCGCAATAAAACGAATTTTTTGCCTGGCGTCGCCATCGCGCGGAAAATCGTTCGCCAACGCGTTGGGAATATAAAGTGATTCAACCGCCAGGTTTGCTATCTGGATGTCGGTAGTTCGCTGTTCCGGTTTATCACAACGGTTGTATCCGGTTTGTATATCGGCGGGCACCATAAACAGTGTGGCGCCATCGGCCGATTGGCGCCGGCGCATGGATAACTCCAATAAATTCCTATCGGCGGCGGCATCTATCGCAAAGAGCCGCGATTTGGATTTCTTCGCGGCCTCCAATAACTCGACGGCGCCCTTGCGTTTATTGGCTAATTCCTTTTCCGCTAATCCGGTATTGGAAGCGGGCGCCAGGTTCTGTATCAAGGTATGATAACGCTCGGCGCGCGCCACATAATCCACATAACTTTGTCCGTTAAATTCCAGTAGCACCCAACCCCCCCGTTTATGGTGGATACGATTGGTTTTTTCGCAGGTGGGGAAATTAAAACTGGCAAAATGGGCTTCACTTAACTGCAAGCGCCGGTCGTGGTACCAATGCCACTCATCCATCCCCGGGTCTACCGGCTCGGTATGCGGCGTGGCCCATTGCAGGCTAACGCGTGCGCTCGAATCTTCCCTGGCAAAACCATAGTTGTAAGGCAAGCGCAATTCGCGTTCGCTTAATTGCAACTGGGCTACAACCTGCGTGCGGTTCACATAAACCCTGCCCAGTACAAACGCGTTAACCAGCAGCACAAAACCCATGGCTAGCCATAACAATTTATTGTTCAACATTAACCTCGGGATTTTCATGCGCGGCTCCCTGCTTGTTGTGCTTTACGTAAACGGTTAAAAACCATTAATGCCAAAATCGCGGTAAGGCCAATCAAAAAGAAGAATAAATACTTGGGTAACCAATCCCACCACCAATCAAAAAACTTGGTATACAGGAACAGTGCAAAAAACACATTGCCGGTGAGCATTAAATTAACCGCTTTGGTCCGCAAGCCATAGATAACCAGCAAGGCACTGCCAACAAAACCTGCTATCTGGTAAACCCCTTCAATCACATCATTTGACCAAGGCAAATAACTGCTGGCACCCCAATTGGAAAGGATCAATACCGCGATGAAAAAAACCACTGCGGATAATATTTGGTAAATTGCCGCGAAACCGTGGAAACGCGCCTGGCGAAGCAACAAAGGCAAAACGAAAAAAATCATGGCGGGCAGGAAAAAATGTTCGGGATATTCACCGGCGTAAATCCAATAACTGCCCATCCAGGTACCCAACCTGGCACCGATAAAAATAAAGCTGCAAATAATTGCCGCCGCCAATAGCAAGCGTACCTGCAACATATACGCGAGCAGGAATCCATACATTGCAAAGGCGGCAAAGGCATTGGGTGAAGGGTGCAGGTTAAAAATACTGCCCATCATGACAATGTTTAATACCCAACCCGCAAACGACACCAGGGCGGCGAGCCTCGCGTAGTAACCGGAATCGTCAAAACGCTGTACCAATACCGCCACTGCCAAGCCCAGCAGCGGTGCGGAAATTAAAATCGCCACCTGCGTGGCTGTCGCAAAATAGCCCCAGTATTGATAAAACAGGAAAAACAAACTTGCCGCCAACGCGCTCGCACCCAGGAACGAAACGATTTGCATCCCCAGCGATAAATGCCGCGCCCGCTCATTCAAATCTACGTCTTGCGACTGCTGTAACTCACGCAACAAACCATCGTGATACTGGCGAATGCGTTCAGCGTTATCCACCGGCAGTTGCAACAAGCCTTGCCCTTCCAGCAAGGCCTGCTCCGCACGAAAAGCCCGAACCTGGTCAGCCCGCGCTTGCGCCTGTGTTTTGGTGAGAGTGGTCATGGTTATCCTTTTCTTACTATTTCTATGGGTAAGTTTTGCAGCTTATGCAATCTCCCTGAAATAATGAAGTACCTTGTATAGAATAATCCCGCTATCCATAGATTAGCGCTGAACCTGTTTGCGGCGGTGCTTGATAATACTTGGGGAATATAATGAAAATGCTGCTAAAACTGTTGGTTTGTATATTCACACTATCTACTGCAATAGGCCAGACGCCGGATAAGGAACAATCTTTTGAACTATTCTGGATCAAATTTCGCAATGCTGTTTTAACCGAAGACTACCCTTCACTCAATAAACTGGTTAAGTTCCCGCTCGAAGTAAAAGGTGTTGACGATGAAACGCCAGCAAACTTTTATGTTCAAGGCGAACTTGCAGAGATATTTCCTAAATTACTGGATCAAGTTGTTTACAACTACGAGAAAGAAGATCTTGAAGAAAATAGTTTGCGAGAACTGATCCGAAAGAAGGAAGTAATTACAATAGCTACAAATAAGACTCATCATCGGGTGGATCAGTTTGAATTCCAAAATATTAATGGTCAATGGATGCTAACCAAGGCTTATTTGGAATAGGCGACAATAATGCAATCTTGTGATTATTATTTTTCGGTAATGGCACAAGATTGTGTTCAATTATGAATACATAGGCCCCTCCGCAATACCTGATGTAAACCCGCCATTCATTTATCTTTCCTCTGCAAAAAATAACCGCTGTTGAAAAAATCCAGTCCGTCCTTCCTCAGTGCAACCAACATTCGTATTGCGTGTCTTTTAGTGATATGGAAAAACCTGTGTAGCAGTGATTGGGTGGTTCTCCATATCCAAACTGAAAATCTCCAATTATGTGGCTTGGAGGATAGCGATGAGATCATTAACCTATTTTGCAGTTTTTCTGGCCTTAGTGGCCATGGTCGGATGTAGCGATAATAAAGGGGATGGAATTGCGACAGCGGCATCTACTTCTTCTGCTGACCCGGAGTTGGCGGAATTGAACCAATTGATCAACTTGCCGATAAAACCGATACGGGTAACGTGGGAGATAAATAAAGTTGCCGTGCCATCCGCGAAGCTGGATACCGATGATTGGAGTTTGATTGCGCGCATGGAAGTGGAAAAGAAAGACCTGAAAATCATCACCAATACGCCACTGCCAAATAAAGTTATTAAATTACCCCAATATGCTGTGGAACCCTGGATAGAGGATATTCTCGCCTCCAAATTCAAATTGGATGAAACAAGCGAATTCTATACCCCATTGGGAACTATGCTTAGCGCGGAACAATTTTATCGCGATCCGCTTTTAACCGGCGCGATTTACCTGATTAGTGAAACTGAAATATTACTTTTCTTGCAGACAAAGTAATCCTTTTAAGTTTTGGATTAACTGTCGTTAAATAAAACAATATTGAAATTTACGACGCCATTTTTTTGCGTAAGTTATGCAAATAAAAATGTGGCGGGGATTTTATTTCGGCGCCTGTATTTTCCTAAATAAATTTGTTAATGATTGAGCCAGCTTGTTAATCATTGATATAAATGGTTGCCACCTGTGTTTATTGATGAAATTTTGATAGTAAATAAAAATTAATCATTTTTTTAATAATTTAGATGCTACTAATTTTTTATTCATTTTCATTAACTTGATCTATTACCGTTTTTTCTTCTTCCCTGACGCTAATAATCCGCCTCCGCATATGTATCACCATGCTCCTTTGCGAAATTGCAGTTCCGATTGACTCAATTTTTTTAACGAGGGGAACAATGAAAATCTCAACTATTTTTTTACGGCGATCCGTCGCTACCATCATAGGAATGCTTGCGTTGCATTCCGCGTCCAGTCATGCAGCACGATGTGAATACGTGATCCAGAATGAATGGGGCGGCGGTTTTGTTGCCGCAGTGCGTATAACCAATGACACCGCCACCGCTATTGAAGGTTGGTCGGTGAGCTGGAGTTATACCGATGGCTCCACACGTACCGGTGGTTGGAACGCCAATATTTCCGGTAGCAATCCATACACGGCCACCGGTGTGGGTTGGAATGACCGGATTGCGCCGGGGCAAACCATTGAATTCGGTGTGATGGGAAATAAAAGTAACGGTGTTCCTGCCGAACGCCCGACGGTCACCGGTGCAATCTGCGGCGGATCGACCTCCAGCGAGGCCAGCAGCAGTGCCGCGAGTAGCGCGGTTGATTCCAGCAGTTCCATGGATTTTGGCAGCAGTTCTTCAGAGCTGGTGTTTTCAAGCAGTTCGAGTGTTGAGTCTTCATCCAGCTCACCTGATGTATCCAGTGAATCCAGCAGTTCCGAGCTTTCAACCAGCTCAGCATCTTCAATGAGCCAGGAATCCTCAAGCTCTTCATTACTCTCATCGGTTGCGTCCTCATCCGTCTCCAGCAGCACCAGTTCGGAAGGCCCGATGGATGACCATCCATTGGATAACCCCTTCGTCGGTGCACGCTGGTATGTGGACCCTGTTTGGTCGGCAAAAGCCCGTGCAGAGGTGGGCGGTGACAAAGTCGCACGTTTTAACACGGCGGTGTGGATGGATCGCATCGGTGCCATCGACCCGGCGGAAGGCTTCGGCTTGCGCGATCACCTGGATGCCGCCCTGGAGCAAGGGGCAAACCTGATCCAGATCGTGGTGTACGATTTGCCCAACCGCGATTGCCATGCGCTGGCGTCCAACGGTGAGCTGGACCAGGGGCCGGAAGGCACCCTGCGCTACCGCACCGAATACATCGATGTGATAGCCGGGATTTTTGCGGACCCGCGCTATAGCAATTTGCGCATAGTGGCGATTATCGAGCCGGATTCCCTGCCCAACCTGGTCACCAACCTGAGCGATCCGGATTGCCAATTGGCGACCGACCCCACAGACGGTTATGTGGCCAACACCCGCTACACCCTCAATAAGCTGTCGCAAATTCCGAACGTGTACAGCTATGTGGATATCGGCCATTCCGGCTGGCTGGGCTGGGATGACAATTTCGGCAAGGCAATTACCTTAATCGGCGATGCGATCAAGAGCACCGACAATGGCGTACGCTCCATTGCCGGTTTCGTATCCAACACCGCCGGTTACACGCCCACCCACGAACCCTTCCTGGACGCCCTGGCCAGCAGCGCGTTCCCCGGCAGCGGTGGCGGTATGCAAGTACGCCAGGCCAGCTTCTACGAATGGAATCCGTACTTTAGTGAAGTTTCCTACGTACAGGCGTGGCGGACACGCATGATCGCAGCCGGTTTCCCGGAAAGCATCGGGATGTTGATCGATACCTCGCGCAATGGCTGGGGCGGATTGGATCGCCCGACCGCGCAATCCACCAGCACTGTCCTCGATACCTTTGTGAATGAGTCACGGGTGGATCGCCGTATCCATCGCGGTAACTGGTGTAACCAACCCGGCGGTATCGGTGAACGTCCGCAAGCGACCCCGGCACCGGGTGTTGATGCTTACGTGTGGGTAAAACCACCAGGGGAATCTGACGGCGCCGCATCAGAAGAGTTGTCATTCGATCCGCTTGACCCGGCCAAAGGCTTCGACCGCATGTGCGACCCGACCTACACCCGCAGCGAAGGTAACAATGCGAGCGTAGGCAGCGGTGCCTTGGCCAATGCGCCCGTGGCCGGTCGCTGGTTCCCGGAAGCCTTCCAGTTGCTGGTGCAAAATGCCTATCCGGCGCTGGATGATGTTCCCGCTTCCAGCTCTGCATCGTCCAGCTCAGCACCTGCTTCGAGCAGCTCGGTTGTATCCAGCTCGGAAGAGTCCAGTTCGGAGTCATCCAGTTTGGTCGCTTCCAGCGTTGATGCATCCAGTTCAGTAACCTTCAGTTCTGAACCGGCAAGTTCTGAAGCATCGAGTTCCGAAGCTTCAAGTTCGGAAGCATCCAGCTCTATCGAAAGCTCCAGTTCTGAACTGAGTTCAAACTCGGAGGCCAGCTCCAGCGTGTCCTCTTCCGAACAAAGTTCGAGCGCTGCCAACCAGGCGCCAGAGGCGAACCTGACGGTAGTTATGTCGGGCTCCACCGTCCATGTGAATGGCCGCGCGTCTGTGGATGCCGAAGGGGATGAATTGACCTACCAAATCGACTTCGGTGACGGTACTACGCTCCAGTACCCCGAAGCCTGGCATACCTACCCGGCCAGCGGCAGTTACACGGTCACGCTAACCGTCTCTGATGGCAACAGTTCAACCATTGCCACCGAAACCGTTGAAGCCCAGGCCGCCGAAGGCAACCATGCCCCGGTTGCCAGGTTGAGCGTAGCGCGCACGGGCTTGAACATCGTCGCCTTCGGCTCAAGCTCTTTTGACGCGGACAACGACGAACTGAGCTACCTGTGGGATTTTGGCACCGGGGATATGCCCGGCAACAACGCCCACGTCTTCAATGATTGTGAGTCGGAAACCTCGGTCGCGGTGCCGCGCCTGGTCACCTTGACCGTTTTTGACGGTGAACTGGCCGATACCCAACAAGCCAGCTTTAACCAGCCCTGCGGAATCTTTGAGGAAATAACCGCCGTTGCCGAATTTACCTGGCGCGTGGAAGGCAACAGCCTATACGTTGATGCAAGTGATTCGAGCGACGCCGTTTACTTGACGTGGGATTTTGGGGATGGCAGCAGCGCGGTAGGCCTGTCGGCTTCCCACACCTACGCTGAACCGGGTACCTACCCGGTCACACTGACGGCATACGGCCCCACTAATCCCGGTGTCAAAACCCTGGAAGTCACTGTGGGTCAAACGGCGAGCAGCGCATCAACCAGTTCGGAGGGCGTTTCATCCTCTTCCGTTGATAGCAGCAGTTCCTCATCGCTCAGCTCAACAAGCTCCAGCTCGTCCAGTTCGGTCGCTGCCGAACCCAATTCCTACGTAGCGCCAAGGGCGCAAACCGCACCGGAAATTGACGGCACTATCGACGCGGTATGGGAACAAGCGGCCTGGGCACCGATCAATGTGTTCTGGCTTGGCACCCAGCCCAATCCAACCGCAGAGGACTACGCCGGCCAATACAAAGCGCTGTGGGATGAAAATTATCTCTACCTGCTCTTTGATATCACCGATGAGCGACTCTACGACCACACACGGGACCCCTTAAGCAACTACTGGGAAGACGACACCGTGGAAATTTTCATCGACGAAAATAAAAACGGTGGCCCGCACCAGTCCAATACCTCCGCCTGGGCTTATCACATCAGTAGCTATGGTGACGTGGTGGATTACACCACCTCCGGCCCGCACCTGCTGAATGATCACATCGATGTACGCCTGGTGAGCATGGGTGACAAACATGTGTGGGAAATGCGCGTGCGCATTTACGGTGAAGACTATGCGGATGACCGGGCCAACACGCCACTCATCCTCACCGCCGGCAAGGAGATGGGTTTCTCGGCCAGTTACATCGACAACGACGGCAACCCGCAACGCGAAAGCATGATGGGTTCTGTGGACACCCCCGGCCATCGGAACAACCAGGGCTACCTGGATGCAAGCGTATTCGGCTCGTTGAGGCTTGCTGAATAATCTTTTTGAAATGAACGAAAAAACCGCCCGTCCACGGGCGGTTTTTTTATGGAGTAAATTTGCACCGGCGAGCGACGCAGCGCATTACCAAGAAATACCCAAACATTCAGGAAGCTAAACAATCTCGGGGTAAATATCCGGCATCCGATGGCAGATAAGATTCCTGGGGAAAGGCGTCACGGAATTTGGAATTAATAGCGAGGTCATAAAAAAACAGCGCATCAATTTAACGGCGGAAGGCGCGATTAATTGATGCGGTTTTATTCCAGTGAAAATTTGAAATTGACAGGTACCAAAACCTTAACCCGGATAGGTGGTGTCCATGGAAAATGGAAACTGGTTTGTGTTGGTTGGTCTACTCATGCTGGGTCGCGGCTTAACCTCCACGATCCTTGAACGCTCCCCGTTCAGCTCATCCATTGTTTACCTTGCCGTTGGACTGGTTGCAGGTCCGATGGTATTAAACCTCTTTTATTTCGATCCCATCAAAGAAGCGCCGCTACTCGAAATACTCACAGAGGTCGCGGTATTGATTTCGCTCTTTTCGGCGGGCATAAAAATGCCGGTGCCCGTTACCCTTGCACAATGGACCAGGCCGGTATTACTCGCGTGGGTATCCATGGCATTAACCGTAGGGTTGGTTGCGGCATTCACGCATTATGTATTTAACCTTCCCCCCGGCCTTGCGGTTTTACTCGGCGCAATATTGGCCCCAACAGACCCGGTGCTGGCAACCGATGTGCAATCGCGTCACCCCGGCGACAAAGACCATCTACGTTTTAACCTCACCTGTGAAGCGGGCATGAATGACGGAACCGCATTCCCCTTTGTAATGTTGGGTTTAGGTTTACTCGGTTTACACGACTTGGGTGGAGCAGGCTGGAAATGGATAACCCTGGACGTGTTATGGGCAACCTCATCCGCCGTGGTAATTGGAATCCTCGGCGGCATGTTACTGGCACGTATCGGATGGCAGTTGCGTGGTACCGAGTTAAAACACGAAATCCTCGATGACCTTGCAGGCCTGGGGCTAATCGCGGTGGTCTACGGAATCAGCTTATCGATAAACGCCTGGGGATTTTTAACCGTATTTTTTGCCGGGGTGGCGTTACGTCAAACGGAATTAAAATTAGCCGAACGCCACTCACCCAAACCAAGAACAACACAGGAAAACGATGGCGCACAAGAATTTGATCCCAACAATCCTGAGCCGCCCATCATCAGTGTCGAGTCGCTGGTATTTGGCGCGCACCTGGAACGGTTATCAGAAATGCTGCTGGTATTCCTGCTCGGCGGCATGCTCTCCCTCCAACTCTTGAACTGGCAAACCCTTGGCCTCGCATTATTTCTCTTTGTGGCAGCGCGCCCTATTAGTGTCTACCTGAGTTTGGCGGGAACAAACACCACCTGGAAACTGCGAAGTATGATCGGCTGGTTCGGCGTGCGCGGCATAGGCTCAATTTATTATCTAATGTATGCAATACAACACGGCGTCGATAAAGCCCACGCGGAACAATTGGTTCAATTCACACTCGTTGTCATAACCCTTTCCATCATCGTGCACGGCACAAGTGTTAAACCTATCCTGGAAAAGTTTTGGCAGCGTAGGTGATGTGCAGGTAGTATTTTCCAACCGGTGAAATTAACAAAATAACTCTACATATTGAACAGATATCTTTATTACCTTTGTTATTCCAATGAATGACCATCCCTCGCAAAAATTATCTCGGCATGACCAGAATTGTTGACGGCGAAAGTGGTGGGCCCTTTCCATGTCCTGTGGAAGGACAATTTTTGCATAATATCTTCTGCGGGGCGATTTTGGCCGATGTTAATTTCAAGTTTGCACAACGTGCTCCCACAAGTTGCCTGCATTAGTTCAATTCCTGCCAGCTCTTCGTTGGTCTCGACGGCGTTTTCAAGGGCATTGATGGTTTCCTCTGCCCATTGCTTATCCACAGGTTCTTGCATAAGCCGGGCAGTTAAATTGACTTTCTGCTCCTCGTATTGATTGTATACAGCCTCGTCGGCTGGTATTTCTACGGCGCTTAATTCGCCTGGAATCTCATCAGGTTTTTTTTCAGATTCCATTGCCTTGGCGCTTTGGTCTGACTCACGCATTTTTTTCGACAGTAAATCCACTTGCCGCCTCAAATCCTCCACTTGTGAATCGAGATCAGAAAAATCTTTGTCATAATTATTTTTCTCAGCGGAAGTGTCCACTTTGACGGTATGAGCTTGCTCAGGAAATTGTTCCTCTCCCGAGAAAGGTTTCTCTTCGGCGATCTTATGGTCTTTAAATAGAAAAATCGAAATGACAAGTGCGATAACAATAACCGGGAGGATTAACGATACATTTATCTTTTTCATAGACTTTTCTCCTTAAAGTTCCCTCGGCCGAAGCCGAGGGGTTAGATCATTCGTCAACGGAATAGGAAACAATGTGCGATAGATTTCCAGAATATGTCGCAGGAATTGAGCAGCTAAAATAGATATGGCGTTCCGCTGATCCGTGCGCAGTACCCGTGTTCAACACCTGGACATCGTTGCTACTACCAGCACTGGTCACTGCTGCACCCCAAGACCCATAGAACGTATCGTAGGTGTTATTCCAATATGCGGTGTTCAATGAGCAGCTCACACCCGCACTATAATGGCGATCAAGTACCCTTACCCAGCTGGATTCAATGGCAGTGTTAGTGTCGTTTACTGCGGGTAAATCCACACCCATGGTGGTGGTCGAAGAAGGATTCCCAATGGTACTAAAATAATAGCTTGGGGTCGCTCCACTAAACTTAACACCCATCGAACCAGGATAAACCTTCTGGTCTGCATTCACCATGCCAGGAAATGCGCCGACAGCAAAAGGTAGCAAAATTGATACAGCAATTCGTACAAGCTTTTTCATAAAGCACTCCTTACAGTTGTTAATGAATAAAGGCACTGCATTGTGTCAATCGATTGAAGGTCCTCCTTCGAGCAAAAGACTATTCCTACCGAAAACCATTTACAATCTACGCTTTATACTTACAACGCCAATATTTTGTTTCGCAAAAACTACCTTTTTGTTTTTAAAGTTTGCAGCTTGGAGCGACGCATTAACGATGATGAATAAAATTAGGAATAAAACGAAGTGCAGTAATTTCAATTACTGATGTTATAAGTTTGCTCTGTCGCAAGGAGGTTATATTTCCCTGGAATGATTATTCCAATTGTTCATCGGTGATTGTGTTGTCAACAAAGGTTGAAAAGGAATGAATTTTTTCGCCAATCCGTTAGCCAGAAGTGCCCAAGCCTTATTGAATTTCCTTGCGTCAAAGGGATGCAGCTATTCCAGTCCCATGATCCCGACATCGCAATTTGGTGAAAAAATTAGCCGGGTTTTATTAGATCAATATTCCTTGGGAATTAATTTCTGCTTTCTTTCTTCCAGAGGGTAATCTTCTAGCTAATCGGAAAATGTTTCCGCGTCAGTTGAATGAATTGCTTGGTCACCGCCGGAGATTATCTCTCGCTCATAAGTTTTTGGACGGTATTGGAGAATATTGTTTTGACTGAATATAAAAGATATGAACAAGGCACAAGGCACAAGGCACAAGCCACGGTTAGGGCCATGGCTATGCTCAATAAAGTTTCGCTCACTGACATGAAACGCTTGAAATATCTATATTTTGGGATTCGACATGTTTTATACAAATACATATTTTGCTGTCTATGACTCCAATAACAGCAAAATCGCCCTTTTTAATAGAGTTAAGTTCCAATTTAGGCAAAACAACCGCAACTGTATTTCCTTTTAAGCCGGTCTCTTGACCCACAACCTTTGCTGTTACGGTAACAGGATCGGGTAAATTGCCAGCAAATGATGGAGTCTTCTTAAAACCAAAAATTCCAGATTTGAATTTTTCTATATCTGTAACCTTGACTAAAAGTTTTTGCTCAACTGTACGCTCAGCTGGCCACTCCCATGTTAAATCAATATCTGGCGGCATGGCGCAGCTTCCTAATAGCAATAGCGCACTAATGCTAATTAACGAGTTAATTGATGGGATCATACTTGTCAACATTCTTTCGAAGTGAGTGCTGGCTCTATTAGCGACATCAAATATCAAATACTGCAACGTGATGATGGGTTATGAAAGGCTTTTGATCCGGAGGCTGGGTGTTGTCATTTTTGCTCACTAGATATTGATATTTAGATGGATCAGCCGCGATATCCTTGGCACCACCTTCTGATAATGCGGCATGCAAATCGATTTGTGGAATCTTTGGATTTTTATTGTTACTAAAAATATGAAGCCTGAGCGGTCCTTTGTAAGCAAGAATTTTTGCAGCTTCACGTAATGCGTTGCATGTGCCTTTATAAAGCGATTTATTGGCTTTTATTAGCGCATCAAGTCCCATTTCATTTTCCTGCTCAGCATTCATGTTTTTAATATAGATATCCTTTAAGAATAATTCTGGTTTAACTTTGTAATGCTTACAGGCGATGTTGATAGCGGTAACTATGTCGGAAGAATTTGTAGCGTTTGTCCTAAACACCCAAACCTCACCATCAATAATGGCGTATTCTTTGTTTTGGTTATTGGCCCTGGATTCACAAGCAGATATATTCACTTCAACATATTTTGCTTTCCAAGTACCAAGGTCATCGAATACTGTACGTAATATATATTTTCGGTCAGTTGATTTTAAATTATTGAAAATTAAATCTACATCTACCTTAAACTTACGACCACCCTCGGCCAACGCAGTTGCTCCGCTCATTACCACAATCCTCCATTAGCGGTTATCCATGCTGCCAATTGAGTTTCGTTCGATTCCTTGGATTTTTCTACAGCAGAATTTATTGCATCTTGTACTTCCGTAGTGTCTGCAATTAAGTGCTTTTTATAAACGGTAGCCTCGATAATTTCAGTATTACCCAAAACAAGCTCTTCACTTGCCTCCAATACCAGTAAATGTGCTTGCTGCTCGTTTTGGGCAATTGCTCTCCAATAAGCTATATAAAACTCTGACCCATCGACTTTCACGTAAAAATCATTTGGATTGGTATGTCTGGATTTTACGATCCATATATCTGTGGCGCTCATGCTAAATCCTCAAATCATTTCCTAAAAAACTAAATCGTGAATTTGGCTCAGATTCGCTGCCCAACGCCTGGAAAAATATCACAGGGGGCAAAATTTTTTTTAAACAAACTAATGATGAAGCTAGGGTGCAGCTTTATTCAAAACTGTCAACTCGAGGTTAGGCGAAGTTAAACTTCTGGTCAATATGAATTGTATTTCGTGGCATGAGCAAATGAAGTTTTGTTAAACGGATAGCAATCTTCCGGGACTTATCTCAACCTAAGCTAACAATTCCAAGCCTGGATATTTAATGCCACTCAGCTTGGGCAATGTTAATTCTCTCTCGTAACCCGGACAATTTCCCTTCCAACACCTCCGCCCGCTGCTTAACTTGCGTTGCGCACATATGTAAGCCATTCACGCTCCGCCTATCCATCGGCAATTCCGCAATCGCCAATGCCACCACGGCATCGCACAGGAATGTGCATTGGCTTTGGAATTCGGTGAATTCGTCATAGAGGGCTAATAACTCATTTGTGAGGTTAAGGTCTGGCGGTGATGGCATAAAAGATCCCTCTTAATTTAAAGGTGGGCGGGCCGGTGTTTGTTGGTTGGTATTTCGATGGTTGCATTAGGGACATGGTAATGCCATGGTTTATTGCAAACAAATCAGTGGGCTAAAATAGCCAGGATGTTAGCTATTTGGTCTCAATTGAAATTTATGGAAGGGATTTTAGGCGAAGAGGATTTAATGTCGAGAGCATATAATCCTCATTTTTTTTTAGAAAAGGTAAAAATGGTATTCTTATAAAAGAACATCAAATTTGAGATTAATCACGACGCCTCGGGTACCTTCGATGATAATCTCCATGCATTTCAACCAACGGAAAAAAACGATATGACTTGGATTATTGAGTTCAGGGGCGATCTTAGCGAGGAGTCACCGCTTAACATGGATGGTTCTCCTTCAATGCGCGCAGTGAGCCTGGTGCTTGGGAATGATTTGCCAGCCGTTTTAACTAATCTTCTGTCTTACACAAAAGCACGGGGCATTGTTCCAACCACGGTTATTCGATGCGAGGAACTCGCAAAGTTTACGCCCACCATTGACGACGGCTACACGCAGGAAGCTATCAATAAGGCATTGAAACACGTCAATCCTGATCGGCCAGTGTATTTCACCTATGCAATTTCATCGGAAGCTGAGGATGACGATGATGCAGTCTTTATTGGGACAGGGAGTTGATTATGAAAGGAGCATTATCACTAGCCGAGTGCAAGCCGGAGTACAAAGTTGCATGCACGCTAATTTTGAACAATGGACGTGATAAAAAAGATTTTATACTGCGCACCGCCCTTGATTCTGTAGGGGTATGGAAGTCGAAAAACGCTGATGTACCTATTTCGCCGTTCCAAGGGAAAGTCAATTTAGCCACGAAGGAAGCAGCGATTATCGACGGTGATGTTTGGGTATTCGGCATTGACGCTACCAAGGCTCAAGATATTTTTACAGCGGTTAAGATCGGAATGGATTATCACCGCGCACGCGCAACTGACATACTTGGCGATGTTTACGTCAAGAACTTGAATGTGGAAAACCAGCAGGGTTTCACCAAACATGACCTGGTTATCGAGAATAAAAAATTGTATTCCGGTGTAGTCAAGGCGGTAGTGGACGCCGCGAAGTTACTGGGTGTCCAAGGCATGATTAACTTCTACGTTATTAGTAGCGATATTAATCACAAAATCCCGAAAGAAGAGCTGCACGCGGCCTTAAAAGACGGCGGCGCAGAAAAAGTCGAAACCGACAATATCAAATATAAAA
Organism: uncultured Cellvibrio sp.; assembly: GCA_946480695.1. The sequence continues at coordinate 35,246 of CAMLKG010000020.1, forward strand.
TGTGGTCAGGTTCAAATGATGGTGAGTCAGGCTTGTTAATCAAACAAAACCTTCACTTAGCCAGTTTGAAAATTTAATGGATTTGGCAAACATCTGATTTACAGACGTTGACTGATTATAATTTGATGCTTATTTGAATACCTAAGATTTTAGGCCGCTTTCGGCCAAGAGCAGACATAGGAATAACTAGGTCGCATATTAATCTTGCTATGCAAATCAACTACGACATGGTTGCCGCTGCGCTGGCAGTTTTCTCAATTTCGCCGATGCAACGAATCAACTCTTTGCCCTTTGTTGTAACGAACCACTTTCCAGACACATCATCTATCAGACCTAAATCTGCTAAATAGACATGGTGAAAAGATTTTGGATCACGAGATATGCCCAAGGTGTATGCCGAAGCTAAAGCTTTTAGCAATAACTTAGTGATAGAGGAATGCTGAGAATACAACTCACTTAATACCATTAAGTCTGGAGCTGTAAGCTTTGAAAACAATCTAGCAATCTCTGGGTGCACACTTCCTTCAGTTAGTTCTCTTGCCGTTACATTCGCCCAAAGCGACCTCATAAAATCATCGCTTTGGCTGTCTGCGTTTTCTAACACGATATAGATAATTTGTGGTTTTACTACAACATTATTGAAGTTGGATATATTTGAATTAAATATTTTTTCTGATGCTTCTTCCAAAGTTTTTTTGGCAATTATTTTTTGAACTTCGTTTAAGGTTGAAAATTTATGCTCTATCAATTTTCCAGCGCCAACGGTAGTTGCTGTAACCGGATAAAGGAGCTTGTTAAGCAAATCAACAGTTGCACACCAAACCTCTTTGGGAACTTCCTTTAGGAACTCCATTTAAACTCCAATCACTATGTAATCAATTGATTGTGATCCTACTGACAGCAAGCAGGACGCTGTTGTTTTAATCAACTTCTTTCGGCCAAGAGCGGAAGTTGGGCCTGTTCATTTCGTTAAAAAATTATGATCAACAATGTAATGACAAACGCAACCACTATCAAGGTTGAACATCCAGAATTGGCATCATTCGAATAACCGCCCCCGAGCCTCCTCACCTCGCGCCCCATTTTTCTTTCCCAACCGTCAGGAAGCTCGAAAGTTATAGTTTTTTGTATAACCTTTGGATTTTCCTTTGTGCCGTCATGCTCGGTGTCTATTAAAGACACAACTTCATCAAGGGCATCAGGTATAGATTTAAGCTTTTCAACCTGTGAACTCATGCAATTTTTGAGTAGTCCAAGGGCTTTTCCTGCTTTTTCTGGAACGATGGAAAAATATAATGCCTCTTCGAACTTGATGACTTCGGCAATATAGTCTCTTATGAGCTCGCATACATGGTGGATTTCATGAATATCACCAGATTCACCAGACTTTCCAAAACTCAAAGTTAACCTATCCAAGAGCTTTTCAATTGGTGAAGTCATATTGGATGCTTCGTTTAGTCTTTGACTTATCCAAGCCAATACGTGATCTTCATCTATATGGTTTCTAGCCTTGATATAGAATCCACCCTGCAAATCTTTAATTTGCCGAAAGTGGGGATCATTGAAGTATCTCATGAGCTCAGCAGCAAGACGCCATTCCCAGCCATCAGGTCTGTCAATTACTATACGCCGAACTATGGGAGGGTAGCTTTTAAAACTCAAGAGTAATGACTCCTGCTGATCAAGCTGAATCCTACTGGAAGAGTTACCAAGTTCGGATAGCACGAATTTTTCATGTTCCTCTCTCCAGGCAAATAATAGATCTATAGTACAACGAACATCATCTGTATCAATGAGCTTATGGCAGTTTCGACAAAGCCATATTCCGTTTGTTATCTCGGATCTTGCCGTGTCTGTCATTTCGGATAAATATCGCTTCGATTCTGGCCGCGCTCCACGAATATGAGCAGCTTCTCCTATGAGAGTAGATTTATTCGGATCAGAGTTAGGCCCAACAGTTGATACTCGGCAATCAGGATTGGAGCATTTGAATGATGCCCGTTTTGCTAAAGTATCAATGGTTGTTTTCTTAAAATCAGGTACAGCCAAGATTCATCATCTCTCTTTTTCTAGGTCGAAGATCAACCATAACTCACTGCGATTTCCACCAAGAACCCACATATAGGTTTATGTAAATTGGGCAGTTAGGCCCAACGTTTTAGCAATTATAGTGTTGCTGGGCATGACTGGCCAACATAGGTGCTTAATCACATGGATCTGAGAGTGATGCTATATCGTCAATCGTTTTCCAATCAATACAGTTTATAGGCAAGACAGCACCGGTGCTACCAACAAGGTAATCAAGCAAATCCTTGACTTTATTTTCAAAATTAATATTAGAGTTAATTTTTAAAAGGGCGCTATATGGCTTTTCATTATTCACCTCCTTCCCAAAGATAGCAACTTCAAAACAGGTATTACATGCAACGAGAGTAACTTTATCCCTCGCATTTTCCATATTTAGGATGCCAGCAATAGTTCTATTCATCCCCCAAGAAGGATTAGCTTTCCCGGCCTTCGTTAACTCATGATCCCTGTCATGCAAAATAGAAAATCCTTTTGAAAACTGTAACAAAACTTTCGCTATCGAAGGAATAATCCCTTTTCCTCTAGCCCTAATTATCTGCACATCCCCATATAAATCTGGATATTTATCTTTAATGATAGAGAACGCTGTAAATTCTGTATCTCCCTCAACAATTATTTGCCGACCTCCAAAGAAAAATTCGTGAACATATGGATCACATACATTCATCAATTTTAAATTTTTCTTGTCATCCTCATCCAATTTTGCTCGTGAGGGCCGATAAAGGGTTGTGCTCTTTACCTCACTAAAGTCATCGCGAAATACCCGAACAATTGTTGTATTATTTTTAGACAAATCGATAAAGATTGGCGAATGGGAGGTAATCATTACTTGCCAATTTCCGCTTTGCGGTAGATCATAAAGAACAGATCGTGCCTCTCGAATGGCAGAGGGATGTAGACATATTTCAGGCTCATCTAGTAGCAATACGTGAGGTCTAGATCCTTTTTTATCGCCACATTCTGATAGGTATTTTAAAGTCGCCCATAGTAGAGTTCGTCTTGCACCGCTTCCTTGATGCTCAATAGTTGAGAAATATCCATTTTCTGGTCCCATTAAAAGTTCAGCGCTGTTTTTAAAAGGTTGATATGTCCCCTCAAGATCGGACTCAGACTTCGTATCGAATTTTATTTTATGTTTTGGGAATAGCCTTGATAGGTAATTTGATATTTCATTTTCGATTATTTTTATCTCATCTTCAGTAGCCTTGACCGCTTTTGCCTGAAGACTGCTTATTTTTTCCAGAATCAGTTCGTAATCTGACTTCTCTTGCTCTGGGTCTGTTTTTATACCAGTTACTTTTTCTTTTAGAAGACTAGTTATAAGTTTTGTAATCTCTGCGGCTTGTTTTTCCGGAGTGGCAAAAGCATCTATCCTGTGAGGAAGCGGACGTCGAGAGTTCGCCACATTTGGAGCCCCCCAAGGCACTTGATCATCCCAATCGTTTTTGTGAACATCGAACCCTTGTCTTTTAGGATCTTTACTTGGGCTGTCCCAAATCCATTTTTCTCTGATTAACCACTCACCATCCGCTGTCTGTTTAATCCATCTTTCTCCTGGAGCTTGATTAAATACGATTGTATGAAGCTCTATCGTTGGTAAATTTTCAACATCAACTTGGCCGTTTGGGAAATCGTTTATAGATAGTTTTCCTTCCTTCGATCCATGCGACATTACAGTTTCGTATGCTCTCAAAATGCTGCTTTTCCCAACATTGTTGGGGCCGACCAAAACGACAATATCATCAAGCTCAATTTCAACCGCATTGAAGCCTATGGATCGAAAATTTTGCACAATCAATTTATGCAATCGAGGACGGTGAGAGATTTCATCATCCGCAACAAGCTGAACCACATCTTCAGATTTTTTCTTAGCAGCCATAAATTATCCCTTACTTATATGTAAATTATTTATTTCCAAAGAGAAATACCAGCGTATGTCCGCTTTGGGCACAAAGCAGAAGCTCTCATTAATTGCTTCATCCCAAGCACAATTCATGATGCGCCTGTATAGCCTCAACATCCGGCAAAAACCGATAAGGCATTTCTAAAGCCTTTCCTTCATACCGCAAAAAATATTTTTCCACCATCTCATCCGCCGCCTTCGCTTTAATTGTGGGTGATAAAACCAACCTAAATTCTTCATCAAATGAAATTAAATGCCTATCAAATGCTTTGTCATAAAGCGCATTCAATGCGATCCCATTTGTAGGATCTGCCCGACGCGATGCATCTTCAGACCAAGGAATAATATGGCTAGCGACTAATAATTGCGGAATCGCTAAGCCCGAAATTGCACAGCGATAGTTGTAGCTTTGCAAAACAGTTCGGCGGAAGAAATTTTGAACGCGGCGCGCTTTTATTTCGCGAATCGTTTCTGTTTCACCGGTAGGAATTTTGGGTTCCTTTATCTCATAAGCGGGTGTAACAGGCTGCTGGTTTGCAATGCGGGATTCATAAAGCGCTTCGGCTTTTTCCGCGATGTCGGTGGAGTTTTGCATAAATGCATTCCACAGCGCGCGGTCTGCCTTGCTGGTATTGCTCATGCCCTTTTGGTGAATGGATGGATCTAAGCTGGCGAAGTTAACGGCTTTCATGGCAACAGCAGAGGGTGACCGACCAATGGTGTTGGCCAGTTGGATAATATCGGGGTTGGTTTTGTGCAATTTGCCGAACGGGGTGCGGCAATATAAATGCAAGGTGAGCAGCAGCTCGTCCTCTTGCCAATCATTAGCCATGCTTATTCCCCCCAAGGAGCAACGGCTAACGTCCAATCGTTATTCATGTCGTATTCCTATCCAGTCCTGTGGCGTAAGTTTGTACTATAGCCAAGGATTTTGAGAAATACATCCCATTACACAAAGAGTTTTTGCAAGCCAAAAGCCACTATTCATTGGGCGAATGGAGTGATAGCTGGCTTGAGGTGGTGGCCATTGTTATTGATGAGATCGGGGTTGGCTTTATGGAACCATTTTCGTGGCATTACGAAGCTATTGGGGCTTTGGCTTTTTATCTATCAAAACATCCTGTTGCCACTTGCTGGGTTTTTTGTCTGTGCGGTGTATGCAGCCTACCCAGCAGCAAGGGCGTTTTTTTCCTTCAAGGAGTTCCTCGGTAGCTCGCACGATCCGTTTTACTCTAGTCTTCTCTTGTTTAGCGTCCTCAACCCAACAAATAAATTCGTTTCGGCCAATTGCCGACAGGGCTTCCCACGTATCAATTAAGCCTATTTCAGTCAATGCCTCAGCCAAATCAGCGGGCATATCGTGCACCAGGCCGCCAGAAAGTTTTGGTTTCATACTGAATACCTTTTTCCACCCTAGTGGATGCGTAATATCAATCCCTCGATGATTTAAATAATTACTATTAAGGCAGGTTCTATTATCCGAAAGCATAAAAGAAAAATGCAAAGATGCAATTTGAGCACGGTATTGCCCAAATCAAACCTACTATTTAAGGAATAACTTTTATTTAAGGAATAACTTTGGTGCCGCTTTGCGGAGGAATTAATTCTTTATCCTCAAGTCTTAATGAGCATGAAATATGTTCTGATAATGTTGATTCTGCTTCTCGTTGCGGCTGCGTTGTACTTTAAAGACCAGGTGCTGCGGTCGCCGCACGATTCCTATTACTCCGCATTACTGCGCGAAAACCTCAAGGCTACTGCCGAGCGTTGGAAAATGGAAGCGGAGGAATCCCTGGCTGCCCCGGTACAAATTCCCTTGCCCTACAGCGAGCGTCGCCTGCTTGAAGCTGACTATCTGCAACCAATCACATTTGCGTTTGATCGTAAGGTGGATGAGCTTATCCAGGTTGATATTTTCCCCTCAATCAATACGCGCGCGGAGGTTTTCGTGGATGTGTTTTTTGTAAAGGACGCAGCAACTGAACCAACGCGTATTGGCAGCATGGCGGCAAAGGAACTACAGCTCAAGATAGCGGCCGAACAAACAGGCCAGTACCTGGTGCGCTTACAACCATCCCACGCTGCGCAGGGATTAGTGGATATCGCAATAACTTCACCGCTACGTTATGGCTTCCCTGTTGATACCGAGCGCGAAAATGCTGTGCAGAGTTTGTTTGGTGTAGATCGCGATGGTGGAGCGAGGCGGCATGAGGGCATTGATATTTTTGCACCGCGTGGCACGCCGGTAATTGCGGCTGAGGCAGGTCGCGTTACGCGCGTGGGTGATACTCCCCGTGGTGGAAAGAATGTGTGGGTCCGTGGTGACCAGCGTTCCTTTTATTATGCGCATCTCGATTCAATCGCGGTTTCCCCCGGCGACCGTGTCAGGCGCGGGGAAGTTCTCGGCACCCTAGGTAACACCGGCAATGCGGTCACCACCAGTCCCCATTTACATTTCGGGATATACAAATTCGGGCATGGCGCGGTCGATCCTTTGCCGCTGGTTGGCCGAAAAAAATCAGTAAACACTTACGCTCCACCCCTCGTTGAACTGGCGCCGCGTTGGTTGTCGATCAAAACCGGAAAGGCAAATCTGCGCAGCGGCCCTTCACAAAAAGCCACCACAGTCGCTTCTTTAATGCGCACGGAATTGGTACAAGTGGATTCAGTTGCCGGGGATTGGTTACGAGTGACAACCGGCAAGGGCACGAAAGGATTTATTGCGCGGCATTTGACAGAGGCGCCGTCTGAATCGATAGTAACGCTCACTGAAAATTACATGGCTTTTTATTTGCCCGATGACACTGCGCCAGTTGTCGGTAATTTTTCTGCGGGCGATAAATTACCAACCTTAGGTCGGTTTGGAAGTTTTGCCTGGGTCAAAATGCCGGGCGGAGTTTATGCCTGGGCTAAAGTGGCAAAGCAGGAAAATCCAAATCCCTAACGAGTTTTACTATCGTTCACAAAAAATAGTTGCATGTAACGTGTAGTCGAATACCACTTCGCTGGATGTAAACCTAGGCGTGAACGCGTTGGCAGAATTGCGCAGTGCTATCTATGCGGAACGACTGCGCACACAACAACTTTCCAAAGTATTAGCATAGCGGTAAGCTTCCAACGAGCCGTTGCGAAATAGCTACGTCTTTTCAACGGTGTGTACAGCGTGCAATAAATGAGGGAAACAACATGGGATTCGCTTTAAAGACACTGGCTGTAATACTTATCTCCGTGTTTATGTGGGGCTGTAGCTCGATTAAACCCACAGATGCTACAGGGCGAAGCAGTGCGTACCGGCCTGGTTATGTAGAAACAGGTAAAGCCTCATTTTATGCCAACAGGCATCAATCGAAGAAAACCGCTAGCGGAGAAATTTACGATCATAAACTGCATACGGCAGCCCACAAAACTTTACCCTTTGGTACAAAAGTCAGGGTTACCAATATGGAGAACGGCAAAATTGTTGTTGTGAAAATAAATGATCGCGGCCCCTTTGTTAAAGGCCGAATCCTGGATCTCTCGCGGTCCGCATTCAGCAGCATAGCCAATGTATCGTCAGGTATCATTGAGGTAAAAATCGAAGTTATTAAATAATGCAAAACCACAAAATGGGGTGCAGCTTTTTTCGATTTTTGTGTTTTTATTCTTCAGACGATCATTGGTTCGAGGCCGGGTTCGGTCAGAAGCAGAGGTTAAACAACAGAGAGCAGCATCCAATCAAGTCTCATTTATTGAGATTTATAATCCGGATCAGCACATTTAGCCTCTTTTTCATCAAGCGCCTCACCTACAATCCAATAATTATCTGTCTTTCTCTCCCATTCCCCGCTAGCAGTTGAACGTTCTGGTTTACCAGTAAAGAACATACTTTGAAGATCATCCAAAATGGCATCATGTTGAGCAATATAACCGTGGGCAGGAAATTCAGATGGAATTGTAGAAACCACGTAGTCAATTTTAGGATTAGGATTATGCGGGCCTATCCCGCAACCAAGCCGTGGGTATTTGTGGATAATTTGTGATAATCCAACAGCTTTGTCATAGGGTGATAGATAGACAGTTGTTTTATCAGAAGAATTTATATAAGAATCAGCAGACTGACTAAATAATTCAGCATCCACGTCAGCAGCTGCCAGTATAATTTGTCCAAATTTCAAATCTTTATTTTTTGTTTGAAGAAAACCTTTATCAATTACCCTTAGTAGCGCCCGATTTCCCATGCTATGAGCAACAATATGTATTTTTTTATTGCCCACTGACTCAGCAACCTTAGATATAAATTCAGAAAAGTACTTTTCATTTACATCAATTGATGCTTCGTCTTGCGTATAGGTCTTAAAGTCTTTTACAGCTGGCCATGAAAACACAAACATGTGATGTTTGGGTACTTGGGTATCAGTGCCCATTTGCGCCGCACGGATAAGAGCATCATCAAGCGAGTTGTTATAACCATGGATAAAGATAACAACGTAATTGTTTCTTTTCTCTTTTGCTAATGAGCTGGCAACAATTTGATTAAATTCTGAATATTCGTATAAAATGTAGTCCCCACTGATTTTTACGCGCTTATTATAACCAAGGATATCACCTAATAAAGTTCCCTCAGATCCCCTTTTCCTATGCATAGGAACATGTACGTTTGCAACACCATACTGAATTTTTTTAGATCGGTTATTAGTGAATTTTCCATTCTTACCAAATTCTCTGGTAGTTCCAAAATATACGGGATAGTTCTCCTCTTGGGTACTCAAATTTTTAATTACTGGATTTTGCGGATCCGTGACCGGAACTGTCGCAGCAGCTGTTTTTTCAGGAAGCACCTCAACAAAAGAACATCCAAGAAAAAATGCACTTACTAGAAATAATGCGATAGCCTTAAAAATCGCACTCATGATTTATCCTTATATTTATACCAACTTAAAATTGTAAGCAACTTGGAAGTTTGGAGCAGCAGATTTTCGGCGCAATTCAGACATGAACACTTGTATTCAAACCAGTCAGGCAAAATGTGTAACGCTTCAAACTCAGGCGCAGTTTCGCTGCTCCTGAGAGCCTCAATTTTTAGGATTATCTTGTGAAATTGAATCCGATACCAAATGATACCCATGCATCGTCTTGATACTTCCAGCTTTCTCCTTTTTCACCGGACAAGTGGTCAACTCCTAGGAGAAAAGCTATATCCCAATTCTTGTCAATTTCAAAATTTATACCTAGCGCCCCTGTTAGTCCTGTCTCGCTTTCCACATCTTCAGTGCCAACTTCGCTTACCGAAACCTGAGATAAACCTGCTGTGGCTAGTACCTCTATAACTTCCCATTTATAGGAGATATATGGTCCAATCATTGAGTCGCTATATATGTCTCCATCTCTCAGTTTAAAAGGCACAACGAGTACGCCAGTGCTTACACCGCCAATGCGCTTGTAGTTAGATTTTTGAACTCTATGTTTCCCGTTCAAACATACTTTATATGGGGATGATAGATATCGATTAATTGTATATTCTGAATTTTTTGTATTGTTATCATTATCATCTACTTCATAAAGCTCGTAGACATGTATAAGCATCTCATTTGCATTTTGCGCATCTTTATCTAAAGTCTGACGAAAATAAGAATTCTTTGGGAGGCTAATCTTATCAATTTCCTTGAGGCTTTCGTCTTCACATGAGTCGTTAATATCAAGAAGTTTTATTGCGTATTGATTTTTATATGAAGGAGTGAATGTTAACCCCAAAAAAGCATTGGTTTCAGTATTTATACACCGCCCATTACTATGACACTGTGCGGTATCGTCTGAAAAGGCGCGTGCAGATACAAACAAAAACACTATCATTAGATATTTCATATATTTCTCCTTGATAAAGTTTATACATGTCTTTTAATGTAAATTTGTTGCAGAAAAAGCGAGCATAGGTCTTGGCTACTTTTCAATATACTGTATAAAACGTTAGTTTCCGATCACACCCAACCTTCAATTTAGCAACTGATAATTTCGTTCGAACTTACCAAGTTCCGCTTTGCGCATCTAACGGAAGTTTTAATGATTAACTAATCCCAAACAAACCACACAATTAGCCCTTATCGCCCACATCCGACAAAAGCCGATAAAGATCTTCTAGAACCTTTCCCCTTCATACTGTAAAAATATTTTTCCATCATCCCATCCACTGCTTTCGCTTGAACGCGGGCGATAAAACCAACCTAAATGCTCTTCGAATGCGAGTTGGATGATCTCGGGGTTATGCAGGTACAACTTGCCAAACGACGTTCGCAATAAAGAGGCAGGGTGAGCAGCGGCTCGTATTCTCGCCAGTGATTAGTCACGTTCCTACTTCTGGCGATGACTTTATTATGTTTTGGGGTGTACATTGATTTATTCCATTGCGTGTCCTTGGCTATGATTTTCCAGTATAGCCGCTTCGCTGAAAAATACACCGCATTACACGGGCGGATTTGGTAAGCCAAAAACTACAGGATGGTTAAAGGAGCTACCTTCGCCGGCTATGGCATAGGCGCGGGTCTGGAATTAGGCGGGATTGCTTTGGCCTGCGTTGGGATATCCGCGCCCTGGCTTGCCTCCCATACCGTGCGTTTTTGTTGCGGGTTGGGTGTTTCCGGTTCTTATTCATATCCCCTTAATTATTTTTAATAATTCTTAAACCCCGTTCATTGCACCTGTGGATTAGGATTCTCGTGGCGTTGGTGACGATTGTTGTTACCCCTCCACTACTCACAGCCCGATTCCCTATAGGACAATAAAAATGAAACCTCATGTGTTATTGAGAAATTTGAAAGTAAAACTGGTATTGATGGCGTTTGGCATTGGCTTGGCCGCGCTGGCGGCGGCGATGGGTGATTATAAAAAGGGTGATTATAAAAATGGCGATACTGTGTCCCTGGAGGCTATTCCCTATCCCTTGACTATCGAGCGTATTGAGAATGGCAGCTTGGGCCTGGTTAATAACCAGGTATTGTTGACTGCCGTTAAGGGAACAGATTTTTTTAACGACATGATCAGCGGAAAAAATAACGATAACGCGCCCCGCTTGGTATTCCAGCCGAAAAGTGATTTTGTGTTGTCCGCAAAATTCACCGGGAAATTTTCCGGCAATTACGATGGCGGGGCCTTGATTTTATATAACGATATTATGTCTTCAGCCAAGTTAACCTTTGAAAAATCCAGGGGCACGCAAAGCCTGTGGTCTACGGTTACCAAGGGGCCGGCGGATGATGTGCATCATCGTTCGTTTAAGGAGGACACCATGTATTTAAAAATCGCGCGCAAGCAAACAATGTATTTTTTCTACAGTTCCAACGATGGTAAACATTGGGATATTTTGCGTACGTTTGTATTAGATAAGAACGACAACACCAAAGTAGGGTTGCTGGCGCAGGCACCCGAGGCGAAGGAATTCACCTTGCGTATTAGCGACATTCGCTATAGCGCAAAAACATTCAGCGATTATTGGCAAGGTGAATAATTGGATTACCAAGGTTTTTTAACAACCATCCGCTTCCGGGATTTCGCTTCGTCGCACATAGCCATGAAGCTTCCCCGGATGCAATTAACCATTAATGAATCATAACGCTTGTGCCTGTTTAAATACCTTCGTAAATCAGCGATCTATGGGTTGCAAACCCCGCCAGGGCGCCGTCGCCGATTGCAAAGGTTACGCTGCCCATTGGCCTGCCCAGGTCCCCGCACGCAAATACGCCGGGCACGGACGTTTGTTTAAATTCGTCGGTTTTTATGTAGAAACCGACCGGGCTTTCCGCGATTTCACAACCCAAACCCTGGGCGATGGGGCTTGCCGGTTGGGTGAGCGATGCAACAAAAAGCCCTGCCAATTCCACCAGCCTGCCATTGTCGAGTTTAACAATGGCAGATTGCTCGCCCACTACTTCGCGAACCGTTTCCGTTTCAATCTGCACATGGCGCGCGGCTAATTGCTGGCGCTGGGTTTCGTCGGGTGTGAAGCAATTGTTAGTGAACAAGGTCGTCGGGCCCCAATCGGGAATCAACATAGCCTGGTGCATGGAGGCTTCGCCGGTGGCGAGTACACCGAGCGGGCCTTGGTTCAATTCGTAGCCGTGGCAGTAGGGGCAATGGAATACGGTTTTACCCCAGCGCTCCTGCAAGCCGGGAATGGCGGGCAGTTGGTCGCTTACGCCGGTGGCGAGTATCAGGCGCTTGGCGGTAAAGGTTTGGTTGGCGGTGGTTACGCTGAATGTATCGCCCACTTTTTCAGCGGCGGAAGCGAGGCCCTCCCGCCAGGCCAGGTTGGGGTAGGCGAGCAGTTGGGCTTTGGCTGCGTGCGCGATCTCCGCCGGTGATTGGCCGTCGTGACCGAGCAGGCCGTGGGATTTATCGGCAAACCGGTTCCGGCGAATCCCGGCGTCGATCACCATGACTTGTCGCCGCCCACGGACCAGTTGCAAGGCCGCTGCCATACCGGCGTAGCTACCGCCAATGACGATTACGTCGAAACTGTTCATGCGTTATTCCTCCGTTGGTGATGCGGGAAAAATGGGATGCTCATGGGTGCCGGAAAAGCCGCGTGCGTGCATACGCTGGTGGAAATCCTGGCTGAGCTGGGCGAGGGTTACATCGCGGAAGTGAGCGAGCAGCAGGGCCTCCGCTTCGTGGAATGCCTGGTTGAGCGCTTGGTTAACCGCTTCTTCCACCAGGCAGCCGGGGGATTCGGTGCGATTGCCCATGGCCAGCAAAGTGGGTTCATCCAGGGCGAGGTAAATATCGTGCAGGGTGATGGCTTGGAGGTCGCGGCAAATTTTCCAGCCGCCACCGTGGCCTTTTTCCGAACACACCAATTCGCGTTCGCGTAACCCCGCCAATACCCGGCGGATCACCACCGGGTTGGTTTTCATCATTTTGGCCAGCGCTTCGGATGTCATGGGCGCATCGGCTTCAGCCATATGCAGCAGGACATGCAATACGCCGGATAATCGGGAGTCTCGTTTCATAATTTTCACGTAATCTTGTTTGTTACGTGAAGGCTACTCCTTCAGCTAAATTTATGCAACTACAAATGTTACGTGACGTAAAAGAATTTGGGCGAGGCGGCCAGCGAATCAATGAGGATGGGGATAAAAAAACCTGGCTCGATTGATGAGCCAGGTTTGTAGGGATTAGTTTGCCAGGCGTTGCGCGTATTCCTGTTCCAAGCGTGTGTGTACCTTCCAGAAACCCTCCGGCGTTTTGCCTTCCAGGCGGTCGCGCAAAATGTTGAGGTGGGTATGCCAGCCGCCAGCGACGCTCAGGCGCTCATCGGGGTTGGTGAGGCGACGGTGGGTGACAGTGAGTTTTACCTTGCCTTGTTGTTCGATTAATTCGAAGCTGACTTCCGATTCCGCACCCGATCCTTTGTTCCAAATGTAACTGAGCAAGCGCAAGGGTTCGCAAGCGGTAACTTCGCCCAACATCGGCATATCACCGGCGCAGTGCGTATATTTGGGCGGCGGAATGTCGTGCTCGGGGCTGAGTTGGGAATTGCGGAAGGTGTGGTCCACCTTGCCCCCTACGCGTTGCTCCACATTGCCTTCCGCCAGCCAGGTGGCTCGCTTTTCGGATTCGGTCAGGTATTGCCAGACGCGTTCAATCGGTCCGGGTAACAGGCGCTCTATGCGCAGGGTATCCGGGGCGGTTAGTACACCGTAGTCATTCATCTCAAACTCCTTTGGCCCGCGGGCCTGTGGTTACAGTTAAGGGTGGGCCTGACCCGCCGGGTACCGGCCCGGTTAATCCGGATTGTTCTCGGCCTGGTCGTCCGCGATAAGTGCGGCCGCCAGGGCGTCCAGCCGTTGGTTCCAGAATTGTTCGTAGTGGCGTAACCATTCGATGCCGCCGTGCATGGGCCGGGCATCCAACTGGCAGGTATGGTTGCGGCCCTGGATGTTGCGGACCACCAGCCCGGCGCCTTCCAATACTTTTATGTGCTTGGAAGCAGCGGCCAGTGTCATGTCAAACGGGGCCGCCAGTTCGGTGATGCCGCAGGGCGCCTGCGCCAGCCGCGCGATCATCGCCCGCCGGGTTGGGTCCGCCAGGGCGTGAAAAACAGCATCGAGTTGTTCGCTTTGATTGTTTACCATGTGGTTAAGTATTCTCCTGGAAATTGTTATTGTCAACCATTTGGTTAAATATAATGGTCCGGAGGGGTTTGGTCGATAGCGCAAATACCGATTGAGGCCGTTTTCACACTCTTGCAACCCGTTCCGGTTGTGATAATCGGCTTTCAGTTCTTATTCAGCCCCGTCGCCCTAGCCTGCAAAAAACGCAGGAGGATTATCATGAACAAAATTAGCGTGTTGGTGTTGGCATTGTTAGCGGTGCCGGTGGTTTACGCGGATGGTTATTGGGTTGAACAGGAGCGGCGCGCGCTCCAGCACGAGCGCGAGGATATCAACCATGAGCGCCAGGAAATGCACCGTGAATTTGATGCGATGATGCGCGAGCTGGATGAGGAAAACCGCGAGATCGACCGCTGGCAAAACAGCCGGCACCGGCACAATGGCGATCACCAGGAGATCGCGCGTATCGCCAACCGCAAGCGCGATGATTTGAACCGCGAACGCGACAGGATCAATCGTGAGCGCGACCGTATGAATCGTTATTACGATGAGCAAAATCGCGAACTGGATAGGCGCAACCAGCATTTGGACCAACAGCGCCAGCAACACCAACAGCGTCGCCGCGATTGGTAGTATCGTTTTATTGGCAGCATCATTTTGAAGTGAATTGCTGACGCTTATCACTTTTCCTGGCCCCCCTGCGCATCTATGCTCTACCTCCTGTACAGTTACGGAGAATAATAATGATGCGCAGTGCGGTAACCATCCTCATCACCCTGCTTTCCAGCCTTGCCGGCCTGTTTGTGAATGCGGCGGAGGTCAACGTCCACAAGGCAATCCAGTTTGCCAACCCGGATAACTTCCCGCTGACGCTCGATATTTATGTGCCGCAAACGGGCAAAAAATCCTACCCTGTGCTGGTGATTTACCACGGCGGCGGTTGGTTGATAAATAACAATTCCATCATGAATGACATGGCAACCACCATTGCGCGCGATGGTGAATTTGTCGTGGCCAACATGAATTACCGCTTGCTGGTGGACCAAGGCAACACCGTCACAATGAACCAGATTATCGAAGATGTGTTCGGTGGCTTGTTGTGGGTAAAGGACCATATTGCCGAATACCAGGGCGACCCCAGGCGCGTCGCCATTACGGGTGATAGCGCGGGCGGTCACCTCACGGCCATGATCCTCACCCGCGGCCGCCAATTGGAAAGCGATGGCTTTGCCGGGCCGAGCCTGGGTTTTAAACCCAGCTATTTACCGGCGGGAAAAACCGCGGAGCAGGTTGCGCAAGAGGACGGTTTAAAAGTCCAGGCGGCGGTGGTGAGTTATGCCGCCTTCGATTTGCATGCGCGGGCGATAGGTGATTTTGAAACCGATAAAAACAAATTCTGGGGATTTGCCAACGCCAAGGCGCGCGGCCTGTTTGGCGATAAGGTTAACGCTCAGGACAATCCCGATTACTACAAGGCAATATCGCCCATTTATTTTGTGCCCAACGCCAGTGACTACCGACTGCCGCCGCAATTTGTGCATGTCGGCAGCCTGGATAAAGCCACTCCGCCAAGCGCTGCTCAAGGCTACGTGGATTTACTGAAAGCGGCCAAACAACCGGTGGAATTCAAGGTATACCCGAACAAAAACCACGCCTACCTGGATAACGGGTGCAACTGGGCCGGGAGTTGTTTTGAAAGGGATGCGCGCTGGCCCATGGATGACATAATCGCGTTCCTCAATAAAACCCTGAAACACTAAGCCAACCCCTTGGGGCGCCTTTGCAGGTTCAGGCCGCCCCCTCTTTCCCCCCTGCTGCGATCGGCTAACAAAATGATGGCTATATTCCTCATTTTGCTGAAAAATTGCGCCTTTGATGGATACCTTCATCAGTTCAATAAAAGGTCGGCAATGTCAGTATCGAGCAAACCCTGGAGAAATCGGGCAAACAAGGATGGATAGCGCCATGAATTCACCGCTCGCAATTTTAAATTCCATCTTCGGCTACCATGAATTCCGCGGCCCACAAGCCGCCGTGATTGAGGCATTGGTTGCCGGCGAGGATGCGCTGGTATTAATGCCCACGGGCGGTGGTAAATCGCTGTGTTACCAGATTCCCGCATTGGTACGCGAGGGTGTGGGCATTGTTATCTCGCCATTGATCGCACTAATGCAGGACCAGGTCAGCGCATTGCGTGAGTTGGGGGTGAAGGCGGGGTTTTTAAATTCCTCCCTGAGTTCGCAAGAGTGGTGGCAAACGGAAGCGGCATTGCAGCGCGGCGAACTGGATTTGCTCTATATCGCCCCTGAACGGCTGATCCAGCCGCGCACCATTGAATTACTGCACTCATTAACCATTTCGCTCTTCGCCATTGATGAAGCTCACTGCGTATCCCAATGGGGGCATGATTTCCGTGCGGATTATTTAAAGCTCGATTTATTGCACCGCGAATTTCCCCAGGTGCCACGCATTGCGTTAACGGCGACGGCCGACTTGCGCACGCGCGATGAAATAGTGGCGCGCCTGCAATTGCAAAATGCGCAGCAATTTATCAGCGGCTTTGACCGCCCCAACATCCAGTACCGGATCGCGCAAAAAAATAATCCGAAAATCCAATTGATGCGTTTCTTGCGGGAAGAGCAGGCGGGAAACGCCGGCATTGTTTATTGCCTATCGCGCAATAAGGTTGAACAAATCGCCGAGTGGTTGCACAGCGAAGGCTTTAATGCCCTGCCGTATCACGCGGGCTTGGCGGCGCACACGCGCCAGCAACACCAGGAACGCTTCCTGCGTGAAGACAACATGATTATGGTGGCGACAATCGCGTTTGGTATGGGCATCGACAAACCCGATGTGCGTTTTGTGGCGCATCTGGATTTGCCCAAAAGTATTGAAGCCTATTACCAGGAAACCGGGCGTGCCGGGCGCGATGGTGAACCGGCAACGACATTGTTGCTTTATGGTTTGGAAGACGTGGTCAAATTGCGGCAGATGATGGGGCAAAGCGAAGGCAGCGAAGAATTTAAACGCAATGAGCAGCAGCGATTAAATTCCATGTTGGGATTATGCGAAATCACCTCTTGCCGCCGCCAAAGCTTATTGCGCTATTTTGGCGATACATTGGCGCAAGCCTGCGGCAATTGCGATTGTTGCCTGACACCACCGGAAACCTGGGATGCCACTGAAGCCGTGCAAATGGCTTTGTCCTGTGTGTATCGCACTGGCCAGCGTTTTGGGGCCGGGCATGTCATTGATGTGTTGCGTGGCAGCAACAACGAAAAAATCCTTTCTTTTGATCATCACCAATTAACCACTTACGGTATCGGTAAACAACTAAATGTCGATGAGTGGAAATCGATTTTCCGCCAACTGGTTGCACGTGGCCTGCTGGATGTCAACAGCGATGGATTTGGTGGCTTGTTATTAAACGAAAGTTGCCGGCCTTATTTGCGTGGTGAAGAAAAAATCTATTTGCGGCGCGATATCAAATTGGCGGTCAGCTCGCCGCGCCGCGCCAATTTGTCCAAAACAATCGAAGTGGAAGATCAATCGCTCTGGAATGCACTGCGCGCCTGCCGCAAACGCCTGGCAGAAGAACAAGGTGTTCCACCTTACGTAATCTTCCACGATTCTACGCTTCGCGAAATGCTGGAGTTCCGCCCGTTAACACCGGAGCAGTTACGCAATATCACCGGTGTAGGTGAGAGCAAATTAAAACGATTTGGCGAAGAATTTCTAGCGGTGTTGCGCGAGGCGGAATATACATCCAGTTAATTAAAACAGGTAAAGCGTTTATGCCGCTTTACCTGTTACCGATAACTGCGCAAATAAATCGCAATAAACCTGCTCATAATTTGCAAGCATATGGTCGATAGAAAATTCACACTGCGCCCGCACACGGGCGTTGCGGGCGACAAGTTGGGTGTGGTGAATATTGTTGAGCAGGCGCTGGAGTTCTTCGGCCAGTAATTCCGGCGACTCATCCGCGAACACAATGCCGTCGTGGTTGTGGTGAATAATACCTTGCGCATTCTCGTGGGTGATGCCAATCGTTGCGCAACCTGCCGCCATGGTTTGTGCAACCAGGCCCTGGTGTTGTGCCGGGTTACCAATAACCGCCAGTTGGTGATGCATTAATAAAAATGGCAAGTTGCTGCAATGGGGTGCAATGCGCACCTGGTTTTCCAGGCCCAGGGCGTTACCGAGTTGTTGCGCGTTGAGATGGTCGCGGCGGGTGCCGGGTCCGGTTAAAAAGACGCGCGGATACAAGCGTACTTCACGCAGGCAAGCCAGTGCCCGTATCAATTGCAAATGATAGGTACCGGTAAATCCGCTGGGCATGATGATACCGGGAATGCGCAACGCCAGCGGAACTTCGTCGGCCTTGTGGAAGTGATGCAACGCAATACCGTAGGGAAGCCGGTGTTCTGTATTAGCATTAATAATGTGTGTGACACCGGCGCGCAGACTGGCATACGTGCACCAGTTGCTATTGTCGCCGCTATGTATAAATACCACATCCGGCTGGTGTTCCCGGCAGAGCCGATAAAACTCATAAGCCCGCCCTGCCTTTGACCAGCTATCCAATTGGATAAGTGGAAAATCCTGCGCATTCCCACGTTTGCCAATGCTGTGAATTAGCGATTTATCCAATACCAATAATGCCTTGATGGCGGGATTTGCTCCGGCGGCTTTTGCCAGTTCAATGGCGGCTGTTCTTACAATAGGTGAATCGTCAGCCACGAAGTGTATAACGCGCAATGTTTTGCCTAACGCAGGCGGAGTGATTACCTGTGTTGCTAGCGGAGTCGTTGGCGATAGGTTGCATCCAGCAGTCATAAAATACCAGCCTTGTTGCGGGGCGAATTCACTCAGGGCCTGCGTTTGACCATCAGTATAAAAACGCTGTTCCCATCAAGTTGTGAAACTTTGTTCACATTTGTGAAAATTTGGCGGCTCTGTATTCGCGGATGGCATGTAAATACTGCGTGCTAAAAAACACAGCATTTACAGGGGGAAAAGAATCCATCCGGCACATCAATGCCGAATGCCTCAGATAGGTAAATATTTTTTCAGGAAACTATCGATAGCCTCGAACGTTTGCTTGCGATCTGGAAAATAATCCAGGTGGTGGGTGCCATTTTCCAGTTCGATGTACTCATAGGTTTTTTTGTTGTCCTTTAACGCGTCCGCCATATCGCGACTCTGGACAACAGGAACTACCGTGTCATCTTTTCCATGGATCAATAACACCGGCACTTTAATCCTTTCCACCAGGCGCACAGGTGATGTTTCCTTCAGTTGGCCGCGGTCTTCACCGAATTGTTTGCGCGCGCTGTTCTTGTTGAGGAAATGCCGGAAGTTATTACTCATTTTCACCAGGTCCGACATACCGGCAAAACTGATGGCACATTGGAACAGGTCCGGGGTTTTGGCGATGCCCATGAGCGCCGCGTAGCCACCGTAACTGGCGCCTACAATGCAAACCCGCTTTGGATCGGCAATTTTTTGCTCCACTAAATATTTCACCGAATCTTCCAGGTCATCCTGCATTTCCAAACCCATACCGCCAATAGCCTGCATCATAAAGTCATGGCCATAACCCGATGAGCCGCGAAAGTTTGGCTGGAAAACCACATAACCGCGATTGGCCATGAAAGTGGAAAACATATCAAAACTTTTTCCATCCTCACTCATGGGGCCACCGTGCGGAAGGATAATCGTTGCGGCGGGTTTGCCCGCAAAGGTTTTCGGCAAGGATAAAAATCCTTCCAGTTCCAAACCGTCGCGCGCTTTAAAGCGGCGCGATTCTTTTTCAACCAGGACTTCTTCGGTCAAATCGGGATAGGCACTGGCAATAGGCGTCAGGGTTTTTGCGTCGCGGTCGCCGTAATAATAAGTACCGGGGTTGGTATTATTAGTGGTGTATAAAATATATTTGCGCGCGTCATCGCTCATGCTGGCGATGTAGTTGGTGGTGTCCGGCATGGCTTTATCCAGCCCCGCCTGGAATGCTTTGAATTCGCTGTTCCAAAAAATACTTTTTGAACTGCTGTCGTTGTAATAAATACCAACCACTTCTTTATGCGCGGCGGAATAAATCAAGCGGCCGGTCACGTCATAATCAGGATCGCTCAACACCAATTCCTTCGGATAACCGGGCTTGGATAGGTCGGCTTTAAACAGTGCCTGGCGGCCTTTGTGATCGGCAAAAATAAATAATTCATTGGGGTTGTTGCCGAAGCCGGCAATATCAATGCCCGGCTCGTCAAACACGACATATTCCCAGGCGACAGTCCATTCGTTGGTATTGGGGTCCAGCACTTTGTAAGTAACTTTGCGTTTTTTATCATCGTAGTGTTCACCAACGCGCACATTGCCGGCGCGGTCCGCATACCATGAGCGCACACTGGCGGAATGTTTTTTTACGCGTGATAACTTGCCGGTGTTTACATTGGCTTTGTAAACGGTTTGATGCAGGGGAACTTCGCGGTCTACCGAAATAAGCACATGGTCGGGATCGTCCGGCGTCATGCTAATGATATTGTCCTGGTATTGGCTGACCCAGCCATCGGCATCGTCATCCGGCTTAACCAGGGTGATCATCTTGGAAGTTTTTTTGGCATCGACCGCCAGCAAACGGGTCTGCATATATTTAACGCCGTTGTACATGCGGCTATCAAAGCGCAAGCTCATTAACAGGCGATCGTTGTTGCCCCAGGTTACCCAATTAAATTTGAATTGTTTGTTATCGGTTTTGGCGGGATAAAAAACCTTATTGGTCGCTAATTCCAGCACCATGATAACGGTGGTTTCACCAACATTTTTTAACGCCAGTAAATGCGAGCCATCGGGTGAGAGTTCTATATCCTCAATCAACGCATCCTTATAAAAAACATCGAGCGGTAAAGGTGTATGTTTGGCGACAGGTTCAGCGGCGGAAACAGCCATGGAAGGAACCAGCATACCCAGCAGGAATGCCAGCTGGCTTCCCAGGCGGAGGAAAGAAGAGCGCATATGCATAATGAAATCCTTGAATGAAATGATGCAGGTTCGCTCCTTGAATTGTGGTCCACGGGGCAAACCGCCCTGCTGTTATCCTCTGCTCAAGTCATGCACGCTGCAGTGTGCGCAGTATCTACAGTGCAATTTTTAACGTCAATCCATCGGCCCACCTTTCTGCAAAATTAAGTTTCATTTAATCCGGCTTCCCTATTCTGGCCCTGTCGAAACAACTTCCTGACCGATAGACCAAAATGAGGAACTTACTATGAAACTGTTTACTGTGATGGCCGCTGCCCTGACCTTGATAAGCCTGGGTGCCCAGGCGCGCGACCTTGGCCTGGACGAAGCGGTGAAACTGCGTGATGCTGGTAGTATCCAAGCCTTCGAAAAGCTGAACCAAACGGCATTGGCCCAACATCCGGGCGGTGTGCTCCAGGACACCGAATTGGAAAACCAGTGGGGCCGTTATGTTTATCAACTGGAAGTAGTTGATGCCCAGGGCGTTGAATGGGATATTGAGCTGGATGCCGCAACCGGCGAAATCCTGAAAAACCACCGGGATGATTAACCGTTAAGGTTAATCCTGGGTTAGATATATCGACAGGAACCCCATGAAATCTGGAACGCGCATAGTGTTATTCCTTATGCTCGCCGGCGGCGTGAATGCGCGTGATTTATCGCAGGATGAGGCCCTGCGCCTGCGCGAGCAGGGCCGCATTATCCCGCTGGAGCAATTGTTATCCCTGGTGGAAAAACGCCATCCCCACGCCAGTTTGCTGGAAGTAGAGCTGGAGGAGGACGAGGATATTTATGTTTATGAAGTGGAGCTGGCCACGCGTGATGGTGTGGTACGTGAATTGGAAATAGATGCCTCCACCGGAACGATTTTAAAAGACGAGGAGGATGACTGATGCGAATCCTGGTCGTTGAAGATAATGTCGTACTGGCTGATGAATTGGGCGCGGATTTAAAGCGCGCCGGTTACGCGGTGGATTGGTTGGCCGATGGCCGCGATGCGTTAATCCAGGGCGCAACCGAACCTTATGATTTAATCCTGCTGGATTTGGGCTTGCCGGGTAAATCCGGGCTGGATATTTTGCGCGAATGGCGCGCTAGCCACATGCAGCGTCCGGTATTAATCCTTACTGCGCGCGATCATTGGGCCGAGCGGATAGATGGCCTCAAGGCCGGTGCCGATGATTACCTCACCAAACCCTTCCACCCTGAAGAATTGCAGCTGCGTATCCAAGCGCTCTTGCGGCGCACCCACGGTCAAATAAACCAGCCGCAATTACACGCGGGCGGTGTGCAACTGGATGAGGCGCGCCAATGCGCGATCAGGGAAAACGAAGTCGTTGAATTAACAGCGGCCGAATTCAGTTTATTGCGATATTTAATGTTGCATGCAGGAAAAATTATTTCCAAATCGCAATTGCACGATCATTTATACGATGGGGAAAGCGAACGCGATTCCAATGTGATTGAAGTGCACATCAATCACCTGCGCCGCAAATTAGGCAAGGAGTTGATTGAAACCCGACGCGGGCAAGGTTACCGCCTGCAAAAAAACCAGGCTCCGGCCCCAGGGCTCCATTAAGGAAATGTTTTTGTTTAAGCGAGCGATCAACTCCATCCAGCAACGTTTGAGCCTTGGCTTGATTAGCGTATTGGTGCTAACCGGTTTGGTCCTGGCGCAATTGGGTTTTTGGCTGCTGGACCAGAGGTTACGTCGTTATTGGCAAACTCATTTGCATCACGAAGCGGAAACCTTGCTCGCTGCCATAGTGCGTGGCGCCAACGGCATTGAGCTGGATCAAAAACGATTGTCGGCCAGCTACCAGCGGCCATTTTCCGGCAATTATTTTTTAATTGAATTGCCCGAGCAGCAGTGGCGCTCGCGCTCTTCCTGGGATTTCAAAGTGGAATCGCCTTCCGCGACCGGTTTGCAAACAAACCTGGCTGATGGGCCCGAAACAGAGCAATTGTTAATTTACCGCGCTGATTTCCGCCGTTATGGGAAATCCATCCACATCATAGTCGCGCAGGATTACACGCCCATGCTGCAAAGTTTCCGCCGTATGCAATGGGCGGGCGCCGGTATGGGGGTTGTGGCCCTGGTATTGCTGGTAGTTATCCAGCGCTACCTGGTGCAGCGTGCGCTTGCGCCGCTGGAACAGGTGCGTCGGCAAATTGCGCAATTACAGCAAGGCCAGCGCAGCAGCCTTGACCAGCCGTTGCCGGATGAGCTCAAACCGCTGGCGCAACAAATCAACCATTTATTGCATCACACCGAAGATACGCTCGGTCGTTCGCGCAAAGCCTTGGGCAACCTCGGGCACGCGTTAAAAACCCCATTGGCCATTTTATTCAGCCTCGCCAATCGCCAAGATTTAAATGCGCACCCGGAGTTGCGCGAGCAATTTCGCTCTCAGTTACACCAGATGCAGGAACGTATCAGCCGCGAATTAAGTCGCGCGCGTCTGGCGGGTGAAGCGCTGCCGGGCGCTTATTTTGATTGTGCAAAAGAATTGCCTGATTTATGCAGCACCTTGCAGCAAATCCATACGCGCGCGTTAACCATCCAATGGCAGGCCGAACCGGGTATGCGGCTGCCCTGGGATCGCGAGGATATGCTCGAACTATTGGGCAATTTGCTCGATAACGCCTGCAAGTGGGCGCAGCGAAATGTGCAATTAACAGTCCGGCTGGCGGACCAGTATTACGAATTATGGATCGATGATGACGGGCCGGGCATAGCACCGGAAATGCGTGGGCAGGTTATGAACCGGGGTGCACGCGCGGATGAACAAGTACAGGGCCACGGCCTGGGTTTAAGCATAGTGCGCGATATTGTCGAACATTGCCGTGGTGAACTTGCACTGGAATCCAGCCCGCTGGGCGGCTTGCGCGTGGTGATTCGCTTACCTGCCGGCAGGCCCTAGAATTCCCCGTTGCGCGCCATGCGTTCGCGCTCCTTCCGCTCCTCCTCTTCCTGCCTGGCGTGCTCGATAATGCGCATCATGGTCGCTATATCCGCCTCCACATTGCTTTGCGCAAATTGCCCGGTGAGCTTGACATCGGGGTGCAAATTACCGTGCTCGAACAGATCCCAAATTTCCTCGCCGTAGTGGGTGACTAATAAATCCGGCGCGTACTGGCCGAAGTATTGGGTCATGTTATTGACATCGCGCAACAGCATCATCCTGGCGTTATTGTTACCTGCCGCATTCACCGCCTGTGGTAAATCGATGATCACCGGGCCGGAGTGATCGATCAATACATTAAACTCGGAGAGGTCGCCGTGAACCAGGCCGGCACAAAGCATGCGCACTATCTCCTGCATCATGCGCCCGTGGTAATCGCGCGCGGTCTCCGCATCAAAGGCAACATCATCCAAACGCGGTGCCGGGTCGCCATCCTCATCGACCACCAGCTCCATCACCAGTACGCCCTCCAAAAACCAATAGGGTTTAGGGACGCGGACGCTGGCTTCAGCGAGGCGATACAGCGCGTCCACTTCGGCGTTTAGCCAGGCGTCTTCCGCTTCCTTTTGGCCATATTTGGTTCCCTTGGCCATGGCGCGCGCGCGGCGTGAATTGCGCACGCTGCGGCCTTCCTGGTATTGCACGGCCTGCTTGAAGCTGCGCTTGTTGGCTTCTTTATAAACCTTTGCGCAGCGCACTTCGTTGTTGGCGCTGACTACAAATACTTGCGCCTCTTTTCCACTCATCAATTGGTAATAAACCTCATCAATCAAGCCATCATCGACGAGCGGCTGTAAACGTTTGGGTATTTTCATGAAAAAAAGAGAAAGAAGTTGAAAGTGCATATGGTAGCACTTGCCGCGAGGATTATTCTGCTAGCATTGGAACTTTCCACCTTTCACAGGCTGTTGTTATGCGTGGCATGCACTCTTCCGGTTTATCCGTTCACCCCAATAATGAGACCCGCGAAGAAAATGCCAGGGTGAACTTGCGCCAAAGCATGCAATATCTCCTGCCCTATTTATGGGAATTTAAAGGGCGCGTTTTACTGGCGATACTCGCCCTGCTGGCCGCCAAGGGCGCGACCCTGTTAATGCCCTGGGCGCTTAAACATATTATCGATGGTGTTGACCGCAGCCTTGCACCAGAACTGGCATTACCCGCCTTCTTTATCCTGTTTTACGGGGCGCTGCGCTTCGGGAGCGTATTTTTTGGCGAAGTGCGCGATGCGTTATTTAGCCGCGTCACCGAACACGCGATGCGCAAGATTGGTTTGCGGGTGTTTAACCATTTGCATTCGCTGGAGTTGGCGTTTCACTTGGACCGCGCAACGGGCGGCATTAGTCGCGATATTGAGCGCGGCACTAACGGCATCAGTTTTCTGATGCGCTTTTTGATGTTCAATATTGTTCCCACGCTATTTGAAATCCTGATGGTCGCCATCATTTTCGCGGCGGCTTTTTCCATTTGGTATGCGGTCATCACCCTGTTTGCGGTGGCAATTTATGTGGTGTTTACCGTTTACACCACTGAATGGCGCAACAAGTTTGTGCGCGAAGCAAACCAGGCGGATTCATCCACCAGTACCCGCGCGATTGATTCATTGCTTAACTACGAAACGGTCAAATATTTTAATAATGAACGTTACGAAGCAGAAACCTATGATAATTTTTTGGAAAAATGGGAAAACGCCAA
The DNA here is from genome assembly GCA_946480695.1 of uncultured Cellvibrio sp. The sequence goes on from CAMLKG010000020.1 coordinate 61,003, forward strand.
ATTAAAGAACCGTATGTCGCTGCTTGCGCTTAACTCCGGCCAAGCCCTGATTATTGCGCTGGCGATGACGGCAATGATGTGGATGGCGGCGCAAAGCGTGTTGGACGGGGCCATGACGCTTGGTGACCTGGCAATGATTAATGCCTACATGATCCAGTTATTTATCCCGCTCAATTTTCTCGGCTTTGTCTATCGCGAAATCCGCCGCTCATTAACAGACCTGGAAAACATGTTGGCCCTATTAAAGCGCAATCCGGCGATCCGCGATGCACAGGGCGCCGTGCCCTTACAGGTAAGTCGCGGTGATATCCGCTGGCAACAGGTGGATTTTTCCTACCATAAAGAGCGGCCCATTTTGCAACAACTGGATTTACATATTCCGGCGGGGAGCAAAGTTGCCATTGTCGGTTCGTCAGGGGCCGGCAAGAGCACGCTCTCGCGTTTGCTCTACCGTTTTTATGATATTGATGGTGGGGAAATCCTTATCGATGGCCAGGATATTCGCCAGGTTACCCTGGAGTCATTGCGCCGCGCGATTGCCGTGGTGCCGCAGGATACCGTGTTGTTCAACGCGAGCATCCGCGAAAATATCGCCTACGGAAATCCGGGCGCAAGCAGTGAACAAATCGACCGCGCCATCAAAATGGCCCACCTGGAACAGTTTATTAGCAGTTTGCCCGAGGGTGATAAAACCCTGGTGGGCGAGCGCGGGTTGAAAGTATCCGGCGGTGAGAAGCAACGCATTGCAATCGCACGTGTCTTGTTAAAAGGCGCAAGCATCCTAATTTTTGATGAAGCCACCAGCGCGCTGGATTCAAAATCCGAAGCCGCCATCCTTGAAGCCATGCGCGAAGTTTCCACGGGCCATACCACATTGGTAATTGCACATCGCCTTTCCACGGTTATCGATGCTGATCGCATCGTCGTCATGGAACATGGTCGGGTAATTGAACAGGGAACCCACAGCGAACTACTTGCCCTGCAAGGACATTACGCCCGGCTGTGGGCAATGCAGTTGCAAGACGAATAGATTCACAGGCCAAAATAATAATGGACCAAATTCGTGCGCAATGAAATCCTGGTGCACCAAAGCATTGGCATCGGTGCCTGATTTTAACGTTGCTTTTTTACCATCAAAAATTTCTTTTGCACTAAACATAATCAAAAACGGGGTTATGCCCTCCACTTGGTCCCTGTGGGCTGCACTTTCACTGATTGGCACAAGTTTCGCTAAACAAGTTTTGCTAAATAGGTTTACTGCTCGCGATTAAACCAGCGTGCTACAGCGAATCTGCGGAGTTGTTCAGGGCGGGAATATATTGCCCGGCCGCATTAACCTGCGGTAATAATTACTCATGATTACGGGCCAATAAATGTCATCATTATTTGATTTCGATGTCGGCAAATACCGCGGCATTATTATTTCGGTTGCGTTATTTTTATTACTCGATGCCTCGGTTTTAATTTTCAATTTTTATGTTTCCTATGAAATTGCGGAAGATGCGATTGGGGTAAACCTTGCGGGTCGCCAACGCATGTTGTCACAACGAATGGCCAAAACCCTATTGGTTTTGGATCTCTCGAAGGATGACCCTGTAACCTTCACCACCGCATTTGATGAGCTGCAATTAAGTAAAGGATTATTTGACGAAACCCTGAACGCATTCATCAATGGCGGGCAAGTCCGCGGTGCGGGAAAGGATTCAGTAATTCTGGAACCGGTAGGCAATCGTTTGGGAAAGGATTCGTTACAAAACACGTTACAACTGTGGCAGCCCTATAAAAAAAGCATTGAGGATTTCTCTGAATCTGTCAAAAACGGCATGGACTTTTATGGGCCATTGTCAGTCGCAGTCGCCCAGGCGCGCACCCACAACCTGACTATCCTCACGTCCATGAATGATTTAACCGTGAGCCTTGAGCAGCTCGCCGCTTCCAAGGCGAAACGCTTACGGACGATCCAGACGTTGGGTATTTGCCTGGCTATCATTAACTTCCTGTTTATCATGCTGCATTTTATCCGCCAGTTGCGCGATAGTGACAAGGTGATTGAAAAGGCGCGCCGTGAAACCATTGAAATCCTGGAAACCGTGAACGAAGGCTTGTTCCTTATTAATAGGAATTTAATTATTGGCGACCAGCATTCAGCGAAACTATCCGATGTTTTGGGAAAGCAAGAGTTTTCCGGGCAATCATTCCAAGCGTTGCTCGGGAATATAGTCAGTGCCAAAGATGCGGAAACAGCGCGTGGGTTTATCGAACTATTGTTTGATCCCAAGATAAAGGAAAAACTTATTGGTGATTTGAACCCGCTCAGCAATGTGGAAGTAAATATTGCCAGCCAGGGTGGTGGTTTCCTTACCAAACATCTGCAATTCAGTTTTGCTCGTGCCTATCAAAAGGATGAAAATGATCAGGCGGGAATTTCGCATGTGTTGGTAACGGTGCTGGATATTAGTGAACAGGTAAAACTGGAACGCGAACTTAACGAGAGTCGCAAGCGCAACGAATCCCAACTTGAAATGATCACCGGTTTGCTCCACACCCATCCCGGTTTATTGCGTGAGTTTATCGCGAACAGTTTCAACTGCTTTAATCGAGTCAATACCATTTTACGATTGCCAGCCAAGACAGACCTGGCGGTACGCGAGAAGGCAAACAGCATTTTCCGTGAAATCCATAACTTTAAAGGGGAGGCTGCTTCTTTAAAACTGGAATTCTTTGAAGCCGCTGCGCACAACATGGAAGATACGCTGGCTTTATTACGCGATAAGCCGGATTTAAGTGGCAATGATTATTTGGGCCTGACTGTGCAACTGGAGAACTTAATAAGCTACACCCAGCAGGTTGAGCATCTCACAGAGAGGTTGGGCCAATTTGCAATTGTCGGCGCTAATAAATCCCGGTTGCCGTCCACACCAATCCACGACCATCGCCATACCTGGGATCACCTTGAGGATTTTGTACAAAACATTGCGCTGCGCAGCGGGAAATTGGTGGGGCTGGTAACCAGTGGCTTACAGGAAATTGAACTGGAAACAGGTTACCGGCAACAGATTAAAGAAATTATTATCCAATTGCTGCGCAATGCCATTGTCCATGGTATCGAATTGCCTGTTGATCGGGAATTAAGTGAAAAACCCGTTAAAGGACGCATTGATCTGCGCCTGGCAAGAATATCCGCAACGGCAATGGAATTAACGGTCATGGATGATGGGGCCGGGCTTGATTACGATGCCATTCGCGAAAAAGCGTACGCCTCCGGTAAATGGTCTGACACGGAAATTGAATCCTGGGATAACAAACATTTGTTGGGGTTAATTTTTCAAGAAGGTTTCAGTACCGCGCGGGAAGTGTCGAAAGACGCGGGACGCGGTGTTGGAATGGCAGCAATCATGAACCATGTGTTGGCGCATCGCGGTAAAATTACGGTGTCCAGTCGTCGCGGTAGCCACTGTCGCTTTGTAGTAAATTTGCCAATTATCGCGGCGCATCCTCTTAAACCGGTTAATGGCAACACCGAAATCATTGCCGCGTGATCTTGCGGCAATTCATAAAATTTTTTTGGAAAACACGCCAATGCTTTCGCTAATGATCGTCGATGATTCCAATGTTATTCGCCGCAAGATTGAGCGTTGTAATGACTCGGGAAGGTTTCATGTGGTTGCCTCCGCCGCCAACGGTGTCCAGGCTCTGCAATTTTACAGGGATACCCGACCGCAAGTTGTGACGATGGATTTAACCATGCCGGAGATGGATGGTATCGCCTGCATCCAGCAGTTAATGGCAATGGATCCCGATTTGCGCATCCTGGTGATTTCTGCGCTTTCCGATAAATCCACGGGCATAGAAGCGTTAAAAAAAGGCGCGCGTGGATTCTTGTGTAAACCTTTTACGGATGAACAGTTGCTGGAAGCATTGACCGAGCTAATCGAGGATTAAATCAAGAAATGTCCCAAGAAACTTTACAGGTATTTATCGACGGCGTTATACGTTACTTTCACTATACGAATGATAAGGAAGTAAAAGTAGGTACACCTTATCTGGTGGAAAATGAAAATCCCGCTGCTTACGATGTCACCGGCATTATTGGTATTTCCGGCCCCTATCGTGGTTGCGTGTATTTCACCGCGCCGCGCATATTGCTAAAACATTTACTCCTGAGCATTGGGGAATTGGATACGGGCAATGCGCATATTTTTGATTTGGTCGGTGAAGTTGCCAATACTATTTCGGGGAATGCGCGCAGCCAGTTTGGCCAGGATTTTATGATTTCTGTCCCGGTAATGATTGAGGGTGCGCCCAGTCAAATCCATCTGCCGCGACAAATGCGTTCTTACGTTATTCCCGTATATTGGAAGGCGTACCACGCCGCTGTGGTTATTTGCCTGGAACATTAATCGCCGGTTACTCACCCGCCAGGGCGCTTTTACTAACTTGCCAGTACCAAACCTGGCAAACAAGTACGCCAGTAACCCCGGCCAGCATTAACAGCGAAAATGGCATCGCAGTGCCGGTGTAGAAAAAGGCGAGTATGGGCCCGGCAAAGGCGCCGCTGCCAAAGCGCAGGGTGCCAGCCACGGCGGTTGTGGTGCCGGTGTTATGGGGAAATTTCATCAGCAATATTGCATCCGCGTTGGTTCCCATGAGTGTCAATGAGCCCATTAACGGCGCTAATGCAATCACCGTGTAGGCAATCCCCAATTGCAGGTAATTCACCAGGCACAAGATTATCGCGCTGGTTAACCCTATAACCACACCGGCGCGCAGCATACGCAAGGGGCCATAATGGGTAACCAGGCGGCTGTTGATGAAGTTGGTAGCCATCAAGCAAATGACGTTGGCACCGAACAGCAAGCTAAATACCTGTTCGCTTACGCCAAAATAATTGATGTATAAAAACGAAACGGCAGTGATAAAACTGAAAAATGCAAATGAGCCAAACATCATACTGGCGATCATCGGTCGTGCTTGCGGATTGGAAAAAATTATTGTGTAGCCACTAAAAAAATTCATTTTTTTGTGCGCAGCATTCGGGTCAATCGGTTTGCTGATTTCCGGCAACCACTTCCACACCAGGGCAAAAATTATCGCGCCGTAAAGTGCCAATACCGCAAAAATGCTGTGCCATTGGCTTATTAATAAAATAACGCTGCCGATGCTCGGGGCCAGTAACGGTGCCAGCATCATGATCATGGAAAGGTACGACATGCCCTTGGCGGTGTGTTCCTGGTACAAATGCCTCACCAGGCCCGGTACAACGACGGTAGCGGCAGCGCCGCAAAAGGCTTGGGTGGTACGCAACGTTAAAAATAATTCAATGCTGTCCGCAAAAACCAAACCGACACTACTGAGGGTAAAACCGGTTAAACCAAAAATTGCCAGTGGGCGCCGACCGAGTTGATCCGCCAGCGGCCCGAATAACAACATGCCGCCAGCATAGGCTGCGAGGTAAATGCTTAGCGACTGTTGCACGTTGCCGATGTGGGTATCCAGGCTGCGCGCGATATCCGGCATTGCGGGTAAATACATATCCACCGCGAGCGGCGTAACGGCAATGATTGCGGCGAGCAGCACAATTAAATAGGGATGGGATTGACGTGTCATGGAAGAACTCGGAAAAAAATTCAGTTTATAGCCTAGATGGCTTCCGGAAAATTAACGAGCGCATTAACTAGAAGGGAGTTAACAAAATTTTCGATAAGTTGCTGTTGGTGCAGCGCATCGGATTTTATGCGCACCGCGTTCCCGGCGATGCGGGAAGTATTCAGTCAGGGGCGCAATTGTTTTGCAGCCTGGCGATTGCGGCGGTATACCGGGGTGTTAATAATTCTATTTGTGCCTCACCGAGATATTTTTGGGCAAACTCCCAGGGCGGTACGCCATTATTCCAATCGCAGTGGATGACGGCCATAGTTGCAAGGCTTTGCGCAACGGATGTTTTTAACCAGGGCTGGTATTTTTCCCCGGCGGCAAAGGCCGCGAATTTATCCAATTCCCCGATATAGAAATCTGCCGGCAATTTAAAGCTCACCTTATGCACACCCGCCTGTTCCATAATGGCTTTTACATACAGGGGCTTGAGGCTCGCCTGGGTATTGGGCCAATCTTCCAAATTAAATGCCCCCGCCTGGGCATGCAATTGCAGGGGGATGACCATGCACAACAATAACCCTAAGCGGGCGTAACGTTGGAACATACTGGCTCCAAAGGGAATGAATACCACGCGCATTATAACCATTCATCAAAAAGGGAGGGGATTGGCGACTATTCCTCCATTCGAGGTAATAGGTGATTGACTTTGAAGGCAGCGAGTGTACACTGGCCCGTGCTTGAAAGTACGATTAATATTTATGCACATCATTTCGAAGTTCCACCAAGTACCTCGTCCTGTTTCATAAGTAATTCCCACATTTCCAGCACAAACTGCCCGTTCGCGGGTTTCAATTACTTCTGTTTTAAATAGGATGATTAACATGTCAAAGACTGTTACCGGTACTGTTAAGTGGTTCAACGAAGCTAAAGGTTTCGGCTTTATCGCCCAGGAATCTGGTCCGGATGTATTCGCACATTTCAGTGCAATCGCTGGTTCTGGTTTCAAAACCCTGGCTGAAGGCCAACGTGTAAGTTTCACTGTGACCCAAGGCCAAAAAGGCCCACAAGCTGAAAACATTACCGCTATCTAATTTCTTCGGAAATTAATCCGTAGCAAAAAAGGCGAGACTAACCCTCTCGCTTTTTTTTTGCGCCGCTTTTACCCCGCGCGGCCACCTGACAAAAATCATCACTTCCCCGACTTCGCTTGTTTTTAACGGTTAGCTGCCCAATCTTCCCAAAATATTTTTGGATTCCGGATACGTTATGGCTACCCCTCTTTCCCGTCGGCAAATTTTATTGGATTTATTACGGCCCTATCGTTGGCGTATTTTGGCAGCGCTGCTTGCGCTGGTAGTTGCGGCTGCGTCGGTGTTGTTGGTCGGGCAGGGATTGAAGCAAGTGATCGACAAAGGCTTTGTAGCCGGCAGCGCTGAGTGGCTCAATTATGCATTGCTGGGAATGCTGGCGGTAATATTGGTAATGTCGCTGGCCACTTATATGCGTTTCTATCTTGTGTCCTGGTTGGGCGAACGCATTACGGCGGATTTACGGCGGCGTGTTTTTTCGCATTTATTGAGCCTTTCGCCGGAATTTTTTGAGCAAAACCGCACGGGCGATGTGCTTTCGCGCTTGACCAACGACACCACCCAGTTGGAAACCGTGATCGGTTCCAGTGTTTCCATGGCCCTGCGCAACGCCTTGCTGCTGCTGGGTGGGTTGGTAATGCTGGCGATCACCAGCGTGAAACTGACTTTGCTGGTGTTGTCGGCGATCCCGTTTGTATTGGTGCCGATTATTGCGTTTGGTCGCCGCGTGCGCACCCTGGCGCGCGCGAGCCAGGATTCAGTGGCGCATGTAGGTGCTTACACCGATGAAGTTATCCATGAGATTCGCACGGTGCAAGCCTATGGGCACGAAACTGAATCGGCCGGTGAATTTAACTCACGGGTAGAATCGACGTTTGCGACGGGAATCAAACGAATTCGCCAGCGTGCATTGTTGGTAGCGGCAGTGATTACCCTGGTATTCAGTGCAGTAGCGTTAATTTTGTGGGTGGGTGGCCATGACGTTTTAACCGGGGCAATCAGTGCCGGCGAATTATCGGCATTTATTTTTTATGCCGTGATAGTCGCGAGTGCAATGGGCACTATTTCCGAAGTTATCGGCGATCTGCAACGCGCAGCCGGGGCTACCGAGCGATTGGTGGAACTGCTCGCAACACCGTCAAGCTTGCCGCAGGCGGAATATCCGGTAGCTTTACCCTCACCCGCCACCGGCGAGTTGAAGATGCGCAATATTCGGTTCACATATCCATCGCGTCCGGATTCACCGGTTTTCGAAGGTTTTAATTTACATATCCACCCGGGTGAAAAAATTGCGTTGGTTGGGCCATCGGGTGCCGGCAAGACAACGGTGTTTCAATTGTTGCAGCGTTTTTATGATCCGCAGGCCGGTGAAATTTTGCTGGATGGTGTGGATATTAAACACGCCGATATACACGCACTGCGCCAGCGCATCGCCCTGGTGCCGCAAGACCCGGTTATTTTCGCCAGCAGCCTGCGCGACAATGTGCGCTACGCGCGCCCGGATGCAACGGATGATGCGGTTATTGCCGCTTGCAAGGCGGCTTTCGCCATGGAATTTATCGAGCAGTTACCGGAAGGCCTGGATAGTTTCCTGGGCGAGCGCGGTGTGCGCTTGTCCGGTGGGCAAAAACAACGCATTGCCATTGCGCGCGCCATCCTTGCAGACCGCCCGATTTTATTATTGGATGAAGCAACCAGCGCCTTGGATTCCAATAGCGAACAACAAGTGCAAATGGCATTGGAAGTATTAATGCAAAACCGTACAACGATTATGATTGCCCATCGCCTTTCTACAATCATTAATGCCGATAGGATTGTGGTGTTGCAGCAGGGAAGGATCGTTGCCAGCGGTGCACACCAGGAATTGCTGGCCAGCAGTGAGCTTTATCAACAATTGGCGCGGTTGCAGTTCCAATCACCGCATTAACGCTGCCAGTGGAGCCGAGGATATCTTTCAATGGCCAGATATTTTTTTGGCCAGGATATTTGGCAATGGCCAGGAAGGGTATCCGAAACCTTTCGCTGCCCTTCCCAAAATAAAAAACGGCGATCCGGGGATCGCCGTTTTTTATCCACACCGCTTTATCTTGCAGGATTTGTCGGGGTGAATTTTTGGTCGAAGTTGCTTAATTACAACTGCGAACCAGTGACCAGGCGTTTTGCCATGCCCAGCCGGTACCCGGTGCGTAGGGGCCACCCACTGTACACCAGCCGCCGACAGTGCATTGATACTCATTGCCGCCGTTTTGTACCTTGGTACCGGTTGCGTAACTGGAACCATCCACATAGACAGGGGAAGTACAGCTACCGGTAGCCACCGAAGACGCCGCGCTGGATACCGCAACACTGGATTTGCTGGAAGAGCCTGGTGCAACACTGCTTGGCGCCGAGGAAACAGAGCTACCGGAAGTGATGCAGCTACCCAGATCCAGCCAGTAACTGTATTGGCCCGAGTTGGTTGCCGGATCGTTGCCCTGGGTCCAGTAATTGGCCTGGTAGCGCTTGTTGTTGTGTTTCACTTGTTGCGGATTGGTGTACACGCTGCTGGCGTTCCAGGCGGGCAGGTTGGCGCAGGTATCGCCGGAAACCACGGAGCTGGCTACCGAAGACGCCACGGATGAAGGCGCGGACGAGCCCACGGATGAGTTAGCCACGGAAGACGCAGTGCCGCCACCGAAGTCCACATCGATACATTGGTAAAAACCTTCAGCCGCATCGCGCTCCCAGTCGCGTTGCCAGATGCTGTACACAATGTGGCGACCGGTGCGCTGGGGCAGGTTTACCAGGTGGTTGGAAACCGTTTCCTGGTCGGCCTTACCGGAATCGTGGATCAACTCCAGGTCGCTCCAGCGCAGTGGCTGGCTGTGGTTGTAGCCCTGCTTGGTGATGTAGTACCGGAAATACATGGTTTTATGCGCAGCGGTATTGGTCCAGGTAAACGTCCGTGGGCCGGGGCTTACGCTGGTGGCTGGCCAGTCAGTGCGGGCCAGGTCCATACCAAAGAGGTTGGAGCGGTTAACAGAACAGAGGCGGCCATCGGGAATGAAGTATTCATGGTTATCCTTTACGCCGCCCACCGCAACTTCCTGCGGGGTGTAAAGCCCCTGGTTGCCTGCCGCCTTGGCCGCGATACACGCCGGGTGGGTCGGGTTTTCAATGCCGTTTTCCGCACATTGGATGTAACGCGATTTTGGAGAGGATACGTATCCGTGGGCAAACGCCTGGCTGGCCGCCAGCAGTGAGCCCAGTACAACAGCGGAAATCCCGCAGGTCTTTATTGTCTTTTTCACTCTCAATCTCCTGGGTAATTTAGGTTTGATCATTTACCGGTACGACACAACGGGCGTCGCTTGTTATGAACTTATGCAAGGTAGGGCGTTGACGCCGGTTTCATTGCATGGATCGAGTCTAAAATGACAACGTTGTTTTGGCGAGTGCGACTTTGGGTTTCCACGGTAAGAGTTTTGGAAATAAGTTCGAATTTGCGAAGGAGTTCCACAATTAATTTGCCCGAGGACGGGTTATTAGCGCGTCTGGATGATTTATCTGACAATGTTGTCAGTCCGGTTGCCGGACCCGCAGGCTAACGATGGGGCAACGGAAAGACGCAGGTAAACATACTGCCTTTACCGGGTTCACTGGTGATTTGCAATTCCGCGTCGTGGCGCATAAGCACGTGTTTAACGATCGCCAGGCCCAGGCCTGTCCCGCCGGTGCTGCTGTTGCGGCTGGCGTCCACGCGATAAAAACGCTCGGTCAGGCGCGGGATATGCTGGGCTTCGATGCCCGGCCCGTTGTCGCTCACCGAAACATAGAAATGCTTCTGGTCCTGCCAGAGCAAGATACTGATCTTGCCCTCATTAGGTGTGTATTTGACGGCGTTGATCACCAGGTTGGAAAAGGCGCTGTGCAATTCCTTTTCGTTACCCGTCAATAGCAGCGGCCTGGTAGTGTTATTGCAAATAAGGGTGAGTTGCTGCGCTTTTTCGCGGCTCAACACATCGGCTTCGCTTTTTACAACGGCGAGCAATTGTTCGATGTTGATCGGTTTATGGTTGTGGCCGGCCTCGGTGGTCTCCAGTTTGGACAGTACCAGCAGGTCGTTAATTAACAACGACATGCGTTTGGATTGCTGCAGCATTTGTTGCAGCGGCTTGTTCCAGCCGGGAGTGGTGTTGTTGTCGGCCAAGGTTTCCACATAGCCATTGATGACCGTGAGCGGGGTGCGCAACTCGTGGGAGACGTTGGCAATGAAATCCTGGCGCATCTTTTCCAGGTTATGTAATTGGGTTACATCGCGGATCACAATCAGGCGTTCATTCTTGCCGAAGCGGGTAACCTGGAATTGCAGGTGCTTGGAAGGGAAGCGCGATGATGGCAGGTCCAGCGGCTCCTCATAGTTGCCTTCTTCAAAATAGGCAACGAATTTGGGATGGCGAATAAAGTTGATGACCGATTGTCCCTGGTCCCGGGTATTGAGCGCGAGCATGCGGTGTGCCGCCGGGTTCCAGAAATCCAGGTGACCGCGCGCATCCAGGATGACCAGGCCGTCCTTTAGCGCGGAGCTGATTTCCTGGATACGTTTAATCACCGCCTGCAAGTTTTCCTTTTCCAGGCGCTGGTCGCGTTGCAGTTGGTAGATGTTGTCGAAAATCTGGCCCCAGATACCACTGGCCTCGGGCGGGTGCTCACTCTCCCGGCGCACCAGCCATTGGTTGAGGCGGCGCATTTGCCAGAGCATCCAGATAATGTAAACCGCGCAGCCGATTAGCATCCACAGCGAATAATGGTCGCTGAAAAAACCAATCACACTGCAAACGACAAGGATAACCAGGATACGCTGGAGTTCGGTGCTGAAACCTTTTAGCAAAACCTAAACCTCATGGCACATAGCGAGTACGGGAGGCGGGTTTTCCCTGCAAGACCATCGGAGACATGGATGTCGACGATGAGCCTCCATGGATGGATTCACGGCGTGTCCGGCCCGGGCCTGTCCCGCCC
>CAMLKG010000021.1 GCA_946480695.1 uncultured Cellvibrio sp.
GTAATATTCTCAGAAAACTCCAGTTATGTCTGTCTCAGGATAGGGGAAGTGGACAATATCAATTGGCACCATTTTATAAAACATGATTTAAGCGACTTTCCTCGCAAAACCAGCACTGTGTGAGCTGCCAATAATTTTCTCATTAACAATATCCGTTATCGCCCCTTATTTTTTCGATAGATACCTTCATTACAATCAGTTGAGTCTCGCTTTACTAACCTATTCACAACCGATGTTGTTGGTCATGTCATAGACTGAATACTTCTCTTTTAGCAATTCAGTTTTAACGTTTATGGTTTCGTGCAGGCCATTCATTCCCTCGCCTTTTGCCGATTCCTCAAATCCCGCAAGCATAGCCTCCAACGCCGCCTTTTGTTCTTCGCTTAAACCAATATCAATCCAAACATCCGACATGTTAAATCTCTTGTTTACTAAAAAAATAATTCTTCACAACCATAAGCGTAATTAAAAAAAATAGATTAAGTAAGCACCATGGAAAAATTGCACTTGCAATAAGAGAAATCTGATAATGATAAGAGCATTGATAACAACCAAAATACGTTACAGCGCCCACATACAAAGGAGGGATTAAAAAAATTAGAATTGTGGCTATTCCAAAAAAAATTACCTTTAAAGGATGATTTTTGCTTTTTATTAAATAATCATTAACTTCTTTTGTGGCTTTAGAATAAAAAAATGGAAACAAAAGACAAATGAATCCTAGCAAATGAATGAAACTCAAATATGTGATTGCAAATTCTGGAAAATCAGAATGAATTCTATTTTTTTGAATATTCGGTATATATGACTCCATAAACATTACAAATTTCTTCACAACCTCATATCCATAAAATTTATCCCAAGGAATTAAATAACTAACAACCATAAGAATCGGAAAATCGATAAACCATCCTCTTAAAAAAATTATTCTATAGTAAAGGTGCTTTAAGACACTGGTTCGATCCACATAGCTATCGCCCCAAAATTTTCGTTTTAAAGTCATAGTTTATTCTTACGTTAAAACTATATTTTATCCATGAACAACTACTGAAAACAATTAACATTGATAATTGGTGGCATACATACTCATGTCGTTTCATAGACTGAGATTAAAAAAGGGTATCGCAGCAACAAATCATGTTTTAGAAAACCAAAACCTATGAACAAAAGCCGAAATTGTTACACCCATATAAAAAATAAAATATTCTTCAATGGTGACATTTGAAAACGAAACACCAGTTGAGAACCACCGATATACGGGATAAATAGCTAGACCACCCAACCAAAGGAAATTATGCAAATTAACTACAAATCTTTCACGCCACTCCGTTCTGTGCCAGCGAAACAATACAACCCAGTAACCAATAATTCCCAAAAAAAACCAAATAAAATATTTGATAAGCATATTTAAATTCGCTTGGACTGCACGTCGCCCAGTCTATTGCAACGCATTGGTTTTTTAAAGCTATAATAAAACCGCCAAATTCGTTTCTTCTATTTAGCCTTTTAGCATATTACCTTTGTAATGCTAATAAGTTAAATTTCCCTTAACCATTCAAACTGAATACTTCCGATCTCTATAGTCTGGATGCCTCTCTTTAAGTAGCATGGTTCGTTTATAGTTTTGTGAAGCCCCCTTTATTCCCTCGCCTTTTGCCGATTCTTCAAACCCCTCAAGCATCGCCTCCAAAGCCGCTTTTTGTTCTTCGCTTAAACCAATATCAATCAAAACGTCCGACATGTTAAATCTCCTATTTCACTTGAAAATAATTTTTTACAACAATTAATGTATAGAGAAGAAGAAAATTAAGTAACGCCCACGGCACTATGGCTCCGACGATTAGTGATAGCTTATAGTGATACGAACATTCGGTGCAGCCAAAATATGTAACCGCTCCGATATACAATGGAGGCACTATGAATACAAATGTTGTAACAACACCAAACAAAATCATCTTTAATGGATGGTGACCGCTTTTAACTAGATGATCGTTAACCTCCTTTGATTTTCTCGAATAAATTATTGGAAACAACAAGCAAAGAAACCCTAAGAGATGAATAACGCTTAAATAAGCTACAGCGTATTTTGGAAAATCTGAATGTGCTCTATTTTCCTGTATGTTGGGAATTCTCGATTCCATAAACTGGATAATTAATTGCAGAAAAGCAGTATCGTATAACCTATCCCAAGGAATGAAGTAACACACTGCAATTAAAATTGGCAAATCTATAAACCAACCGCGAATCATAATTCTATAATAAAGATGTTTTAATAAGCCTTCTCTATTTAAATACTTATCGCCAAAAAATCTTCTTTTGAATCCCATGATTAATTCCTTAAAGTAAAAACGAATAGGATTGATAAACCCTATGATGCGATAATTTTACAAGTTAATTTAGGAGCACATCCATTTATACATCCAGTGTGATAGAGGGATTCATTTAATGAATCATCCATTGCCCTGTGAGTTAGGCGGGTAAAATGCAGCGCAGATAATATCAATTGGCGCCATTTTGTAAATGGGGTTTAAGCGACTTTCTTCTCATATAAAAGAACATCATTATCCAACCCACCATCAATAACGTCTTGCCCTTCCCCACCGAAGATTGTGTCTTTATCAACACCACCGGATAAATAATCAGATCGTGCGCCGCCAAACAGATAGTCGTTTCCCGCATCACCAAATAAGCTGGCCCCTTGCATTTTACCAACCGCATCATAGGTTCCGATGCCAGGAACAATGTCACGCTCAACGATTTCCCACGCATTTGCATTGTCGTAGACGTAGCTCCCGTTCACATAGCTAAAGTTGTACGCAATGGTTGTGGTTCCGTTTTCATGCCGTGCAATAAATTTACTGCCACTGGCGGATGTGAATTCTTTAAATTCAGCGGTGAGGTTCTTTATGTTTTTCAGGTGAAGTTAATGGACAGATCTTTTCCCTTCTGATGAATCCCATCCAAATAGAACCGATTTCTGTTGCTCATTTTTCCCCAAAATTAATTGATAGTTACTTTATATTGCAACAACTTCGTCACTTTTATATTTTTCAATAAAGAATGTAAATTTTCTTACACCATATTTATTTCGTTCACCATAACGGTACCGAACCACATAGTCTGAAACCCTGCTTTTACTTTGACGGATCAAGTAATGTTGCTTTCCGCCCACCATGCCACATAAAATCAAGATTAATATCTCCTTCCCTGCGAGCCCCTATCATGAATTAATCCTCACAATAGTCATTATTTCTAATCCTTATTGAGCTTAGATCATCACTGCCAAATAAAATTTAAACCTCTTCACAGTTTTTAGAGTTTAGAATACACTTTGCTAAATCAGCAGGATAGCAATCTTGTTCAATAACTCCAGAAACCAGATAGTGTTCGAGTACAACATTTTTCGAAAAATCCACGCTAAAATGTCTCTTCTTTATCTTCAAGCACATTTAATTAAATGTGGGAAATTTATCCTCCTCATAACCTCGATAAGATCGACAATACAATATAATTTCCAATAAAACTGAAATAATGAAAAAATCACGAAGCGCATTTTATCTATATCCCTATCATGGATAAC
Organism: uncultured Cellvibrio sp.; assembly: GCA_946480695.1. The sequence goes on from CAMLKG010000021.1 coordinate 3,581, forward strand.
ACTGAATTCAACCGCAGATTGTAAGTTGCTTTTTTTATAAAATATTTTTTCGTAGCAAAACCACAAAAAGGCGAATTACAAAATGTCTAGCATATTAAGTGCGCGACTCTGGAATTTCCAGTTTAAATTTTCTTTATTTTTTTTCGTTTGTTGTTTATCGAAAAAAATATAATCCCAATAATAAATGTGAGTATTGAAAACGGCAATATTAACAAAAATGCTAGACCGCTACCCGAACCAACAGACTTTGACCATTCGTAAATAAGATAGGCTGGAATCCCGGGGGAAATTAGAGAGCTCATGATATAAAAAAGTACACCCAACCAATAAAAGCAAGTATTTTTTATCACAATACCACCTATTTTGTTCCGATAGCGATTAACCCAGAGAACAAATAAGCCTATTGGCCCAGCAGATAATAAAAAAATAATTTCCATGATATTCCTTTAATTTAAGGACGCGATAAACGGTGGTTTACGTTTCACTTTTGCCATAAATTGTAGCGAATCAGAATGGCAAAGCCCCAAAATGCAAATTAACAACCATCTGATTGATAGCCTTATCAAGCACAGTTATACCCAAGCAAGGAGTAATAACAAAAAGAATGGGAAAAAATAACATTGTAGTAACCAAGTAAATTGGGTCACAGTTTAAAAATTACTTGCGTATGCCCGCTCAGCAATCATAGATGACAATCCTCCGTTGTGATTGTGCGATCTGGTTTGTCTATAGAAACCCAAAATATAATCCTGTATAGAACACTCAGCTTTTAGTTTTTATTATTCGTTATGCTCTTAAATTTATAATTTCTTCTACCCACTCTCGTTGCTTAGGTAAACAAACATTTTTCAAATCATAGTTATTTACTATAAATTCCCGCGCTAAGTTTCCAAAACCCGCTCTCTCATCACTGTCGTTCAGCAAGCAGGTAACGTGTTCAACAAGTTTCTGACTATTGAAAAAGTTAAATAACATTCCGGTTTCATTGTGCTTGACGACTTCGGTGACCGGCGCAGTGCTGCTACCAACAATTGCGCACCCTGTACTCATGGCTTCGAGCAGGCTCCAGCTAAGCACGAACGGATAGGTTAGGTACACATGCACGCTGGAGATTTGCAGTAACTGGACGAAATTTGGGTAAGATAGTTTTCCAACAAAATGGACACGGCTCATATCCAATTGCGCGCTTACCTCTTGCAAAAATAGTTCTTTCCAACTCATTCCGGGAGGGGGTTTGCAGCCGTAACTTACATCATCCCCACCTACAATAATTGCCCTGGCCTTTGGGTTTCGTTTAAGAATTTCAGGGAGCGCGCGCATAAAAATGTGGTAGCCGCGCATAGGTTCCAGGTTGCGATTTACAAATGTGATGACTTGGTCATTTCGCGTAATGGTCCGCCCGTTTAATTGCATGGTTACATTGGGGTTAGGTTTTAGCACCTCGGTATTGATACCATCGTGTATGACACTGATGTTTGGCTGGAAGAATTCCGGGAAGACGGAGCGTTGGTAGTGCGTGGGCGATATGCCTGCATCCGCTTGCAATAGATGCAGGTCAAAATTCGCATTTTTTAATTTTAGCCGGCATACGAGGTCCGGTTCGAATTGGGAAAATTCCGGATCGAAATTTGTATCCGCGCCCTGGGCCTGGTAATAGAACTCGCAATAAAGCGCAAGTTTGGTGCCCGGCCATACGTCTTTTAAAAACAGGCTTTCACCCCAACCGGGGTGAGCAATAATGAGGTCGGGGGTGAAGCCTTGTTGTTTTAGTGCCAGTGCCGCCCGGAATGCGGCTTCGGCCCGGATAACCTTGGTTTCCATGTCAGTTAGCCACGGGTGGATTTTTTCACTATTAGCGCGACTGATTGTGTACTGATGCACCTTCACCCCCGCCGGTACCGGACGCCGGCTTGGCGTCAGTACCCGAATATCGTTTTTTCTGTCTGCGGCCAATGCAGGCGCAAGGTGAATAAACTGTGCGGGAAAATTTTGATGGATAAATAAAATTCTCATATCCCTACCCTTTTCTTTAGCGCTCCCGAATACTCTCCTGCTTGTATCGCAGCAGTGGCGACAAGAAATATTCAATCACCCTTCTCTGCGTAGTCTTCACTTCCGCCGTTACCGCCATGCCCGGAATTAATTTCACATCTTTGGTTTCCACGCGGATGGTGCTTTTGTGCATTTTTAAATGCATGGCGTACACCAGGCCGAGTTTTTCGTCCAGGATCGCGTCGTCTGAGATGTGGGTGACCGTGGCGTCGATCAGGCCGTATTTGGTAAAGGGGAAGGTGTGGATTTTTATTTCGGCCGGCATGTCTTTTTGGACGAAGCCGATGTCCTGGTTGCCGAGCATAACCTGCACTTCAAGGCTTTCTTCTTCCGGGACGACAATCATTAATTGCTGGGCTTCGGTGACTACTCCGCCGATGGTGTTTACGGCGAGTTGTTGTACGTAACCGGAGACCGGGGCGTAGAGGATTTGCTTGTCATTCATGTCGCGGACTTTTACCAATTCTTCGCTGAGGGTAGCGATCTGGTTGCGGCTATCGGCGATTTGCGCGAGCAGTTTGCTGCTAGTGTCGGCTTTGAGCGCATTGATTTGTTGTTGGGCTTCGTTGATCGCTGCGGTTAATTGTTGCTGGAATTGTTGTTGGGTGGCGAGGTCCTGGGTGCGTTCAATGCGTTCTTGTTCCAGTTCGAGGTATTCCGCTTCCGAGGCCATGTTTTTTTGATAAAGGCTGTGCAAGGCCTGGGCGCGTTTGGTGATCATCGGCAAGGTTTGCTGGAGTTTTTTGATGGTTTCCCGATTGCCGCGTTTTTCACTTTGGGCTTTGGTTAGTGCACTGTGCAGGCTGCTTAATTGCGCCCGGTATTGTTGCCACTGCTCCCAGGTTTTTTGTTGATGCAGTAATAATTCCGATGCGGCGGGTTTTAGTGAATCGTCAATGACTAATAGCAGGTCACTTGCGGAAGCCGGCTTTTTTACGTTTGCCGTTTGCTCGTTGGCGATTAATGTTTGCAATGCCTCGCTGCTGGCGAGGTTCAGGCTGGCGTTGTGCAATTCCTGCTGCATACGGGCCTGTTCGGCTGACGTGATGGTGCGGTCCAGTTCAATGAGCGGATCACCTTCTTTTACGTATTGCCCCTCCTTGACGTGGATGACTTTGATTACCCCTTTATCCAGCGGCTGGATTTGCTTGACGCGGCTGCCGGGAATGATTTTGCCTTCGGCACTGGCAACCACATCGACCTTGCCAATCAGGGCCCACAATAAGGTAATAAGGAATAATGCAATCAATGTCCAGCCTAACCAGCGTACCAGGGGGTTGGGTGGGGTTTCTTGCAGTTCCAGCGCGGCGGGCATAAATTCCGCAAGGCTTTGCTGTTTGGCACCATCGCCCAGCTTGCCGCGCTCGCGCCAGGCTTCACGCAATAATTCAAAAAAATCAGTCATGGCTCACCTCCAATATGCCGTCGTCCTTAACCATTGAGGTGGCTGTAGTTCTGGCTGAAAAATGTTGGTTTGTGGTTGAAGGATTTTGATCTTGTCGCACAGGGGGTACATCCTGGTAGCTGTGCAGTTGCGCGTAATAACCTTGTTGGCAAATTAATTCACTATGCGAACCCTGCTCAACAATATGGCCCTTATTCATTACGATAATGCGGTTGCAAATACGCACGGTGCTTAGGCGGTGGGCAATGATAAAGACCGTGCGGCCTTTACAGATTTGCGCCATGTTGTCCTGGATGATGCGTTCGGATTCGTAATCGAGCGCACTGGTGGCTTCATCGAAAATCAGGATTTTGGGATTGGTGAGTAACGCGCGGGCAATTGCCAACCGCTGGCGTTGGCCACCGGAAAGGTTACTGCCCTGCTCGCCTACCAGGGTGTCGTAAGCTTCCGGTAAATCCACAATAAATTCATGGGCACCGGCCAGTTTGGCAACGGCCACAACCTGTTCCATGGTGGCGGCGGGGTTGGTCAGGGCAATGTTTTCACGCACGGTTTGGTTAAAGAGGAAGTTTTCTTGCAGTACCACACCGATGTTGCGCCTGAGCCAGGCGGTATCCACCATGGCAAGGTCTACGCCATCCACCATCACCCTGCCCGCTTCCGGTATATACAAGCGCTGGATTAATTTGGTGAGCGTGCTTTTGCCCGAACCGGAGCGACCGACAATGCCGATGATTTCCCCAGGTTGAACCTGCAAATTAAATTGATCAAGAATGACGGGGCCATCGTGGCGATAACGGAAACGCACATGTTCAAAATTTACTTGCCCGCTGATGGATGGCAGTGTGGAGCGATTGGGGTTGTAACCCGGTTCGCGCGGGGTATTTAAAATATCGCCCAGGCGTTCGATGGAAATACCGGCTTGCTGGAAGTCTTGCCAGAGCTGGACGAGTTTCAGGATCGGGCCGCTCACGCGACCGGCGAGCATGTTGAAGGCAATCAATTCACCCACGGTGAGTTCACCGGCAATCACCAAATGGGCGCCCCACCAGATAATGCCCAGGGTCATTAATTTATTGATCAAACCCGCAATTTGGTTGGCCACATTGCCAAGGTTTTGGCTGCGGAAGGAGGCATTCACATAATTGGCGAGCTGGTCTTCCCACTTGCGTTGCATTTGCGGTTCCACCGCCATGGTTTTTACGGTTTGCACGCCGGTAACCGATTCGGTAAGGAAGGCGGTATTGGCGGCACCGTATTTGAATTTTTCGTTCAAGCGATGGCGCAGGATGGGTGTGATAAATACTGAAAGGATGATGTAACAGGGAATCGTGGCGGCGACCACAAAAAATAACGTGGTGCTGTAGTACCACATCACCAGCAGGAAGACGATAGTGAAGCCCAGGTCCAGGATAAGCGTGAGCGCACTGCCGGTAATAAAATTGCGGATGGTATCCAACTCATGCACACGCGCGACATTCTGCCCTACCTGACGCGCTTCAAAATAGGCCATGGGCAATGCCATCAAGTGATGGAACAAGCGCGAGCCCAATTCCACATCCACGCGGCTGGTGGTGTGGGACATCACATAACTGCGGATACCGCCGAGCATTGCTTCAAAAATCGCAATCGCAAAGAAACCGAAGGCGATCACATCGAGCGTACTGAAGCCGCGATGCACCAGCACTTTATCCATCACTACCTGAAACAACAACGGTGTAATCAGCGCAAACAATTGCAGGAAAAATGATGCGATGATGACTTCGCCAAACAATTTCCGGTATTTAACGAGCGAAGGAATAAACCAACTGATATCGAATTTTTGTTGCAGGCTTTCGCGCAGGCCCAACCGGCGTGCAAGGAAAATAATCTCGCCGGACCAGAGCGCGGAAAATTCATCCGCACTCAATGTTTTAGGTGTGGGTTCACGCAAGTCCTGCACCAAAACCTTAGTGGGCACACCCTCTTCCTCTGCCACCCGCGCAAGGATGATGTAATCTCCCGTCACCGTTTTAACGATGGCAGGCAAGCTGGACCCGATCAATTTTTGCAGCGGGAGTGTGAATGATTTCGCCCGAAAGGTTAGCGTTTTGGCGGCGCGAAGGATTTCAGTGTTGCCAAAAGGTTGGCCGGGAATAGCGAATTGGTGGGAAAGTTGGGTGGCATCAGCGGGGAGCTGGTGGAATCCTGCAAGTGCTACCAAGCACTGTAAACCTGTATCCATGGTCTATCCATCTAATATAAACAAGAAATAACATTTGGAAATGAAGATAAAGCGGCGCAATTCTAAACAAAGCCGCCGCATACTTCAATTACATCCATGAAATCTGTTAATAATTGTTACGCCGGGCCTTTATTCAACTGCCCCAGTTTTTCCTCCAATTCCCGCAAATGTATTGGTAGCAAACTGGCATTTGCGGCGGTACGCAGGGACTGGTTGATTCGGTTTTCCAGGGATGCGTATTGCAAGGTTAGCGCGATGCGTTCGGGATGTGACCACCATTGCGGCAAGGATTCGGTTGTCTCCTGGTAGGATTTATAAAACGCGGTTTTCACGCGGTGGCGATATAAAATAGCCAAGGCCTGGGCTTGTTCCATATCGGCGAGGGGGTCGGCATTACCGATATTACGCACTGCTGCTGTAGCGGCGTCATCAAACGATAATAAAATATCGGCAACATCATTAAACGGCGTTGCCGGAGTACGTGAAGCTGCCCGCACCACAGCGGGCGCATCATCGAATTCACCGAAGAACGCATCTCCCCGTACCACCAGGATTTGCCCCAAATGTAAATTACCGTGGGTGCGTATTAATGGGCTTGAATGCAGTTGCGAAATAGTTGATTCGATGTGCTGCGCAATTGTGGGGACGTTTGTTTCAAAACGCGCTGCAAATTCACTAATTTCATGTTGGGGATGCAGCTTTAATAAACGAATTAATTCATTCATTCGATGGTTTATTCGTGTTGCCCAGGATATTAAGTCTTCGCTGTCTGCTTCCCTCATACCAAATCCAGGGCGCGCGGAAGGTTGCGCTAATATCCTGTGCATTTCGCCTAAGCGTTTCCCCATAACGCGTGCAAAATTTTCCAATTCCACCAACGCCGGGGCCTGTTCATTCATGCTGGAATAGCCCGCGGTCGTTTGATCGCGAAAGCCGCGCTCCAGGGTGTTTTGTGTCCATTGCCAGGCATCGCCCTGATCCGCCAGATATTCCTGCAACACTGCGAGGGTGGTGGAACCCTGCTGGTCTACGCGCTGCATTTCACCGTAAATCCTCACCGCATTCGTGTATTGTTGTTCGTGGAGGTAATCGCTTAATTCCCCGAATGGATGTGGACCATAAATAAGGCTCCGCACAGGTTTGATTACCACCGCAGCGCCTACAATCACCAGCAAACTGTTTTGCTGGGAAACCATCTGGACATCATTTATTTGTGCTTCATTGATGGACGGCGCATCGGCTTTTAAGAAAAACTGGATTTCCGAATTTTCGTATTTATAAATGTGTTTTTGATAGAAACACCCTATTAACTTGCGATTGAATTCCGCCGCACTGAATGCGTCGGCCAATAAACCGGCAACGCGTTTTTGCCGTAGCCGCGCCAGGGTAAGTTGTTTGCTTAGGCTGCTGGCATGGTTTTCCGCGATAAATGCCAGCGCAAGGTGGTAGCGGGCGCTCGCTGTACCCCCGTTATGTATTTCCAATTCTGCGAATACATAAAGTTCCGCATCATTACCGAATGATAATGGATTATCCAAACGGATATTTTCAGCCAGTCCGGGCCAATAATGGAACCAGCAGCGGTTTTGCAAATACACCGGCAGGCATTCATTTTCCAGCATGGTTTTTGCGGACGGTAAAAAAATTTCCAGCAGCGTTAATTTGATGATGATGGTGGGTAATTCCGGCATATTATCCACCGGCGTTACCGACCAGTTACGCATTTGTGATTCATCCACCAACAAAAACCAGTAAAAACCATAGGGTGGCAAGGTCAATTGATAATTCAATTTGGTGATGGCAGGAAATAAGGTTCCACCAATCATTTCAATGGGAATTTTTCCAGCATAGGAAGCCAGGTCCAGCTCACCCGCTTGCGCAGCGCGCGACATGTTCGCCACACACAAAATAATTTCATTAGTGTCGTCAGCCTTATACTCCCGCAAGTAAGCAAGAATACGACGATTGGCCGGGAACAACATTTTTAACCCGCCGCGACCAAACGCTTTTTGTTGCTTGCGCACGGATAACATTCTGCGCGTCCAATTTAAAAGTGAATGCGCATCGCGCGCCTGGGCTTCAACATTAATCGCCTGGAAGCCGTAAAGCGGGTCCATGATTAACGGCAAGGTTAAGCCCGCCGGGTCCGCGCGTGAAAAACCGCCGTTGCGGTCATTACTCCATTGCATAGGGGTGCGAACACCGTGGCGGTCGCCCAAAAAAATATTGTCCCCCATTCCGATTTCATCGCCGTAATAAATGGTAGGGGTACCGGGCATGGACAATAACAGGCTCTTTAATAATTCGATGCGACGCCGGTCCCGCTCAACCAGCGGAGCCAGGCGACGGCGTATACCCAAATTAAGGCGCGCCCGTTTGTCATTGGCGTAATGGTTCCATAAATAATCGCGCTCCTGGTCGGTAACCATTTCCAGCGTTAACTCGTCGTGGTTGCGCAAAAAAATTGCCCATTGGCAGTTGTCCGGGATATCGGGCATCTGCCGCAAGATATCGATAATGGGGAAACGGTCTTCCTGTGCAATCGCCATATACATGCGCGGCATTAAGGGAAAATGGAATGCCATATGGCATTCGTCGCCGTGCCCAAAATATTGCTGGATATCTTCCGGCCATAAATTGGCTTCCGCCAGTAGCATGCGGTCGGGGTAATGCTCATCTAATTCAGCGCGGATTTTTTTGAGCACCGCGTGGGTCTCCGGTAAATTTTCATTCGCTGTTCCTTCGCGTTCAACCAGGTAGGGAATCGCATCCAGGCGCAAGCCATCCACCCCCATGTCAAACCAGAAACGCATAATTGACAACACTTCCTTCAAGACTTCCGGATTATCAAAATTCAGATCCGGCTGGTTTGAATAAAACCGGTGCCAAAAATATTGTTCCGCCACCGGGTCCCAGGTCCAATTGGAATTTTCCGTGTCGGAGAAAATAATGCGTGTACCTTCGTATTTTTGATTGGTATCAGACCACACATAAAATTCGCGGGCCTTTGAACCTTTTTTTGCGTGCCGCGCTTTTTGGAACCAGGGATGCTGGTCCGACGTGTGATTGATGACCAACTCGGTAATAATTCGCAACCCGCGTTTGTGCGCCTCCTGGATAAACTGGCGCACTTCGCCCATGGTGCCGTAACTCGGCTCTATCGCGCGGTAGTCCGCAATGTCGTAACCATCATCGCGCATCGGGGATGGATAAAATGGCAACAACCAAATGGCATTGACGCCAAGTTCAGCAATGTAATCCAATTTGGCAATTAAACCGGGGAAGTCCCCTACCCCGTCATTGTTGGAATCGAAATAGGATTTCACATGAACCTGATAGATAACCGCGTCTTTGTACCAGGTAGGATCGTTTAGAAAAATAGTGCGATTATTTTTTTTGGCCATTGCCTAACCTCACCTAGCCTTATGAAAAAAATACACCTTATTAGTTTATTAACTAAGCATTCACACATTGGGAAATACGCTGCCATCCCTATCATTGTGCAATATACAGACCAGTAAATTTTCAGTGTTAACACAGCACCGCACCCATCAACCAAACGAAGCGCCACTGCTGTTTTTCCTTACTTTTTTTCCTTACCTCTGTTTTTCCTTAATAGTGTCGTTTGGAAAATCAATGTCTCCATGCAGGTTGCGCATTAGCAAACACCACCTGGCTATTTGAAATAATTACAATATCCGTTGCGGAAAATCTTTAATCGCGGAAAATTTGGAATTTTTTTTTATGAAAGGGATTTTTTCTATTTATCCGGTGCCCCAGAAATAACTGCTAAAAGCGGGACATTTAAATGCCCCTTCGCATTGGTAGCAGTCACAAGGAAACAAATCTGGCTTGATTGTTGCCTATAGCAAAATACAACAATTATAGGCTCATGATTAGTAATTAATTTTTAACTACAGAGAGGAACCATCATGAAAAATATTAAGCACGTTATGGCACCATTGTTCGCATTTTTGTTAGGCGCCAGCAGCTTTTATGCAATGGCCGATGTGGATGTAGATGACTTTGTTGAGGAGGCATCTGAAAAAAATATTGCTGAAATTGAAGCGGGAAAATTAGCATTGGAGAAATCCCAAACAGCATCGGTAAGGGCTTTTGCGCAAAAAATGATTAATGACCATACCGCTAACAATACCGAGCTGCGCAGTATCGCTGCCAGTAAGAAAGTGGAATTGTCTGACGATGCTGCGCTGGCCAGCAAAGCCAAAGCCACACTCATGAAACAACGTGACGGTGAATCGTTTGACGCAGCGTACGCCAATAACCAGGTTAAAGCGCACCGCGACGCCATTGAGTTTTATAAGAAGGCATCAAAATCCAAGGACACTGAAGTGCGCACCTTTGCGGTAGCCGCTTTGCCGAAATTGCAGCATCACCTGCAAGACGCCGAGACGCTGGTGAGCGAACTGGCAAAAAATAGTGAAACCCTTGATAACACCGCTGATCGTAACGACGAGTAATTTGCCCGGCGTTGTGTGACGCACGCGCTATCCGAAAGATGCGTTGCTTTCTTTCGGATAGCAATGGGTTGCTTATATTGATAAAGGAGGAACCTATGCCTCGTTCTAGCGATAGCAAAGCAAAATACACCGACAAACAAAAACGCAAAGCGGAACACATAGAAGACAGTTACAAAGACAAAGGGGTTTCCAGCGGAAGGGCTGAGCAGATTGCCTGGGCAACAGTCAACAAACAATCCGGTGGCGGTGAAAAATCAGGATCGGGCGTTAAGAAATCCGAAGCGGCAAAACGCCAGGCGCGCCAGGACTCAGCGCATCGCGCGGCTGATCATCGCAAAAATAAAGGCGATCCCGATACATTGGAAGGACAAACCAAAACCCGATTGCTGGAAAAGGCGCGGCAGAAAAATATTTCCGGGCGTTCCACTATGAATAAACAGGAATTAATCCTGGCCTTGCGTAAGGCGTCTTAAACCTGCAAGAAAACAGTTCTTTATTCGGGCGGATGTAGTCTATGTTTAACGAATGGTTGGAACGGTATCCGGAGCTCACCTGGTTGGGCATTGCCATAGTCGTTTTTATTATCCTGGCGATAATTGCCCGAATCTTCAGTCGCATTATTGTTCGCGTTTTCAGTCCTTTTTCTTTTGCACGGGATATTTTGGAACGGATTCGAGACCCCATCCATTTACTGATTCCATTGATCGGTGTCCAAACCGTTGCGCGCTCAGCGCCCCAGGATGTGTGGGGGATTGGCGCTTTCAGCCACATTATCCTATTAGCCATCATTGCCACGGTAACCTGGCTGGGTTTGCGCGCCGTGGATGCCGTGCAGCAATTAATTTACAAACATAACCCAATTAATGTGAGCGACAATTTGCACGCGCGGCGCATCCAAACGCAAACCCGCGTGCTGGTCCATACATTGAGTTTTTTAGTGATTTTATTCGGCCTCGCCGCGATGTTGATGACTTTTCCGATTGCGCGGCAATTCGGTACGAGCATGTTGGCATCGGCAGGGGTCGCAGGCCTGGTGCTGGGCTTTGCCGCCAAGCCGGTATTGGGAAATTTGATTGCCGGTTTACAAATCGCCATTACCCAACCCATCCGCCTGGATGACGTTGTTATTGTCGCCGGTGAATGGGGGCGGATCGAGGAAATCACCGGTACCTATGTAGTGGTGCGTATCTGGGACGACCGCCGCCTGATCGTTCCCTTGCAGTGGTTTATCGAAAACCCATTCCAGAACTGGACGCGCAAAACTACCGAACTCTTGGGTTTCCTGTATTTGTGGCTGGATTATTCCGTGCCGATCGAGCCTATACGTGAAGAGGCAACGCGCCTTTGCAAGGAAGTTCCCGAGCTTTGGGATGGCAGGGTTTGCGGCGTGCAAATTACCGAGACGGATGACAGGAGCATCCAGGTGCGCGTGCTGATCAGTACCACCGACTCTTCCAAAAACTGGGATTTGCGCTGCTACCTGCGTGAAAACCTTATCAAGTTCATCACGAAAAATTATCCCGATTCATTGCCGCAAGTGCGTGCAACCCTGCGCGAGAAAGAACCACCTGCACCACAAGTGGAAGAACATCCGACCCCTGAACGTCAACCCCCGGTATAAGAGACCCATTTTTATGAATCAATCAGTTGCCCGGCAAGCAGTAACCAGTCACATAGTAGAACTTGGTTTTGCAGAGCGCGTAAGCAGTTTCCACGCTCAGGACGAACGCCGCAAAAAGGTACTGTTCGTTACACCGGAATATACGGGATTGATTAAGGCCGGGGGCCTGGGTGATGTGTCGGCGGCCCTGCCCCGCGCGCTGTCCCAGCATAGCGATGTGCGGATATTAATCCCGGGCTACCGCGAGATTTTGCAAAAGGGCCTGCCGATAAAACCGATTGCCCGCCTGGATGGCTTGGCCAAGGTGCCCGCCTGCCGGATCGGCCAGCTGCAATTAAATGACGGGCCGATCATTTATGTGTTGCTGTGCCCGGAACTCTATGACCGCGAGGGTTCGCCCTACCTCTCGCCGGAAGGCAAGGATTGGGAGGATAACCATATCCGTTTCGCGCGTTTGGGACTCGCCGCCGCGGATATAGCCCTGGGCAAAGGCCACCTGGGTTGGCGTCCAGATATTATCCACGCCAATGATTGGCCGAGCGCCCTGGCCCCTGCCTATATGGCGTTGCGCAACCAGCCCACCCCCAGCTTGTTCACCATCCATAACCTGGCATTCCAGGGGTTGTTTGACCCGGCGAAAGGGGCTGACCTCGGCCTGCCCAACCAGGTATTTAATACCGAAGAGATGGAATTTTTTGGCAAGCTGTCGTTTATGAAAGCGGGCCTGGTGTATTCCAGTTCCATTACTACCGTCAGTGAAAATTACGCGCGGGAGATCACCCGCCCCGAGTTCGGCTGCGGTTTGCATGGGTTGTTGCAGCAAAAATTTGAGCGGGGACTATTGCAGGGCATCACCAACGGCATTGATGAAAGCTGGGAGCCCAGTTCAGACCCTTACCTGATCGCCGGGTTTGCAGCGCGCCAATGGGAGGCCAAACGGGTCAATACCCGCTATGTTGAACAGCGCTTCAACCTGGCGGCGAATGACGGGCCGATGTTCGCGGTAATTTCGCGCCTGGCTCCGCAAAAAGGCGTGGACCTGACGCTGGATGTTGCCGAATCCCTGATCCACGCCGGTGGCCGCCTGGCGGTGATGGGTACCGGTGATGCTTCATTGGAAAATGCGCTGGTTAAACTGGCGAGGCGCTACCCCAAACAGGTGGGTGTGCACATCGGGTTTAATGAAATCGAGGCGCGCCGCTTCTTTGCCGGCAGCGATTTCCTATTGATGCCCTCGCGCTTTGAACCCTGTGGCTTGAGCCAGCTTTACGCACAACGTTGCGGCTCCCTGCCCATTGCCACCTGCACGGGCGGGTTGGCCGATACCATCCAGGACGGCGTCAATGGGTTCCTGTTCAATGAGCCTACGGTGGCGAGTTATGACGGGGCGATTAAACGCGCGCTGAACGTCTACGAGCGCCCCGAACTGCTCAGTGCGATGCGCTGCCACGCGATGAAATCGCCCCAATATTGGCGCGAATCGGCACGCCCTTACCATTTGTTGTACCAGCAAGTCCTCAATCGGCGGCAATCAACACGCGGCTATCATCATGTTCATCCCCATTATTTAAGTGCCGGGGGGTTGCGCCAATGCCGGTAAGGACACATCACTTTGGGCCGGTGCCGCAAGACAATGGATACACCCGTTTTGCCCTTTGGGCCCCTGATGCGAAAACGGTGCACCTGCAATTGGAGGGCGGCGACGTCCTGCCGATGGAAAGCCATGACGGCTGGTTCGGGATTTCCGCCCCGGCCATGGACGGTACCGGATACCGTTTCCTTATCGATAATGAGTTGTCAGTACCCGACCCCGCCGCCAATGCCCAACGCGGGGATATCCATAACTGGAGCCTGGTGGTAAACCACGCGGCTTACCCCTGGAACTGCGCTGACTGGCGTGGTCGCCCCTGGCACGAAACCGTTATCTATGAGTTACATGTCGGCCTGATGGGTGGTTTTGCCGGTGTCACCAGGCATTTGCCATTGCTGATGGAGCTGGGTATTACCGCGATTGAACTTATGCCTTTGCATGAATTCCCCGGCAGTCGGAATTGGGGGTATGACGGTGCCTTGTTGTTCGCCCCCGAAGCCAGCTACGGCAGCCCCGCTGAACTCAAACACCTGGTCGATTGCGCCCATGAGCTGGGCATCATGGTATTTGTCGATGTGGTGTATAACCATTTCGGGCCGGACGGTAACTACCTGGGCCGCTATGCGAGCCCGTTTTTCCGCCAGGACGAACATACGCCCTGGGGTGCCGCCATTGATTTTGGCCGGACAGAAGTGCGCGAGTTTTTTATTGAAAACGCACTTATGTGGGTACTGGATTACCGCGTGGATGGGTTGCGGTTTGACGCTGTACATGCGATCCGGGATACCCGCTTCCTGGTGGATATGGCGGCACAGATCCGTGCGGCGGTCCCCGAGCGCCATGTGCATTTGATGCTGGAAAACGAGCACAACGCAGCCTCCCTGTTAAGCCAGGGCTTCACCGCGCAGTGGAACGACGATGGCCATAATATCCTGCATCACTTATTGACCGGCGAACACGAAGGCTATTACGCCGACTTCGCTGAGCAGCCAACCGCCAAGCTTGCCCGCTTCCTGAACGAAGGGTTCATCTTCCAGGGCCAGGCCACACGGCAGGGTAAACCCCGCGGCGAACCCAGCGGCCATTTGCCGCCCACCGCTTTCATTTTATTTTTGCAAAACCATGATCAAATCGGTAACCGCGCCTTTGGCGAACGCATCCACCAACTGGCGAACCGGCAGGCGCTGGAAGCGACTATGGTGCTTGTCTTGCTCTCCCCCATGGTGCCCTTGCTCTTTATGGGCGAGGAATGGGGCGCGGACCAACCCTTCCTGTATTTCACTGATCACAACGATGAGTTGGCCGAGGCGGTCTGCAATGGCCGGCGCAACGAGTTCGCCGCTTTCAGCCTGTTTGCGGAGGAAAACAATCGCGACCGGATCCCGGACCCCAACATCGCAGATACCTTTAACCGCTCGCGACTGGATTACGCGGCCTGCCTGCAACCGGAGCACCGCGAACGGTTGAGTTTTTATCGCGAGCTGGTTGCACTACGCCACCGGGAAATAGTCCCGCGCCTGGCGGGCGCACGCACCGACGGCACCCGGATTCTGGGCGACAAAGCGGTGAGCGCCTGCTGGATACTCAACGACGGGCGCGAGTTGCGGATCGACCTCAATTTGGGTGAGCAGGCGGTTCCGGTGAATCCGCCCTGGGAGGGCAACCGGATTCTCTACGACTACCGGGTGGGAAGCCATCACCAGGACAATATTTTGCCCGCCTTGAGCGCCCTGGCGAGTTTGGAGCACCCACATTGGGAGGAAGATGCAGCGGATCGCATCGTTGACATAGGACAGCACAAAGTATGACCGCCCCCAGAGCCACCCTGCGCCTGCAATTTCACAGCGGTTTTCGTTTTGACGACGCCCTGGCGCTCATGCCTTATTTCCTCAAATTGGGTGTCAGCCATATTTATGCCTCACCGATACTTAAGGCACGGCCTGGCTCTACCTACGGCTACGACATGGTGGACCCCACCTGTGTCAATCCCGAGCTGGGCGGGGAGGAAGGCCTGCGCCGCCTCGCGGATGCACTCCATAAGGAACATATGGGGTTGATTGTCGATTTCGTCCCCAACCATATGGCAGTGGGCGGCGCAAGCAATCCCTGGTGGCTAAGCGTACTGGAATGGGGGCAGCGGAGCCCTTACGCGCGCTTCTTCGACATCAATTGGAACTCGCCGGACCCGTTGCTTAAGGGCCAGTTATTAGTCCCTTTCCTGCGTACCGACTACGGCGAAGTATTGGTGAGCGGCGAACTTCCCCTGCGTTTTTGTGCGGATAACGGCAGCTTTTACCTGGAGCATTTCGACCACCGCTTCCCGGTCTATCCCCCTACCTATGCCGACATCCTGGTCCATGGCCAGCGCGATGAACTCCGCGCACTGGCGCGTCGCTTCAAAGCATTGGAGCAACGCCAGGATTATTTCGAGCAAGCCGAACTCTTGCAACGGCAACTGCATTTACTGGCCCAGGACAATAACCTCGCAGCTGGCATAGCGGAGGCGGTAACCCGGTTTACCGTGGAACACGGCAGCGAACCAAATGCCAGCCAGGTACAACGATTGCACCAATTGCTTGAGCGGCAGCACTATCGCCTCGCAAGCTGGCGCACCGCCGCCGACGATATTAATTGGCGCCGCTTCTTTGACATAAACGAGCTGGGCGCACTGCGAACCGAGCGCGCCTTTGTGTTTGAAGCCATACACGCCAAGCTGTTTGAGTTAATCGGGCAAGGGGTAATCAATGGGTTGCGCATCGACCACGTGGACGGTTTAGCCAATCCCAGGGCTTATTGCCGCAAATTGCGCCGCCGCGTTAACCGGCTTGTACCCCACCCCGACCAATTTGCCATCTATGTGGAGAAAATCCTCGCCGATGGGGAATACCTGCCCGGCGACTGGCTGGTCAACGGAACCACCGGGTACGAATTTATGAACCAGGTATCGCTGCTCCAGCATGATCCGCTGGGGGCATTGCAATTGCACGGCTTGTGGCAGGAAACCAGCAACCGGCCCGGCTTTAGGGAAGAGGTGATTGAGGCCCGCCGCCTGATCCTGTCCACCTCGCTGGCAAGTGACGTAGAGAGCCTCGCCCAAAAACTGCTGTTGGTTGCCCGCGCCGATATAGCGACCCGCGACCTCACCCTCGGTGCCATTCGCCGCGCCTTGTTTGAACTGATTGTATATTTTCCCGTGTATCGCACCTATTCCAGCGCCTGTGCGCGTACACCGCAGGAACAAGCGGCCTTCTCCCAGGCGCTGGAAGAGGCAAAATCCACATTGCAGGAAAACGATTGGCCGCTGCTGGAATACCTGGACCGCTGGCTGGGCGGCCAACCATTGCGCGGGCTTCCTCCCGACCAGGCGCGCCGGTTGCGCCGCAAGACCATCGCGCACTTCCAGCAAGTAACCTCACCCGCCGCGGCCAAGGCAGTGGAAGACACCGCCTGCTACCGTTCAGTCGTGCTCTTGTCACGCAATGATGTGGGGTTTGACCCGGCCCGGTTTAGCGCTACCCCTTCCCAGTTCCACCAGATGGCAAGCCAGCGCGCGGATGCCTTTCCCGACAATTTGCTGGCGACCGCCACCCACGACCATAAGCGCGGGGAAGACACCCGTGCGCGCATAGCGGCAATCAGCGAACGTTCGGTCTGGTTTGCCGGAAAAGTACAGGAGTGGCGCGCCCTCGCCCAACCCTGGCGCACAGAACTGGAAGACGGCCCGGCGCCCTCACCCGGCGACGAACTGGCGCTTTACCAAACCCTGCTGGGCTCCTGGCCACTCGATTTACCGGTACCGGACATCGACCCCGATACAAACTTATCGGATGATAAGGAAGCTTCCTATGGGAAATCGGTGTTGGAAAACAACGAAACGCCGACAAAAGCGCTGGCCACTTATCTGGAGCGACTGCTCGGCTGGCAAGAAAAAGCGATCCGCGAAGCGAAACTGCGCACACGCTGGACCAGCCCCAACCCGACCTACGAAAATGCTTGCCGCGAATTCCTTACCCGGCTCCTGACAGCCGGGGAAACCCGGCCACTGCGTGAGGACATCCGGGCCGCCGCCATGAGCCTCGCCCCGGCCGGCGCCCTGAACAGCCTCAGCCAGACCCTGCTGCGCATGACCAGCCCCGGCGTCCCTGACCTTTACCAGGGTTGTGATTTCTGGGACTTCAGCCTGGTGGACCCGGACAATCGGCGCCTCGTGGACTATGCCCCCCGGCTCGCCGCCATGGAAAGCTCGGTGGCCCCCGGGGAGCTGGTCAACCAATGGCGCAACGGTTACATCAAGCAATATGTCATCCGCAAAACACTCGGGCTGCGCAACATGACCCCCGAAGTATTCAGTCGCGGCCAGTATGAACCCCTGGCGGTGACCGGCACCCACGCGGAACGAATCCTTGGTTTCGCGCGCCGCTACCAGGAGCAATGGCTGGTTGTGGTAATACCCCGCTTGGCCGCAGGCCTGCTGGGCGACAGCGATATCCCGTTTGTTCCACCGGAAAACTGGGCAGACACCCGCCTGGTCTTGCCTCCCACCCTGGCCAACCAGCGCCTGGTGAGCCCGTTTTCCAAGCTTCCTTACCAAGTCGGAGCCGGGGCGACGGTGGAGATCCGTGAGCTTTTGGCGGACTTCCCCATCAACCTGCTCTACCTATCACTTTCACCGGAGGTACACCATGCAACCCAATGAACAGGTCATACGCAAATTCGCCCACCAAATCTGGGAGTCCGAAGGTAAACCGGAAGGCCAGGCTGCCCGCCATTGGGAAATGGCCTGCAAGCTCGCCACAGGGGAGCTGGGGCCTGCGGACCCCTTTGAGCCCTTGTCCAACATTAATACCTATGTGCTTCCCGCCGACCAGGACACTACCCAGGCCACGGCCTCTGACCCCCGGCAGGCAAAGTCGCGCCCGAAAGCAAAAGCGGTTATTGACGACCCTGACGCCGCCCCGAAAAAACGCGCATCGCGTGCCAGTAAGGCGGCCCAGCAACAAAGTTGATCCACACCACAAAAAGGGAAAATAGTGAATGAATACCCATGTAGCTTCCCCACAGGTTAAAACCCGTTCGCGCGTTGGCGAAGGCCACCCTTTCCCCCTCGGGGCAACCTGGGATGGCCTGGGCGTTAACTTTGCGCTCTTTTCCGCCAATGCCACCAAGGTAGAGCTTTGCCTCTTTGACGCCCATGGAAAACATGAGCTGGAGCGCATTGAGCTACCCGAGTACACGGATGAAATCTGGCACGGCTACTTACCCGACGCGCGCCCCGGCCAGGTTTACGGCTACCGCGTGTACGGCCCTTACGAACCGGAAGCCGGACACAGGTTCAATCCTAACAAACTGTTAATTGATCCTTACGCCAAGCAGTTGGTCGGGGAATTGAAATGGTCGGATTGCCTGTTTGGCTACACCATCGGCTCCCCGGACATGGACCTTAGCTTCGATGAGCGGGACAGTGCCCCTTACATACCCAAATCCAAGGTTGTTGACGCCGCCTTTACCTGGGGTAACTACCAGTTCAAACGCATCCCTACGGACAGGGCCATCATTTACGAAACCCATGTGCGCGGCATCAGCATGCTCCACCCCTCCGTACCGCAGCATTTGCGCGGTACCTTCGCTGGCTTAACCAATCCGGACCTGCTGGAGCACATCCGCTCATTGGGTGTCACCAGCGTTGAACTATTGCCCATCCACGCCTTTGTGGATGAGCAGCATTTGCTGGAACGGGGTTTGAAGAATTACTGGGGCTACAACACCATCGCATTTTTCGCACCCCACACACCTTACCTGGCCAGCGGTCACCTGAATGAATTCAAGGGCATGGTGGCCCATTTCCACGAGGCGGGACTGGAGGTAATCCTGGATGTGGTATACAACCATACCGCTGAAGGCAATGAACTGGGGCCGACGCTTTCCCTGCGCGGGATAGATAACTCGACCTATTACCGCCTGCTACCCGGTAACAAGCGCTATTACATCAATGACTCGGGCACCGGCAATACCCTGGACCTGAGCCATCCGTGCGTACTGCGCATGGTTACCGACTCCCTGCGCTACTGGGCAGTGGATATGGGTGTTGACGGTTTCCGCTTCGATTTGGGAACCATCCTGGCGCGCGCCAAGAGCGGGTTTGACGAACGCCACGGTTTCCATGTGGCGTGTCGGCAAGACCCCTTGCTTAGCCAGATAAAACTGATTGCCGAACCTTGGGATTGCGGTATGGGCGGTTACCAGGTCGGTGCCTTTCCACCCGGCTGGCTGGAATGGAACGACAGGTTCCGCGATACGGCGCGCGCCTTCTGGCGCGGTGACCAGGGACAAATCCAGGAATTGGCCAGCCGTATTACCGCTTCCGGCGATGTCTTCAACCGCCGCGGGCGTCGCCCCTCCGCCTCGGTCAATTTCGTGACCGCACACGACGGATTTACCCTTCATGACCTGGTGACCTATGAGCACAAGCACAACGAAGCAAATGGGCACGACAATAGCGACGGTACGGACAATAACCTCTCCGCCAATTATGGCTGCGAGGGGCCAACCGACGACGAAAACATCCTGCGCCTGCGCCAGCGCCAGATGCGCAATATGATGGCAACGCTACTGTTTTCACAAGGAACACCGATGATCGTTTCCGGTGATGAATTCGCCCACACGCAACACGGCAATAACAATGTGTATTGCCAGGATAATGACATCAGCTGGATTAATTGGGATATCCAGGAGCAGGGAAAAACCATGCTGGAGTTCACGCGCCGGCTTATTAAAATGCGCCACGCCTATCCCATGTTACGCCGGGGACGCTTTTTGGTCGGTGAATACAACGAAGAACTGGATGTGAAAGACGTCAGTTGGATCGCCCCTACCGGGGAGGAAATGACCGAAGATAATTGGCACGACCCTGAACTGCGCTGCCTGGGGATGATGATGGACGGGCGCGCACAACCTACCGGGATCCATCGCCGGGGATTGGATGCCACTTTACTGCTTGTCCTTAATGCCCAGGCTGACGCCGTTAACTTCAAACTGCCCAGCGTGCCGCAAGGGAACGGCTGGCGGTGTTTAATCGACACCAACCAACCTTATAAAAACAAACACAGCTTTTTCCATTTCGGCCAGGACTTTCTGGTAACGGACCGTTCATTGCTGTTATTTGAATTGAAACGAAGAAGTTGATGAATAGGACAAGTCGCATTTATTAGCAACGACCGGCGCAACAACAGCCGCTACTCAAACCAATAGCGACGTTGCGCTTTCCGTTGCTCATGAATAACCGGAACCTTATCCGCGTACCACTCAAACGTAATGGCCCCTGATCCTGCGGTATTGAATTCGCGGCTGGGTACGGCTTGGTAGCGCCGCCGCACTAGCGGATGCGGATGGCCGTGCTGGCTGCGAAACCCGGCCGAATAAATAACGTAGCCGGGCCGGACGTGTTGCACAAACCGCGGGGTGGATGAAGTACGGCTACCGTGGTGCGCCGCGAGTACCAGGGTTAAATCCCGCGGAATTTTTTTCTCACGCAACAATTGGTTTTCGACGCGCGCTTCAATATCGCCGGGCAGGAATAATGTTTGGTCGCGGTAGCGAATCAAGAGTACACAGGATTTATTGTTATCCGTTGTCCGACTATTAATGGATAAGGGCAAAAATTCAAACGCAACATTATGCCAACGCCACCGCTCCTGTGTATGGCAAGTCGCGACAGAAGCCATAGTATTTACACGCGCTATTGCAGTGTCATCAACCATGTCACTATCACCTAATAATATTTTCCTTACCTTCACTTTTTCCAAAAAACTTGCGAGGCCGCCGGCATGGTCCATATCCGCATGGCTGATAACCAACGCATCGATAGTTGAAATAGCTTGCGCAAATAAATAGGGCGCAACAATTGCGCCACCCGCATCAAAGCTGTCGGTATATTTCGGCCCGGTATCATAGACCAATGTTTTATCTTTTACTTGTACCACCACTGCCGTACCCTGCCCCACATCCAACGTGGTAATTTTTAAATCAGGGGAATTTACCGCGGGAATAAAATATCCAAACGCCAGTCCTACCGCCAGGCCACACCAACCTACAGCCCTGGGTATCAAACCTTTTGGCATCAGCAAAACCAAACAACCCAGTGCAACTAATAAAATAACAGTGGGGGAAAAGGCAATAATGGGGCTGGCATAATCCCCGGCGGCGTCCAGAATTATTTGCAAAACCAGCGCTAGCCATTCCATAGCCAGAGCGGAAATTTCCAATAATAAATCGCTCAGTATTGGAACAGCACTGTTCAAAACCGCACTCACCAGCAACAGCGGTACCACCAGAAATGTAATCAACGGAATAGCGACGGCATTTGCGAGCGGTGCAACCAGGGAAACGCTACTCGCCAATGCACTCAAGGGAATCAGCAAACCGATAAACATAACCCATTGGGAGTGAATAAAACCGATGGCTAAATTGCGCCAGGAAAACCCGCGCCACTGGTCCGCATTGGTTTTAGCAACCCAACGGCCGGAAAAATAAAATAGCAACAAAGCCACCGCACCGAACGACAACCAAAAACCCATATCGTAAGCGGCAAGCGGATCAATAATGACAACCAATGCCAGCGCGCAACAAAAAATATCAGTAATGCGCACACTGCGTTGCCATAAGCATGCGCAGTAAAAAATCCCCAGCATGATCAAGGTGCGAACGGTGGGAATATTAAAACCGGCTAGCGCGGAATAAAAACCGGCGCAAAAAATTGCCATTACCCAGGCAATCACAAACGCAGGACAGGCGCGCCACACAAGCTGGATACATTTACCCACACCCAGTCCGAGATAAAACCCAAACAGCGCAAGGAACCCGACATGCAATCCTGAAATAGCAATTAAATGGCTGGTACCCGTTTGCTGCATACGGTTCCACTGTTGCTTTTCCACATGCGCGGCATCACCAATCAGCAACGCGATTAAAATTCCACGCTCGGTGGAATTGCTGCGCGACAAAACCCACTGTTGCAATAACTGCCGCTGATAATCTATCCACTCTCGCCCATTTAATATCGCGGACTGGTTTTCCAATAATAAATTTTGTTTGGAATTGGCAACATAACCTGTTGCACCGATTCCCTGGCGCAGCAACCAGGCGTGATAATCAAAACCAGATGGATTCGCAAATCCGCGCGGGCGTTTCAAGCGAACCTTGAGTTGCCACACTTGCCCCACTGTCAGTGATGGTATTGGAACCGCTTTATTTTTTGCGTAGGCGGGATACCAGCTCAATTGGACTTTATCGGGAAAATCCTGCTGGTCCACAACATCGCCCCGCGTCGTAAATGCATGGCGGATATTTACGTTGAAACGTAAACGCTGGCCGCCTGCCTCCGGTAAATCAGTGATGACGCCAATTACCTGCAAATCCCGTCCTGCCAGGGATTCATGTAATTGCGCGGATACTAATTGATGCCCGGTATAAATTCCCCATCCTATGCCCAACAAAAAGGCAACGAATCCGTAGGCACGCCGGTAGTGGACACTTGGCCACACCAAAACAGGTATGCCCCAGAGTAAATCCAGCGGCGGAAGATATGGAAAGAAACTGACGGCAATGACACCGAGGGAAAATAAAACCAAGCGGATGGACATAAGGCTAATCCCTTAACCGAAAACCGAACTGATAACCTTGTCATCAGATTGTCGCGCAGCTTATGGCATCCTGCATGAGTTACACAAGGCCAGCAATACCGTCAATAACATGGCCTTGCGCGGATTTTACGGGCATAATGCCCTTCTTTTGGATAGTGACTTGGTTTTCGGCATGGCACGAAAGTTTCTGAAACGGTTTATTCCCTCCCCTGCTGCAATTAAAAACAATCCTGCATTCCATTTTTTGGGTGATTTGTTGCACGACCCCAATCTATTCCATTTAAACCGCCACTCCGTTTCGGTTGCCATGTTTTGGGGCCTGCTAGTGGCGGTATTACCCATTCCCGGCCAAATGCCTGTAGCCGCTGCCGCTGCACTCGTATTTCGCTGCAACCTCCCCCTCACTGTTGCGCTTACCTGGATTACCAATCCATTGACCATGCCCTTTTTCTTTTTCATTACCTATCAAATGGGCAGAATGATATTGCAACTGGACCCGATTACCCTTACCCAACCCGAATTAAGCTGGGATTGGTTAGCAAATGAATTCGGCCATCTGTGGAAGCCATTGTTAGCGGGTTCCATCATCACCGGCCTGCTAATTGGTACCCTGGGTTATTTTTCAATGCAGCTTTATTGGCGCTGGCAAGTAAACCACAATTGGAAAAAACGCCAAAAAAAACGTGCTGAACAAAATACCGAATCCACGAAATAAAGAAGCCCGCAATACGCGGGCTTTTTTATTTCATTATCATTCATAACGTAAAGCATCTGCCGGCTGGATTCTGCTCGCCCGCCACGCAGGATAGAGCGTAACAAAAAAACTGATTAATAGCGCGGTCACTACAACTTTTATCACATCCGCCGCCACAATTTCAGCAGGCAAATACGTGGTGGGGTAAACATCTGAATGCAAAAACTGGATACCAAATAATTTTTCAATGCCTTGCACAATCGTCGTGACAAAATGTGAAAGGATAAGCCCTATTACCAAGCCGATGCTGGTTCCAATTAAACCGATCAAACCGCCCTGCACCATAAAAATCCCCATGATTTCCAGGGTGGATGCGCCCATAGTGCGCAATATGGCGACATCCCCCTGCTTATCCACCACCACCATGATCAAAGTGGAAACCAGGTTAAACGCCGCAATGGCAATAATTAAAAACAGCAACATGCCGACCATGTTCTTGGACATTTGGATGGATTGGTAAACGCCGCCGTGGGTGCGCATCCAACTGGAACCGTAATAATCCGGTGACAAGTTTTGCATAATGTCGCGAACCGCTTGCGGGGCAGCAAATAAGTCATCAACCTTCAAACGCACGCCGCTGACTTGCCCGGGGAAACCGGCAATATCAGCGGCCTGGTTTAATTCCATTAACGCCAGCCCGTTATCTATATCGGTATGCGTATTCAAAATGGCAATGACGTGAACTACTTTGATACGCGGTGCAGCGCCGCCTTCGGCAGGAATAATCAAACTGAGACGCTGACCTGTCTCCGCCTGGAGTTTTTCCGCGATACCACGCCCGAGCACAATGGCACCCGGTGTTGTTGCAAGTGTATCCAGCGTTCCCGCCGGTAAAAACGCCGGCAATTTGGAGGTGGTATGTTCCTGTGCCGGATCAATTCCGAAAATCTGCGCAGGAGCCACTGATTTATTCTGGCTAAGCAAACCTTGTAATTGCACAAAAGGCGTAGCAGCAATTACGCGCGGATGCTCTTTGACCTGGGCAATCAACGCATCAGGATCACTGATCGCTTTGCGATGTAACACACTTGCCTGGGGCATAACGCCCAAAATATTTTCGCGCAACTCACGGTCAAATCCGTTCATGATCGACATCACTAAAATCAGTAACGCAACACCGATCACCAAACCCGCGGTAGATAAACGCGAAATAAATGAAACTAACTGGCTATGGCGATGCGAGATACCGTAGCGGGTGCCAACCAGGAATATGTAGCGCTTGAACATATCAGTTCCCAACAACGAGCAAATTGCCGTCGCGCAATTCACCTTCAGTCAAGGTCAGTGTCCGGTCCATACGCGCAGCGAGGCGCGGGTCATGGGTTACCACAACAAAGCTGGTGCCGATTGAGCTATTTAAATCCAGCATCAGGGATTGGATGGACTCCGCCGCGTGGGTATCCAGGTTGCCCGTTGGCTCGTCCATCAATACACACGCCGGGTTAGTCACCAACGCACGGGCAATCGCCACCCGTTGGCGCTCACCGCCGGAAAGTTCGGATGGTTTGTGGTTAACGCGTTTGGCAAGCCCGACTCGCGTCAATAACGCCAGCGCGCGCGCTTTGGACTCCGCAATGGAATGCCTGCCGATCAATAACGGCATGGACACATTTTCCAGCGCGGTGAATTCGGGCAGTAAATGATGGAACTGATAAACAAAACCAAGGCTGCGATTGCGCAAGCGGCCGCGTTCATCTGCGCTCAAGCGCGATAAATGTTGATTCGCTACCCTGACCTCGCCGCTATCGGGAACATCCAGGCCGCCGAGGATATTTAATAGGGTTGATTTGCCGGAGCCCGATGCGCCGACAATCGCGACCCGCTCACCAGGAAGAATGCGCAAATTCACATTGCTCAACACATTCACCGCCAGTGCGCCCTGGCCGTAATGTTTACTGACCTGCTGGCACTCAAGCACAGGGCTGGCGTTATTCATAGCAATACCCATCAAGACAAAATAATTTATTCATAACGCAATGCTTCCGCCGGTTCGATTTGCGCCGCGCGATAAGCCGGATACAAGGTCGCCAAAAAACTTAGCCCCAGGGCAATACCGCAAATAATGATTACATCCTGCCACAGCAATACCGAGGGCAATTGGGTAATGAAATAAACCTCGGGATCAAAAACCTGTAAGCCGATTAAGGATTCAAGCCCCGCCATAATCGAGGTTAAGGTGAGGGCGACAAGGCAACCGAGAATAGCGCCGACAAACGTACCGATAAAACCCACCGCGCTGCCCTGCACGATAAATATCGCCATCACCTGGCGCGCACTTAAACCCAGGGTACGCAACACCGCAATATCGGAACGTTTATCGGCCACCATTAATACCAGGCTGGAAACAATATTAAACGCCGCTACGGCGATGATAATCATGAGCAATGAGGCAACAACAATTTTTTCCATCTTCACCGCCTGGAACAAACTGCCCTGGGTTTGGCTCCAGTCCCTTACCCGGAATTCATCACCAAGGTTCGCACGCACCTGATGCATAATCGGGCCGGCTGCATACAAATCTTCCGTTTTCACGTGCAGGCCTTGCACGCCGGATTGCCGCAAAAATTTTTGGGCATCGGCTAAGTGGATTAACGCGAGTGTGCTATCCACCTGCGCCCCGACCTCAAATACGCCGACCAGGGTAAAGTTGCGCGAACGCGTAAAGGCTCCCATTGGCGTGATATTAATTTCGGGGGAAGTAACGCGAATTTTGTCGCCGGGTGCCAACATTAACCGGCTTGCCAGTATCCTGCCCATGACAATTCCGTACTCGCCGGGTAGTAGTTGAGCCATATCGCCGACAATCATGTGCTGGTCAACTACCGAGACTTTCGCCTCGGCTTGCGGGTCTATGCCATGCAGCTCTATCGCTTCCACCCCACCCGCATAGGTCACCATCGCTGAGCTTTGGATATAGGGCGCGGAAGCCTGGACACCGGGTTGAGCATCCACTTTTGCAGCTAATGCAGGCCAATCCTTTACCATCGGTTGCTGGTCGATAAAGCCGTGGGGGATCACATTCAGGATTCGCTCTTTCATCTCGCGGTCAAAGCCGTTCATGACTGAGAGCACAATAATCAAAGCCATAACCCCCAACGCCATACCCACCAGGGAAAAGGCGCTGATAAAGGAAATAAATTGATTGCGACGCTTGGCGCGGGTGTAGCGCAAGCCTATGTAAAGTGGGATATTTTTTAGCATGGGCGCATTAAACCCAATTGCCTCCATTTGCTCAAGCAAAACCGGATAAGCCTCAAATAAAACCCCGTCCGCCTTACGCGGACCCAACGCTTAGCGCCGCATATGCTATGTTTAACTGCATCACAATCCGGAAGGTCCGTTTATGAGTGAACGTCGTAGTTACTTTCGCATCGATGAAAGTATCGCCCTTGAATTTAAAGAGGTAGAGGAAATAACCGCTAATACTGCCGCCGCAGAATTGCAATTTCCCAATACAACCTCGTTAAAGCTATTCGCGGAGCTGCGCAAAATCGATAACGACAATGCCCATCTGTTCCACCAGATCAAGGAAACCAGTCGCGCCCTGGGCGAATACCTGCATAACCTGAATCGCAAGATAGATATTATCAGCCAGCAATTGATGGCCGACTCAAAACCCCTTCCCCCCTCTAAAACGATAAAGCAAGTGAACCTGAGCGAAGGCGGCATTGCCTTCGGGAGTTCCCGCCCATTGGAAGTGAACGGTCATATCGCCTTGCGCCTGATTTTTTTACCGAGTAATGCCGGGCTGGTACTTTTTGCCAGGATCATTCGCTGTGAACCAAGTAACACCGGTGAATATCAGATTGCGGCAAAATTTCATCGTGTCAGTGATGGCCAGCAACAATTGATCGGGCAACAAATTATGCGCGCGCAGATGGCCGAGCGCCGCAAGAGCCAGCAATATCTACAATAGCTCTATTTACAATAACTCCATTGCAATAACCCGGATGAAAATTTAAGGGCAGCAACCATGTTCCGTAAAAATCCTTTAGTAACCGCCACCTTCCTTATAGCGACACTTACACCAATACATAGTGTCATTGCCGAAGAAATCCGTATTCCGGTCGGTGAGCAAGCCAAAACCCAACCGGCCGTAGACATGCCCACCAAAGGTATGAGCAAGGAACGCGTGCGGAGCCTATATGGGGAACCATTGGAGGAAGTTCCAGGCAAAGGCCAACCGCCCATTTCGCGCTGGAAATACCGGGAATTTACTGTGTATTTTGATAGCAATACAGTAATCCATTGCGTCAGGAATTTTCACCCAAAGACGCAACCGGCTACCGAAAACAACATACAACAATAAAAAATAATAATCGAACGGGAATAAAAAAGGCGCGATTACCTGCGCCTTAAAAATGCAGGTTATTAGCGACGGCTAATGCGGTTTACACCATCCAATGCCGCAATTCGATACGCCTCCGCCATTGTCGGATAATTGAAAATATTATTGAGGAAATAATGGATGGTATTGCCCTCGCCAGTTTGCTTCATGATGGCTTGACCGATGTGGACAATCTCAGCCGCCTCCGCACCAAAGCAATGAACACCGAGGATTTCAAGGGTATCGACATGGAAAAGGATTTTTAACATGCCGACATCTTCACCGCTGATTTGGCCACGCGCCGTATTTTTAAATAATGCGCGCCCTACTTCGTAAGGTACTTTCGCCTGGGTTAATTCTGTTTCAGTTTTGCCCACCGAACTGATTTCCGGCAAGGTATAAATACCCGTCGGGACATCGTGGACCAATTTGCATTGATCACCAAAAATACCGCCGGTGACCGCGCGCCCCTGGCCATAGGACGCACTTGCCAAACTGGGCCAACCAATTACATCACCCACCGCGTAAATATTTTCCACCTCCGTACGATAGGATTCATCCACCTTTAAATTGCCACGATGATCCGCTTTCAAACCTACCGCATCGAGGTTCAACGCATCGGTATTACCGCTGCGGCCGTTACACCACAGAATTGCATCGGCTTTCAAACGCTTGCCGGATTTTAAAAACAAGGTGACGCTATGATCACTTGCTTCAATTGCTTCGTACTCTTCACCATGCCGAACAGTGACGCCGTTATCGCGCAGGTGATAACTCAATGCATCGGAAATTTCATCATCCAGGAATGAGAGCAAGCGGTCACGGTTATTAATTAAATCTACGCGCATACCCAAACCGGAAAAGATTGATGCGTATTCGCAACCAATAACACCGGCACCATAGATAATGATGTGACGCGGTGTATGCTCCATTTCCAGGATCGTATCGCTGTCATAAATACGCGGATGGGTGAAATCGACATCGACCGGACGATAAGGGCTGGAGCCCGTAGCGATTACAATCTTTTCCGCGTAAATAATTTCACTGCCACCATCCAGTATCGACAGGTTCACATGGTTGGCGTCGATAAAAGAAGCCTGGCCTATATGTACCTTAACGCGATTGCGCACATAGAAATTCGTATGTAATTCCACTTGTTTGGGAATTACCCTGGCTGCGGATTGCAATACAAGGGGGAAAGTTAAACGGCGGCTATCGCCGATTTCGCGAAAAAGGCTGTTACTTTTAAATTGAATAATTTGTTTGACAACATGACGCAGGGATTTGGAAGGGATAGTACCCTTGTGCGCACAACTTCCACCCACCAATGCCCTGTTTTCAATCACGGCAACCCGCTTGCCGATTTTGGAGGCTGCAATCGCAGCGCTTTCGCCCGAAGGGCCGGAACCAATTACCAAAAGATCGTAGCTGTGATCTGCCGACTTTTTACGACCAGTCAATTTATTCCCCTTAGCTGAAATTATCGATGCCCTGACAGTCTAGCAACAAATATTCCGCAGTATTTATTCTTTTGATGGCTTGCTCGCATCGTAAGCGAGGCCTTTCGCTTCAGCCTTAGGTGCAAGCGGATTCGCTTTTTGCTCTGCACACTTGGCTTCATCCCCGCCACACAATTCACACACATAATTGGGATCACCCAATGCCTTACCGACCCCACCGCATGAGCCGGAAACCGGCTTTCTACCAGCCAATACACTTATGGACAGCGCTAATGCGACGAACAACATTATTACCAGAGTAACCAGAAGGACTGCCATGATTCACTCCAAGGCGTAAACGCCAGTTAAAAATTCAACAAACCTAAAACAAAAAACGAGGCGGTTTACCCTGCCTCGTTTTCCTTATGCCTTAACCACCGAAGTCGTCGAGCAAAATATTTTCGTCTTCAACACCCAGACTCTTCAACATTTTGATCACCGCGGCGTTCATCATTGGTGGGCCGCACATATAGAACTCGCAATCTTCCGGTGCCGGATGGTCTTTCAGATAGTTCTCATACAAAACGTTATGAATAAAACCTGTCAATCCCGTCCAATTGTCTTCCGGCTGCGGGTCCGATAACGCGATGTGCCATTTGAAGTTCTCGTTCTCCGCCTGGAGCATATCGTAATCTTCTTTATAGAAGAGTTCACGCAACGAACGGGCACCATACCAGAAGGTCATCTTGCGTTTGGTTTTCAACCGACGCAATTGATCGAAAATATGCGAGCGCATCGGAGCCATACCCGCACCACCACCGATAAATACCATTTCCGCGTCGGTTTGTTTGGCAAAGAATTCGCCGAATGGACCGTAAACAGTAACTTTATCGCCTGGCTTCAAACCGAATACATACGAGGACATTTTGCCCGGCGGAATACCCTGCGATTTTGGCGGAGGTGTTGCAATACGGATATTGAATTTAACAACGCCTTTCTCCTCAGGGTAGTTAGCCATGGAATATGCACGGATAACTGTTTCATCCACTTTAGATTCGAGATTAAAGAAGCCAAAACGTTCCCAGTCGCCACGGTACTCAGGGGCTACGTCAAAGTCAGAAAATTTGACGTGATGCGGTGGTGCTTCCAACTGCACGTACCCCCCTGCGCGGAAATCCACACTTTCACCCTCGGGTAAACGCAGCGTTAACTCCTTAATGAAAGTCGCTACGTTCGGATTGGATTCCACCGTCGTAACCCATTGCTTAACACCAAACACCTCTTCCGGTACATGGATTTTCATGTTCTGCTTAACCGGAACCTGGCAACTCAAACGCCAGCCTTCGTTTTGCTCGCGACGGTTAAAATGCGCTTCTTCCGTCGGCAAAATTGAGCCGCCGCCATCATTCACTACGCAACGGCATTGGGCGCAACTACCGCCACCGCCACAGGCTGAAGCCAGGAATACGTTATTGGCGGCGAGTGTTTGCAAAAGTTTTCCGCCGGCGGGAACTGTAATGGTTTTCTCATCATTAATGAGAATTTGTACATCCCCGCTGTTTACCAATTTTGCTTGCGCGATAAGGATAACCACCACCAGTGCAAGCACGATGAAGGTGAACATCCCTACGCCTAATAAAATCTCAGTAGTCATTCAGATACTTCCCCGCTTCGCTTAGAGTGAGATACCGCCAAAAGACATAAAGCCCAATGACATCAATCCCACTGTGATAAAGGTAATACCTAAGCCACGAAGACCTTCAGGTACATCAGAATATTTCATTTTTTCCTTGATGCTCGCGAGTACAACAATGGCAATCGCCCAACCCACACCGGAACCAAGACCATAAATCACGCTTTCAGTGAAATGGTAATCACGCTCAACCATAAATAATGAGCCCGCCATAATCACACAATTCACCGTAATCAATGGTAAGAACACTCCCAACGCGTTATAGAGCGCAGGCATGTACTTATCCATTACGATTTCCATGATTTGTACAATCGCAGCGATTACACCAATAAATGAAATAAAGCTGAGGAATGTCAGGTCAACACCGGTTACTCCGGCCCATGCGAGGGCATCTTCTTTTAACAGGTATGTCAAAATCAGATTATTGGCAGGGACAGTTAAGGTTTGTACAACAATTACTGCGATACCCAAACCAATGGCAGCATTGATTTTTTTGGACATTGCCATAAAAGAACACATACCCAAAAAGAACGCCAATGCCATGTTTTCAATAAATACAGAGCGAACAAAAAGACCGAGTAAATGTTCCATTATGCGATCTCCTGCGTAGTCACAGTGTTTGGTGAAATTTTGAAATCAGCTTTCTCAACCTGATTCTTCTTCCAGCTACGCATACCCCAGATAATCAAACCAATAATGAAGAATGCGCTGGGAGGCAGCAACATCAGGCCGTTAGGTATATACCAACCACCATCGTTAGCGACTGGAAGAACCTGGATACCGAACCATTTACCCGCACCTAAAATCTCACGGAAAGTAGCGATTACGATCAGTAAAACCGAATAACCCAAACCATGGCCAATACCATCAAGGAAGCTGGGAACGGGTGGATTCTTAAGTGCAAAAGCTTCTGTCCGACCCATTACAATGCAATTGGTAATAATCAATCCAACAAATACTGAAAGCTGCTTACTAATATCATAAGCAACAGCTTTTAATACTTGGTCAACCACAATCACCAATGCAGAGATAATAATCATCTGGGCGATAATACGAACACTATTAGGCAAATAGTTACGCACCAACGACACAAAGAAGTTGGAGAAAGCAGACACTAAAGTCAGACCAATCGCCATTACCAGACTCACCTTCACACTTGAGGTTACAGCGAGTGCGGAACAGATCCCGAGGATTTGAAGAATCACCGGGTTATTTTCAAAAATCGGTTTTGTAAGCAGATCTTTCGTTTTAACACTCATGATTATGCCTCTCCGTTTTTCAGATTAGTGAGGAAAGGTTTAAAACCGCTATCACCCATCCAGTACTTGACCAAATTATCGACACCTTTGCTTGTCAGGGTAGCTCCGGCCAGGCCGTCAACTTTGTATTCGGCATCAGCCGTCGCAGCGTCAACATGGCCTTTAATCACATTAACTTTCACTTCCCCTGACTCTGAATAAATTTTCTTACCCAACCAAATCGATTTCCATTTCGGGTTATCCACTTCGCCACCAAGGCCCGGGGTTTCAGCGTGCGAATAGAAGCCGAACCCAAGGACGGTATTAAAGTCTTTATCCAATGCAATAAAACCGGACATAGTGGACCATAACCCTTTGCCACGCACGGGAAGAATGACGCGGCTCAAATTGCCAGCCTCATCATTCACCAAAAATACCTTGGCGTATTTTTCACGGGTTATCAGTTTTGCGATGTCTTCTTCCGGATTGAGTTGATCGAACATGCCCGGCTTTTTGGCAGAGGCGGTTTGGTCAAATCTTTCAACATCAGTGACAGCATCAGTAAATTTACCGGTCGCCAGATCCACGATTTTCACCTGGATTTTTTCAAACTGGGCCTCAACCGAAACACCTTCCTGATACATGCCAGCCACACTCAAGACGTTCTTTTTGAAGTCGAGCGCTTTATTTTCTACCTGGTGCGGTCTCAACATAACGGCAGAACCGGCAACCAGAACAGACGCCACCAGGCACATAACTAATGTGACAGTGATGGTGTATTTTGCGGTTTGTTGTCTAGACACGAGCCAGTCTCCGTTTGATATTGGATTGAACGACGAAGTAGTCGATGGTCGGGGCGAACATGTTGGCAAACAGGATTGCCAACATCATGCCTTCGGGATACGCCGGGTTAACCACGCGAATGGTAATGACCATAAAGCCGATGAGCGCACCGAAAATCCACTTGCCCGTATCCGTCATGGAGGCGGAAACCGGATCCGTTGCCATAAAGAACAAACCAAAGGCATAGCCGCCCAATACGAAGTGCCACCAGAACGGCATTTCAAACATCGGGTTTTTACTGTCGGCACCCAGCCAGTTGTAAAGCAACACAGTGAGGACAGTACCGATAAGGGTGCCCAACACGATGCGTGTTGATGCGATTCCCATGACCAACAACACAATACCGCCGATCATAATTGCCAGTGTCGAGGTTTCCCCAATGGAACCCTGCTCAAAACCGAGGAATGAATCCATCCAGGTGATTTGGCTGGAAAGCGCATCCATCCCGCTTTGCGCAGCGATTGACAGTGCGGTCGCACCGGAATAACCATCAACAGCAGTCCAAACCGCATCACCGGAAATATCAGCTGGGTAGGCAAAAAACAAAAACGCACGGCCGGTTAACGCCGGGTTCAAAAAGTTTTTGCCGGTGCCACCAAATACTTCCTTACCGATCACAACGCCGAAGCTGATACCGAGGGCGGCTTGCCACAAGGGCAAATCAGGTGGGCAAATCAGTGCGAAGAGGATAGAGGTAACAAAGAAACCTTCGTTAACCTCGTGGCCGCGAACCATGGCAAACATGACCTCCCAGAAGCCGCCCACAATAAATACAGTGGCGTAAATAGGAAGGAAGTAAGCAGCACCGAGTACAAAGTTATCCCAGACACTATTGGGATCATGGCCGGCAAACCAGCTCACCAGCACGCCGTGCCAGTCATTAAGACCGGTCGCACCGGTAGCAGCCAGGATGGTATTAGCCTGCAAACCCACGTTGTACATTCCGAAAAACATCGCCGGGAATGCACACAACCATACGGTGATCATGATGCGCTTCAGGTCAATGCCGTCACGCACATGCGAGGTTGACTTGGTAACGTCTGCCGGCTTGTAAAAAACGGTGTCCACCGCTTCATAAAGCGCATACCATTTTTCGTATTTACCGCCTTTGTGGAAATGCGGCTCCATATCGTCGAGCAATTTTCTCAGACTCATCATTTAGCCCTCATTCTCAATGCGAGTAAGGTTATTGCGCAGGATCGGGCCGTACTCATATTTGCCGGGGCACACGAAGGTGCACAGCGCCAAATCTTCTTCGTCCAACTCCAGGCAGCCCAGTTTTTGTGCCATTTCCGTATCGCCCACAATTAACGACCGCAACAATTGTGTGGGAAGGATATCCAATGGCATCACTTTCTCGTAGGAACCCACGGGCACCATGGCGCGCTCGGAGCCATTGGTGGAGGTCGTAAAAGGAAGGTTTTTCGCGCCGAATAATTTGGAAAGGTAAATCCCCATCACCGAAAACCTGCTTTTACCCACGCGCAAATAATGAAGCAGTTCGCGCTCACGGCCTTCGCGCAAAACGCTTACCTGGGTATGGAAGCGGCCGAGGAAATTCAGGTTGCCATGGGAGCGGCGACCGCCGAATACAGAACCGGAAATTACCCGGTTTTCGCCGGTTTTGAGCTGGCCAGCGGTCAGCTCGCCCAGATCCGCACCCAGGCGGGTACGAACCAAACGCGGACGCTCTACTTGCGGACCGGCAAGCGCGACAACACGCTCGACGCTCAACCTGCCGCTGGTGAACAATTCACCCACAGCAATCACGTCCTGGTAACCGATGGTCCACACTAACTTGTGCGCGTTCACCGGATCAAGGAAGTGAATGTGGGTTCCGGAGTTACCGGCGGGGTGAACACCTTCAAAGGCTTGAACACTGATGTTAGCGCCCTGGCCTTTCGGTAGCTCCACACCCGGGGCCTGGCAAACAAACACTTTGCCCTCGGTCAAACGGCTCAACAGCGTTAAACCATTGGCGAAAGCTTCTTTTTTGGTGGCAATGATGACAGCGGGATCGGCCGCCAGCGGATTGGTATCCATCGCCTGCACAAAGATAGAACTGGGTTTTGAATCCAGTGCCGGGGCCTTGCTGTAAGGACGTGTACGTAACGCGGTCCACAGACCGGATTTCACCAGGTTATCCTGCACTTGTGCGCGCGATAAATTCGCCAATTCGTTTGCCGAATAGCTGGCAAATTCAATAGCATCGTCACCTTCAACATTAATAACCAGGGAGTGGAATACCCGTTGGTCGCCGCGATTGATTGCCACAACGGTGCCTGATGCCGGCGCGGTATAGATGACACCGGGGATTTTCTTATCGGAAAAAACTTCCTGTCCCAGTTTGACTTTGTCGCCCTCCTGGACCGCCATGGTTGGCTTCATACCGTGGTAATCAAACCCGATTAAAGCTACCTGGCGAACCTGTGGGCCATCTTCGATAGATTGATTGGGACTGCCGGCAATGGGCAAATCCAATCCTCGACGGATCTTAATCATACGTCTCTGCCTAGTCGTTCGAGTGGATGTAGACCTGGACTTACCAGGCCGTGGGTGCATTCACAGGCGTGTGCCAGCCATCATCGACCAGTTACTTCCTGGCGGGAACTGTGCGTGATTTTGGGGAGTGCCTGTGTAGCGGGTGCGCCGGGAAAATTTACGACAAGCAATAACTCCCGACACATTAGGCCAGTAACTTTCATGCCGCTGCGCAATATCTGCGGATCAATTCGCAAAAACACACAAGGGATTGATTTATGAGAAGTTTTAAATAGCCCTAGTAAAACGCGGGAATTATAAACGTCACCCCTCCACTGCACCAGACTTAAGCATAGATTTAATGCATGTTTTACAAGGACTTTTCGCCATTACGAACACTTTTTGCGCACTTAAATCACATAAAACCAGCAGATGAAAAACATTCTTGTTTGATCTATGGAAATTCCGGTTTTGAAGTGTTAGCCGCCATTGCCTTTATTTGCACTTTCACCAACCCGCCTTCCATCAACACGGGTAAAATGCCGGGCCAAATTGGGGACATTTCTAATCCAGATAAATTGGGGAGCAACCTACAGGCCCATGTTGAATTCGCTAACAGCACCACCAGTTTCAAATCGCCCGGGCAACCGCCAATATTGGGGCACACTGCACGGATCGGCCCAATCCCTTGCCATTGCCAATGCGGCGCGGGCTTATAAAGGGTTAAGCCTGGTAATCACCGCAGATACCAGCACCGCAATCAGGCTCGAAACCGAGCTGGCTTTTTTTGCCAGCAGCGGTGAAGCCCTTCCCGTCCTGCAATTGGCGGATTGGGAAACCCTGCCCTACGACACCATTTCACCGCACCAGGACATTATCTCCGAGCGCCTGCGCACGCTTTACCAGTTACCCTCGGTAAAACAAGGAATATTGGTAGTACCAGTAACTACCCTGCTGCAACGCTTGATGCCCCAGTCCTACCTTATCGGCAACAGTTTGATGGTATCGGTGGGTGAGCAAATCGACACCAACCAGTTACGCCAAAACCTGGAACGCGCGGGTTATCGTTGCGTGGATACGGTGTACGAACACGGTGAATTTGCCGTACGCGGTTCGCTGATGGATATTTTTCCCATGGGCAGTGACTTGCCCTATCGGATTGATTTATTCGACGACGAAATTGAAAGCCTGCGCACCTTCGATCCGGAAACCCAATTAACTATCGATAAGGTTGAGAAAATCCAGCTATTACCGGCGAAGGAATTCCCGCTCAATAAAACCGGCATTAATTTATTCAAGCAGCAATGGCTGGAGCGTTTTGATGTAAACCACAAAGCTTGCCCGGTATTCCAGGATATAAGCGCAGGCATTTCGCCACCGGGTATCGAATATTACTTGCCGTTGTTCTTTGAGGCCTGTAGCACGCTGTTTGATTATTTACCCCAAAATACCCAGGTTTACGCGCTGGGTGATATTGAAAAATCCGCTGAAAATTTCTGGGTAGAATTACTGCGCCGCTATGAAAGCCGCCGCGTGGACCCTTTGCGTCCATTGCTGGCACCGCGCGATATTTACCTCGCCATTGATGAACTCTTTGGCCATTTGAAAAATTATTGCCGCACCTTTGTCGGTTCAGCACCGCTGGATATTAAAGAAGGCAACGTTAATTTCGCTACTGAAGCAACGCCATCATTACCTATTCGCGCACAAACGGACAATCCGCTCGCCGCAATCCATGCATTTTTAATGGAGTTCAACGGGCGCGTTCTATTTTGCGCTGAATCTGCCGGACGCCGCGAAACCCTGCTGGAATTATTGGGTCGGATTCGTATTCGTCCCACCACCGTGGAAACCTGGGAAGAGTTCCTGGCGAGCAATGAAAAAATTGCGATTACTGTTGCCGCTTTGGAACAAGGCTTATTGCAAGCCGAACCCAGGCTCGCCTTAATTGCCGAATCGCAATTATTCGGCGAACGTATCCAACAGCAACGTCGCCGCCAAAAAACGCAAGACAACGCCGATATGGTGGTGAAAAACCTGACCGAATTAAAAATCGGCGCTGCGGTGGTGCATATTGATCACGGCGTGGGCCGCTACCGCGGCCTCGAAACCATTACCATCGATAACCAGACCAATGAATTTTTAACCCTGGAATATGCTGACGAAGCCAAGCTCTACGTTCCGGTTACCAACCTGCACCTGATCAGCCGTTACAGCGGTGCAGAAGATGATTTGGCACCTTTGCATAGGCTCGGCAGTGAATCCTGGCAAAAAGCGCGAAAAAAAGCCGCTGAACAAATTCGCGATACAGCCGCTGAATTACTGGAAGTTTACGCGCGCCGCGCGGCACGCAGGGGGTTTGCATTTCCCGATCCGAAAACAGCTTATGAAGCTTTTTCTGCAAGTTTTCCCTTTGAGGAAACGCCCGACCAGCAACGAGCAATTGAATCAGTGATCAGCGATATGCTTTCACCCAAACCTATGGATCGCCTGGTGTGTGGTGACGTTGGTTTCGGTAAAACCGAAGTCGCCATGCGCGCTGCATTTGTCGCGAGCCACGGTGGCAAACAAGTGGCAATACTCGCCCCAACTACCCTGCTTGCACAGCAACACTACGAGTCCTTAAAAGATCGCTTCGCCGAATGGCCCATTACCATTGAAGTACTTTCACGTTTCCGTACCACCAGGGAAGTGAACCAGGTATTGGAACGCATAGCGGAAGGCAAAGTGGATATAGTGGTCGGCACACACAAATTATTGCAGCCGGACATCAAATTCAAGAACCTCGGCTTGTTAATTATTGATGAAGAACATCGCTTTGGTGTACGCCAGAAAGAACAAATCAAAGCCATGCGTTCGGAGATCGATATCCTCACATTAACTGCTACACCTATCCCACGCACATTGAATATGTCCATGGCGGGCATTCGCGATTTATCAATTATCGCGACGCCGCCCGCGCGACGCCTTTCGGTGAAAACCTTTGTACGCACATATGATGAAGCCACAATTAAAGAAGCAATCCTGCGCGAAATTTTGCGCGGCGGCCAAGTGTATTATTTGCACAATGAAGTGGACACCATTGAAAAAACCGCGCGTGAATTGCAGGAATTAATCCCGGAATCCCGCATTGCGGTTGGCCACGGCCAAATGCGCGAACGCGACCTGGAACGGGTCATGAGCGATTTTTATCACAAACGTTTCAACATCATGGTATGTACTACCATTATCGAAACCGGTATTGATATTCCGAGTGCCAACACCATCATTATCAATCGCGCCGATAAATTCGGCCTCGCGCAGCTACATCAATTACGTGGCCGCGTTGGCCGTTCGCATCACCAGGCTTACGCTTACCTGTTAACGCCGGATCGTCGCAGCATGACTGACGATGCGGTAAAACGCCTGGAAGCAATCAGCGCGGCGGAAGACCTGGGTGCCGGTTTTACCCTGGCGACTTACGATATGGAAATCCGTGGCGCCGGCGAATTGTTGGGTGAGGAACAGAGCGGGCAAATCCAGACCATTGGTTTCTCGCTTTATATGGATATGCTTGACCGCGCGGTAAAAGCTATTCGCCAGGGCAAGCAGGCAGATTTGGAAAAAGCCCTAAGCGAAGCCATAGAAATTAACCTGCGTATCCCCGCATTGATTCCATCGGATTACCTACCGGACGTGCATACGCGCCTGGTGATGTACAAGCGCCTGGCAAACGCGCAAAGTGAAGAAGCATTACGCGATTTACAAGTGGAGATGATTGACCGTTTTGGTTTGTTGCCAGAGGCAATAAAAAATTTATTCCGTGTTACACAAATCAAAATTCGCGCCGAAGCGATTGGTATTACCAAACTGGAAGCCAACAACCGTGGTGGCAAGGTGGAATTTGCCAGCGATACCAAGGTAGATCCCCTGCAAATTGTAAAACTGGTACAAAGCCAACCGCGTATTTATAAATTGGAAGGGGCAAACCAACTAAAATTTTCCATGGATTTGGAAGCAACTGAAAAACGTATTCAAGCGGTGATTGATTTACTGGAATACCTCACACCCAAACATTAATGGTTAACTCTGATTCATCGGGATTATTTATGAAAATTCTTTCGCGCTTATCGTGTACCGCGATTGCTACCCTGTTCGTCGCCACAACAGCATCGGCGCAACTATCGAAACCCAACCATGAGGGCTGGTATCAGGTTGAGCTAATTGTGTTCGCACGTAAAGATGATTCGGGGCAAGAACATTGGCCAAGCAATATCAAATTGCGTTACCCCGGTGATTGGGTGGAATTAAAGGATCCTGATGCGGTGGTTAGCCACGATGGAACTAATGACTTGCCTGCAACGGCTGTTGATTTGACTAAAGAAGCATTTTATCGGTTGCCAGCCACTGATCGGCAATTAAATGCCCAAGCAAAAAAACTCCAACAAAATCCGCGTTTTGAACTCTTATTCCATCAAGCCTGGCGACAAATTATCACTAATAAAAAATCATCCAAGGCAATTTTAATTAACGGCGGCCGGCAATATGGGCAACATCAAACACTGGAAGGCAGCATTCGCTTAAGTGTGGCAACCTACCTGGAGCTGCAAACCAACCTCTGGTATTCCCAGTTTGATTTGAACGTAGGCCAGGAGGTTACTCGCCAATGGCCGGCAATCCCATTGAGCCCTAATTACATCCATGCAAATACGGGCAACCTTTCGCTGGACTCAGACCTGGAACTGGATCAGGCACTGGCCGCTGAAAACCAGCAGTGGGCCAGCGGCACGTTTAATCAAACTGATGAGATGGCGGCAACGGGAAATACTGCATCTGAATATGTAACCCGCCAAATTATTTTATTGCAACAGGAGCGGGACATGCGCAGCGGTGAAGTACATTACCTGGATCATCCTGTGCTTGCGCTACTGATTCAAGTAACGCCTTATACATCGCCGCCAACAAACACCTCACCGGTAAATTAAATGATAAAAATAAAAACCCCGGATAAGCCGGGGTTTTTATTTTTATCAAGAAAATTCTAGCCTAGCAAAACTACATCTTCCGCCTGTAAGCCTTTATCCCCTTTCTGCAACTGAAATTCAACGTTTTGACCTTCAGTCAATGAGCGGTAACCTTCCGCACGGATATTCCGGTAATGTACGAAAATATCCTCGCCTCCTTCTCCTCTGGTTATAAAGCCATATCCACGCACGTTATTAAACCATTTAACAGTGCCAATCTCACGATCTGCCATATGAAACACCTCTACAGCCTTGATGCTTATTGTTATTTGCTCGGTTTGTCTCATCCGTTGATCGCCAGCACAGCAGGCCAGCACCTATCCAGAACTAACGGGAATTAGGCGTTAGAACCCGATTACCCGAGTTAACAGATATTAACAAAACTTGGAAATAAGAGGTGATTTTTTTGTTGCTTCTTCAACGAAATTGCATATTTTGCAAATATGAAAATAGTTTTCTTACTATTATTCATATTTGAAGCAAAGTGCTCCGCACCATAGGCTCGAAAGTTCAATTTGAATACGCGACCCTATACGTAACAGAAAAACTTGAGTATTCCCTCGCGCTATTTATTCTTTCCTGGCGAAAATGCCCGGCGCGTTACGCCAATAATTGTGGTAATCCATACCGAAACCAAAAACATAACGATCCGGAATATCCAAAGCGCTGTAGTTTGCAATGATCGGTGCGCGGTATCCCGCAATCCTTTTTGTCCCAAGGACGGCGATGCTGACTGACGCCGCGCCTTCAGCAAAACAATCACCAACGATCGCGTTGAGGGTAATTCCCTGATCAAGTAAATCATCGACCAATAGAATGTGTCGATTTAACAAAGCAACTTCCGGCTTGCGTTTCCAAACCAATTGGTTGCCTTGCAATTCACCTTGATAACGCGTCGCGTGCACATAATCAACTTCCAACAGGAAATTAAGCCGGGGCAATAAAAAACCCAGCGTGGCAAGGCTTCCATTCATGACACCCAATACGAGCGGATTTTTTTTGCCCAGGTCACGCGTGATGGGAGCAACCAGTTGTTCCAACGCGTTCTCAACATCGCGCAAACTGAATAAACATTCAGCGTCGGCGTATATTTGATAGAGCTGTTCATCATTCATAGTTATTGGCTTAG
Source organism: uncultured Cellvibrio sp. (assembly GCA_946480695.1). The sequence goes on from CAMLKG010000021.1 coordinate 45,500, forward strand.
GCCCGCGCGCTTGGCAAGGTAGGCCGTGTAATCCGGCACAGAATGGGTGGATTCATTATCAAACAATGGTGATGCCACCATAAAGTCGGCAGAACTTTGATTACACGCGACCGGAATATTCCACACCGCAGCAATACGCAGTAACGCTTTTACATCCGGGTCGTGGGGCATGGGTTCAAACGGATCCCAGAAAAAAATCAGCATGTCCACCTTGCCTTCCGTAATCAGCGCACCGATTTGCTGGTCCCCCCCCAATGGGCCGGAAATTAATTTGTTAATCGGCAATCCGGTTTCTTTTTCAATGACAGTCCCGGTGGTGCCGGTTGCGTAAAGGCTATGTTTTTCCAAATCACCACAGTGCTGTTTACACCAGGCTAATAAATCCTGCTTTCTATTATCATGCGCCACCAGGGCGATAGATTTTGTCGCTGGCAAACTAATGTTTTTGTATTCCATAAGCAAAACCTTGGCAGTCGGAAAAAGAAAAATGACCTTGACTGATTATAGACAAGGTCATTTTGAATGGCACCCGTAACCGGGCTGGCAGGGCTTTAGCCTGGTTAATTGCTTAATTCCAACAGCAATTTATTCAAGCGCTGTACATAAGCCGCCGGATCTTGCAGTTGCGCGCCCTCAGCGAGATTGGCCTGGTCAAATAAAATATGCGCCAAATCACCAAAGCGGGCTTCATTGGCTTCTGCTTCCAATTTTTTCACCAGCGGATGCTCGGGGTTCAATTCAAAGATAGGCTTGGAATCAGGAACCTTTTGACCCGCAGCCTCAAGGATACGGCGCATTTGTGCGCCCATATCGTATTCGCCAACTACTACGCAGGCAGGCGAATCTGTCAAGCGATGGGTGATACGCACCTCGGCAACCTGATCATCCAATGCCGTTTTCACCCGTTCCAACAGTGGTTTCAGTTGCTCAGCCACTTTTTCCTGGGCTTGTTTTTCCTCTTCAGTATCCAATTTGCCCAAGTCCAGCTCACCCTTACCCACATCCTGGAAGTGCTTGCCTTCAAATTCTTGCAGATGGCTCATTAACCACTCATCAACTCGATCCGACAACAGCAGCACTTCAATACCTTTTTTACGGAAAACTTCCAAGTGCGGGCTGCTCTTCGCCGTATTAAAGTTCTCCGCAGCGATGTAATAGATCTTTTCCTGGCCTTCTTTCATACGCGCAACATAATCGTCGAGCGACTGATCCTGATCCGCTTTATCGGTATGGGTAGATGCAAAACGCAGGAGTTTGGCAATTTTTTCGCGGTTCGCAAAATCCTCAGCTGGCCCCTCTTTCATGACCTGGCCGAATTCCTTCCAGAATTTACTGTAATCTTCCGGCTCGCTTTTTGCCATTTTACTTAACATGTCCAATACACGCTTGGTCAATGCAGAACGCATTGAATCGATATTCGGATCTTTCTGCAAAATCTCGCGCGAAACGTTCAGGCTCAAATCGTTGGAATCTACAACACCCTTAATGAAACGCAGGTAAAGCGGCAAGAACTGCTCCGCATCATCCATAATAAAGGTGCGTTGTACATATAATTTCAAACCACGCGATGCATCGCGATTGTAGAGATCGAACGGAGCACGTGCGGGCACATACAACAAACTTGTGTAGTCCAGGTTACCTTCGACACGGTTATGGCTCCAGCTTAATGGATCAGTAAAATCGTGGCTCACGTGTTTGTAAAATTCTTTATATTCATCGTCGGTAATATCCGAGCGAGAGCGAGTCCAGAGTGCCGTTGCAGTATTGATAACCTCATCTTCCGGTTCTTTTTTCTCAGCATCCTCACCAACCGGAGTTTGTTTTTGCATCACAACGGGAATGGCGATGTGATCCGAATATTTTTTGATGATTGAGCGCAAACGCCAGTGGTCAGCGAATTCAATTGCATCATCTTTCAAATGCAACTCAACGGTGGTCCCACGTGAAGTTTTTTCGGTGGTTTCTACGGTAAACTCTGCTTCACCGGTGCATTCCCAGCGCACTGCTTCGTCAGCAGGCGCACCAGCGCGACGAGTGGTAACAATGACCTTATCCGCAACAATGAACGCTGAATAAAAGCCCACGCCAAATTGACCGATTAACTGCGCATCTTTTTTCTGGTCACCCGTTAGCTTCTGCATAAATTGTGCAGTACCGGATTTTGCAATAGTACCCAGGTTATCGATCACTTCTTCGCGCGACATGCCAATGCCGTTATCGCTGATAGTCAGGGTTTTGGCATCCTTATCAAAACTTACCCGAATTTTTAAATCGGCATCGCCCTCGTAAAGATCACCATTTGATACCGCTTCAAAACGCAATTTATCGGCGGCATCCGACGCGTTGGAAACCAGTTCACGCAGGAAAATTTCCTTGTTTGAATATAACGAATGGATCATTAAATGCAGCAATTGTTTGGCTTCAGTCTGGAAGCCACGAGTCTCTTTGCGGGCATCAACGGTCATTTTAAGCTCCTGAGTACATTATTTAGGGTTTACAACTGTGAGCCGCAAAACCAGGCCCACGAGAATGAACTCTAAATGGGGTAAGTGAAAGGAAATTCAAGGCTTACCGCATTTACAGGAGCAGGCCAATTCACACCCGCCCTGTCGAGATGAATAAATTGAGGGGAACTGAAGATATAAGTAGCATCCAGCCTTACATAACCCTTGGTTCTAGTACAGGTCTTGGCGAGCAACAAAAGATTATAAATTATCCAACCCAGGCTGAACACACCAGTGAATCTGTTAGGAAAAAGTGAGTCAAATCGAAAAGAAAAATCACGAAGGGGCTTATATGAATCACCAAGCGCTCTTGCCTGTTTACGCTATGCTGGCACTTACCCTTTGTTTATTCCTCGTGGGCGTAACCCACTGGCGGAAGGGATTAATGCCAAAAATAACCGCCATAATTACCGCGCTATTCGCTGGTTTTATCGGCTATGGACTGGACCATCAATGCAATGCGTTGTATGTGTTTTGCTAATTCCGGCACCTTTCCGTCAAGTTTTCAGCGGTCATGTCAGGAATGCGGCCGAAGGAGGAAAATACCCTGCTAACAAAAAACTTAAAAAAAAGCCGCTCCCGGTGATAGAGCGGCTTTTTTAATGTGGTAGGACTAAGCAGACTCGAACTGCTGACCCCCACCATGTCAAGGTGGTGCTCTAACCAACTGAGCTATAGTCCTAAAATACTTACCCGCGCGGGTGACAGGGCGCGCACTTTACCAAGGCATACCCGCGAGGACAAGACCCAAAAATTATTTTTTGCGCCTTATCCCGCAACTTCCTCACGGATTTCCCAAACCCCGGACGAGATCGGCTTTTAAATCGTTGATATCTTCCAACCCCACCGCAATACGAATCAAATTCTCCGTAATACCGGCATCGGCTTTTTGTTCCGGCGACAATCGACCATGGGTGGTTGTGGCCGGGTGGACAATCGTGGTTTTGGTATCGCCCAAATTTGCGGTTAACGACATGATGCGCGTTGCATCTATAACCTTCCATGCTTCCTCACGACCACCTTTTACACGGAATGATAATACCCCTCCAAAAGCCGATTGCTGTGTAACAGCCAGTTCATGTCCTTTATGGGAGGGCAAACCGGCATAGAAAACTTTTTCTACCGCAGGATGCATGCTCAACCATTGCGCCAATGCCAGCGCATTGCGCGAATGGGCTTCCATACGCAAGCGCAGGGTTTCCAGCCCTTTTAAAAATACCCAGGCATTAAAGGGACTCAAACTCGGACCAGCACTACGAATAAAACCGAGCACTTCATCCACTAATACTTTTGCACCGGCAACGACACCACCCAGGCAACGCCCCTGGCCGTCAATATATTTGGTGGCGGAGTGGATAATTAAATCAGCACCGAATTTTAACGGTTGCTGCAATGCGGGCGTGCAGAAGCAATTATCAACAGCCAATAATGCACCGCGTGCATGCGTAAGATCAGCGAGGCGCTGGATATCAATTACGTCGCACAGCGGATTTGATGGAGTCTCAACAAACACCAATTTGGTATTGGTGGTAAAGCCCGCTGCCCACTCTTCGTAATTCACCGGATTTACGAATGTAGTCGTAACACCAAATTTTTGCAGATATTTGGTAAACAATACGGTGGTTGTGCCAAATACACTGCGCGAACAAAGCACATGGTCACCTGACTTTAATAATGCGATACAGGTACTCAAAATAGCGGCCATACCCGACGAAGTTGCCACTGCGGATTCCGCACCTTCAAGCGCGGCGATGCGCTCCTCAAACATACGCACGGTGGGATTGGTGTAGCGCGAATATACATTGCCAAGCTGTGCACCGGAAAAACGATCCGCCGCTTCCTGCGCACTCCCAAACACATAGCTGGAAGTCAGGAATAATGCTTCGCTATGTTCGCCTTCATGTGACCGAGTTTGACCTGCACGAACCGCAAGCGTATCCAGAGCCACGCCGAATAGCGGGTCTTCAGAAAAAACGTCATCTGATAAGTTATCCATAATTTTCAACCCAATCTAATTAGTTAACCGCGCGCGGCACCGTTATGTAAACCTATAGGTAATTCCATTTGTTTAACACTTTTTTTGCCGGATTTGGCAATGTCATTACGTGCAGCGGCAACTTTATCCAGGTATTCCTGTGTCACATCACCAGCGCAGTATTCGCCGTTAAATACCGCACAATCAAATTCAGTAACCTTATTGTTACCTTCCGCAGAAGCGGCAATCAAATCGTCCAAATCCTGGTATACCAACCAGTCTGCACCAATTTCCTTACAGACTTCTTCATCGCTGCGACCATGCGCAATCAATTCAGCGGTGGTAGGCATATCGATACCGTAGACGTTGGGGAATTTCACCGCCGGCGCCGCAGAGGCGAAATATACTTTCTTCGCACCGACATCGCGTACCATCTGGATAATTTGCTGGCAGGTGGTACCGCGAACGATTGAATCATCCACCAGCAATACATTTTTATCCCGGAACTCCAATTCAATCGGATTCAATTTCTGACGCACCGATTTTTTACGCTGTTGCTGGCCGGGCATGATAAAGGTACGGCCGATGTAGCGATTTTTTACCAGGCCTTCACGAAATTTCACCCCCAGCTTTTGCGCTAATGCCTGGCCGGCCACGCGACTGGTATCGGGGATGGGAATTACCACATCGATATCGTGGTCCGGGCGCTCGCGGAGGATTTTTTCTGCCAGCTTTTCGCCCTGGCGTAAACGCGCCTTATACACCGAAATACCGTCCATGATGGAATCAGGGCGCGCGAAATAAACGTGCTCGAAAATACAGGGACGCAAACGCGGATTTTGCGCACATTGGCGACGATGCAATTCACCTTCCTCAGTAATGTAAATTGCTTCACCGGGCGCAATGTCATCAATTAATTCAAAGCCAAGCACATCCAGGGCTACACTTTCGGATGCAACCATGTACTCAACACCGCCCTCTTCCGCATTGCGGCGGCCATATACCAGCGGGCGAATACCATTGGGATCGCGGAACGCGACCAAACCATAATTGGCGATCAGCGCAACCACCGAATAACCGCCCGTTACCCGCTTGTGCACCCCCGCCACTGCCGCAAACATATCTTCCGCCGTTGGGCTTAATTTACCTTGCAGTTGTAATTCATGGGCAAATACGTTTAAGAGGACTTCGGAATCCGAATCGGTATTCACATGGCGCAAATCCATCTTGAAAATATCTTCGCTCAGTTTGTCAGCATTAGTCAGGTTGCCGTTGTGCGCCATTGCAATGCCGTACGGCGAATTCACATAAAAGGGTTGTGCCAACGCCGGCCCGGAACTGCCCGCTGTCGGATAACGCACATGGCCAATCCCCATATTGCCGAGCAGGCGCTGCATATGGCGGGTCCTAAATACGTCCTGCACCAGGCCATTACCTTTTTGTTGGCTCATACGCCCGTTTTCACAGGTGACCATACCGGCGGCATCCTGACCACGATGTTGCAAAATGGTTAACGCATCGTAAATCTGCACATTCACATCGCGCTTACTCACAATACCTACAATGCCGCACATAAACTTGCCTCAATGACTTTGAACAAATTGGTAATAAAACCGTTAATTCATACTGACTGGACTGGATCTACACGGCTAAACAATGCTTGCACCCATTGGCTGACATCGCCATAAGCTTCCACTACCCACCCCTCGCACGATTGAAAATGCGGGATTAGTTGGGCCTGCTTCCACCAGTCGTCTTCGTTAACGGGTATAAATCCAGGTAATAAAATCAGAATTGCCATCACGATAATAAAGGCGCGCGCAGCGCCAAATACCATGCCCAGCAAACGATCTGTGCCCGACAGGCCAGTCGCGCGTATCAATGCGCCGATCAGGTAACTGACCATGGCACCGATTAATAAGGTAGAAATAAATAATACGGCGTAGGCCGTCATCAAGCGAACAGAGGGAGTTTCAATATGGCCAACCAGCAAGGTTTCAAGCTGGCCACCGAATAACCTGGCCACCAACACGGCGGAAATCCAGATCACCAGCGAAAGCGCTTCGCGCGCAAAACCGCGAATCAAACCGATAAAACAGGACAGGGAAAAGATCCCGATAATGGCCCAATCAGCCCAATTCATTCGCCCTACCGCTCCGGAAGAAAAGTGAGAGGTTTACAGAGGCGCGCATTCTACCAGAGGCGATGCGTTATGGCTTCATGGTTTGAAGGGTAAAACCAGAGAATTCACTTTAAGGCGCTTGTCCAACTGCGCTTTCACCGCTTGCAACTGGGCTTTATCCTGCCTCGGGCCGATAAACACGCGATAAATATTCCCATTCGCAGAAGGTACAGCCCGCACATATGCTTTGTGCCCTTCCGCTTGCAACTGATCGCGCAATTTGTTGGCGCCCTCCTGTGAACTAAGGCTGGCCACCTGAATTACCCAGGCATCAGGCAACCCCCGATCATTTAACGGCATATTGGGAACCTGGTCAGGTTTCACCGTTACGGCACTTGCCGAAGAAGACGCCTGGGCTTGAGTGCTCGCCTGGGTATTGGGTATTGGCCGGGAATCGATAGCTTCCGCAGGCGGAACGGACAGCTCAGCAACCGGAGCGCTATCATTTTCGGGGACGAACATCGTTTCCGGGGCCGGGGCGGATTCGATGCCTTCGGGTTGGGCAGGCTCGTTAAAGTCTATCGCGGTAATGCTTGGACGCCCTGGAATTTGCGAATCGGTATTTACCTGGTATTGCTGGCGGTCTTTAAAAAAACTGGGCAGGAACAATACGGCGATTGCAGCCAGGACCGCAGCCCCAATTAATCGATGTTTTACAGATTCTTTCACCTAAACCTCTGCACCGTTTATCTGACCGGACCATAACGCGGTATTAAATTTTTGGGATATTCAGTGCCTGCAAGCCGGCAGCCACCGTATAAAAAGATCCGAATATCAAAATGCGATCACCAGGATTGGAATCGGCCAATGCCGCTTCCAGGCAATCAGCAACACTGCCGGAAAATCCGGCAACCAAATTCAGGTCCGCCAAATTCTGACGCAACTGCCCGATAGTAGCTGCACGTGGGATATGTGATAAATCGGCCAGATACCAATGGTGAACCCGTCCTTTCAAATTGGCCAGGCTTTGCGCGCGATCCTTATCTGACATCATCGCCACAATCGCATGGACTTTAGACGAGGGCGATGCGTTTTGCACCAGGCGCTCCACCAAAAATGCGGTCGCTGCCGGGTTATGCGCAACATCCAGGATAACCCGTCGATCATTCCATTGAATTGTCTGGAAGCGTCCGGGCACACGTAACGCAGCTACACATTCGAAGGCATTTAATGTTTGCAAATCAAACCCTGACAAATAGGCGACTTGCAGTGCCGCCGCCACACTGGGCAAGGGCAATTGTGGCATGGGTTGAGCTGGAAATTTGCTAGTACCTGACCACCAACTCCAATATTCCGTCTCGGAAGCAGTAAACCCAAAATCGCGGGTGATTAAATATAATGGTGCCGCCAGTAGCGCTGCCTGCTCTAAAACGGTGATCGGTGGCGCAAAATCTGCACATACCACCGGCTTGCCAGCGCGCATAATACCCGCTTTTTCATAACCGATAGACTCGCGGTTATCACCCAGCCAATCAGTATGATCCAGCGCGATACTGGTGATCACTGCAATATCTGCATCAATAATATTGACCGCATCCAAACGCCCGCCCAAACCGACTTCAAGCACCATCGCTGTGACCTTGCGACGGCGAAAAATTTCCAGGGCAGCCAAGGTCCCGTATTCAAAATAGGTAAGGCTAACAGAATGGGGTTGCGCAGGTGAGGTCTGCTGGCACGCGCTATAAATCGCGCTAAATGCCGCACAAATTTCTTCATCGGCAATGGGCTTGCCATCAACGGCAATCCGCTCGTTGTAATGGATTAAATGGGGCGAGGTGTAAACACCCGTCGAATAACCGGCCGAAAGAAGTAAGGCAGCTGTTGCAGCAACACAAGAACCCTTGCCATTGGTTCCTGCGATAGTAATCACTTTTGCCGGGGGCTGTAACAACCCCATCCGCGCGGCGACGCAGGCAACCCGATCAAGACCCAGATCAATTTCCTGCGGATGGTTTCGCTCCAACCACTCCAGCCACGCCGATAGCGAATCAAGCTGCATAAATTAACAATTACACTGCCACTTTGCGGGTAAATTTCGCCAACAAGGAGGCAATTTTATCGCGCATGTCGCGACGATGGATGATCATATCGATAGCCCCATGCTCCAGCAAAAACTCAGCACGCTGGAACCCCTTGGGTAATTTCTGGCGAATAGTTTGTTCAATGATACTGGGACCTGCAAAACCCGCACGCGCGCCCGGTTCTGCAACGTTTAAATCCCCCAGCAACGCAAGGCTGGCGGAAACCCCGCCATAAACCGGATCAGTCATAACCGAAATATAAGGTGTGCCCTGCATTTTCAAGCGCTCGATTACCGCGCTGGTCTTTGCCATTTGCATCAGCGATATTAGCGCTTCCTGCATACGCGCACCGCCAGTTGCCGAGAAACAAACGAATGGGATATCTTCTTTCAACGCAACAGTTGCCGCGCGGGTAAAACGCTCACCAACCACATAGCCCATGGAGCCGCCGTGGAATGCAAACTCAAACGCAACAGCGACTACGGGCATACCTTTTAATTCACCCCGCATAGCAACCAGCGCATCCTTTTCACCGGTTTCTTTTTGCGCCGTGGTCAAGCGGTCTTTGTATTTTTTAACATCTTTAAACTTCAAACGATCAACCGGTTCCACCTCAGTTGCCAATTCCTGGCGATTTTGCGGATCCAGGAACATACTCAAGCGCGCACGCGCACCAACACGCATGTGGTGATCGCACTTTGGACAAACATCCAGGGTTTTTTCCAATTCAGGTTTATACAATACCGCATCGCACTTGACACATTTTTCCCACAAACCTTCCGGAACTTTATTACTACGCTTGGTTTCAGTGCGGGAAATACTCGGAATAATTTTATCTAACCAACTCATGGTTGCATCTCTGTATTTATTTCAAGTTAATTTGGTTAAAGGGTATTAATGGCTGTGCGAATACCGCTGATAATATCGCCCACGGATGCGGCAATTTCCTCTGCTTTTTTATCAGCCTGGGCACCCATCCTATCGACCAGTACACTACCTATCACCACGCCATCAGCAAGGCCCGCAATAGCTTTCGCCGTTTCAGGATCTTTAATACCGAAACCTACGCACACCGGTAAATCAGTCAACTGGCCAAATTCATCCAACTTGGCTCTGACAGCGGCAACATCCAAATGGCCCGCACCGGTAACGCCCTTAAGCGATACGTAATAGAGGAAGCCCGAAGCATGGGCGGCGATTTTTTTAGCGCGATCAACGGTGGTTGTGGGTGCAAGCAAAAAGATATTATCCAACCCGTTCGCGTCAAGCTCTGCTTTAAGTACAGCAACTTCTTCAGGGGGCAAATCCACTGTTAACAAACCGTCTACCCCGGCTTCTGCTGCAGCCCTGGCAAATTCCGCGTAACCAAAACGCTCAACCGGATTGGCATAACCCATTAATACAACCGGTGTGGTGTTATCGGTTGCGCGAAATTGTTTAACAATTTCCAATGTACCTTTCAAGCTGGTGCCATGCTCAAGCGCGCGTTCATGACCCTTTTGGATAACAGGGCCTTCCGCCATCGGGTCCGAAAAAGGTACCCCCAACTCAATAACATCGACACCCTGCTCTACCATCGCATGCAGGGTTGGCAAGGTTGCCTGGGGAAACGGATCACCATTCACCACATAGGCGACAAGAATTTTTTTGCCTGAGGCCTTGGCCTGGTTCAGGCGTTGGGAAATACGACTCATCGATCATTCCTGAAATATCTGTCAGCGATGTGACATTAAAAAAAGAAAATTCAATTTATTAAACGGTAATACCGTCCAAATCCGCTACGGTCAAAATATCCTTATCACCGCGACCGGACAGGTTGGCGATAATGATTTGTTCTTTACCCATCGTTGGCGCCAGCTTTTCCACGTAAGCCAACGCGTGGCTGGACTCAAGCGCGGGCATGATGCCTTCGGTCCTGGTCAATTTACGGAATGCTGCCAAAGCCTCGTCATCGTTAATCGCCACATAATTAACGCGTCCTATATCTTTTAACCAGGAATGCTCAGGGCCAACACCGGGATAATCCAAACCTGCCGATACCGAGTGGGTCTCGATGATTTGGCCGTTTTCATCTTCCATCAAATAGGTGCGGTTACCATGCAGCACACCGGGAACGCCTTTGTTCAAGGGCGCAGCATGCTTGCCGCTTTCGATACCCAAACCGCCCGCTTCAACCCCATACATTTTTACGGAGCCGTCGGTGAGGAATGGATGGAATAAACCAATCGCATTGGAGCCTCCACCCACACAGGCAACCAGCGCATCGGGCAAGCGCCCCGCTTGTTCCAGGCACTGGCGGCGCGCTTCCCGACCGATAACGGCCTGGAAATCGCGCACCAATTGCGGATAGGGATGGGGACCAGCCACCGTACCGATAATGTAGAAGGTATCGTCTACGTTGGTGGCCCAATCGCGCATGGCCTCGTTCATAGCATCTTTCAAGGTGCGTGAACCGGAAGTTACCGGAAACACTTCAGCGCCCAGTAATTTCATCCGATATACGTTGAGCGCCTGACGTTTAACATCTTCGGCACCCATATAGACGCGACATTTCAAACCGAGGCGTGCGGCTACGGTTGCGGTGGCAACACCATGCTGGCCTGCACCCGTTTCCGCAATGACACGGGATTTACCGGTGAACTTAGCCAGCAAAGCCTGCCCGATGGTGTTATTTACCTTATGCGCGCCGGTGTGGTTGAGGTCTTCACGCTTGAGGTAGATTTGCGCACCACCCAATTCACGGGTCCAGCGCTCGGCGAGGTAAAGCGGGGAAGGACGGCCCACGTAATGAGCCAGGTCCTTATCAAATTCAGCCTGGAAAGCCGGATCATCTTTCAATCGCGAATAAATGGATTGAAGTTCATCGAGCGCGTAAATCAATGTCTCGGACACAAAGCGGCCGCCGTACGGGCCAAAATGACCTTCCGCATTAGGGAAAGCACTGTAATCAATAGACTGACTCACCGTTAAATCACCTGTAGCAAGCCGGCAGCGTAACTAATTCAGGCTGACCGGGCATTATTAATGAAAGATTTGATTTGTTTGTGATCTTTTTTTCCGGGCGCTGATTCTACACCGCCGCTTACATCAACCCCATAGACACCTGTCTGGCGAACGGCCCTGGCAATATTTTCAGAAGTCAAACCACCAGCCAGCACCAGCGGCACACTTGCATGACGGGGAACCCTGTCCCAATCAAAGGTTTCGCCTGTACCGCCGGGGATGCCGGGGCGATATGCATCCAATAAAATTCCGGATGCATTTGGATGCGCGGCTATCGCGGTTTCTACATCCAATTCGGGGCGCATACGAATGGCTTTCATATACGGACGTTGGAATGATTCACAATAAGCAGCGGCCTCATCCCCATGGAACTGCAATAACTGCAAAGGAACACGAGCTAGCAACGCATTCACAAATTCCGGATCAGCGTTAACAAACAAGCCGGTTACAGTGATAAATGGCCCAACCGCCAACGCAATGGAACGAGCTTGCTCAATATCAATGGCACGTGGACTGGCACTGTAAAAAACCAATCCCAGGGCGTCAGCACCGGCATCAATGACCGCCCTGGCGTCCCCAATATTGGTAATACCACAGATTTTCACTCTCACGCCGGACACATTGAATTACTCCTGTCAGCTTTATAAAGCACGCTGGGAAATTGTCGCTATTGAAAAATAGGCGGGGATATTAACAGACTTCACTATGAAAAACCGCAAAATGGCGGAGCATAAAAATCCGACCAATCAAAGTTCCGCAGCGAAACCGCCAACAGGTTCGGGAAAATATAAAGGGCCAGGCGCACCTATAGGAAGATTAACATTCGGTGGATAATCAACACCGACGAGATATAGGCCGAACGGTTTTGCCGTCGCACCTCCAGCGCTGCGATCACGGGCGGCCAGTACCTCGGCAACCCATTCAGGTGGCTTATCCCCTGCCCCGACTGCCAGTAATACCCCCACGATATTACGTACCATATGGTGCAAAAACGCGTTCGCCTGGACCTCTAATACAATCAAGTCCCCGCGCCTGACCAAATGCAGGTACTCGATTTTCCGTACCGGGCTTTTTGCCTGGCATTGCGTGGCACGAAAAGAAGTAAAGTCATGCTGCCCAACCAAATGCGCCGCCGCTTTACGCATCTTCGATAGATCCAGCGGACGAGGCGACCAGGTCACTTGATCATGTAACAGCGCGGATGGGGTTTTGGCATCACTTAGCAAATAACGATAGGTACGATTAAGTGCGCTGAAGCGCGCATGAAATTGCGGCATAACTTCTTTAGCCCAACGCACACCAACCGCATCCGGCAAGTAGGGTCGTGTACCGCGCAACCAGGCCTTTTCCGGACGAACTGCCAGGGTATCGAAATGAATGACCTGGTTGGTAGCATGCACACCGGCATCCGTCCTGCCAGCACAAACCAGGGTAACCTCTTCATCAGCTACCCTGGACAATGCATATTCAAGTGCCTGCTGGACCGTTTTAACACCGTTAGGCTGGACCTGGAAGCCATGGAATTCCGACCCTTTGTACTCAATACCTAATGCAATCCTGTGCATACCTTCCGGCCAGACAGTATCTGCGACTACTTCCCCGTTGCGGGTATAGGGTTTGGAAGTGGGGATATAGTTTTCACTCATAGCTTGTCATCACCAAATAATTCAACCCAAATAAAAAAGCCTTGCACCAAAGGTACAAGGCTTTTTTAAAAGATGGGCGATTAAACAATGCGGCCCAACAATTCATTCGCTTCTTTGCGTTGCTCCTCATTACCCTCATTGATAACCTCGGAAAGAATATCTTTTGCTCCCTCCGCATCACCCATATCTATGTAGGCACGAGCCAAATCCAGCTTGGTAGCCGCTTCATCGGCATCCGCGAGGAAATCCAATTCAGAATCCATTTCATCGTCAGAAAGATCAGCTAAGGCCGCCTCATCACTCGAAAATTCATTTAGATCCAGGTCATCGGACCCGGTAGAAAACTCGGACAAGGCCTGCGAAAACAGATCTTCATCCTGCGCGGCCCCCTCGGCAGTCGCCGGTTTCGATTTACCTGGAAGCTCTTCATCCAATTCCAGATCAGCCAAGTCAGATGAGGCGTCACTATCCAGCGCTGCAAAATCAGCTTCGATTTCCGCATCCAATGTTTTTTCATCTTCCAGATCAAAACTCATGGTTTCTTCAGGATTATCCAGGTCATCTGTCAGATTCAGGCCGGATGGTGCAAGATCCTCAAGCTGCATGTCCTCATCAAGGTCATCCAGGTCAAATTCAGCCTCGTCCTTAGCCATCTCCTGGGCAGCGAATTCTGAAATACTGGGTGAATCCTCTCCCGGTACCTCATCTTCAAAATCAACATCAAGGCTTTCCATTTCGTGATCCAGGGCAGCCAGATCTATATCATCAACGTTCATGTCGAGGTTGAAGTCATCAGAGGATACGTCCAGTGTCCCATCGACCAAGGCTTCCGGTTCCTGTTTGCTCTCAACCGATTCCATGTCATCTGCTAATTCATCACCAAACTCCAGCTCATCATCTACAGACAAATCATCATCCAGTGCCAGATCGTCATCCAGATCAAAATTAAACTCGTCATCAATGGCCGCTGATGTCGCCTCCACATCCTCCGGTACCCTATCCTTTTCCAATTCGTCCAAGGCAAACGATAGCTCTGACAAATCATCGGTTTGTTTGACATCGGAGTCTTCATCCAGGGCCAACGAAAACTCATCGGCTATAGTGCCAGGACCAGTAGTGGCTTTTGACGGTTCGTCGTCATCCAGATCCAACTGGAAATCAAAATCACTTGCCTGGTAATTGGCCGGTGCGGGCTGCTCTTCCGAGACCGACAGGTCATCGTCAAGATTAAAATCATCAAGTGCGAAATCGTCCGCAGGCTCGCTGGACTGGCCAATTCCTGCATCAAACTCACCGGCACCGGATATGCCTGCACGCAACTCAGCCGCACGGGACAAGAGCGCAGCACCTGCAAGCGGCAGAAGCGCTGCGTATTGTTTGTCAAAACTCGCGACGTTCTGTTGTTGCGCATAAACCTCAAGGAGCTTCATGCGAATATCGGTTGAATCCGGATCTTTCTTCAACGCATTGAGCAACATCTCTTCAGCTTGGTCCAACTTGCCGTAGGCGATGTAAATATCAGCCTCACCAACCACATCCCCGGTTTCGGCAACCGCTTCGACAGGCCGCTCCTCATCAAACAAAGAGGACTCATCAATTTCATCGAAGTTATCCGGGACCTCCTCCGTTTCATCGATTTCAACAGGCGCTTCATCCATGGAAAATACATCTTGCTCAGCCAGGGCTTGCTCTTCTGCCGCTTGCTTGCGACGACGGTAAGCCAAATAACCGGCCCCCGCTAAACCCAAGACCCCTAAACCGATCCAGGGAGCATTTTCCGTTACCTTATCCATTAACGTCGGTTGAGGTTTGGGACGAGTGACCACTTTATTGGGTTGCACCGGTGGTGGAACTACCGCTGCCGCACTCGATGCGGCGGAACTGCTCGCAACAACAGGCGTTACCGGTGTTATCGCCTCCTGGGAGGCTACCGTTGCCGATTCCGGGGAAGAAACCATTGGCTCTCCCACCGGAGCAACCGGCTGTTCAACAGGCAATTGTGAGGAAGGTATATCAGCCGGCTTTTGCTCCGCTGCCACCTGGAGGGCACGCAATTTTTCATTGCTAACATCCACCAGCCGTTGCATGGTTTCGATTTGTGCTTCCAGATCCCTAACCCGCGAACTCAGCTCTGTATTTTCCGCCTTGGACTTATCCAGTTCCTCCAAGGTCGCTGCCAATTCAGTCTCAAGTGCCTTACCCGAACCATCGTTAGCACCACTACCTTGCCCGCCTCCATTATCCGCAGAGGGCGCGGCCAGCTTTACCCGGCCACTGACTTCAGTGGATTCTGCGCGAGCAGTGCTGGTACGACGGGATGCGTTAATTTGCGCTCCCAACTCCGAATCACCATTATTGGCCGCAGCAAACTGGCGCACCGCTTCAGATTTACCCAGGGATTTCATTTCCTCGGCACCAGGAATACGCAGCACCTGGCCACGGCGCAGGCGATTAATATTGCCCCCGATAAACGCATCGGGATTGGCTTTGTATAGCGCCATCATACTTTGATGAACGGAGACACTGGCATCAGGGCGCGCACGCAACGCTATTTCCCACAAAGTGTCGTTGTTGCGCACCTCATAATCACTGCCGCTCAATTTGGGCTGTGGACTCACACCCGAACCTGAAGTAGACCGGGTTGACGGAACATAAATGGTCGGTGCTGCTGTCGATGGGCGAGCCTGCCTTGGGGCGGAGGTGGTTGCGGACTGAACAGGGCGGCTAACGGCGCCCTCGTCAAAGGTCGGCAGGTCCATTAATAAAGTGTATTCACGCAACAAGCGTCCCGCAGTCCAACGGGCTTCAATCAGGAAATTCAGGTAGGGCTCGCGCACGGGATTACGCGAAGTAATTAATACCTTGGGGCCATCAGGTGATTCAAGATCAACGGCAAACTGGAATTCGGTATAGAAAAATAAACGATCAACGCCGTTGCGTTCAAAATCTGCTGGTGATGCCAATGTAACCAGGATTTGTTCAGCAGTGAGATCGCGGGTGTCAAGCAGCTTAACCTCGGCCTCAAGCGGCTGGTTCAGTGTTGACTTGAGCTTAACCTCACCTAACCCCAACGCACTCACATGGGATGAGAGCGCCAGAGACGCGAGACCACAGGCTAAAACCAACTGACGAAGACGCATAGCGCTATCCTTTTATTATTCCACGGCTGAATTGCAATGATTAGCCAGACATTTTAGTTGATGCGCAGCACTTGATGGAAAAAGATGCCACGTTAAAGAGGTTAAACCTCGAATAAATATTCAGTATCGCTCGTAAGTATTCATTATAAATAGGTTTTTATCAATACTTAGGGTCTTGACAAAGCAACCATAAAGCGCGTTTTTTAACGCTTTATCAGGCTGTTTTCACAAAAATGTGAAAAAGAGCTGACATTTAAATCCTTATTTAATAACGAAATGGTTATATAAACAAAAACCCCAAGGGTAAGGCCTCGGGGTTTTTCGTTTGCAGCAATCCGGAGGATTACTTATTTCGACTCTTTCAAGATGCGCAGCATACGGCGCAAAGGCTCAGCCGCACCCCACAACAACTGGTCGCCAACAGTAAAGGCAGACAGGTATTGCGGCCCCATATTCATTTTGCGCAAGCGGCCAACCGGAATACTTAAAGTACCCGTTACCTTGGTTGGCGTCAGGTCGCGGAGACTGCTTTCACGATCATTCGGCACAACTGAAGCCCATGGATTGGCATTTTTGATTAACCCTTCGATATCCGCAACAGGAACATCTTTATTTAACTTGATAGTCAGCGCCTGGCTGTGGCAACGCATGGCGCCGATACGTACGCACAAGCCATCAACCGGAATCGGGTTATCGCTACGCCCCAGGATCTTGTTAGTCTCGGCCTGCCCCTTCCATTCTTCTTTGGACTGGCCGGTTTCCCATTGCTTGTCGATATAAGGCAACAAGCTTCCCGCCAAAGGATGGCCAAAGTTGGCTTTTGGCAATTCGTCACCACGCATGGTTTCTGCAATGATGCGGTCAATTTCAAGGATCGCTGATTTTGGGTCAGCCAGTTTGTCAGCAACAGACTTGTGCAGGGTTCCCATTTGGGAAATAAGTTCGCGCATATTTTGCGCACCGGCACCGGAAGCAGCTTGATAGGTCATGGAAGAAACCCACTCAACCAAACCGGCACGGAACAATCCACCCAGGCCCATCAGCATAAGGCTTACTGTACAGTTACCGCCGATGTAGTTTTTAACCCCCCGGGCGATACCGTTTTTAATTACATCGTTATTCACCGGATCAAGGACAATAATTGCATCCTTATCCATCCGCAGGCTTGATGCAGCATCGATCCAGTAGCCATTCCAGCCAGAAGAACGTAATTTCGGGAAAATTTCATTGGTGTAATCACCGCCCTGGCAGGTCACGATTACATCCAGTTGCTTAAGGTCATCCACCGAATAAGCATCCTTCAGCGCGGGCAATCCAGCCGCTACCGCTGGCGCAGCGCCACCCACGTTAGAGGTGGTAAAAAACACTGGCTCGATATCCGTAAAGTCATTCTCAGATTGCATACGCTCCATCAATACGGAGCCCACCATGCCGCGCCAACCTACAAAACCTACTTTCATCTCAGTCTCTCTTAAATTCACAAGCTAAATAATCAGGCTAGCGTGCAACTATGCATTTAGAGCCGCAACAACAGCATCACCCATTTGTGAGGTAGATACCTTGGTCTTACCTTCGGTATAAATATCTGCCGTGCGATACCCCTGATCCAGCACTTTACCGACCGCCGCTTCAATCACATCAGCAACATCGGGATAACCGAGGGAATAACGCAGCATCATGGATACCGACAGAATAGTCGCCAGCGGATTGGCAATATTCTGCCCGGCAATATCCGGTGCGGATCCGTGGCAAGGCTCATACATACCGCGACCATCCTTATCCAGCGAGGCCGACGGCAGCATACCGATTGAACCCGTCAACATGGCAGCCGCGTCGGACAAAATATCACCAAACATATTGCCAGTCACTAACACATCAAATTGTTTTGGCGCACGCACCAGTTGCATAGCGGCATTGTCCACGTACATATGGGACAACTCAACGTCCGGATACTCTTTGTGCAAAGTGTCCATTACTTCGCGCCACAACATGGTAGCTTCCAGCACATTTGCTTTATCAACGGAACATACCTTGCGGTTACGCTTGCGCGCCATCTCAAATGCAGTGCGGCCAATGCGGATAATCTCACTCTCGGAATACTTGTAGGTGTTGTAGCCTTCGCGTTCACCATTTTCCAAAACACGGATACCGCGCGGCTCACCAAAGTAGATACCGCCCGCCAGCTCACGCACGATCAAAATATCCAGGCCAGAGACTACTTCCGGCTTCAGGGAAGAAGCATCAACCAATTGCGGATACAACAGCGCCGGGCGCAAATTGGCATAGAGCCCCAACTGCGAACGGATTTTCAGCAAGCCTTTTTCCGGACGAATTGATCGATCCAGCTTATCCCATTTGGGACCACCTACCGCACCCAATAAAATCGCGTCGGCCTTGCGCGCTTTTTCCAGGGTGGAATCCGCCAAGGGGACGCCATATGCGTCAATGGCACAACCACCCATGTGGTCATTTTCAAAGGTCAGCCCCAAATCGAATCTGGTATTGATAACATCCAGCACTTTGCGCGCTTCGCGCACGATTTCCGGGCCTATACCATCACCTTCCAGAATTAAAATATGTTTACCCACAGCAAATCTCCCCTTCAAAATTCTTATTTGACTACATCAAACAACCAGGGCGCTTCGGCGCGGCGCCTGGTTTCGTAAGCGCGGATTTTGTCAGCGTGTTCGAGCGTCAAACCAATATCGTCCAAACCATTCAACAAGCAATGCTTGCGGAACGCATCGATTTCAAAACCAAATTTTTCACCTGATGGTGTCGTTACTGTTTGTGCCGCGAGATCAACCGTTAACTGATAACCGTCTGTCGCGTACATTTCCTTGAATAATTTATCGACGATTTCTTCGCCCAGGATGATTGGCAATAAACCATTCTTAAAACAATTATTGAAGAAAATATCGGCAAAACCCGGCGCAATGACACTGCGGAAACCATAGTCATCCAATGCCCAGGGTGCATGCTCACGACTTGAACCACAACCAAAATTTTCGCGCGCAAGCAAAATGCTGGCATTTTTATAGCGCGGGAAATTCAGTGGAAAATCCGGGTTGAGCGGGCGCCCCTCGCAGCTTTGGTCCGGCTTACCTTCATCAAGGTAACGCAATTCATCAAACAGATTTTTACCAAAGCCGGTACGCTTGATGGATTTCAAAAATTGCTTGGGGATGATCATGTCAGTATCGACATTGGCGCGATCCATAGGAGCAGCAATGCCTTGGATAACAGTAAAACTTTTCATGGCTTTCTCCTATTAGTTGAACGTGCGAACATCGACAAAATGGCCGGCAATTGCCGCCGCTGCTGCCATCGCAGGGCTAACCAAATGCGTACGGCCACCATAACCCTGGCGACCCTCAAAGTTGCGATTCGACGTAGAGGCACAGTGCTCCCCTGCCCCGAGCTTGTCGGCATTCATCGCCAAACACATGGAGCATCCCGGCTCACGCCATTCCAATCCGGCGGCGATAAAAATTTTATCCAGGCCTTCCGCTTCCGCCTGCGCTTTTACCGCACCGGAACCGGGAACCACTATCGCTTCTTTCACCGAACCGGCTTTTTGACGGCCTTTTACAACCTCGGCCGCTGCGCGAATATCTTCGATGCGCGAGTTGGTGCAGGAACCGATAAATACGCGATCCACATGAATGGAGGTAATGGGCTGGTTCGCCTGCAAGCCCATGTACTGCAATGCCCGGACCATATCGTTGCGTTTTACCGGATCAGTTTCGTTGGCCGGATCCGGCACTTTGTCCTCCACGGAAACAACCATCTCCGGTGACGTACCCCAACTCACTTGCGGTTTAATATCCGCACCATTGATTTCAATAATTGCATCAAAATGCGCGCCTTCATCACTGACATAACTTTTCCAGTCGGCAACCGCTTTTTCCCACAACTCGCCTTTAGGGGCGTAGGTGCGGCCTTTTACATAATCAATCGTGGTTTGATCCACAGCTACCATCCCTGCGCGCGCGCCGGCTTCAATTGCCATATTGCACACCGTCATGCGGCCCTCCATGCTCATATCGCGAAACACTTCACCACCAAACTCCATCGCATAACCGGTACCACCCGCTGTGCCGATTTTCGCAATGATGGCGAGCACGACGTCTTTCGGGGTAACACCAAGGCCAAGCTTGCCATCCACTTTGATCAGCATGTTCTTCATCTTTTTTGCAACCAGGCATTGGGTTGCCATGACATGCTCCACCTCGCTGGTTCCAATGCCGTGGGCCAACGCACCCAAAGCGCCATTGGTCGCGGTATGGGAATCGCCACACACCACAGTCATACCCGGCAAACATGCACCGGTTTCAGGGCCAACGACATGCACGATACCCTGGCGGTTATCGTTAATTTTGAATTCAAGGATGCCGAATTCATCGCAGTTATCATCAAGGGTTTTTACCTGGATCAATGACACCGGGTCCTGGATTCCGCTTACACCGTGTGCGCGTTCTTTCCGGGTGGTAGGCACGTTGTGATCCGGCGTAGCCAGGATTGAATCTACCCGCCATGGCTTGCGTCCCGCCATTCGCAATCCTTCAAATGCCTGGGGCGAGGTCACCTCATGAACGATGTGACGATCGATATAAATAAGGGCCGAACCATCGTCACCTTGGTGGACGAGATGGGCATCCCAAAGTTTGTCATAAAGGGTTTTTGCCATGGTGATCTCCAATAAGGCCCTTCAAGGCCCGGCTCACAGGATTGCAGCGAAACTTGGTAAAGAAAGAATGACGCCATGCTACGCCCAGGACACCCATAAAACAAATTTATCTTTTTTATATATTGCATTCCTTTTAGGAATAGTCTAAATATCCAACGGATGGATACTCAACACTTACAAGCTTTTGTCGCCATTGCTGAGAACGGGTCTTTTTCAGCCGCCGCCGAACGGTTGCATTTAACACAACCGGCAATCAGCAAACGCATCGCCTTATTGGAAGAACAGTTAAAGGCACCTTTATTTGATCGGATCGGACGACAGGTGGCGTTAACCCAGGCCGGTCAGGTTTTATTAAGTAAAGCCAAGCTAATATTGAATGAGGTGATAGCCGCACAAAGGGCCATCGCAGACTTGCAAGGCGATGTGCAGGGTAAGTTAAGTATCGCCACCAGCCATCACGTAGGACTGCACTATTTACCGCCTTACTTGCGTGAATTCTCAACGCGTTACCCACAAGTAAAACTGGATTTACATTTTCTGGATTCGGAGCAGGCATACCATGAAATCTTACAAGGCAGATTCGACCTCGCCATTATTACGCTCGCGCTTTCGCAAGACCCAAGACTCCAAAGCCACACACTCTGGCACGACCAACTCCACTTCGTCGTCGCACCCTCACACCCCCTCGCGACCGACAGCATTACCCCGCAATCGCATCTTCACCTGGCCGATTTAAGCAAGCACCCGGCAATAATGCCGGACACTAGTACTTACACCACGCAACTGATTAAAAATTTGTTTGATGAGGAGCAATTGCCATTAAACATAGGCATGATTTCAAATCATCTCGACACCATAAAAATGCTGCTGAGCATCAACCTCGGCTGGGGGGTATTGCCACGAAAAATTATTGATGGGCAGTTGCGGATTTTAAACATTAATCGTCCGCCGATAATGCGCCCGTTGGGATGTATCCACCATAAACAACGTACACTTAATAACGCAGCGCGTGTTTTTTTAAATTTATTGCAAAATGACGGTATTTCATCCAACTACCCAACCGATGCCACCTGATGTTCACTCAATCGCGATTCAATTAAACAGGAAAAAATTATGAAAAATTTATCCAAAGCTGCAAAAATTTCTTTTATATCACTGGCGCTGACTTGCCAATACGCTGCTGCCGATACAATTTTTGGCATTTATGCGGGGGGAGGCAATTGGCAGGGTGATTATTCAGGTACCGCTGGAGACCCCGGGGTAAGCACCGGGGACCTGGGCATGAAAGAAAGCAATAACGCGTTTTACTATATTGCGATTGAACACCCGGTACCGCTTCTACCAAACCTTAAAGTTCAACATAACGATATTACCAGCGCCCAAACCAGTACCATCAGCAACAATTTCAGCATTGACGAAGTCTACTTCCCCGCCGGCACCAGCGTCAGAACCGATTTTGATTTGAGCTACACGGATGCCACACTGTATTACGAAGCACTCGATAATTGGCTGAACCTGGACCTGGGGGTAACCATCAGGAAATATTCCGGGTATTTAAAAGCACAATCCGCGCAAGCAAGCGATGAGGTTGATGTCGATTTTACCTTACCCCTGATTTACGGGCGGTTCCAGTTTGATCTCCCTCTCACCGGGTTTTCAGCGGGTTTTGAAGGAAACTTTATTAGTTATGATGGGAATGACCTCATGGATTACAGCGCAAAGATTGGCTACATGTTCGACTCGGCGCTGGACCTTGGCCTTGAAGCCGGTTATCGCGTTATCACCGTGAATATTAATGAGGATGACGTTGCAACCGATTTGGACCTTAAAGGACCTTACGTAGCTGCAGTTTTTCATTTCTAAAAAATATGCGGATCGCCAAGGGTGATCCGCATCTTATGGGCATCTATAACGCACCGAGTTGCAAATATAGGTTGTAGTCGCCACTGAAACTGAAACCATAACCTAAATACAAGGGGCCAAATGGTGTTTCGCCACCCAAATAAATAACACCGGAATCCAACCAGTCGTCACCGGCCGACATTGTGTAATTTGATTCCAGCCGGGCAGCCTCCACACCTAGTCCCATACGCAAATCGCCATTTAATCCCAACGGCATACGCCCAATGATTTTCTCGGCTCGCAGGTGCCCATAGAATGCCGCGTCCCCCACAATCTGATTACTCGCATAACCTGACAGTTTTAAAAAACCGCCCAGCATTGCCGCATCGTAAAACGGCAGTTCGCCTTTTAGGGAAGTAATGTAAGACGTGCGCACCCCTAACACATAATCGCTTAATTTATAGGCGCCGCCCAGTTCGGCAGATAGCTTACTGTAACCTTCGTGATGAGAATCAAAATAACTGATATCTGCTTTCCACCCATGCGATGGAAAATATAAACGATTGCGTCTGTCCAGATTTAACTCATATAAAAAACCGCCAAAGCGTTCATCCACATTGGGCAATACAATACTGCTTAAATCCGCTTCGCCCTTAACATGGTAGTCCCTCCACCCTATCCTGGATTGCCCATAAATTCCAAAATTCATACCTAAGGCCAATTCAGTCGATGAGGTATCCAGCTGATATTCCGCAATACGTTCATCATCGATAAAGATATTAATCACCTCGCGCTCACGAAGATAATCGGGCTCCACAAAAAAATGATGCAATGTATCCAACGGTTGGTAGAAATCCAACTCAACCCGAGGCCTTCCGCCAATATCGGCGCTCGCAAAAAACTCGCCGCCGTAAAGGTTCATCCAGGTATTGCGGTATGCCGCGCGAAAATTGAAATTTGAATCTTGCCGGTATTCGTTTTCGATAGCGAACCCAAATATCAGGTAATCGGCATTCCGATCCTTTTCCCGGGCGATTATTTCAAGCACATTTTTTTCATGCTCGTTGATTACACGATAATCAACACTTTGATAAAAACCATTGCCATAGGCGCGGATAAGATCTTGCTCCAACGCGGCCCTGTTTAAACTTATACCGAGCGTTTGCCGAATCTGGCGCGCAAGGTAATCCTGGTGTATGTACTTGCTGGAAACGATACGAACCTCATCAATCACAATATCGGTTTTGGGTGCAAATTTATTTTTATTTTTCCAAACAGCATAAGTGTTTGGATCAACCGCCAGGGAGCGCAAAACAGTTAACTGCTTTTCCGCTGCAACCCGGCCGGCAACCGCTGCCTCCTCATAACGCGCAAATTCGGATGCCTTGATAGTTCCCAGGTCTGGCGATATATAAATATCCTGTCCGGTTAAACTGGCCAGGGAACGCTCGACATTCTGGTTGGTTAAAATGCCGATCATTTGCGCCGTTACACTCAAGAGCGAACCTATAAGCTCCGGTTCACGCAACGGAGACCCGACATTAACCGCGATTACCCGGTCCGCGTTGCATAACTCACGCCCCAGGGCCACGGGTAAGTTATCGACCAAGCCACCATCAATCAATTTCCGCCCTTCATATTCCACCGGCGCCATTAGCCCGGGCACAGACATACTGGCACGCATCGCCTGTGTGAGGCTGCCCTCCCGGAATACTACACGTTCACCGGTACCTATATCCGTCGCGACAATCGCCAGGGGAATGGCCATATGTTCGATACGCCGTTCCCCAAAGTCTGCATCCACCAATTGGTTGAAGAACAGCTTAATTTTTTCACCGCCCACCACACCGGACTGTAATTGCAATCCGTTGCGGGTAACACCCATTTCTGTACCGGGTAAATAGCGATGGTTGACCTTCTTTCTGCGATAACTTAATTGCGAATAATCGGCCATATCCAGGAACATGTCCGTCCAATCCGCCTCGGCCAGCTTTTCACGCATCTTTTTCGGCGACAGGCCCGCGGCATAGGAACCCGCTACGAGAGCCCCCATGCTGGTGCCCACCACGCAATCCACAGGTATATTTTCGCGTTCAAGTACTTCCAGCACGCCTATATGGGCAGCGCCACGCGCCCCACCTCCCCCCAACACCAATGCAGTGCGCCCTGGCTCTTTAGCGGGGACATGGGTGGAAAGCGCAATCACAATCAACCCCATTAAAGCTGTAATGCCCTTAAGCAGTTTCATAACAAGCATCCAATTTACCGGTATGGGTGAAAAACAAATACGGCATCATAACGGAAGGCTTATCCAATTATCCTAGCCATCTGCACATGAAACAATCTACATAAACCGCTTTATAATAGGATTTAATCCTATATAAAATTTCAATAAAGGATAATCATCCTGTATTGGCACGAAAAATTGAGACAATGGGAATAAAATTTTTTAATGCCAATAGTTTTTAGAGTTTTAGCCTCATAAATAACAAAAAACCAAACTAATTATCTTTATTTATTGTTTATATTAAAAAAAGTATCCCTATTTTTAGTTTCTTTTCGGTACAATGCACCTTTATTTGAT
>CAMLKG010000022.1 GCA_946480695.1 uncultured Cellvibrio sp.
ATATATTTTTTGATTTTTTGGCCGCCATTCAAAACCAGATTAACATCTACCCTGTAATCATAGTTTCCTTCAGCAATGGACATAGCTCCCTTTGGTTCGCTCATAATCATTTTTCCTGGCAATCCAATGCTTCTGATGAGATACCGCAAGTGTAGTGAATCTTTCCACTTTCCAGCGCTTTTTCAGCCGCAGCGTTTATCTGTCGGTTCTCTGAGGAATCGTCGATAAAATTCTTAGGGTTCCATTGCTCAGACTTCCACAATTCCATGATTTCCATTTTTTGATTAGCGAGATAGGAATCAAATTTTTCAATCGCTTCTTTCATACTTGCGGCTGGAACCACGCCAATACCTAACATAAATTCCGATCCATCAAGGTTTTCAGGGGAATCAGGTGCAATAGAAGCCTTGTGATGTAATAGCCAAACCGATTGAATTACCATTTCCGTAGTCTCCTTAGGTTAATTCGACATTACGAGCAGTTGATGTCTACCCTACCTTAATTTAGGTATACAAATATTGACATTACCTGATGCACAATAAATAAAAAGCACAGCAATTGCTTGCTGCGCTTTTTCCCCGAGTAATGCAGATTAGCTAACCGCCCCACTCCGATTCACACCATTAATCAGCGCCCTAACCGCAGACGTAATAATATTGCGATCCTGCCCTACACCGTAAACCGGTTTGCCGTTATTCACCTTAATTTCAACGTAAGTGACCGCGGCCACGTCGGAGCCTTCACCAATTGAATGTTCGTGATAGTCGATCACATTTACATCGGCATTTATAAACTGGCTGATAGCGTGTGCGGCAGCGTCGATTGGGCCATTGCCGCTGCCACTGATTTGCACGGTTTTATTCTGGTGCTGCGCATGGATAACAATATCAACCTGGTGACTGTCGTCCTGTTCCGTAAATTTGCTGGATTGGTAAGTAATCGGTGAATTCACGGCAAAATATTCATCATTGAATATTTTCGCGATTTCCGTTGCCTTCACTTCCTTACCGGTAGTGTCACTTACCTTTTGGACCACTGAACTGAATTCAATTTGCAAACGACGTGGCAATTGCAAACCGGCTTCCTGTTGCAACAGGAAACTTACACCGCCTTTACCGGATTGCGCATTCACCCGCACTACCGCATCGTAACTGCGGTTTAAATCGGCCGGGTCGATGGGCAAGTAAGGTACTTCCCATAAAGTATGTTTTTTCTGTACCGCAAAACCTTTCTTGATGGCATCCTGGTGCGAACCGGAGAAAGCGGTAAACACCAATTCACCAGCGTAAGGGTGGCGTGGATGCACCGGTAATTGGGTACATTCTTCATGCAATTTACGCACTTTGTCGATATCAGAAAAATCCAAACCGGGATGCACGCCTTGCGAATACAAATTTAATGCGAGGGTGACCAGGTCCACGTTACCGGTGCGTTCGCCATTACCAAACAAGCAACCTTCCACGCGATCGGCGCCAGCCATCACTGCCAATTCCGCAGCGGCGACCGCAGTACCGCGATCATTGTGCGGATGTACACTGATGACGATGGAATCACGGCGATTAATATTGCGGTGAATCCATTCTATTTGGTCCGCGTAAGTATTGGGCGTATTCATTTCTACCGTTGCCGGCAAATTCAAAATGATTTTTTTCTCGGGTGACGGATTCCAGATTTCCACTACCGCATCGCAAACTTCTTTTACAAAATCAATTTCCGTGGAGGAAAATACTTCCGGTGAGTATTGGAAAATCCAATCCACTTCCGGCGCCAGGGCGGTTAATTCCTTTACCCAACGGGTACCCTGCAAGGCGATATTTTTTACGCCTTCTTTGTCGGTGTTATACACAATTTTGCGGAATGCCGGTGCGAGCGGATTGTACATGTGCAAGATCGCGCGCTTGGCGCCGCGCAAGCTCTGCACGGTTTTTTCGATCAGGTCGTAGCGCGCCTGTACCAATACTTCAATCGTTACGTCATCGGGAATTAAATTTTCTTCAATCAGCAAGCGAGTGAAGTTGTAATCAATTTCACTCGCTGAGGGAAAACCGATTTCAATTTCCTTGAAACCGATCGCTACCAATTCCTTGAACATGCGCAATTTGGTTTGTACGGACATAGGGTCAATCAGCGCCTGGTTACCATCGCGCAGGTCTGTACTCATCCAAACGGGCGGCTTTTCAATGTGGTTGTTCGGCCATTGGCGGTCGGGCAAGGAAACGCCGACAAAACGCTGGTATTTGTTGGATGGGTTGGCAAGCATGATCGACTCCTGTTGAAAGTTTTATCCCCTGGCCCTGTTTTCATGGAAGAAGCTGGTGCTTTGTGAGCAAGCATTGGGCTGTGTGATTAACCTTGTGGGTTTGCTGTCGCCTTCCCTTAGATGTGTCACCTAATTAAGGCACTGCCCAGATTCCACGCCGCGAACAGGGTTGGGGATTTCCGATAGTCTAATGAAACTCTGGCGGCAGATGATTGCCAAGATTGTGCTAATATCTGTCTGTCGGCAATTTTATTGCTTATTTCATTATATTTTGGATTTTTTATTTCTCAGTAACAGGTTTTATTGCTATGGAACTGGACCGTTATGACCGCTTGATATTGGAAACCTTGCAATTGAATGGCCGCATCTCCAATCAGGAATTGGCGGACGCTATCAACCTTTCACCCTCGCCTTGCTTACGCCGGGTGCGAGCATTGGAGGAATCCGGATTGATAGACGGTTATGTGGCCCTGTTGAATGCGCGGAAACTGGGTTTGACTCTGGTGTCATTTATCCAGATCAGCATGGATAAACATACCCCGGACCGCTTCGATGCCTTTGAAAAAACCGTGGAAGCCTACCCGGAAGTGCTGGAATGCCATTTGATTACCGGCCAATCGGCGGATTATTTGTTGAAAGTGATCGTTAAAGACATGGATGCCTACCAGCAATTCCTGTTGCAAAAACTGACGCGGATCGAAGGTGTAAGCGGTGTACATTCTTCGTTTGTACTCAAATCACCAGTGAATAAAACGGCATTGCCGGTAGGATGATTTGCGGTACTGCCAGAAGCGTATGACACACATCCTTTTACTGGAGCGAATACTGTCAAGGCACAAACACCCTTATATCATTTCCAAATTTAATGGCATCCAGTTTTCGATTCTGATTCGATATTTGCACGGAATAATAAACCGGCGCGCCCAGAGCATCGCCAGTGATACTTAATTCGTAATTGCCGTTGGCGAGTGGAATTGAATAAGCACCTGAATTAAATACCGGGTAGGACCTGCCATTAATTGTAATAGTAATTCCATTCAAACCTTCACCGACATCGTAGAATTCGTTGTTGTTGGAATCGTTATAGATTACGCCGGTTAAAAAATAATTCGAACCCGAACGCGCGAAATTTTGCGTCAGCATCGATGATAAATAGTTGGTGTTATTTTGCATAAAATAACCCTGCCTTTGACCCACACCCAATTCACGATAACTTTCGCTAAGTATATTCACACGATGGCCGGGTGATTTAAACAAGCCTTCATGTTGCGATACCGCATAGCTGGTTAAATTAATGCTGCTCGCGGTGGTACCGCCCCAGGCAATATTTTCGCCACTTGCCCAATTGCCGATGAATTCATAACCCGATGCAACCATCCGCTGTTGGGGTGTGGAATTATTTGCACCTGTGTGAGAAAAAATATCGGTATCCAACATCCATTGGGAATGCTTGCGGGATGAATCAATTAGCAGCAGGTTATGCGCGAGCGGGGGCTTGGGTGTGTCGGTAATTTGGGTACCTGTAATTCCCTCATTTAAACCTATTCCCAATCGGGCGGCTTCCGCTCCCGGATTGGCGCGCGCGCGATTAACCAACTCGACCACCAGCACTTCTTGCGCTGTAGGTTGTTTGGCAAGATCAACCGAACCGGGTGTTGCGCTCACTTCGATGCTTGTTGTGCTTTCCTGATTGCTATTGATCGCCGTTACAACAAAATAATAAGTTTCCCCGTTACGTAAATTGGTGACATTGTAGGGAGAATTTACGTTATCCAAACGTGTTCCATCCTCAAAGCTGGCAATGTTGCTAACCAGGATATTTCCTTCAGTCGCGTAATAAATTCGATAACCCGTTGCACCATTGACCGTGTTCCAACTAATGGTCACCGATGTGTCACCAGGCACAACTGAAATATTTTGCGGCGAGGCGAGGGATTCCCCAACGGATGAATTCGCGTTCGAGGAAAGACTGGAACTCAAACTGCTTTGAATGGATAAACTATTTTGGATAGAAGACGTATTGGATGACGGTGGATTTGACGTGCCACCGCCTGAAGATCCACCACAGGAAACTAACGTTAATAAAATAAAAAATACACAGGGGATACAGGAAAAAATGTTCATAGCCTTAACCACATGTCTCGCCACTAGTTACCAAATAGTAGCAACCCTGATTAAGTCGAACCGAGAAGCTGCCCACACAAGTCAGGGGCTTACATCGAGGATAAGATCAACCTTTACTATCAGCATTATTTTTTATAAAGATGCTGGTTCGCTTCTGCGATTTCCACATCCTTAAGCGTAAATAATGTTTATCCGGATTGAAAAAAGAAATTATTTTTTACATTAAAAAAGGGGCTTAAAGCCCCTTTTTTAATCGCCTGTTATTTATGTACTTTCGACGCACGACGATCATTCTTGCGACGTTCATGGGGAACATCTTGCGGGATCCCCTGGTGGCGCGCACGACGATCAGGTTTTTGGCGCTCTTCCAACGCATCTTCAATTTGGGTTAATAGCACCTTGGTTACTTTTTTTTCACTCATCGTTCATTCCATCTCCCAGTTGATCACGACTAAACACACACCACGGCTTGAGTATAGTCCAGCGAAAAGACAGCATTTGTGAAACTGATGCAATTTTTAATTTCAATTTCTAATAAAAAATCGAGATTGGCTAATTTTTAAACATCCAGGTTAGCAACCGCTAAGGCATTACTTTCAATAAAGTCGCGGCGTGGTTCCACAGCGTCTCCCATCAAGCAGGTGAAAATTTGATCAGCGGCGATAGCATCCTGGATGGTTACACGCAACATGCGGCGGGTCTCCGGGTTCATCGTGGTTTCCCATAACTGCTCGGGGTTCATTTCTCCCAAACCTTTATAGCGCTGGATGTTGTAACCCTTGCGCGACTCTTTCATCAGCCATTCCAGGCCTTCGGCAAAGCTGGCAACGGGCTGCTTGCGCTCACCGCGTTGGATGTAAGCACCTTCCTCAATCAGGCTCTCCAGTTTTTCACCCAGGGAAACAATTGACGCATATTCGCCAGAGGCAAAGAAGTCGTGGTTGAACGGGAAAGCGTTGCTGATTCCATGGGCGATAATGACCACCTGTGGCAGGAACAGGTGACGTTCGTTATCTTCGCGAACCTCAATGGTATATTTTTGGCTGCCTGCGCGCGCATCCAGGCTGAAACGAGCCAGCATTTGGTCACACCATTGCTGCATATGACCTTGGTCAGCCAAGTGTTCCGCGCGGATCGCCGGCAAATAAATCATCTGCTCCAATACTTCCGCCGGGTATAAACGTGACAGGCGATCAATAGTTGCCATTACCTTGCGATATTCGTACACCAGTTTTTCCAACGCCTCGCCTGCAATTGCCGGAGCACCAGGATTCACATGGAAGCTGGCGTCTTCCAACGCCGCCTGGGTGAGGAATTCGGTCATCGCCAGTTCGTCTTTCAAATATTGTTCCTGTTTACCCTTGGCGATCTTATATAGCGGAGGCTGGGCGATATAAATATGGCCGCGTTCTATCAATTCACGCATTTGGCGGAAGAAGAATGTCAGCAACAGTGTGCGGATATGGGATCCGTCCACGTCGGCGTCGGTCATGATAATAATGCTGTGGTAGCGCAGTTTTTCCGGGTTGTAGTCTTCTTTACCAATACCGCAACCCAGCGCGGTAATCAGGGTTCCCACCTCGGCGGAGGAAAGCATTTTGTCAAAGCGCGCTTTTTCCACGTTGAGGATTTTGCCTTTGAGCGGCAGTATCGCCTGGGTCTTGCGTGCGCGGCCCTGCTTGGCAGACCCGCCCGCAGAATCACCTTCCACCAGGTAGAGTTCCGATAAAGCCGGATCCTTCTCCTGGCAATCCGCCAGCTTGCCGGGTAAGCCGGCTATATCCAGCGCACCTTTACGGCGAGTCATTTCACGCGCCTTGCGGGCTGCCTCGCGGGCACGCGCCGCATCAATCATCTTCCCGACAATGGACTTGGCATCTACCGGGTTTTCCAGCAAATACGCGCTGAAATACTCGGCCATCTCCTGTTCAACGGCGGTTTTCACTTCCGAGGAAACCAGTTTGTCTTTGGTTTGGCTGGAGAATTTTGGATCGGGAACTTTAACCGAAATGATTGCTGTCAGGCCTTCGCGGGCGTCATCGCCAGTGGTGGCAACTTTGGCGTTTTTGCCGATACCCTCCTTTTCGATATAAGTATTAAGCAGGCGGGTTAAGGCTGCCCGGAAACCCGCCAGGTGAGTGCCGCCATCGCGTTGGGGAATATTGTTGGTATAGCAAAACAGGTTTTCCTGGAAGGAATCATTCCATTGCAACGCAACTTCCACTCCAATCCCGTCCTCGCGATTGCTAGCAACAAAGTGGACCATCTTATTAATGGTGGTTTTATTCTTGTTCAGGTGTTCAACGAATGCCTTAAGACCGCCTTCATATTGATACACCTCTTCCTTCGCTGTACGTTCATCTTTCAAAACAATACGCACACCCGAGTTCAGGAATGATAATTCGCGCAAACGTTTGGCGAGGATTTCGTATTGGAATTCTATGTTAGTGAAGGTTTCTGCCGACGGTTTGAAGTGGATTTCAGTACCGGTGCTACTTGCATCGCCCACTACCGTTAAAGGCGCATCAGGCACACCATGGCGATAAATCTGTTCATGGATCTTGCCACCGCGGCGAATAGTCAATTTCAAGTATTCCGAAAGAGCGTTGACGACTGAAACACCCACACCGTGTAAACCACCGGATACCTTATAGGTATTGTCATCGAATTTTCCGCCTGCGTGCAGGACAGTCATAATAACTTCCGCAGCGGAAACGCCTTCCTCATGCATATCGGTGGGAATACCGCGGCCGTTGTCAGATACAGAAACAGTTTCATCCGGATGGATAATCACTCGCACTTCTGTACAGTAACCTGCCAATGCTTCGTCGATAGAGTTATCAACCACCTCAAACACCATATGGTGCAAACCTGAGCCGTCATCGGTGTCGCCAATATACATCCCTGGGCGCTTACGCACCGCATCCAGGCCCTTAAGGACCTTAATACTGGACGAGTCGTAAGTATTCTCTTCTGACATAGCAATTCTCCGCTTTATTGTTTATAGCCATTAGCAACAGGCTAATCACTTCATTCTCTTCTTTAAAAGGAAGCTTACGCTTCAACTACCCTGCCATGTTCCACGTGAAACAATTTCAGGGGCATATCAGTATGATCTTGCCAGCTAGATACCAGTACATCCCTTTCTACGCCGGTTATGAACACTTGGGTTCCCATCCTGGCCAACCATCTCACTAACAAGGTCCTATGCCTTTCATCGAGTTCCGCCGGTAGATCATCTACTAAATAGACCGGCTTACGCCCTGTCATTTCACTAAACACATAGCCTTGGGCAATTTTAAGGGCGCAAACCAATAGCTTTTGTTGGCCGCGCGATAATATTTCTGCTGCTTCCTGCCCATTAACCGTAATGCGAAGATCCGCCCTATGGCTACCGGACTGGGTATAACCGATGCGATGATCACGTTCCAGGCCCGCATTCAATACATCAGCATAGGATTTATCCCTATCCCAGCCACGGTAATAACCAAGCTTTATGCCATCGATCTTGATGAACTCCTTACAAAATTCATCAAATACAGTTTGGAATTGAACAAAGGAATCCTGACGAAACTGATCGATTTTTTCAGTCAGTATTATTAACTCCTGGTCCCAAGGGGCTAATTCAAGGGCGTCTATTCTATCATGACGCAACAGGCTATTGCGGTGTTTAAGGCAGCGCTGGATGGCTTTCCACGCCGGAAAGAACGCATGTTCCACGTGAAACACTAACCAATCAATAAACTGCCTGCGTATTTTGGGACTACCTTCCAACAACAAAAAAGTTTCCGAATTAATAACTTGCACAGGAAGGTAGGATGCCAGCTCTACCACTGAAGGGACCACAGCTCCATTTGCTTTAAAACTCACTTTTCCATCCAGGGTACGAGTAATACCGAGGGGCACATCAGACCCATCGTCTGTTCGTACTTTGCCAAATACGGTGAAGGATTGCTGGTGCTGACGAATCAATGGTTTGTGCTTATGGCTGCGAAAAGATCGCCCTAATGCAAGCAAATTAATAGCTTCCAACAGACTGGTTTTACCAGATCCATTTTCACCAAAAATAAGGTTTACCTGCGCTGAGGGAGTGATATCCACTTCCCCAATATTCCGCAGGTTTTGAATTAACAATCGATTTAAGGTCATAAGACCAGGGAATTAACCAATACGTTTAATTGGTTAGAGTCGCATTGGCATAACAACATAAAGGGAATCACTATTTTCAGGTTCTTCCAATAACGCACTGGAGTTTGCATCCGACAGGGTAATTTTTATATTTTCGTTGCTGATAACGTTAGCGACATCCTGCAAATAACTCACATTGAAGCCAACCTCCAGGGAATCGCCGGCGTAATCCACCGTTACCTGCTCTTCTGCTTCCTCTTGCTCCGGGTTATTGGCAACTATCGTGAGTGTGCCTGGGGACAACAATAAACGAACACCGCGATATTTTTCATTTGAGAGGATCGCGGTACGTGCAAATGCCTGCTTCAATTCGAGGCGGGAACCTATGACCACCTTATTACCACCGCGTGGCAACACCCGCTCATATTCGGGGAATTTGCCATCCACAAGCTTGGATGTAAAAGTGTAATCCACCGACGTCACACGGATATGGTTGGAACTCAGCACAATCTCCACCTGGGCGGTGGAATCATCCAACAGCCGGGACAACTCCAACACGCCTTTGCGCGGCAATATTGCCTGGATTACATCACTGGAATTAACCGCTACCGCACGGGTGCACATCGCCATGCGATGCCCATCGGTGGCAACCACCCGCAATTGGTCCTGGCGTACTTCCCATAACATACCATTGAGGTAATAACGAACATCCTGTTGCGCCATCGCAAATGCGGTGCGCTCAATCAGGCGTTTCACTTCCTGTTGGGCACAACTGAAACGCAAATTGCCGGGGGTATCCTCAACATTGGGAAAGTCAGCCGCCGGTAAGGTTGACAAGGTAAAACGGCTGCGGCCGGATTTGACCAAAATCCGGTTCTCCTCCAACGTAAACTCGATATTGCTGCCATCTGGCAGCGATCTGCAGATATCTACCAGCTTACGTGCAGGAACTGTAATTTCCCCGGATTGGCCCGGTTGCTCCAGCGTCAGGCGACCGACAATTTCTACTTCCAGGTCAGTACCGGTGAGTGACAGCTGGTCACCCTGAAGTTGTATCAACACATTGGATAGCACCGGCAATGTTTGGCGACGCTCCACCACACCAGCTACCAGTTGTAAGGGCTTGATCAAAGCTTCGCGGGATACGGCAAATTTCATGTGATGGTCTCTTAGGTAATCTTCCGGGACTTGTTAGTTAGTTTCTCTTCAATCACAGCACAAAATATAAACAGCCTTTATAAATCAAGTTGTTAGCGAACGCAGCAAGTTTTTCATATCTTCGCGGATATCCGCCGTTTCTTCCTGCAATTCCTTAATTTTCCTGCACGCATGGAGTACGGTTGTATGATCGCGACCGCCAAACGCTTCACCAATTTCAGGCAAGCTATGGTTGGTTAACTCCTTCGCCAGCGCCATGGCTACTTGGCGCGGACGCGCCACCGAGCGGCTGCGGCGCTTGGAAATCATATCGTTCATTTTGATTTTGTAATATTCACAGACCACACGCTGGATATTATCGATACCTACTTGCTTGTCCTGTAATGCCAGCAAATCTTTCAGTGCCTCACGCACCAGCTCTACATCTATAGCACGACCGGTAAAATTGGCACTGGCGATGACCCGCTTGAGCGCCCCCTCCAGGTCGCGCACATTGGCGCGAATACGTTGGGCAATAAAAAAGGCTGCATCGTGAGGCAAATCAATATTCACCTGTTCAGCCTTCTTCATCAGGATGGCAACGCGCGTCTCCAGCTCCGGCGGCTCCACCGCCACCGTCAGTCCCCACCCGAAGCGAGATTTTAACCGCTCTTCCAACCCATTGATTTCCTTGGGAAAACGATCACAAGTCAAAATAATCTGCCGCCCACCTTCAAGCAATGAGTTAAAGGTATGAAAGAATTCTTCCTGGGAGCGCTCTTTACCGGCAAAGAACTGGATGTCATCAATCAGGAGCGCATCCATGGAGCGGTAATAACGTTTGAAATCGTTAATCGCATTGAGCTGCAAGGCCTTGACCATATCGGCGACGAATCGCTCTGAATGCAGGTAAACCACCTTGGCGTTGGGATTACGCGCCACCATGGCATTGCCAACCGCTTGCATCAGGTGGGTCTTCCCCAAGCCAACACCACCATAAATAAATAGTGGGTTGTAGGCACCACCGGGGTTCTCGGCTACCTGGCGGGCTGCCGCCAGGCCCAACTGGTTGGATTTACCTTCCACAAAGGTGGCAAAGGTAGATGAGGCATTTAAGTAATTACTGTGTTTCAGGCCACCTTCCACTTCGATATCGGGGACTGGCCGGGTATTGGGTTCCAACAGCAGCTCTTCGGAGTTATCCAGTGACTTACCCTCATAATCGACCGAATTGCCGGGAATATCTGCCAGACCCGGGAATGCCTCAATTTTGGCAACCCTGGTTGAAGCAAGGCCCGCTGGCGAAGGAACATTCGAAACGGTTGAAACCGGGGCGGGTTCCGGTGAGCTAGCCACTCGGGCTTGGAAACCCGGCGCCGGACGGGCAATTACCCCGACAGCTACGTTCAGGTTTTTATCCTGGTGATAATGAAGCGCCAATTCGCGGATACGATTCAGAAATTTGTCATTCACCCAATCGCAAATAAAGCGGTTGGGTGCGAGTAACTTCAACTCCATTGGGGCTGCCGACTCATCGATTTGCAATGGCCTGATCCAGGTATTGAACTGCTGGGAGGGCAATTCGTCCTGTAGGCTAGCCGCGCATAATTTCCAAATCGATTGCAACAAAACCAAACTCCCGTAACGCTCCCGCGTTTTATTGTTAACAAGGGGGGAGCAAGTCTACTCGCGCGCGGTAAAGTTATCCACAGTAAAATACCAAAAATAATTCAATGGATTAAAACTTAGCCATTAAAATTCAATACGTTACGAAAGTAACCCAAGCTTTATCCTCCCATTGTAAAAATAATTTATACGCCATACCTGTGGATAAACCTGTTAGTAATTTATGGATTATCTGGGGGAAAACTGGCATAACCTGTGATTCCCGCGTTTTTAGAACTTTTGTAGATAATTTGCTCAAAATAATTTGCTTTAGCACAAGCCCTTCATTAGAATTCGCCCTCTTTTCGCACACCGTGTGAATTAACTCAGGATTTTTTAACAGGTTTATCATGAAAAGAACATTCCAACCCAGCAATCTGAAGCGCGTTCGCAACCACGGTTTCCGTGCACGTATGGCTACCAAGAATGGCCGTTTGGTTTTGGCCCGCCGTCGCGCCAAAGGCCGTAAAGCGTTGACCCGCGTTTAATTGGTCCCCTTTTTTGGTTCACTAGCAGTTTGTTGACCTTCGTTATTGGCCTGGTGAATAAAAGTAGTCGATGCGGGTCCAGCCAAGACTATCTTTTGTGTGCTTATGTCAGCCAATATAGAAACTCAACAGCCTGCTAGTTCGAATCAGCCATGTGATTCTTCCCCGGTATCTTCTGCTTCTTTTCCCAAATCCCTGCGTTTGCTGGATGCCTCCGGTTTCCAGAAAGTTTTTGACGACGCCCCGTTTCGCGCATCACACCAGCATTTTTTAATTTTGGCCCGCAGCAACCAACAGGCAAACGGTCGGCTCGGTCTGGTAATTGCCAAAAAACACCTTCGCCTTGCTGTCCAACGCAACCGGTTCAAGCGTTTGATCAGGGAGTCGTTCCGTACCCAGCAAACCGCCTTTGTCGGCCTTGATGTGATAGTGCTATCGCGCAAGGGCTTGGAAACCCTGGAAAATGCCGAATTCACCCGCCAACTTAACCAACAATGGCAGCGGATTTTCAAAAAAGCGCGCCAGCATGGGTTAAGATCGCAACCCCAAGGGGAGGCTGGGTAATGAATTGGACTATAAACCTGATCGGCAAACTGTTTAACAAGCTGCATAGCTTGCTCTTATGGTTGGCGATCAAACTGATTCATACCTACCGATACCTGCTAAGTCCCTGGTTGGGAAACCAATGTCGCTTTTACCCAACCTGTTCCCACTATTCGGAAGAGGCGCTTAATCGCCATGGTTTTTTTTTCGGGTCTTATCTAACCCTGCGTCGCCTTATAAAATGCCACCCCTGGCATGAAGGCGGGTTGGACCCAGTCCCGGAACTGAAGCAAACCTGTTGTTCACACTTTCATTCACCTAGAGATGGCAGTCATTAAGATGGATTGGCTAAAAAACCTGTTAATTGCGGGCATCCTCGCAACCCTGTTACTTCTGGTTATTCGCTGGCATGAATATCAGGAAAAACTTCCTGCCCCTGCGGTCGGTACCGCCCAAACCAGCAGCTCCCTTGCAAATGATGGGAATATCCCGGCCGCGTCCAGTGAGATTCCCACCGCTTCAGGTACGCCATTATCAGAGGCGGAAAAGGTCAAACAGGCCCAACAAAACCTTATCACCGTAAAAACCGATAGCCTGGATGTGGTCATTAATCCATTGGGCGGTGACATTGTCGAAGTCGCCCTGCCTCGCCACTACGCAAAACTCGATACCCCGGACCAACCTTATGTATTGCTCGATAATCGCGACAACCATACCTATGTGGCGCAAAGCGGGCTGATCGGTGTAAACGGTACCGATACCGCCCAGGGGCGCCCGTTGTTTAGCAGTGAACAACAGCAATACCAACTGAGTGAAGGCCAGGATAAATTACAGGTAGACCTGGTACTGCAACAGGGCGAGGTGAAAATCACCAAGCGCTTTACCTTTATCCGCGGCGAATACCTGATCAATATCGAATACCTCATAGATAACCAAAGCAGCGGCACATGGTCCGCCCAGCTTTACGGCCAAATCAAGCGCGACAGCCAGAATTTTGTGAAGGTGAGTGCGCTGGAAATGAATCCCTTCCTGGGCGCAGCCATCACTACCAATGAGGAAAACTATAAGAAGCTCACGTTTGCCGACATTGCGGAATCTGAATTCAAAACCAGTCGCCAGGGTGGCTGGGTGGCCATGGTCCAGCACTATTTCATCAGCGCCTGGATTCCGGACGCAAACAGTGACAACACCTATTCACTCCGCAAGCTGGGTTCCAATGACCTTTATCTCCTGGGATTCACCGGCAAAACGACCGAGGTCGCCCCTGGTACCCAGGCAAGTATCAGCGCCAGTTTCTATGCGGGCCCCAAAGACACCGAACGGCTGGAAGAAATTTCCCCGCACCTGGACCTGACTGTGGATTACGGCTGGCTGTGGTGGTTGTCCAAGCCACTGTTCTGGGTAATGAAAGCGATCCATGACCTTGTGGGCAACTGGGGCCTGGCGATTATCGGCCTGATTGTCATTATCAAGGCATTGTTTTTTAAACTTTCCGCAACCAGCTATAAATCCATGGCGAAAATGCGGAAGTTAGCGCCGAAAATGGCGGAAATGAAAGAACGCTACGGCGAGGATCGCCAGAAGTTCTCGCAAGAGATGATGAAGCTTTACAAAACCGAGCAAGTAAATCCCTTTGGCGGATGCCTGCCGTTATTGATCCAGATGCCGGTATTCCTCGCCTTCTATTACGTATTGATGGAATCCGTGGAATTGCGCCATGCGCCTTTCTTCGGCTGGATTACCGACCTTTCAGTGAAGGACCCTTACTTTGTATTGCCAATTATCTACGGCGTTACCATGTGGTTTATGCAAAAACTGAATCCGCAGCCAACCGACCCGATGCAAGCCCGGATTATGCAAATGCTGCCGATAGTCTTCACCATCATGTTCCTGTGGTTCCCGGCTGGTATGGTGTTGTATTGGGTTACTAACAACATCTTGTCCATCGCCCAGCAGTATGTCATTACCAAGCAAATCGAAAGCGCTGATAGCAAATAAGTTATTGCCATGATCATTACCGACACCATCGCCGCCATAGCCACCGCCACTGGCCGCGGTGGTGTCGGTATCGTCCGCGTCTCCGGCCCCAAGGCCAAACAGGTTGCTGACACCCTGCTCGCCACTACCCTGCAACCGCGCCATGCCCACTATTGCGATTTCTCGACTGCCCAGGGCGATATTATCGACCAGGGAATCGCCCTGTTTTTCCCCGGCCCCCATTCCTTTACCGGTGAAGATGTCCTTGAATTACAAGGACATGGTGGCCCGGTAATCCTGGATATCTTGCTGCGTGAAATTACCCGCCTGGGTGTGCGCCTCGCCCGACCGGGTGAATTTTCCGAACGTGCATTCCTTAATGACAAGCTGGACCTGGCCCAGGCTGAAGCCATTGCCGACCTGATCGATGCCACCACCGAACAAGCCGCACGCAATGCACTGCATTCGCTACAGGGCGCATTTTCCAAACGCATCCATGAATTGGTGGAAGCGCTGATCCATTTGCGCATCTACGTCGAAGCCTCCATCGACTTCCCGGAGGAGGAAATCGACTTCCTCAGTGACGGCAAGGTCGCTGGCGATTTGAATGGGATCATCCGCACACTGGAACAGGTATTTAAGGAAGCCCGCCAGGGTGCCCTGGTGCGGGAGGGTATGCGAGTAGTTATCGCCGGCCGTCCCAATGCCGGCAAATCCAGCCTGCTCAATGCGCTGAGTGGCCGTGAATCGGCCATTGTGACCAGTATCGAAGGCACCACCCGCGATGTGTTGCGCGAACATATCCATATCGATGGAATGCCCTTACACATCATCGATACCGCCGGCTTGCGCGAAAGCCCGGATGAAGTGGAACAAATCGGTATCCAGCGCGCATGGCAGGAAATCCGCCAAGCCGACCGCGTCTTATTATTGGTCGATAGTCGCCAGACCAAAGATACTGATCCGCAACGGATCTGGCCGGAGTTCATCGGCCAATTGGAAAACCCGGACAGGGTTACGCTCATTCGCAACAAAATCGATTTGACCGGCGAAACTGCCGGTATCCATGAACAGGACGGCACCCGCTACATTAATATCAGCGCCGCCACCGGTACCGGCATTGAAGCCCTCAAGGATCACCTCAAGGCGATTATGGGGTTTAGTGAAACCGGCGAAAATGGTTTCACCGCACGCCGT
The DNA here is from genome assembly GCA_946480695.1 of uncultured Cellvibrio sp. Next base: position 15,520 of record CAMLKG010000022.1, read on the forward strand.
CGCCACCTGGATGCACTTGAACGCGCCCAATCTTTCCTGCACGCCGGCAAAGCCCAACTCCAGGGCTACGCTGCTGGCGAGCTGCTCGCGGAGGACCTGCGCCAGGCACAAAATGCCCTGGGTGAAATTACCGGTGAATTTACTCCCGATGATCTTTTGGGAAGAATTTTCAGCAGTTTCTGCATTGGTAAATGACCCCTGGCTAAACCTCCTATTTATCACCATCCTTTAATAACCCCCATAAAACCTTCCCCTAAAAGATAGCTTGGGTTGACTTATCGCCAGGCTTTTCCACACACTTACACAGGTTATCCACAGTTAAATCTAGTTTTCGGTTGTAAATAACTGTTTTAGCTAGGATTTTATTTGCCATTTTTTCTCCATATGCAAAAAGCTGTGGGTGTGGGTGACAAAAACTGGGAAAGGTTTTGTGGATAAGTGTCAATTCGCGCCATTTATGTATAACCCAGCCTTTTATAACCAGCTTCCGATCAGCTTAAACCCAGTTTACCGAGCCTTTTTCAGAGCAGTTATTATTTAACTAACCTTATGAAATAAAAATATTTTTTATACTTATCCACAAAAAAGTGTGCCGCTATATATAACAACATCTTTAAAAACCCTAAATAACAAAATATTCATTTCATTTATTAAATTTTTCCTCTGTTGTAACGCGACCGTTTTTCTTGAATAAACCTACTTCGCAAACGTCGGCAAATTTTGATTAATCCCTGTACAAGTTTTGTGCAAAACCGAGACACGCTCTATAATGTCGCCCCTTTTGACTCGCAGGTCATTTCCAGTTCAATACGCAGCCAGGCTGCAAGGTGTAAGCGATGATTTTTCCGGATCGTTTTGATGTGATTGTGATCGGCGGTGGCCATGCCGGGACCGAGGCGTGCCTGGCTGCGGCGCGCATGGGCTGCAAAACCCTGTTGCTTACCCACAACATTGAAACCCTGGGGCAAATGTCTTGTAACCCGGCGATTGGCGGTATCGGTAAAAGCCATCTGGTGAAGGAAATCGATGCGCTCGGCGGTGCCATGGCGCTGGCGACGGATAAAGGCGGTATCCAGTTCCGGGTGTTGAATGCCCGTAAGGGCCCGGCGGTGCGCGCGACCCGCGCCCAGGCCGACCGGATCCTCTACAAAGCGGCGATTCGCGCAACCCTGGAAAACCAGGAAAACCTGTGGATTTTCCAGCAAGCTGCCGATGACCTGATCGTGGAAAATGACCAGGTCCGCGGTGTAGTAACCCAAATGGGCCTTAAATTTATGGCCAACCAGGTGGTATTGACCGCCGGTACCTTCCTGGGTGGTTTGATCCATATCGGTCTGCAAAATTATTCCGGCGGCCGCGCCGGTGATCCGCCGTCCATTGCCCTGTCCAGGCGCCTGCGCGAGTTGCCCTTGCGGGTTGATCGCTTGAAAACCGGTACCCCGCCGCGTATCGATGCGCGCACGGTAAATTTCGATGTGCTGGAAAAACAATGGGGCGATGAACCGCGCCCGGTGATGTCGGTGCGCGGCAACCGCGCTATGCAGCCACGCCAGATTTGCTGTTACATCACCCACACCAATGAAAAGACCCACGAGGTGATCCGTCGCAACCTTGATCGTTCGCCCATGTACTCCGGGGTGATTGAGGGGGTCGGCCCGCGTTACTGCCCGTCAATTGAAGACAAAATCCACCGCTTCGCGGATAAAGACTCACACCAGATTTTTATCGAGCCTGAAGGCCTGACCACCCACGAACTCTACCCCAACGGCATTTCCACCAGTTTGCCGTTCGATGTGCAGCTGGAAATCGTGCGTTCAATGAAAGGTTTTGAAAACGCGCATATCCTTCGCCCGGGTTATGCGATTGAATACGATTTCTTCAATCCGCAGGATTTGCAGCACAGCTTGGAAACCAGGGTGATAGGCGGTTTATTTTTCGCCGGCCAAATCAATGGCACAACCGGTTATGAAGAAGCCGGTGCGCAAGGTATGCTTGCCGGCATTAACGCCGCGCTACGCGCGCAGGAGAAAGCGGCCTGGTGCCCGACACGCGACCAGGCTTATATCGGTGTGCTGGTCGATGACCTGATTACCCTCGGCACCAAAGAACCCTATCGTATGTTTACCAGCCGCGCGGAATATCGCCTATTGCTGCGCGAGGATAATGCCGATTTGCGCTTAACCGAAAAAGGCCGTGAGTTAGGTTTAATTGATGACGGGCAATGGAAATTGTTTTGCGACAAACGTGAGCAAATCGAATTGGAACAGCAGCGTTTGCGTTCCACCTGGATCCAGGCCGGTTCGGCGGAGGCGGACATCATCGAACAAAAAATCCAGACTAGACTTGCGCGCGAATACAGTTTGATGGATTTGCTGAAGCGCCCGGAATTGACCTACGCTGACGTTGCGCATTTGAAAGGTGACGCTATTGCGAATGAAGCGGCGGCGGAGCAAGTGGAAATCGAAGCAAAATATTCCGGTTATATCGAACGCCAGCAGGAAGATGTAAATCGTCTGCGCGCCTACGAAAATACCATCATTCCGGAATACTTTGATTATTCACAGGTTGAAGGCCTGTCGAATGAAGTCAAACAAAAATTGACTGCGGCACGCCCGCAAACGTTGGCGCGCGCTGCGCGTATTTCAGGTATTACCCCGGCGGCAATTTCGCTGGTGTTGGTTTACCTGAAAAAACGCGGCATGCTCAAGCGCTTGAAAGATGATATCCCCGAGCAGCAAGCCAGCTAATCGGTATTGGTCCAGTTAGCTAAAAATTTTTTCCGCTACGCGGATACTATGAGTACCACGAGTGATTGACGTAGATTTGCAAGATCGTTTGCATCAACAATTATTGCGCGGCGCCGCTGAAATGTCGGTGGCGCTCAACAGTGAGCAAACTGAAAAATTGCTGGCTTATATCCGCGAATTTGAAAAATGGAATAAAGCCTATAATCTTTCTGCGGTGCGTGACATCCAGCAAATGGTTGCACGCCACTTGCTCGATAGCCTGAGTGTGGTGCCCTGGATTAAAGCGCAACAAAAATTTCCGCTGGCGCGGATGATTGATGTCGGAACCGGCGGCGGCTTGCCGGGAATTCCCCTGGCGATTATGTTCCCGGAAAAGCAATTTACCCTGCTCGACAGCAACGGTAAGAAAACCCGGTTTTTGTTCCATGTGAAAAACCTGCTTGGTTTAGCGAACGTAAGTGTTGAAAATCGCCGCGTAGAAGGATTTGTACCGGCGGAAAAATTCCAGGGTGTAATCAGCCGTGCCTTTGCCAGCTTGCAGGACATGACTGAAGGTTGCGCAAATTTGGTGGCGCCGGATGGAATTTTCCTCGCAATGAAAGGCCTTTATCCTGAAGATGAACTTATATCTATCAGCGATAAAATCGAATTGCTGGAAGCCGTTAAATTGGTTGTCGCGGAAACCGATGGTGGACGCCATTTGTTAATCCTGCGGGCCAAACAATAAAATTTTTCAACCACACTGTGGTTATAGGATTATCACTTGACCAAGATCTACGCGATTGCAAATCAGAAAGGCGGTGTGGGCAAAACAACAACCTGCGTAAATCTGGCGGCGTCCCTGGTCGCAACCAAAAAGCGAGTGCTCCTGGTTGACCTGGACCCGCAGGGCAATGCCACCATGGGCAGTGGCGTCAACAAAAACGAAGTGGAAGAAAGTATTTACGAAGTACTGACCGAACGCGCCACCATTAAAGATTGCATCCAGGTTTCCGAAAGCGGCAAATACCACGTATTGCCTGCGAATGGCGATCTAACCGCTGCCGAAGTGGAAATGCTGGCGCTGGAAAACAAGGAGCGTCGCTTGCAAAACGCGCTGGGCCAGGTACGCGATAATTATGACTACATCCTGATTGACTGCCCTCCTTCCCTGAATATGCTCACCCTCAATGCATTAACCGCCTGTGATGGCGTGATCATCGCCATGCAGTGTGAGTATTACGCATTGGAAGGTTTATCGGCGCTGGTTAACACCATTAATCAAATCCAAAAATTATTGAATCCGAATTTAAAAATCGAAGGACTGCTGCGTACCATGTATGATCCGCGCAACAGTTTGACCAACGATGTATCGGCGCAATTGCAGCAACACTTCGGTGATCGTTTGTACCGGACCTGTATTCCGCGTAACGTTCGCCTCGCTGAAGCGCCAAGTTTTGGTATGCCGGTTTTGGCATTTGATCGCCAATCCAAAGGGGCCATTGCCTACCTGGCGCTGGCGGGCGAAATTTTGCGGCGCAACGAACCCAGCAATAAATCTTCTGCAGAAACTGCAGTTGCCCATTAAATATTCATTTTTGAATTGAAATAAGGCCAACAAGAATGTCGAGTAAACGCAAAGGTTTGGGTAAAGGCTTGGATGCACTCCTGAGTGCGGGTTTGGGCGTAACTGCGCCAGCACCGGACATGCCCATCACCCCGAGCGAGGCCGATCAGAAAATCGAATACAAGGATGGCAAGCTCGCGCATTTGCCGGTTGAATTGATCCAGCGTGGCAAGTATCAACCGCGTCGCGATATGCACCCCGAAGCACTGGAAGAACTGGCGGAATCCATTAAGGTCCAGGGCGTAATGCAACCGATTGTAGTGCGCGGGATTGGCGAAGGACGTTATGAAATTATTGCCGGCGAACGCCGCTGGCGTGCAACCCAGTTAGCCGGATTGGATAAAATCCCTGCGGTAATTCGCGATGTGCCCGATGAAGCCGCTATTGCCATGGCGTTGATCGAAAATATCCAGCGCGAAAATTTAAACCCGATTGAAGAAGCGATGGCGTTGAAACGCCTGCAAGATGAATTTGAATTAACCCACGCCGAAGTTGCCCAGGCGGTGGGGAAATCGCGCACTACCATTACCAACTTATTGCGCTTGATTGCATTGAATGAAGAAGTAAAAACCCTACTTGAACACGGCGATCTGGAAATGGGCCATGCCCGTGCGCTGTTGACACTGGAACCGCAACAGCAAAAAGAAATTGCCCGCCAGATCGTGGCCAGGGGATTATCGGTTCGCCAGACTGAAGCATTGGTGCGTCAGTACCAGGAAAATCTTAACCAGGAAAAAATAAAACCGGAAATGCGGGTATCGGCAGATATCCGCCGTTTGCAGGATCAGCTTTCGGAAACCCTTGGTGCCGGTGTGGAAATCCAGCATGGCGCGAAAGGTAAGGGAAAACTCGTTATCAATTATAATTCCCTGGATGAATTGGACGGAATCCTCAGCCATATCAAATAATTTTTTGCCTCAACGCCAGTTTCACAGCGCTTATTTTTAGCGCACTCCCCCAATATCTAGTGATGGTGAATGGCCTTTAACACCAATTGCTGTAATACGGAAACTTATTATTAAATTTACAGCAAATTTACTAGTCAGTTTTTTAGTTTAGTGCTAGCCCGACGGTTGCTGCTAGGGGGCTTAATCTCTATAATGCGCCCCATTTGAGCGTGTTGTGCATAATAATGTTACCAATGGTAATAAGCTGTCTTTTGTGACAGAATGCCGCCGCAAAAAATGGGGGGTTCGAAGCACTTGTCTCGTTACCTAAAGGGGCGTGGTTTTGCTCTCCAAACAGTAGCCGCACAGTTGGTATTAACCCTGGTTGCTGCCGCTACTGGTCTGGCGATCAGTCATCCGATCGCGGTTTCAATATTTAGTGGTGGAGTTATTGGAGTGGCAGCCAATTTATGGCTGGCGCTGGTGGTGTTTCGTCCCCAATTGGGTGCACCGCCCCAAAAGATGCTCGCGGCATTTTATACCGGCGAGCTGGGAAAATTTGTAATCACAGCCGTGATGTTTTTGCTGGCCTTTAAGCAGATTGGGCTCCTCAGGGAAGCCGCTTACGCCGCTACCATGATCCTGGCTTATGTGATGGTCCAGGTTGTTGCCTGGATTTACCCGCTGGTGCGTCGCCCTTAACTATCTAGTTATTTAATTAGAAGTAGCGGCGACCCGGCCGGAAGCTTTTTCAACTTTAATTTTGGAACTTAACGATGTCATCTGCCGAGCATGAAGCATTAACGTCCTCCGAGTATATTAAACACCACCTTACCAACCTGACTTATGGCCAATTCCCTGATGGTACCTGGGGTTTTGCGCACGATGCGGCTGAAGCAGCGCAAATGGGTTTCTGGGCATTCCATGTGGATACCCTGGGCTGGTCAGTGTTGTTGGCAACCGTGTTTTTCCTGATTTTCCGCAGTGTCGCCAAAAAAGTGACCAGCGATGTTCCAACCGGTATGCAAAATGCCGTTGAAGCCGCAGTAGAGTTTGTGGAAGGCAACGTGAAAAGCATGTTCCCCTACAAAAATTCCATGATCGCGCCTATGGCCCTGACGGTTTTTGTATGGGTATTCTTCATGAACGCGATGGATTTGATTGCCATCGACTTGTTGCCAGAAATCGCTAAATTGGTTGGTGTTTCCCTCGGTGCTGACCCTCACGCGGTATTCTTCAAGGTTGTACCTTCTACTGATCCAAATATCACATTGGGTATGGCGTTCTGTGTATTCATTTTGATCCTCTGGTTCAGTATTACCCAAAAAGGTCTGTTGGGCTTCCTCAAAGAACTGACCCTGCACCCATTCAGCAGCAGCAATCCCATTGTGCAAACCCTGTTTATCCCGGTAAACCTTGTACTTGAATTGCCCGGTCTGATTGCCAAGCCTGTATCTCTCGGTCTGCGTCTATTCGGCAACCTCTACGCCGGTGAAATTATCTTTATCCTGGTAGCAATCCTTTACGGTGCCGGCATTGTGTTCGCGGGTGTTGCCGGTGTTATACAGGTGATCTGGGCTCTGTTCCACATCCTGATTATCTTCTTGCAAGCATTGATCTTTATGTCGCTGACCATTGTTTACATGAGCATGGCTTATCAGACTGATGAGCAGCACTAATTCGTTTTTGTAATTTGTTTTTTGTTTGTTTTTTAATTTTCATTTATCAACTTAGTAGGAGAAAACACTGTGACTGAAGCTCAAGCTTTGATTTATTTGGCAGGCGCACTGGTAATTGGTTTGGGTGCTGTGGGTGCCGCTATTGGTGTAGGTATTCTCGGTGGCAAGTTCCTGGAAGGCGGTGCCCGTCAACCGGAATTGATCCCGATGCTGCGTACGCAATTCTTCGTTGTTATGGGTCTGGTTGACGCGGTACCAATGATCGGTGTTGGTATCGGTATGTACATCCTGTTCGCAACTGGCGCCTAATTTTAGCTGTCGAGTTTGCGATTTAAATTCCTTTAACTAAAGGCATCTAAACGTGAATCTTAATGCAACTCTTATCGGTCAGATGGTGGCGTTTGTCATCTTCATTTATCTGACACATCGTTTTGTATGGCCACCCATTGTTGCGGCAATGGCTGAGCGTACCAAGCGTATCGCTGATGGTCTTCAGGCTGCCGATAAAGCTGAAAAAGATCTCGAACTGGCTAAGCAAAAAGTGGTTGAGCAACTGACTTCTGCCAAGAAAGAAGCTGCTGCGATCATTGATCAGGCCAACAAGCGCGCTATCGAAATTGTTGAAGAAGCAAAAGAGAAAGCACGTACTGAGGCTGATCGTGTGAAAGCCGCTGCCCAGGCTGAAATTGACCAGGCGACTGCCCGCGCGCGCGAAGAACTGCGTGCGAAAGTGGTTACCCTGGCGTTGGCAGGTGCAGAAAAGATTCTGGAATCTTCTATCGATCAAAACGCTCACAACGAGTTGGTAAACAAACTCGCTGCGCAGCTGTAAGAGAGGTAGATATGGCTGAACTCACTACCCTGGCTAGACCCTACGCCAAAGCAGCATTCGAGTTCGCCCTGGCTGCCAATAAATTGCAGTCATGGTTTGAAGCTCTGGAAGTGTCAGCCGCCGTTGCCGAACAAGATCAGGTGAAAAAAGCCTTGGGCGCATCTGGCTTGTCGGCGCAGCAGAAAGCTTCCGTATTTGTACAGGTTTGTGGTGAAAAACTGGATGAGAGTCAAAAGAATTTCATCCACACCCTTGCAAGCAACAAACGTCTGGCACTTCTTCCGTATGTGAAAGAGTTGTTTGCCAGACTGAAAGCCCAGCAAGAAAAAACTATTGATGTCGAGGTAACCGCAGCTTACGAGTTGCCGGTTGACTTGATTAACAAATTGGCTCAGGCACTGAGCGCCAAACTGGATCGTAAAGTCAGTGTGCAAGGTTCGGTAGATAAGAACCTGCTGGGTGGGATTGTTATCTCCACTGGCGATATGGTTATCGACGGTTCAGTCCGTGGTCGCTTGGCGAAGCTCGCCGAAGCAATGAAATCCTAATTTTAGGGTTGAGGAACAGAGCATGCAGCAACTGAATCCTTCTGAAATCAGTGAAATCATCAAGCAGCGTATTGCTGGCCTTGAGTTTTCAACAGAAGCACAAAACGAAGGTACTGTGGTTTCCGTAACCGACGGTATTATTCGTATCCACGGTCTTGCCGAGGTTATGTACGGTGAGATGATTGAATTTGAAGGCGGTATCTACGGTATGGCACTGAACCTGGAGCGCGACTCCGTGGGTGCTGTAATCCTGGGTGATTACCGCGGTGTGGCCGAAGGCCAAAAATGTAAGTGTACTGGCCGTATCCTTGAAGTACCTGTCGGTCCGGAATTGCTGGGTCGTGTTGTTGACGCACTCGGTAACCCCATCGACGGTAAAGGTCCGCTGAACACCAAAATGACCGATGCAGTTGAAAAAATTGCACCCGGCGTAATTTGGCGTAAGTCGGTAGACCAGCCAGTACAAATCGGTTTGAAAGCCATCGATGCGATGGTGCCTATCGGTCGTGGCCAGCGCGAGCTGATTATTGGCGACCGTCAGATCGGTAAAACCGCTATCGCCGTAGATGCCATCATTAACCAGAAAACCTCTGGCATTAAATGTATCTATGTGGCAATTGGTCAGAAGGCGTCTTCCGTGGCGAGCGTGGTGCGCAAGCTGGAAGAAAACGGCGCTATGGATCACACCATTGTGATCGCAGCGACCGCGTCTGATCCTGCATCAATGCAGTTTCTCGCGGCGTTCACCGGTTGCACCATGGGTGAATATTTCCGTGATCGCGGTCAAGATGCCCTGATCATTTATGACGACCTGACTAAGCAAGCCTGGGCTTACCGTCAAATCTCCCTGTTGCTGCGTCGTCCACCAGGCCGCGAAGCCTACCCTGGCGACGTGTTCTATCTGCACTCCCGCCTGCTGGAGCGCGCGTCCCGTGTGAGCGAAGAATACGTGGAAAAATTCACCAAGGGCGAAGTAAAAGGCAAAACCGGTTCCTTGACCGCATTGCCGATGATCGAAACCCAGGCCGGTGACGTTTCCGCGTTCGTACCAACCAACGTGATCTCTATTACCGACGGCCAGATCTTCCTGGAATCGTCCATGTTCAACTCAGGTATCCGCCCTGCGATGAACGCCGGTATTTCGGTTTCGCGCGTAGGTGGTGCTGCTCAGACCAAAGTTATCAAGAAGCTCTCCGGTGGTATCCGTACCGCATTGGCGCAATACCGTGAGTTGGCGGCCTTCTCCCAGTTCGCATCGGACCTGGACGAAGCAACCAAATCGCAATTGGAACACGGTCAACGTGTTACCGAGCTGATGAAGCAAAAACAATTTGCTCCATTGAGTGTTGCGCAAATGGCATTGGTACTGTTCGCTGCGAACGAAGGTCACCTGAAAGATATCGAAGTGAGCAAAGTGCTGGACTTCGAAGCGGCTCTGTTGTCTTTCGCCAAATCCGAATACGCTGACACTATGGCGCACATTGATGCCACCGGTGACTGGAACGGCGAATTGGAAGGCAAGTTCAAAGAGCTGGTGACCAAGCTGAAAGCGAGCCGCACCTGGTAATCTGGCGATCGCTGCGTTAACTCGCAGCGATCTCTAACCTTTTAGGTCGCAAGGCCTTAACCGGGGTTCGAGAGATGGCAAGCACAAAAGAAATTCGGACGCAGATAGCGAGCGTCAAAAGCACGCAAAAAATTACCAGCGCGATGGAAATGGTCGCCGCGAGTAAAATGCGCCGTGCACAAGAGCGGATGCAACTGGGCAAACCCTATGCCCAACGCATTCGCGAAGTAGTCGGGCACCTGGCAAATTCCAGTCCCGAATACAAACACCGTTTTATGAAAGAGCGCGAAGTTAAACGCGTGGGCTATATCCTTATTTCCAGTGACCGCGGCCTTTGCGGTGGTTTGAACACTAACTTGTTCAAAGCGGCCATCCGGGACATGAAGGTATGGAATGACAAGGGTGTGGCCATTGATCTGGGTTTGATCGGTGCCAAAGCGGGCCAATTTTTCAAAAGCTTTGGTGGCAATGTGGTTGCTTCAAAACGCGATATCGGTGAAGCCCCTGCAATGGCTGACCTGATTGGCAGCGTGAAGGTAATGCTCGATTCATTTGAAAACGGCACTATCGACAAACTGTTCCTGGTGAGCAACGACTTTGTTAACACCATGACCCAGACACCCAAAGTTCGCCAATTGCTGCCTTTGGTTGCCGAAGAAAATACCAAGTTGAAACATCATTGGGATTATATCTACGAGCCAGATGCAGAGTTCCTGTTGAAAGGGTTGTTGACTCGCTTTATCGAATCACAAGTCTATCAAGCGGTAGTTGAAAACGCGGCCTCTGAACAAGCGGCGCGGATGATTGCGATGAAGAGCGCAACCGACAACGCCGGTGAATTGATTGATAGCTTGAAGCTGATTTACAACAAAGCGCGCCAGGCAGCGATTACCCAGGAACTGTCAGAAATTGTGGGTGGTGCGGCAGCGATCCAATAAGCTGCCCTCCCCTCTGAATAAGCAGGCTAACGATTTTTGTATTTAATCCTCCAGACCCCTGAATTTTATTAGAAGGGATCTGGAATTTCTGGAACAAAGAGGAACCGGAAATGAGTAGCGGACGTATCGTTCAGATTATCGGCGCCGTTATCGATGTGGAATTCCCACGCGATGCAGTGCCTAAAGTGTATGACGCACTGGTTGTTACTGATGGCAACCTGACCCTCGAAGTGCAACAGCAATTAGGCGACGGCGTAGTTCGCACTATTGCCCTGGGCTCCTCCGAAGGTTTGCGTCGTGGTTTGAGTGTGAACAACACCAACGAGCCAATCAAAGTGCCAGTGGGTACTGAAACCCTCGGTCGTATCATGGACGTATTAGGCAACCCGATTGATGAAGCGGGTCCAATCGGTGAAAAAGAACGTATGCAGATTCACCGCGCTGCGCCGAAATACGAAGAGCTGGCAGCTTCCGAAGAACTGCTCGAAACCGGTATTAAAGTTATCGACCTGGTTTGCCCCTTCGCCAAAGGCGGTAAAGTGGGCTTGTTCGGTGGTGCCGGTGTCGGTAAAACCGTAAACATGATGGAACTCATCAATAACATCGCGAAAGAGCACAGCGGTCTGTCTGTATTCGCCGGTGTCGGTGAGCGTACCCGTGAAGGTAACGACTTCTACCACGAGATGAAAGAATCCAACGTAGTAGACAAAGTGGCGATGGTGTACGGCCAAATGAACGAGCCGCCGGGGAACCGTCTTCGTGTAGCGCTGACTGGTCTGACCATGGCAGAAAAATTCCGTGACGAAGGTAAAGACGTTCTGTTGTTCGTTGACAACATTTACCGTTACACCCTGGCCGGTACTGAAGTATCTGCATTGTTGGGTCGTATGCCTTCAGCGGTAGGTTACCAACCAACCCTGGCGGAAGAGATGGGCGTTCTGCAAGAGCGTATTACCTCTACCAAGATTGGTTCTATCACCTCTGTACAAGCGGTATACGTACCTGCGGACGACTTGACTGACCCGTCTCCTGCGACCACCTTTGCGCACTTGGACTCAACTGTAGTACTGAGCCGTGACATCGCTGCAAAAGGTATCTACCCGGCGATCGATCCACTGGATTCAACCTCACGTCAGTTGGACCCAATGGTGATCGGTAACGAGCACTATTCGGTAGCGCGCGGTGTTCAAACCGTATTGCAACGTTACAAAGAATTGAAAGACATCATCGCGATCCTCGGTATGGACGAATTGTCAGAAGAAGACAAACAAACCGTGTCCCGTGCGCGTAAGATCGAGCGCTTCCTGTCACAACCTTTCCACGTAGCGGAAGTATTCACCGGTTCACCGGGTAAATACGTTCCACTGAAAGAAACCATCCGTGGTTTCAAAGGTTTGCTCGCCGGTGATTACGATCACCTGCCGGAACAAGCCTTCTACATGGTAGGTTCAATCGACGAAGCCATCGAAAAAGCCAGCAAACTGAAGTAATTGAATGGCCCGGTGCGAGCCGGGCCAGTTTGCTATCGTCCAGTCAAACTGACTAACTCTATATAAAGAGACACGAGAATGGCCATGACTCTCCAATGCGATATTGTCAGTGCTGAGCGTGAAATTTTCTCCGGCCTGGTAGAGATGGTAATCACTACCGGTAGCCTGGGTGAAGTGGGCATCGCCTATGGTCACGCTCCGTTGCTGACAGGTATCAAGCCTGGTCCTGTGCGCCTTATCAAACAAGGTGGTGCCGAGGAAATTTTCTTTGTTTCCGGCGGCTACCTTGAAGTTCAGCCCTACCATGTCACTGTGTTGGCGGATACCGCCCTGCGCGCCGATGATATGGATGAAGCTGCAGCCCTGGAAGCACAGCAACACGCACAGCAACAACTGGCGGATCAATCCAGCGAGATTGACTTCCAGCGCGCCGCGGCCCAATTGGCGGAAGCAGCTGCCCAATTGCGTACCTTGCAGGCAATTCGCAAAAAAGCCGGCAAATAAGCGGAACAAATTAGTATTGATGTGATAAAAAAGGCGACCTTCGTAGTCGCCTTTTTTATTGCCTGTTTAACCACAACTGATTTCAGGGAATTTCTATGCTCGATATTCTTATCCTGGCCGCCGGTAAAGGCACACGTATGCGTTCGGATTTGCCGAAAGTTTTACACCGCATTGGTGAAAAAGCGCTGGTGCAACACGTTGTTGATACCGCTCGCACCGTTGGCGGCGAACAGATCATGATTATCGTTGGCCACGGCGCGGAAAAAGTGCAGGAAAAAATGGCCGCACCGGATGTGACATTTGTATTGCAAGCCGAGCAATTGGGAACCGGTCATGCGGTGCAGCAAGCGCTGCCGCACTTGCGTAGCGATGCAACTGTACTGATCCTCTATGGAGACGTACCGCTGACTCGCGCCGAAACCCTGCAAAAATTAATTGCCGGTGTAAATGAAAAGCAAATGGGATTGCTCACCGTAAACCTGCCAGATCCAACCGGTTATGGTCGTATTGTGCGCGATGAAAAAAATACGGTAATCGCGATTGTCGAACACAAGGATGCCAGTGACGAGCAGAAAAAAATTCGCGAAATCAATACCGGTATCATGGCGGTAAAAGCCGCGCATTTACAAAAATGGTTGCCGCAATTGAAAAATAATAATGCGCAGGGTGAATACTACCTCACCGATATTATTGCGATGGCCAAAGCCGACGGCATCGCTATCCATGTTGAACAACCTGACGCCGTTGAGGAAGTTGAAGGTATTAACAATCGCCAGCAACAAGCGGCATTGGAACGTTTTTACCAACAACAAAAAGCCAACGAATTAATGGTCGCCGGTGTAACTTTGCTTGACCCATCGCGTCTTGATATTCGCGGTAATCTAACCGCGGGCCGCGATGTGGTCATCGATGTGAATTGCGTATTTGAAGGCAATGTCATTTTAGGCGATGGCGTGGTAATCGAAGCTAATTGCGTGATCATCAACAGCGAAATTGGCAACCATTCGCACATCAAAGCATTCAGCCACATTGAAGGATCAATAATGGCAGCGAATTGCGATATCGGCCCTTACGCACGTTTGCGCCCCGGAACCGATCTGGCTGAAGAGGTAAAAATCGGAAACTTTGTTGAGACAAAAAAGGCAGTCATCGCCAGAGGCAGCAAAGTAAATCATTTAAGTTATGTGGGCGACGCCAAAGTGGGCGCTAAAGTCAATGTGGGTGCCGGTACTATTACGTGCAATTACGATGGGGTAAATAAATTCAACACGGAAATCGGTGACAATGCTTTCATCGGTTCCAATTCAGCGTTAGTTGCGCCGGTCAAAATTGGTGCCGGGGCGACCGTAGGCGCGGGCTCGGTAATTACCAGAAACGTTGAGGATTTGGAACTGGCCATCGGCCGGAGCAAGCAACAGAACATCCAGGGCTGGAAACGCCCGACTAAAAAGAGCTAAAAAAAGCGGGGCCAAGTGCTCCGTTTTTTTATGGATAAATTTGGCTGATAACCGAAGTGACAAAAAGTAAAGATCTAAAAAGAACCGAAACGGGCGATTTAATATTCAAGTGGCAAAGGGTAGTATTGGGTCAATAAATCTGACAATAACGATGAGACCCTCCTATGAATCCGCCCAGCTTTTCCCGATCCAAACTCTCGCTCGTTCTCGCCATCACAGGTTTACTCGGTGCTTGCGGTGGCGGCGGTGGTGGATCGAACAATACAAAGCCTAGTTCCACACCGATTGCCAGTTCCAGCCAGCAGCCTGCTTTGTCATCGTCAACATCAACGGTGAATTCTTCAATAACAGCCTCGTCTAGCAGTGCCGGTGTAGCCAGTATCAGTAACTTTATCGTGGTCGATCAATTCGGTTATTTGCCGAATGCACAAAAAATAGCGGTCATTCGCGATCCCCAGACCGGCTACGATGCCGATAAAACCCATACCCCGGGTGCAACCCTGGCATTGGTAAATATAGTCACCGGGGAGACGGTTTTGTCTGGTACCCCTACGGCATGGAACGACGGTGCCACGGATACCTCGTCTGGCGATAAAGCCTGGTGGTTTGATTTTTCCAGCGTGACAACAGCGGGCACTTACGCAGTAGTCGATACGGAAAAAAATATTCGCTCACCAAGTTTTAAAATTGCAGCGGATGTTTATAAACCGGTTTTGAAAGAAGCCTTTCGCACCTTCTTTTATCAACGCGCTGGCCAGGTTAAAGCTACACCTTACGCTGAAACCCAATGGGCTGATGGCGCGAGCCACATAGCGGCGGGACAAGATACGCAAGCGCGCCTTTACAACGAAAAAGGCAACGCCGCTACGGAGAAGGATTTATCCGGCGGTTGGTATGACGCCGGCGATTACAACAAGTACACCAGTTGGGCAGCAGATTATGTCATCACCCTGTTACATGCCTATATTGAAAATCCTTCGGCATGGGAGGGTGATTTTAATATTCCGGAATCAACCAACCAAATTCCCGATATTCTCGATGAGGTCAAATGGGGCCTTGATTGGTTGATAAAAATGCAAAATGCAACCGGCGATAATTCTGTGTTATCGATCGTAGGTTTGTCTCATAGTAAAGCTGACAACTCCCATGCAAGCCCGCCCTCCTCTGCGGCAGGCGGCAGTTATTACGGTTCTGCTTCTACCAATGCGACACTTTCCACCGCAGCGGCTTTTGCTTTGGCGAGTAAAGTATTTAAGGACGCGGATATAAATGAATGGTCTGCCTATGCGGATGACTTAAAAATTCGCGCTGAAAATGCCTGGGCTTGGGCGGTCGAGCATCCTGATGTCCGGTTTTACAACAATGATGACAGCCGGCAGCCCGGTAGCGCAGGCTTGGGCGCGGGACAACAGGAAACAGATGACAAAGGCCGTGCGATAAAAAAACGTGTCGCAGCAATCTATCTTTATGCAGCAACGGGAGGCTCTACTTATAAATCCCACATCGAAGCGGACTACGCCAATGCCGATTTGAAAACCTTCGCTGACAGCTTCCGGGAATTTGAGAACACAGCACTGCTGTATTACGCCAATCTGGATGGAATAAGCCCAAGCGTCAGCACCAATATAAAAACCTGGTTCGAAAATGCGCTGAATTCGGCGGACAACTGGAATGCAATGACGGATGAGCGAGACCCTTACCTGGCGTTCATTAATGTTTATACCTGGGGCAGCAACAGTACCAAGTCAGCCAAAGGCAGTATGTTTATGGATATCGGGGAATACGGGATTCCCAATTTCAATACCACGGATGCAAAAAACCATGCGTTGACTTATTTAAATTACCTGCATGGCGTGAATCCGCAAGGCATGGTGTATTTATCCAATATGTACGCGCTGGGGGTACATAGTTCGGTAAACGAGTTCTATCACTCCTGGTTTAGTTATAACAGCAATGTGTGGGATAGGGTCGGAACTTCAACTTATGGACCCGCACCCGGATTTGTCGTGGGTGGCCCCAATCCTTCTTACAGTTGGGATACCAGCCGTTGCGGTCCCGCTACGGGTACATCCAGCGATCCGTTATGTAAATCAACGATTCCAACCCCACCCTACGGGCAACCGGCACAAAAATCCTATCGCGACTTCAATGACACCTGGCCGTTAAATTCGTGGGAAGTCACGGAAAATTCCAACGGCTACCAGTCCAATTATTTGCGCCTGTTATCCAAATTTGTAAATCCTTAATCCATTGGGTAATTTGAATAGGCCCGGTAGCGCCGGGCCTTTTCTATCGGTTTTCTGAACAGAAATAACTTGCCAAATGGTTTCGATTCAATACAATTGCTTTCGAATCGAAACTTAAGGCAAGATTGGATGACAAAACGCAATACCCAGCAACGTCGTAGGGCGATTATTGATCTGCTGAATTCCAGCGGTGAAGTTAGCGTGGAAAGCCTGGCGGGGCAATTTTCTACTTCAGAAGTCACTATTCGCAAGGATTTGGCGGCCCTCGAAGGTAACGGGTTGCTATTACGTCGCTACGGGGGCGCTGTTCCCGTGCCCCAGGAACTCATTATTGACCATTCCATCGGAAAAGTTTCGGTTCGTAAGCAACTAATTGCCAAAGCGGCTGCCGAGCTTATTCGCGACCATAATCGCGTTATCCTTGATAGTGGCAGTTCCACTACGGCTGCCCTGCTTCCGGAACTATCGGGCAAGCAAGGCCTGGTGGTGATGACCAATTCCCTCAGCATCGCCAATGCCCTGCGCGAATTGGAAAACGAGCCCACCATTCTAATGACCGGCGGAACCTGGGATCCAAAATCCGAAGGTTTCCAGGGACAGCTTGCCGAGCAAATCCTGCGCTCCTATAACTTCGATCAATTTTTTATCGGCGCCGACGGCCTGGATTTGGAGCGTGGTACCACCACATTTAACGAACTTTACAGCTTGAGCCGAGTGATGGCAGAAGTAGCGCGCGAAGTGATAGTGATGGCAGAGTCGGACAAAATCGGCCGCAAAATTCACAACCTCGAATTGCCCTGGTCTGCGATTAAAGTTCTGGTGACCGACGATGGTATTGCCGAACAAGACAAACAAAAAATAGAGCAGCAAGGCGTACAAGTAATTTGCGCGGCGGGTTGACCCAATCTTAAAAGATCCATTAACGAAAGATTTTCAATTATTAACAGCGAAGGAGTTAATCATGTGTGGAATTGTTGGCGCTGTGGCGCAACGCGATGTTGTGGATATTCTGGTTGAAGGATTACGCCGCCTCGAATATCGCGGTTATGACTCCGCCGGTGTGGCCGTGGTTAGCAATGGCCAATTAAATCGCGTGCGTCGTCTGGGCAAGGTAAAAGAATTATCCGACGCAGTGCACGCCCAACCCATTCCCGGCGGCACCGGCATTGCGCATACCCGTTGGGCGACTCACGGTGAGCCGAGCGAGCGCAATGCGCATCCTCACATTTCCAAAGACCATATCGCGGTGGTGCACAACGGTATCATTGAAAACCATGCGTCCTTGCGTAATTTGTTACAGGAAGAAGGCTATGTATTTACATCGGATACCGACACCGAAGTTATTGCGCATTTGGTGCAAAAAGAACTGAAAAAAACCGATAGCTTATTAACGGCAGTTCAAAAAACGGTAAAGCAATTACACGGCGCTTACGGCACAGTATTAATGGATAAGGATGACGCAAGCCGGTTGGTGGTTGCGCGTTCCGGAAGCCCGCTGGTTATCGGGTTGGGTATCGGTGAGAATTTTATTGCTTCCGACCAATTGGCATTGTTGCCGGTTACGCGTCGTTTTATCTTCCTGGAAGAAGGTGACGTTGCTGAAATCACCCGTCACAGCATAAAAATTTTTGATAAAGATGGTGTAGCGGTTGAACGGCAGGTTCACGAATCCACAGCAAGTTACGATGCGGGCGACAAAGGTAAATTCCGCCACTTTATGCTCAAGGAAATATACGAACAACCCAACGCGGTATTGAATACATTGGAAGGTCGCTTAAGTAGTGAATCGGTATTGGATGAAACTTTCGGTAATGGTGCCGCTGAATTATTCAAAAAAGTAAAGCATATCCAAATCGTTGCTTGCGGCACCAGTTATCACTCAGGCTTGGTAGCGCGCTATTGGATTGAATCACTCGCGGGTATTTCCTGTAATGTGGAAATTGCCAGCGAATTCCGCTATCGCAAATCCTTTGTGCAGCCTGACAGCCTGCTGGTTTCCATCAGTCAATCGGGTGAAACCGCCGACACCTTGGCCGCACTGCGTTTAGCGAAAGAATTGGGTTACCTCGGCAGCCTGACGATTTGTAATGTTGCAGGTTCATCATTGGTTCGTGAATCAGACCTCGCGTTTATGACGCGCGCCGGTGCGGAAATCGGTGTTGCTTCCACGAAAGCATTCACCACCCAGCTCGTGGGTTTGGCAATGCTGGTTCTCGCCGTAGGTAAATACAATGGTTTGAGTGCCGAACAACAAAAAGAAATGGTCACCGCACTGAAAAACTTGCCCGCCAAACTGGAAGAGTCCTTAGCACTCGCGCCAAAAATTGAAGCCCTCGCCGAAGAGTTCGCCGACAAGCATCACTCGCTCTTTTTAGGTCGTGGTGACCAATATCCGATTGCAATGGAAGGCGCATTAAAATTAAAAGAAATTTCCTATATCCACGCGGAAGCTTACGCCGCCGGCGAATTAAAGCACGGCCCGCTTGCACTAATTGATGCGGAAATGCCGATTATTGTTGTCGCACCAAACAA
This sequence comes from uncultured Cellvibrio sp., assembly GCA_946480695.1. The sequence goes on from CAMLKG010000022.1 coordinate 34,553, forward strand.
TGATTTGTTGGAAAAATTAAAATCCAATGTAGAAGAAGTGCGCGCGCGCGGCGGTATCCTGTATGTATTCGCAGACGAAGACGCGCATTTTGAATCCGATGCAACCATGCGCGTCATTAACATTCCACATATCCACACTTGGCTCGCACCCATACTTTATACATTGCCATTGCAATTGCTGAGTTATTATGTGGCGATCATCAAAGGTACCGATGTTGATCAACCACGCAACCTGGCAAAATCCGTTACGGTTGAATAATCGGTTTTATGCTTTTGGGAAGAAGAAGAGAGAGTTAGAACCCCCCCTGGGTACTGGTGCAAGTGAAAAACGTAAATGGCTGGTACCCAAGGCGTGCCCCGGCTCATCACTACGAGAGAGGTCTTCCTCGTCGTCGAGGGTATAGGTGTGATTACTATTGCACCTTTCATTATCCAACTGATCCAGCGCGCGATAACGGGTAATACTGGCCATCCAGGGCAGCGGCTTGGCCAGATGCGACCTGTAGTAACTGGCAGCGCTATTCCAGATCTGCAAAAAAGCCTCCTTTAGCACCTCATTACTCAGGTCGGTGGATTTGAGAATCCGCCAGACGACCCACATTCAGGTAGGGCCAAACTGCTCCACACCAGTTTACGCAAGCTGCGCAAACTGGTGCGACACCTGTTTCGCACCCCGGCAACATAAGCCTTGTGGTATCCGGTTGTTGCCACTCAACCACAAGTGTCTGCTACAGGCTTGTCTCTACAAACTTACTGCTACAGACATCAAGCGTTTCTAATAAAGATAAAAGGTACTCGCTATGTTCAATCTCAACCGTTTTACCGGTGCGTTGCTGATGCTCGCCACCGCAATCTGCTTTACTACTATTGCCCAAGCCAAGCCTTACAAGGCCGCTGAAATCTACTCCAAGCAAACCTACAAATACGGCCGCTATGAAATGCGTATGCGCGTTGCCAAGGGCAGCGGAGTGCTTTCCACTTTCTTCACCTACAAAAATGGTTCCGAGCAGGCGGGTGTATTTTGGGAAGAAATTGATATCGAGATTTTTGGCAAGAACAACGCCACGCAATGGCAGAGCAATGTGATTATCGGTACCAATCGCCCCACTACCAAAACCGAAGGGGTGCACACCATGCCTTATTCGCTGGGCGACGGTTATAACACCTATGTGCTGGAGTGGACGCCCAGCTATATCGCCTGGTTTGTGAACGGCACCCAGGTACGCCGCATCAATGGTGGCCAGTTCGTCACCAGCCTGACCAGCCCGCAAGACCTGCGCTTTAACCTGTGGGCGGCCAACATTGCCGAATGGGTGGGAGCGTTTAACCCCAACATCCTACCGGTTTACCAATTTATCAATTACATCGACTACAAACCCTGGAACTCGGCAACCAACAGCTTTGGTACCGGCTGGCGCGATGATTTCAACAGTTTTGATAGCAACCGCTGGAACAAAGCCAACTGGACATTTGGCGAAAACCTGGCGGATTTCGACCCGAATAATGTCGTGGTAAAAAATGGCATTCTGGTATTGGCACTTACCCGCGAAGGGCAAACCGGTTATACCGGCACCCCACCGGCGGATACCGGATCAAGCGGCGGCTCCTCGTCCAGCTCCACACCTGCGGCAAGCAGTATCCATATTGAAGCGGAAAGCTACAACGAAGTGGGCGGCAGCCTGACCGTGTCCGGCGGCGTGGTGGGCTATATCGATGCAGGCGAATGGTTCAAATATCGCAATGTGAGCATTCCGCAAACCGGCACCTATCGAGTGGAATACCGGGTTGCCTCGGCCCTAACCACAGCGCAGTTTACCCTGGATCGCGACGGCGTTGGCCTGGGTACCATTAGCGTACCCAATACCGGTGGCTGGGGTACCTTTCAAACTATCTCGCACAATATCTATTTAAATGCGGGCACACAGAACCTGGCGATCTATGCCAATAGCGGTGGTTTCAATATCGACTGGATCAAACTGACTAAAATTAACTAACCGTTTTACAGCCTTGGGGTTGGGGAAAGTGACTAGGGCCCCAGCCCCGTTTTTATTTTTGTATCAATCGAGTTAAAGAGGTAACAAGCATGCGCAGCATTTCGATTCTCCTTTTGGCACTGTGTGCAAGCCTTGCTGCCAATGTCGCCACCGCCAAATCCTATAAAGGTGCGGAGATCTATTCAAACCAGAGCTATCTCTATGGTCGCTACGAAATGCGTATGCGTGTTGCCAAGGCGAGCGGCGTGCTATCAACCTTCTTCACCTACAAAAATGGTTCGGAAGTTGGCAATACGTTCTGGGAAGAAATCGATATCGAAATTTTTGGTAAAAATAATGCTACCCAATGGCAAAGCAATGTGATCCTTGGCAGCTCGCGCCCCACTATCCACACCGAACAATTGCACACAGCGCCGCAATCCCTGGCCGATGCCTACCACACCTACGTATTGGAATGGACGCCGGATTATGTAGCCTGGTTTGTGGACGGCGAGGAAGTGCGTCGCATCACTGGTACCAGTACCGTTACCAGCCTCACCAACGCGCAGAGTTTGCGTTTTAATCTCTGGTCATCAGAATCCGTTGAATGGGTCGGCGCCTGGGATGATTCGGTATTACCGGTCTATCAATTTATTAATTACATTGACTACAAAAGCTACAACGCCACGACCAAAAATTTTGAAGGCGGCTGGCGCGATGATTTTGATACGTTTGATACCGGCCGCTGGAGCAAAGCCACCTGGAGCTTTGATATGAACCGCGTGGATTTTGCACCGGAAAATGCGCTGGTAAAAAACGGCATTCTGGTACTCGCACTCACCAAGGAAAACGCCATGGGCTATGCGGGTACACCGCCCGCTGATGAGCCAGTAAGCAGTTCCAGTGCAAGTTCTGTTGCGGTTTCCAGTTCAGTAGCAAGTTCAAATGCCACCAGCAGTGCAGTTGCCAGTAGCACACCAGCATCATCGAAAGCCGCGAGCTCTACTGCAACAACGGGGAGCAATTCCGGGGGTGGAGGCGGTTCAGTTCCACTTTGGGGTTTATTGGCATTGGGCGGATTGTTGCTTGCCCGTTGCAGAAAATAATCCCAGTGTCCCATGCGCCAGGTATGGGCATCTGTACTTGGCGATTTGTGTCTGTTGTTTCATCAAAAAAAAGGATTACCCCTGCTTCTGCTTCCTGAAATCCGCTGCTGACATGCCGGTGTAGCGTTTAAAGAACCGGTGGAAAGACGATTTACTGTTAAATCCTGACTCCAGCAAAATATCCAGTATCGTCATATCGGCAAAATTTTTATCCAGCAACATTTGCTTGGCTCTATTTACGCGATACTCATTCACAAACTCAAAAAAATTGGTATTGAAATATTTATTGATGATGCTGGAAACCTCGCGATAATGAATGCCCACATGCTTGGCAAATTCTTCAATATTTAAATTCTGGGTCAAATACAACTGCTGGTCTTCCATAGTGCGGCGAATTCTTTCGATAGCATCAGGCGCTATCTCCGCCACTGCGGCGATTTCCTTTGCAGCCGGTTTTTCTTTGGTAACCAGCAACTCATGGGCATATAACAAACTGTAAACAAAGAGCGCATTAACCAGTAAAAAGGTGATGTAATTATCGGCAATGCCAAACATATCTGCCAACTGGATGCCCACCGATTGCCCCAGCACATGCACTACCAGCGACCAACTCCAGTTCAATGCAAATCCCAAAGTCAACAACAATAACCAGAGCGGCGCTTGCAGGCTAAAAGTGGAATAAAATTCCTTTAATTGCTGTTTATACCGGGAAACAACCCATACGGCTGCCAATGCGTAAATGACCGGCAGGGTTTTCAGGTAATGCCAGAAAAAATTGGTGAGACGCACCTGGGTTTCAGAATCGTTGGCAATTAAAAACCGCAGGCGATCAGAATCCAGGCCTGCTGCAATAACCAATGCAATTACCACAAGCAGCATTAATCCATGCAGGGCATAATTCCAACGCCAACGAAATTGTGCACGGGTAATCGCCACCACATAAAAATACAAACACACACTTTTCCCTACCACTGCGGTGGCCAGCAAACTCGATAACAGGATTTTTGCCGCCGCTGCATCGCTCTGGATGTAATCATTCCACAACAGCAGATTACACAGCGCCGTTAAACCCACCCCCACAAAAAAACCGCTCAGCAACCAGGAAGCACTGGATTTTTGTTTGGATAACAACCACTGGAAAATGACCAGTAATGCACAGACTGCCAGGGTAAGGACGAGGATAAGGTCGTGGATATTGAAAATCGGGTTTTTCATTATTTTGTTTCAACAGTCGCTTTTACAAAAATAGTCTATAAGCTTAATAGAAATAAAGCTGCTGTCCACGTGAATCTGCACCGTAACCGGTAACAGTAATAGAGCGCTACTAAGGTTAATTTAACGAATCTCGAGGTGTTTTTGTCTTATCGGTTAATTTGGTTATGTGAAATGAACGGGTTTTAACAGGAAATATCCTGGGTTTTATTCCATGCAAGCGTTAATGCTTGCGCAGCTAATTTTATTTCTTCTCGTGTCGTTGATAAGCCCACCGATAACCTCACAGATCCCCGCGCTTGCTCAGCCGATGCGCCTATTGCTGCCAACACTCCACTCACTGCATCTCCATGGGAATGACAGGCAGAGCCTACCGATGCAGCTACGCCTTTTGCGTTATCAAGAAGCGCACGGCCACTGACACCTGGGAACGAAATATTAAGCGTGTTAGGCAATCTAAATTCTGGATGGCCATTTAAACGAATGCCAGGAATTTCGACGCTCAGGAGTGAATGTAGCTCATCACGTATTTCCCTTAAAAAATGTTCGGCTTCCGGCATTCGATTCGCTGCCAGACGGGCCGCTTCACCCAGTGCCGCCACCGCAATGACATTCTCCGTTCCGGGACGCAGATTACGTTCATGACCGGCACCGTACATGATGGAATTTATCGGGGTGGCTTCACGCACGTAGAGCGCGCCTACACCTTTAGGAGCGTAAAACTTGTGGCCTGCGATTGTCAGTGCATCTACACCGAGTTCGTTCACATCAACCGCCACTTTTCCGATCGACTGCGCCGCATCCACATGCAACAACACGCCGTGCTTACGCGCTATCTGTGAAATACCTGCAATCGGTTGGATGGTTCCAATTTCATTATTGGAATGCATGATGCTAATTAAGGCAGTATCTGGACGAATACTTTCTGCCAATATTTCCAGATCAACTAATCCGTTAGCATCTACCGGTATTACAGTTAAATCCCAACCTTCCCGTTGCAATTGTAAACACGGTTGCATAACAGCGGGATGTTCAATCGCGCTTGTAATGATGTGCTTTTTATTATGACAGGCGCGCGCCATGCCCAGGATGGCGAGGTTGTTGGATTCCGTAGCACAGCCTGTAAAAATTATTTCGGACGGATTTGCAGAAATTAAGTGGGCAACATGCGCACGCGCTTGCTGAACTATCTGACTGGCGCGACGGCCATAGTCGTGGCTGGAGGATGGATTACCAAATTCAGTCAGGCATTGAGTGATGACGTTAATCACTTCCGGTGCGATAGGTGTTGTTGCGTTGTAATCAAGGTAAATTGGCGTAGTCATAAGGAACCTTTAATAAGCGAAACGCAGGGTCAGGTAAATATTGTCATTGCGATCAAATGCACCGAACATTCCCTGCGGGTTTCCAGAAAAAATATTGGTCCCGATTTCGCCCCAGAGATTATCGTTAAAGGCGTATCGCACTGTAGATTGTAAGAACCGGTCGCTATCGCTTAATCCCCAGTAGTTGAACAGATTAAACGTTAATGTCTGGTGGAGGAAAAATTGGGTGAACCGCATTGTGGCGGCTCTGTTCCATTCGTTTTTTGCAATGGCAGTTGTTGGCAAGGTAGCGAGATAGCTTGAATAATTTTCCATGTGCTCAACATAAAACTGCACGCCCAGGGTAGCATCAGCCCAGACTTGACGGGAATACCCCGATAAGAGACGGCTTTGGCTGTTTTGGACAAATGGATGTGCACCCGCTGAGTCTTCCGGTGAATGGTAGTAACCCGCTTCAAGATTGAATACGCCGTTTTGTATCTGTCCCGTGGCGCTCGCGCCGTAAGTATTTAGTCGCGGATAGGACACCAATGTGTTTGAATCATTGGACTGATAGGCAGGGCTACGCCAATAACTTCGGGATGCATACCCACTTACATCCCATCCTGAAAAATTGCGCGATACTTTTGCGGCGTACTCCAGTTCGTCCAGTTGATCATCCGGTGTTTGAAAAAAAATCGGCGACGGCATTTGCGGCATTTGTATGTCGAATCGCTGTGCCTCGGGCGCATGGTCTGCGTCAAATCGGGCGATCACCGTTTCAATCGTGGTTGCTCCCGGATACCAGTCAAATTTGATGGCATCCGTTGGGAGCTTGAGGAAATCCATCGGCATTCCACCAAAATAGGCATTCCAGTCTTTTGCGAATATATCGTTGATAAACAACATATCGCCGGTGCCCCAGGTAATCATTTGGCGACCGGTGCGAATTTGGGTTGCATCGCCAGCCAAATCCCAATAAATCTCCCGTGCGTTCAAGTCGGTTTCATCAAACACGAAATCGTGAATTAATTCGATATTGGCAGTGAATGAATGTCGACTATCTTGCAACGATTTCTCAGCTTTCACCTGACCACGTAATTCCGAAAATGGCACTTTGCAATCGGTGGTTGAGCATGGATTCGTGTCAGTGCGTGCTGCTGTGTGGTATTGCACCATGCCATTGATATCGGCATGCAATTGCATACTGCCTAACAAGAGCAAACCGCCCGACAAAAGCGTTGCGGTTTTTCTAAATAACATGGATTACTTCACCCACTGCTGGGGTGGATTACGCAGATACCGTTCCGTAAAAATATCAGCCTCTAATCCAATGTTGTAAGCGATTTCGTTATATACCACTTCAGTGCGATAACCCGTTTCCAGGTTTTTCATGGTGCGCGCCGTAATAGTCCAAACGTCGGCGACTTGCTCCACTTTCACTGCATTGAATACGCGTGATGGGCGGTTACGCAAATCAAAATATTCCTCGCTCAACGGCAGCCAACGTTCTTTGTCAATTAACGACACGCGACGACTGTAATCGATGGCTTTAACCGGTTTGCTTTCAATACGGTACACCGGCCGCCCTTCAAAAATTTCTTCACCCACCAATGTATGGCTTTCATCGGCCACTTCTCTACCGGATACGTCTTCGTAAGTGAAATCGGAACCGACAAACGATGAGCGTTTGTCGTCAGAGGCAATGCGCTTCACCAACTTGATGGCCGGCACAAAAATCCAGCGATCATCTTCTTTGCCTGGAAATTTTTGCACAAGGAACGCCGTGCCTTTCACATCAGTCGGGCGATGGAAATAGGTGTAATAACGTTGTTCACCACCCGCAAGGTTGATCCGCAGCATGGTCATTTCACGCTCACGGATATCGCCTTTGGGATTAATCAATTTCATGCTGACTTTTGTACGCATGTCATTGCCCGCATAGTAAGTTGCATCCAGCGATTGTTGGACAATTTGTGTGGGCTCTATTGCCATGCATATCGAGGGCATCAATACGGCACTGAGAACAAATAAGCTGCGTTGCGTCAGTGTTTTTACCAGGGAAATCATGCGCGCTCTCCGACAGAGGATGTTGCAGAAACGGTTGACGTTGAATGGTCAGATATGGATGTAGTGAATAGCCAGCCTTGCAATAACAAAATCAATGCGGGCAAATACAATAATGTAACTAATGCGCTGACGAGCATCATGCTGACAATGAATGCCCCCACAGTGATGTAAGGCGTAAGTGGGGCAAACATCATTACCGAAAAGGCAGCCGCAAAAAGAATGGCGTTGCGCATAATGCCTTTTCCGGGCCGTGCAGCGGTCCAGCGCAAATTGTCCGCCAGTGATTCACCGGTCGTGGCGGCTTCCGCCATACGCTGACGCAAACGGCTGATGAAATGGATCGAGAAATCAACCGCCATGCCCAGCGACAAACATGACAAGACCGAAATCGGCATATCAAAATCCTTACCTGAGAAACCAATCACGGCGTAGATCAGCATGATGGTAAACAGTAACGGGATATACCCGACAACTGCCCACTTGATTGAACGGAAATTGATAGCGAGCAGAATAAATACCACCAGCAACGCCAGGACAAATCCTTTCAGCATGTCCCACAGCACTTCATCGTTCCACACCACATTGAAGTAAGCAGTACCTGCGGGTTTGAATTCGAGGTCAATCGGATTTTCGCGTTGGTATTCTTCCACGGCATGGATGACATTGCGCATTGCACCGGCATCCCAGGTTTTTAATTGCAGCCAGATATTGGCCTGCTGGAAGGGATAGTCCACTAGGTTATCCAGGTCTGACTGTTTCGCCGACATGCCGAATAAAAACAGGTATTGGGCAATAGTGTCGGCGTCCGTGGGAATTACCTCATAATCCTGAGCATCTTCATGGAGTACACGGTTAATGCGTTTTACGTAATCGACAATCGAAAACGTTTTTCCGACTTCAGGCATGGATTCCAGATGCCGTTGCAAACCATCAATGTATTGCAGGGTTTCCGGTGCTTTTATGCCATCGGCATTTGGTGCAATGGCAATGATGTATCCAGGCGCGGTGCCACCGAGTGATTCATTGATCTTCTCATCGGCGATGCGTACTTCACTGTTGTGGGTAAACCATTTCACCAGGTTGTTGTTGATCGTTATCTGCGTAATACCGACTACAGAAACAGCGGTCAGTAATAGGCCCAGCATGACAATTTTTTTCGGATGGGTGACCGCCACATCCGCCAGAGTTTGCAACCAGCTTTTTTTGGATTGCTGTTGTTGCGTTTCACGTGCGACGGCGGCAAGGATTTTTTTCTCATTGATTGACATCAGTAACGCAGGGATAAGCGTGAAGCTGAGGAGACGCAGCAGCAAGGTGCCAAAGACAATGACGCCGCCAAATACTTTAACGGGAATAATTTCCATGAAAAGCAATACGGCAAATCCGGCGGCGGTTGCCAGGGCGGTATAACGCACCGGGCGGCTGACCGCGGCCATGGTCTCGTGGATGGCTTGTTGTTTATTGCCGCCCTGGCGGAAGCGGTGATAAAACTCGTTAAAAATATGGATGCTGTCCGTTGCAATGGCCATTAAAAATACCGGTGCCATGGAACTCATAATGTGTACCGGAAACCCCAGCCCGATCAGTAATCCCATACTGCAAATGATGCTGGCCATGGCCACCGCCATCATCGACATCGCAAGGGACAAACTGCCGAACATCCACAGGATGGCAATAAACATAATCATGCCTGCGATAGGCGCAAATAAACCCATCATGGTGAACATGTCGGCACCGAAGGTATCCCGGACAACCGGGTCCCCGGCCACATAAAAATCATCCCCTTCACCCTGGGTTGCAACGATGCTGCGAATCTTGTCCGCGACCTGCTTGCCATTGGCACCCTCCTCCAGCGGGACATAGAGCGCGGCCATGGTCTCGTCAGTGGAAATTATCCGGTCCGCAAATAGCGGGTTGCCAATCAACTTGGCCCGGAACGCGGACAACGCCTCGGGTGTATCCGGGGCCTCGGCCATTAGCGGGGCGATATCCAAGCCGTCCCCGTCCGCACTGATATGGTCGATGGTGTTAAAGCTCACCAGGTCACGGGCGGCAACGCCGTCAATGGCGAGGATCTGTTCGGTAAGGGTATGGATTTTCTTGAGGGTGCCGGTATTGATCACACCTTTATCGTTGTGGATCGCCACCAGGATAGTGTCTTCATACAACCGGAATGTCTGTTCAATCCCATCATTCCAGACCCGCACGGGGGAGTCCGGGGGCAGCATATTTTTCGGGTTGGTATCCAGTGTAATCCTGGGGAACTGGGTACAGAAAATCGCGGTGATCAATAAGGTTGCGACAAAAATCCACCGGGGATGGCGGGTCGCGAATTCCACTAGGGTGTGTTTACGCATATCGGCAAGGAATCCTTTTAAACCACCCATGCTTATTCAATATTTGGCACGAATGGTATATCTATTAAATATTCAATTATTTAATTGAATGCTTGACTAGAATATCCGCTTCACCTAGATTGTCAAGGAACGGGCTTCTGCGCTGAACCGCCAGCGATGGTCAGGGGCGCTTTTTTATTGGCAACAATGCCATTTTTAGGTGAACTTGCGCTTGGGCGGTAGATAGCTATTTGAGGATTGACGCATGGAATCTATAATTCAAGCGATCAATTGATAAATGGAAAATCTATGACTTCTTCAAATTGCCGGCAATTTAAAGACTCGCTGTATGAGCAATTGGCTCGTATCGGAAAAGCATTGGCGAGCCCGATCCGCCTTGAACTGCTGGATGTGTTAAGCCAGGGGCCGCGAACCGTTGAGTCAATCGCGAAAGAAATTAACCAGAGCATTGCGAATACATCACAGCATTTGCAGGTATTGCGCGCGGCGCGCGTGATTGATTCGGAGCGCAATGGGGTGAACATCATTTACCGCGTTGCCGATCAGGAAGTGCTTGGTCTTTGCGGCGTCCTCCGGCGAGTGGGGGAAACCCGGTTGCTGGAAGTTCGCGCCGTGACCGACGCCTTCTTGCGTGATCGCGGAATGCTGGAAAAAACCGACAAAAACACATTGCTGGAGCGCGTAAAGCGCGGCGAAGTGACGGTATTGGACGTGCGTCCGACCGAAGAATTTATGGCGGGCCATATCCCAGGTGCTTTGTCGGTTCCACTGGAAGTGCTGGAGCAAAAAATTGCTGAATTGCCGCCAGGCCGGGAAATCGTCGCTTACTGTCGTGGACCGCTGTGTGTCATGTCGATAGAAGCAGTGAATTTGCTGAACCAAAAAGGCTATCAGGCTACACGCTGGGAAGAAGGTGTCGCGGATTGGGTTGCCAGAGGTTTTGCTATACAAACGGGTGCTGTTTAAAAGGAAGCTTGGTAAGCGCATGCGCTAATTGATGGCAAAGTTCCTTTTGATCGGTGCCCGCAATAACCACCAGGAAAATCAAGAGGAAACTGAAGTGAGCAATATTCTATTTATATTGAATGATGGACCATACGGCACCGAGCGCAGCTACAACGGTTTACGTCTGGCAGGCTCCATCGCCAAACGCGGTACTGATGAAGTACGTGTATTTTTGATGGGTGACGCGGCTGTTTGCGCGAAAGGCGGCCAAAAAGTTCCGCAAGGTTATTACAACGTTGAGTTGATGATGAACCCGGTTATCCGCCGCGAAGGCCAAATCGGTGTGTGCGGTACCTGTATGGACGCGCGCGGTATGACGTCAGAAGAATTGGCCGAAGGTACACATCGCAGCACCCTGGAAGAACTGACTGATTGGACACTCTGGGCCGATAAGGTAATCGTGTTTTAATCCTCTGGGAAAGTGATGCGCCGATAAGGCGTTTTTTAATAATAAATATTCAAGCAATCATTTAAATAATTGATTGCTTGAAATAAACCACTCTCTCGGACGCCGTACTTGGACAAATACGCAGCCATTCGCTGCGGGCATGTTAAAGGAGAGCAGTCTGTAGGAGCAGCAAATCCCCAATGCGGGGGAAAGGAGTCTTCGTATGAAGCCACAATTTTCTAATGGCCCGTGCCCTGCGAGCCATCAAGCTCCCGTCCTCGAACTCAAGGCCGTTTCGCGTTATTGGGGTAAGCGGGCAGCGATTAACAATCTCAATCTCACAATTCGTCCCGGCGAAACCGTAGCCCTTATCGGGCCCAGCGGTGGTGGGAAATCAACATTGATCCGACTACTGGCCGGAGTGCTTAAGCCAACGCATGGCCGTGTGCTCGCCGACGGAAAAGATTTGGCGAAAATGTCCGCGGCGGAATTACGTTTTCATCGCGCTTATTCACGCATCATTGAACAAACCCATTTACTCGTACCGCAGCTATCTGTTCATCAAAATGTGGTGGCTGGGAAATTGCCCCTTTGGCCATGGCACAAAGTGATGGCCTCTGCACTGTGGCCGGTAGAAAAACAGCCGGTCCGTTCGTTATTGGAATCACTGTCGATTGGTGAGCACCAGTGGCGATCTGCGAGCGACTTGAGTGGTGGCCAAATGCAGCGCGTCGCCATTGCGCGCGCATTGATTTCAGACCCCACGACCTTGCTGGCTGATGAACCCACCGCATCACTCGATCCAGCCACGGCGCGCGCAGTCACTGAAATTATTCTTAACCAGGCAAAAGAACGCGGTGTCACCCTTGTTTTTTGTACGCACTGGCTGGACTCCATCATGCACCGCTGTGACCGCATCATCGGTCTGCGCGAAGGGACCCTGGTGCTGGATGCCAAGCCCGCCGAAGTAACGCCGGATGCATTGGATTTGCTGTATCAGGGAAGCGAGGAGCGCAGCGAGGCAAACTATGAACGGGTTTGATCGCAAACAGGAGCTGAAACGCTACCTGATTTGGTGCGCGGTTGCGCTCACATTTATTTTGGCGATGGAAGGCACGCGGATAAATCCGGGGGCATTGTTTGATCGCGATGGCGTGCGTAACGCCGGTGAGTTGCTCAGTGGTTTATTGCATCCGAATTTATCAGCAGATTTCCTCCAACGTATTTTTTTACTTTCATTTGAAAGTTTATTTGTCGGGATTCTCGGGACCGTATTTGCAGTTGTCATTGGCATCAGCCTCGCCGTTTTTGCGATTCGCATACCGGAACTACCTGACCCACCGGGTCGCCAGGGAAAACGCCAGTCGGTGGTGGTCGCAACCGCTCGATCCCTCTCGCGCTTTACGCTGGGATTTTTTCGTTCAATCCCGGAAATTGTCTGGGCATATCTCTTTGTGCAAATCCTGGGGCTTGGGCCCGGTGCTGCCGTACTCGCGATTGGCTTAACCGTGGGTGGCTCCATCGGCAAACTCTACGCGGAATTGGCTGAAGCGGTTGATAGTCGCATCGTTGGCGGATTGCGTTCCGCGGGTGTCGGTCGCTGGGGCATATTAATGCACGGCATTTTGCCGCAGGTAAAACGCCAGTGGGTTGCCTACGCGCTATTCCGAATGGAATGCAACATCCGCACGGGCACGATCCTGGGTGTTGTCGGCGCGGGCGGCTTGGGCAGCGAAATTGCGCTGAGTATTCGCTATCTCGAATTCGATAAATTAGCGACCACACTGATCGCTGTTTTGGTATTTGTTATTGCATTGGAATGGGTGAGCGCTTTCCTGCGTCGCCACCCCGTGAAATGGGCGATGCTGTTTGCTGTTGCCGGTGCAATCGCGAGCGTTGCCTACCTCGATATTCCCTGGGCGGATTTGCTAAGTGGCAGTTGGAATAATTTGCCCAGTGCCAATGCATTTGATTTAAGTGATGAGTTTTTAGAAAAGACCGCATCCCTGGTATGGCAAACATTATTGATGGCCTGGATCGCTACCTTGCTTGCGGCGGTCTTTGCATTTTTCCTCGCGCCACTTTCCACCAAATCGCTGGTAACGAAAAGTTATCTTGAAAACACCTATGGCAAACGCGGGGTGTCATTGTGGATGTCACGGGCGCTGCAAGGTAGTTCGCAATTCTTTTTGCAAGTCACCCGTGCGATGCCCGAGCTGACACTTGCATTGGTATTTGTGGTCTGGGTGGGCCCCGGTGCACTCGCAGGAATACTGGCCATCGCCGTCCATAACATCGGTGTGCTGGGGCGACTCTATACCGATGTGTATGAGGAAGTGGAACCCGGCCCCGCAAAAGCCATGCAGGCCAGTGGTGCAAGCGGGTTATCAACCTGGCTTTACGCTGTGCTTCCACAAGTGAATCCACGCGTTCTGGCATTCACTCTCTATCGCTTCGAAGTGAATGTAAGGGCAACCGCCACCGTGGGTTTTGTGGGCGCAGGCGGAATTGGTGATTCGCTCTATACCTCGATCAGCCTATTTCACATTAGCGATCTGGTTGTGTTACTCGTGGTGATGGTTGCGGTGGTGACGGGCGTGGATTATGTCGGTGATCGTTTGCGTAAACGCATTCTGAATGGTCCTTCCTGCGTGCCAAACTTATTGCAGCGGTTATCGCTTTTGTTTTCAGGATCAGGCACAGCCATCGCACCTTTTCCTTGTCAGATTCCTATCGTAGAGAAGCCGCAATTGTGTTGTCGTTGCGGTGCCGCACCGGCATTCACCGTCATTAAACCCACATCAATGTCGTCCGACGGCTTAACGATTGCCATGGATAAAACCTTGCCCACGGGGTTGATGGTTCAACTGGTCGTAGCGTACCCCGATGGAACAGTATCATCGGTAGTCAGCGCGCGGACCTGCCCGAATGAAGTGCAAAACGCAGCCTCACATTGTGAAAAAAATTATCTTGGTTTTATCGAACCGACCCCCGAATTCTTATCCGCAATGATTGAAATCGCACAACGCGAAAATATTCAATTTGTCGAGGATAACGAATGCAGTGTTTTCAAAAAAAATAATCAAGCGGATGCGTTAATGCCCAACCGGTTGCAGACCACCACTGCTTGAAAGGATTAACTTCAACTCAAAAACCTGACCTTACAAAAGGAGATTTTATGAAACCCTTCGTTTCATTGTGCAAACCCTGGCAGCGAATGATCGCTACATTACTTGTCGGTGCCAGTTTATTTTCAGCATCTGCTGCCTACTCGGCGGACGATGTTATTCGCGTAACAGGTATTCCCGATGAAAACCCCACTGAGCTTGCCCGTAAAAACCAGCCGATGGTTGATTACCTGCAAAAACAACTGGGAAAGAAAGTCACTTATGTTCCGGTAACGGACTACGGTGCGGCGGTATCAGCGCTGTCTGCTGGGAAAATTGATTTTGCCTGGTTAGGTGGTTTTACGTTTGTACAAGCTCGCCACCTCGCGGGCGCTGAGCCACTGGCCATGCGCGACATCGATAGGAAATTCAAGAGTGTATTCATAGCAAGCACCACCTCAGGTATCGAAAAACCAGAGGATTTTAAAGGCAAATCATTCGCCTTCGGTTCCAAGAGTTCCACGTCTGGCCATTTGATGCCACGTCACTTTTTACTGTCGCAGTTAACCATTAACCCGGAAAAAGACTTTGCCGGTTTACCGGTGTACAGCGGCGCCCACGATGCGACGGTAAAACTCGTTGAATCCGGAAAAGTCCAGGGTGGTGCACTCAACATTGAAGTGTGGGATCGCATGCTGGCTGAAGGAAAGGTTGATACCAAGAAAGTCAAACTGGTGTGGACGTCTCCCGAGTATGTGGATTATGTGTGGGCTGCCCGCAAAGGGTTAGCGCCTGAATTAGTGAGTAAATTCAAAGATGCATTTTTGAATCTTGATCCACAAGATCCACAACAAAAAGCGGTACTGGATTTACAAGGCGCAAACGTATTTGTTGCGGCCAGCCAAGCTGATTTCGATTCCATCGAAAAAGTGGCCCGCGATACCGGGTTATTGAAGTAAACGTAACAACGCTTAACTGCTCACCATCTGAGGCGATGTCTAATACACTCGCCTCGGAATTTATCGACGGAGAGAGAATCCATGAATAAGAGTCGCCGATTCCAAACAACCTATGATGTCAAAGTGCCCGATTTTCCCAAATCGGCAAAAGCAATTAATTTATGGATTCCTTTTCCCCGAGCAACGAGCGACCAGGACATTCATGCAATTGATGTCCAAACCAATATCGATTACCGCATTGAATACGAAGCTACCTATGGTAATGCCGTGTTATGTGCAAACCTCGATACCGAAAAAGTCGATAATATTGATTTGGTCGTTACGACCACAGCAACTCGCCATGAATGCGCAACTGACTTTAATCGATTTACCGAAATACCTCATTCCGGCTGGCAATTGCATCATCAGTCGCAATTGCAACCCAACAAACTGATTCAATTTACTGCTGATATTCTCGGCATTGCCCGTCATATTAAAGAGCAGCATTCCAGCGCGCTCGATATTGCCAAAGCGGCATATGACCATGTATTGGAGCATATGCAATACGATAAATCCGGAGATGGTTGGGGCAATGGCGACGCAGAATTTGCCTGCTCCATCGGCAAAGGTAATTGCACAGATTTCCACTCATTATTTCTTGCCATCCTTCGCGCCTGTGGCGTACCCGGTCAATTTGAAATCGGTATGGCATTTCCCACAGGCATGACCCAGGGTGACATTACTGCATTTAAATGTGGTTACCACTGCTGGACCAGTTTTTATGTTCACGGCATAGGTTGGGTTCCGGCTGATTGTTCTGAAGCGGCACAAAAAACGCACCTTCGTGATTATTACTTCGGCTCTATCGATGAAAACCGATTCCTGTTGAGCTATGGCCGCGACCTGATATTGCCCGGAAGAACGGTTGATGATCCGCTCAATTTTTTCACAGACCCGGTAATTGAAACCGACTCTGGTCGAGCGGTGTATTTCGAAAAGAAACTGAGTTTTACCGATATCTAATTGCCCATCCCTAACATTGAAAAGGTAAGAAAATGGCTACTGGAAAAACGATCCTGATCCTCGGTGGTGGAATTGGCGGCATTGTGGCAGCAACCGAATTACGTAAAAAATTACCCAGGGAACATCGGGTGGTGGTGGTTGATCGAGTGACTGATCATATTTTTCCACCGTCGCTGTTATGGATCGCTTCTGGAGATAGGAACGCGAAACAAATATCAAAGCCGATTAATAGCCTCACCAAAAAGGGTATCGAGGTTATTCATGGAAATATTGAAAAAATTGATGCGGAGAAAAAAGCGGTCCTCGTCGATGGTAAGCAGTATGACAGCGACTATTTGATTATCGCCACGGGTGCAGAACTCGCTCCGGAAACTGTCCCCGGACTCACGGCAGCAGGCCATAACCTCTATACATTGGAAGGTGCCCAGGCGATCAGAAATGCCGGCCTGAAACTTTCCGGCGGAAAAGTAGTTGTACTGGTTTGCTCCATGCCCTTTAAATGCCCTGCTGCACCTTACGAAGCGGCAATGTTGCTCGAATCCGATTTTCGTAAACGCGGGTTATCGTCAAAAGTAAGTGTTGAAGTTTATTCACCGGAGCCTGGCCCTATGCCGGTGACTGGCCCCGAGGTCTCGCAACAAGTACGGCAAATGGTAGAAAGCAAGGGTGTTAAGTATTTTCCTCAACATGCAGTGAGGGAAATAGACCCGGAAGAACGCACCATTTATTTCAACAACGAAACGACAACCACTTTTGATCTGCTCGCTTACATCCCTCCACACAGAGCCCCCACCGTGATTCGGGAAGCCGGGTTGCTTGGCGAGAGCCCATGGATTGCGGTTGACCGCCATACCCTCGCCACTAAATTCAACAATGTTTTTGCAATCGGCGATATCACCGCTATTCCTTTATCGAATGGAAAACCATTACCAAAAGCCGGTGTATTAGCACATGGGCAGGCAGAGGTTGTTGCGAATAACATTGCTGCCGACATTAGGGGCTCCGGGAAAAAAATAGTATTTGAAGGTTACGGCGAATGCTTCCTTGAAATTGGTGATGGTATGGCGGGAATGGGCAAAGGTAATTTCTACGCAGAGCCCAATCCGGACATTAAATTAAAACCACCGGGAAGGATGCTGCACTTCGGAAAAATTCTGTTTGAAAAATATTGGCTGTTCAGGCTTTAGTAACATCGTCATATTATTTGGGCAACCTAACCCAAGTACAATTACATAAAACAAATTGACGAAGTGGTCATTTATTGCCGCTCCACCTTTTCATGCGTTGTGTTTTAAGAGATAAAAAATAATCCGACAACCCCTGATTGCACTGTGAGCGAATGCAACGGAAGTGAGCGAGAGTTAGCCCTGCAGGGGTTCTCCCGGAAACAGCCGATCTGATGTTGGATCGGCTGTTTCAATTTGTTTATGTACTCAGAGCATTTTCATATATTCAATCAACTGCTTTTTCTCATCATCTGAAAGATCTGTTCCCGCCTTGTGGCCTCGGTTGGAGTTGCCGGCCTGGATCGCACCTGAGGAATTCAATACCTGGAATTCATCGAGGCCTTCCGTGATCACGAAACCAACATTGATAGGATCAAATTTTCGGCTTCCAACCCAAAACCTGGTGACGCGTTTTTCAGGCTTCTGCAATAACTCCCATAAGTTAGGCACAGAGCCGTTGTGTAAATAAGGCGCCGTCGCCCAGATGCCATTGAGAGGACGCGCTTTATAAACCAGTCCTTGCAAATCTTTGTCTATGGAGTGTTCTACCCCATCTTTCGGAGGCGGGGCATTGTCAGCCGCAATCGCTTCGCGCTCTGCCAGATGTTGTTTTACATAACCTTTAATAGTCTCAGCTTTGGCACCACCAGATAAATGTTTTTCTTTGTTCTCCTCCGGAATAAGTCCAGCTTCCAGTGCAGTCAGGGGATCATGTAATACCAGGCCGACAACACCATTTACCGGAATCTGGATGGCAGGTGCTTCCGCACCAAATGGGGAACCGAAGATAACGCCTTCTTTGCTGCCTTCCAGGATAAGGGTTTTTGCTACGTGATTGTCTGCATACCAAGCCATGTCCGGGTCGGTACCAATCTCACTTACGGGTGTCTTTACCGCCGTATACTTTTCTCCTTCGCTTTCGCGGGGAATTACCTGATGACATTGCTGGCAATGCGTTTTGAACAGCACTTCCCCTTTCGCCGCCTGGGCCAGGTTGATGGGGGGCAGAGGCGTATCCAGCCATTGCGGTGAGCGCAGGTCTTTCACCCATGATTCCAGGTGCCCCAAATTAATCATATCCACGGTTGAACGGTAGTGGAAATTGTGGCCAAACAAACGTTGCCACCACGGGGCCTTGTCTATTTGCAGATGGCCAAAAACACCTACAACTTCACCGATATTTCGCACCAAGGGTCCGACTACTGGTGTATTTGGCGCTGAAGCATTCCACTGCACCACATCGGATTGGTGCGTACCCCACAAGAAGGGATAGGAAACCGGCGCGATAGGTGGATTGCGATTGGTGACATCTTCGAGCGCAAAAGCGGTGCCCGCGTTCTGGATATTCGTGAATGCATCCAGCCGCGCATAGCTGGTGAAATCCTGCGGATAATTGGCGGGGAGGCGATTAACATTTTCCCGTTCCGATAATGCGAAACTGATTTCGCCAAGTTGCTTGCGCAATGTCCTGGCATTGTTTTGACTGTAATCATCTTGCAGAACATTGCGCGCAAACCGTTCGAATTTGGCATCGTCCTCGTAGGTTTGGTTGAGTGCGCCTACCAATTCGTTGAAGAAACCTACGAAATCAGCCAGCGTCGGTGCTCCGTCAACCAAAATCTTTTTCTCACCATAATCAATCTGGTTCGTGTGACACGCGGCGCAATTCAAACCCATCCA
Organism: uncultured Cellvibrio sp.; assembly: GCA_946480695.1. Next base: position 53,942 of record CAMLKG010000022.1, read on the forward strand.
CGCCGTTCGGGAACGCTTATCAACCTCCATTGTGAATCCTATCGGCAATCCCCCGGGATTCGCAGCAGATGCCGACATAGGGAGATATCGGAGAGATTCCATATGCTCAACAGACCGAAACAGGGACTGCTTATCTTTTTGTTCCAGCCAGACAAACCATGTATAAGGAAGAATGCGCGCGCCCTGGTTAGTGAACCAAAAATCAGTGCGGGTTTTATCGTTCCAGTTCTGGTCAAGCATGATCCGCTGGGGCACATTATCCGCTTGCGATGCTATGGCCACTTGGGGTGGGCTGCTGTGAATAGCTTTCTCCGGCCAAAAAGAACTACATCCGACCAGCGCTATGGCACTAGCGAGTATTCCGGCAAAAATAGGTAGTGTTTTCATGGTGGCATTCCTTTTTTTTGAGCGACTCATAGTGGTGAGAGTAATAATGGCGAGGCTGCACTGGATGGACCTTCGCATGCCAACGCATCCATACCATTGCTTAGCTGAGAATAGGTTTAAATCTGATGCCTCGCAAATACCTGTATATAAATCGTTTCTTCAAAAAAAGCGAAATGCTAAAACTAGTCAGGATATTCCATGGGCCTCGGTAAATTTTTGATGTTAATTATTTATTTAATGAGGCCGGCGATAATTGGCACCAATGGTTAGGATATACGGCGGTTGTTTGGTTTTTGGTGAGGTTTTTCTGGAAATTTCAGATGGTTGATAGAAAAATAATCCAAAAAATTATAAAAATAAATTTCCGATATTTTAACAGCAGCAGCAACAGGTTTTATTAAATCGCTTTTAAATATTACCGTCTATCAAAAAATCTGCTTCTTATATTATGAATGTTTCTATTGTGTGGATCCGGCGACGTGCCGGATTTTTTTGCGAAAGGATTTTTTGATATTGTCGTTTCATTCTGCATTTTTTGCGTATTCCCATTGTTGAATTGACACCCTTTCTTCTTCGTCTACCCTTTACCTTACTGATCAATGTAATGCGATGTAATTGATCCAACCGTGATAGTGATTAAAACTGACTGTAGCTGAAATGTTCAGTTATTTTTTATGGATATGGGCAATCAGGGATAAGGGGTGCGAAATATCGCTATCGAATTGCTACCCTGAACGCATGTCAGGGACCGTTTATCAACCATGACATTTGAAAGGATATCCATAAAATGATTGTTCACATTTCCCCCGCCTTCCGTGCGTTCGCATTGCTATTAAACATCAGAAAGAAAATATTTTAAATTTCCCTTGCTAAGCCTGTTTAACACCGATGAATTTCGTCGGCCGGTTTCCATTTGCCTATTGGATATGTTTTATGACGAATTATAAAAGTTTCTTTGAAGCCAATTCCGTTAACCTTGATATAGCGAAACAAGCTCCTGAAACGCCACCTAACAATAACGGTTATCCTGGCCCCGGACCGCAAAATGCGACGGCCGAACAAATTGCCGGCAGTGCATTTTTCTTCAAGCATGGTGATTGGTCCAGTATCGAGACGGGCACATTTGATTTTATTGTGATAGGCACCGGGCCGACGGCGGTTGCATTCATCGAACAAACACTGGAATTTAACCCGCGCGCAAAAATATTGGTGCTGGAACGTGGAGGTTATTGGTTGCCGAGCCATTACCAAATGTTGCCCACCGCGTTGCAGGCGACCACCGGCACACCCACCACCACTTATCCCTGGTCGCGTACAACAAAAATGGCTACCGAGGGAAATAAATTTTTCCAGGCTGGTTATATCCCGCAATTGGGTGGACGTTCAACCTACTGGAGCGCCTGGTGCCCCACACCGACTGTTGCGCAAATGCGCGATTGGCCGCAGCAATTGATTGCGGTGACGCAGCGGGAAAACTTTTGGCAACGGGCGCGCAAATTTTTGCATGTGACCTCCACGGATCAAATCCAGGATGGTGTCTACGGTGCATTGCAACAACAAATAGCGGTGAATCTGCAACGCAATTTACACACAGTGCCAACGGCAACGGAAGCATTTGCTGCGCCGATTGCCGTCGGTAACACGGATTGGCAAAGCGTTAAATTTTATAAATATTCCACTGTCGGGACCTTGCTGGACCTGCAACAAAAGCAACAGGTATCGCAAGAAGCGGGGACCGGTTCGGCGCTGACAATTGTCGATCGTTGCGTGGTGGATCGTTTGGAACACGATGGCAAGGGCACGGTTACCCATATCCATACCAGCCGCGGGAAAATTACCGTCGGTGCGGCCCAGGTGGTCTTGGGTATGGGCGCAATTCCACCCGCAACATTATTGATGAATTCCTTTGCCGGTACTGGCTTGCTGGCAAATGCCGGTAATCGTTATACCGGGCATTTTATGTCGCATGTCATCGCCCGGATGAAACGCTCGGTATTTAAATCCCTGGCGAGCCTGGAAATCGGTGCGACCTACTTGGCGGGCGTCGATAAGGATTCGGGTTTGCAATATCACGTTCAGGCGAGCGCGTTTGCCTCGGCTAACCCGGCGGCGGATTCCGGCACCATTGCGCGCGAGGCGCCGGATGCAGCGGCAGTGGTATCGCCGGAACAATTGCAAGGCTCGGAAGATTATGTGGTGTTTGTGTGCGCCACCCTGGGTGAGGTCAGCGAAAAAAATCCGGATAACTGGTTGCGATTAAATGACGGCCGTGACCCAACCACCAATCTTTCCCTGCAATTGGGCCTGGGCGAGGCGGACCAAAAACTGTGGAATGTTCTGGACGAAGCGACATTCCAGGCAATTGCCGCCATGGGACCACAAGGGGTCAGCGCGGCGATTGAATATTGGGTTGATGGAACCGGGTGGCAAACCGCCCGGCCGACCGCGGCGGACATACGCCTGCCCATCATTGTGCACGAAGCCTCTGCGTTGTGGATCGGGACTGATCCGGCAACCTCGGTGGTCGGCCTGGATTATCGGCCACACGGGGTGAAGAACGTGTATGTAACCGGGGGTTGCCTGTTCCCTACGTCCGGCTCCTGGAATCCAACCTTAACCATGTGCGGCCTCGCGCAGGATTTGGCGGAAAAGCTCAATCGTTAAGGCTCGTATTATCAATAACCACAACAACCGTGTTGAAAGGATATTCCTATGAAAAACCTTAAAGCTGCATTCGGTGTATCGCTTTGCCTTGGCCTGGCAATAAGCAACATCACTTATGCCGAGCCTACACATCGTCCCCAACTGGCGACGACGGTTTCCGGTACCGCTACACCCTTCCAAAACAACAACGGCAATGTGCCGACGCCGCAGCAATACGCCGGCCCGTTATTTGAAACCAGCCATGATTGGCCCCAAAAGGCGTTGCCGCCGTTAGTGGACGCACCCTGGCGAGTGGCTATCAAGAACCAGACCATCAATACCCAAAACGCCAAAGCCTACGCTTATGCGTTGCGCGATTATGTGAGCAAAAACGCCAAAACATTAATCCTGGATTACCCCAACTGGAACGCCGCCAGCGCCGGTTGGTATAACGAACCCTGGCTGGGCAGCCAGCGCGAGGCAATCCGGGGAACCTATATTGCGGGCGAATTCGGCCCGGCGATCTTCCCCGGTACCGGCCTGCGCGCTACCTTCAACACCCACGTGCTGACCTACTACGATGCGCGTGCCGCCTATACCCTGTTTAAGTTGTGGGGCGCATCGGCGATGACACCGGATATCAAAACCGCCAACAGCCAATTTGAAGAGGGCGCAGTGATTGTCAAGGCAGCGGTGTTTGCGTCAACCGATCCCACCCAGAAAACCGATTGGTGGGATGCGATGAAAGGCGCACCGGTATGGTCGCTGTTTATTGATCAATCAGGAAACAACCAGCCTCCGCAAGTGTGGCCGGGGTATGTGGCACAGTTCGATATTATCGTGAAGGACACCAAATCCTCACCGGTTACCGGCTGGGTATTCACTACCCTGGTATATGACGCGTCCGCGCCGGGCGATGCCTGGGACAAGATGATCCCGCTGGGAGCCCAATGGGGTAACGATCCCCAGGCAACCCAACCCGGCCAGCCCCTGGTGGAAAACTGGGTCAACCCAAGTGCTCCCAAATATTCCACCCAGACCCTCGGCTGGGGTGGGCGCCTGTCCGGACCTAATGATGGCGCGCGCAATGCCATCGCCGTGGACGGCAAGGTCGAGCCGAATGCGCCGGATTCGTCCTGTATGAGTTGCCACAGTACCGCGCAGTGGAATCCAAACCGGCCTTATATCCCCAATATGGCGCGCCCGAACGGTATGGATTCCTTCCTGCTACCCTCCTTCTCGCAAAATACCCCACCGGGTTTCCAACTCTGCGGCGACGACGGCAAACCAAGTTCCGATGGCAATAACATCTGCTCACCGGCTCCCGCCTCGGCTGAATGGATGAAGTGGTTCCAAAACCGCCCGGGCACCGAGCCGATGGATGCGGGATCCATCGCGATGGATTTCGACGAAGTGTTTTCGTTCAAGTCATTGCCGCTCTGGCAAAAGGCGACCCTCGGAAAAGCCAGGGTTACAACCGGGCAGTTGCAAGCGGGACCGCGCAACGTGCGCTTTAACCAATACACCGGTGCACCGATTAAGGAACAAGGCTCAGTGGAGGAAAAAATTAAAGACAAAATCAAGGAAGAGGTACGCAAGCCCTAAAGGATCAGTTTTCACAAGGTCAATGTGAAGCTTATAGCCGGGGAATATCCCGGCTTTTTTTTTAGATGGGCCAAAGCTGGCACATTAGACCACTTACCTAACTTTACAAAAAAATACAATCCGTAGAAGCGGGTTTTTAAACAACATATTGTTATAGGGATGGGCTCAATTGGTTTAATTGACCATAATCATATAGTTTATTTGACAATAATAGGTGGCGCCTGTATACAATTATTCATCGGTCACCAAATAGGCTAACAATAACAGCAACCCCGTTCGGCGCTCGATATAAAAAACCTGTCCGCAAGGGACAGAATCAACCTTACAACGGTCTTCCTCCTCTATAGGCGGTATTGGTTGAAAGGCTAAAATCCGGAGTCTAATAATGAAAATATCCATCACCAAGAAAAGCGTTTTATCGTCAGTGGCCATGTTGGCGACCCTGGGCGTATCGGCAGCCAGTGCGCAGACCTTGACCTCTAACTCAACCGGCACCAACAACGGTTTTTACTATTCGTTCTGGAAAGACTCAGGCAGTGCCTCGATGACCCTGGGTGCGGGCGGTCGTTATACCTCCCAATGGAACAGCGGTACCAATAACTGGGTGGGCGGCAAAGGCTGGAACCCGGGTAGCAGTTCGCGCGTGTTGAGCTATTCAGGTAACTACGGAGTAAGTGATAGCCAGAACTCGTACCTGGCATTTTACGGTTGGACCAGAAACCCGCTGATCGAGTATTACATCATCGAAAGCTATGGTTCATACAACCCCGCCAGTTGTTCCGGCGGTACTGATTACGGCACCTTCCAAAGCGACGGGGCGACTTATAACGTGCGTCGTTGCTTGCGCACCCAACAACCTTCTATCGACGGAACCCAGACTTTCTACCAATATTTCAGCGTAAGGAACCCGAAGAAAGGCTTCGGTAATATTTCCGGCACCATCACCTTTGCCAACCACGCTAACTTCTGGGCCAGCAAGGGTTTGAACCTGGGTACCCACGACTACCAGGTAATGGCGACCGAGGGTTACCAAAGTACCGGTACTTCGGATATTACGGTGAGCCAGGGTACCAGCGGTGGCGGCAGTTCCAGCTCAGCACCATCCGGTGGCAAGACCATAGTGGTCCGCGCTCGCGGCGTGGCTGGCGGTGAAAGCATTACCCTGAAAGTGAACGGCACAGCGGTTCAAACCTGGACCCTCTCTACCACCATGACCAACTACACGGCGACCACCAGCCTGTCCGGCGGCTCCCTGGTGGAATATACCAATGATGCTTCTGGTCGCGATGTACAGGTAGATTACATCAGTGTGAACGGTTCGATTCGCCAATCCGAAGCGCAAACCTACAATACCGGTGTCTACCAAAACGGCGCCTGCGGCGGCGGTAATGGCCTGAGCGAGTGGTTGCACTGTAACGGTGCTATTGGTTACGGTAATCTCTAAACGCCTGGCTTGATGCGTAGCGGTGAAGGGGCGGTTTCCGCCCCTTTTCCAATAGCATTAAAAACAATTGAGAGGGCACCATGAATAATAATGCAGGTTCAATCAAACCTTTATTAATCGCTGCTGCCGTAGGCGCGGCCATCTCCTGGGGTACGCTCAATGTAATGACCGATGATTCAGCCCAGCGCGCGCAAATCGCCGCATTGGAGGGCCGGATCCTGGACTTGGAATTATCCCTGGCGCAAAAAGAAGAAGCGCTGGCCAAAGCCCGTTCCTGGGCATGGAATTTTGAACAACCCCCGGCGAATGCCCCGGCAGCGGCGGCAACGGGCACAGGGGTTGATACTACCGGCCAGGCCCCGGCAATTGCCGATGCTGAAGCAACCCCGGTAGCCGCAATATTCGACAGTCAAAAAGTATTGCGTGATTTGGGTACCATCTCGGATCGCGACCCCCGCACTTTTTCCGATAAGGTTGCGGACCTGCTGGCGGCTAACCCCGGCCCCGAAAGCATTGCCGTCATCAGCCAGGGCATGGTGGCTATGGCGGGCAATCCTGAAAACCTCCCCGATTACGCGCTGGAAACCCTCTACCAAAGCCAGTCAAATGCGGAATTGAAGCGTGTTGCGGCGCAGGTATTATCCATGCGCGGCAATAACAGCCTGATGGAAAAACAAGTCGGCGAAGCGCAAGCGGGGTTACGCAGTGAAAACCCGACCGAACGGCAAAGAACCTTGGTGGAATTAGCCAAAACCCGCTATGCGGGTGCCGCCAATGCGATTGCCCCGCTACTCCAGGACAGCGATACCGGGGTAAAACTGGATGCGCTCCTGGCATTGCGCGCCACGGGCAATCAAAGCCACATCCATTTGGTGGAGAGCCTGGCTAACCATCCCGACCCTGCGGTTAGTTGGTTGGCGAATGATGTGATCGCCACACTGCAAAACCTCAGCGATAAGGCCCGTACCCGCTTGGCAAGTGCAGATATTGTCGCTGAATTGCCGATGTCCGCGACGCAATAGCGATTCTTTTAACGTTAATAAAAATCAGCTTTTGCCCATAAAAAAATGGCACACTTTTCATTTATTCACGGGCGTGTAACTCGCCAAAGGCGCGAAGGATTTATTAGAAAAAGGAGCAGAGAGGGGGTATTTTAATTATTTAATAGTTAATTTAACTATAAGCATATGGTAAATATGACCACATTTATATGGTTTAATTGACAATAAGATAATATTACCATGGAATAGATGCCCATCGAGCTTGCCAGGCGGTTCAACAATAACAGCAAAGTAGTATGGCGCTCGGTGAAAAACACCTGTCCGCAATAGACAGGTTTCGTCATCAACAGCCCCTGCCTCTATAGGTGGTATTGGTTGGGTGGCAAATCCTGGAGTCTAATAATGAAATTATCTAGCAACAGCAAACATCTACTTTCTTCTTTAATCTGTGCCACCGCCGTTTGCGCATCGGCAGTGAGCGCGCAAACCCTGACCAGTAATTCAACCGGAACCAACAACGGGTTTTACTATTCCTTCTGGAAAGATTCGGGTAGTGCATCGATGACGTTGCATTCCGGGGGCCGTTATGCGTCCCAATGGAACAACGGCACCAATAACTGGGTGGGTGGTAAAGGCTGGAACCCGGGCAGTAGCTCACGCGTGATCAGCTATTCGGGTTACTACGGGGTCAGCAATAGCCAGAACTCCTACCTGGCGCTCTATGGCTGGACCAGAAGCCCGCTGATTGAGTATTACGTTATTGAAAGTTACGGTTCGTACAACCCCGCAAGCTGTTCCGGCGGTACCGACTACGGCAGCTTCCAAAGTGATGGTGCTACCTACAATGTGCGTCGTTGCCAGCGCGTTAACCAACCATCCATTGATGGCAACCAAACCTTCTACCAATATTTCAGTGTAAGGAACCCCAAAAAAGGTTTCGGTAATATTTCCGGTACCATCACCTTTGCCAACCATGCTAATTTCTGGGCGAGCAAAGGCTTGAATTTGGGTAACCATAACTATCAAATTATGGCGACCGAAGGCTATCAAAGTAACGGTAGTTCCGACATCACCGTAAGCCAGGGCAGCAACAACGGCGGTGGTGGCAGTTCCAGCTCTACCCCGTCCACCGGTGGCGGCAAAACCATTGTGGTACGCGCACGCGGTACGAGCGGCCAGGAAAGCGTTACGTTGCGGGTGAACAATACTGCGGTCAGGACCTGGACCTTGAGCACCACCATGACTGACTACACCATGTCCACCAGCTTATCCGGCGGGTCAGTGGTAGAGTTCACCAACGATGCTTCCGGCCGCGATGTCCAGGTGGATTACATTAGCGTGAACGGCAGTGTACGCCAGTCTGAAAACCAAACCTACAACACCGGGGTCTACCAGAACGGTGCCTGTGGTGGCGGTAATGGTGGAAGCGAATGGATGCATTGCAACGGCGCTATCGGGTACGGCAACCTTTAAAACTGCGGTTGGATCGTGCAACATCACAAGGGGCGGATAATCCGCCCCTTTTTATAATAATGATAAGTATCAGCAACGGATCACTATGAGTATCGCCAAAAAATACTTGCTATTGAGTGTCCTCCTCGGCGCGGTAATTACCCTTTGCCTGGGTAGCCTACTGATGGTTTCCTACCACAGGAACGACTTCCTGGAACGCAGGGTACAGGAGCTGGAATCCCAACTTGCGCAATATTCGCAAGCGCGAATGACGGCCATCAAAATGGCTGGGCCGGGTGCGGCCAGTTCACCGGTAGATCGCATGATTAAGGATTTAAGTACCCGTTTTGTGGATGATCCCCGCACCATCGCCGAAAAATTGCATGATTTCCTTAACGAGCAAACCGATGCGCAGCACCAGGCGATCGCCTGCAAAGTGGTCGCGGATATGGCGGATAATCGTGATGCGCTGGGTGACCAGGAACTGGATTGGCTTTACCGGCAACAAACCGGGGCGCTCAAGCGGGTTGTTGCGCAGGTTTTATCCTTGCGTGGTGACAATCGACTTTTAGATGCCTATATCGCCGAACACCAGGCCGCATTGGCCAGCGATAACCCCGGGGAACGGCGCAAGGCGTTGGGGGAACTGGCGAAAACCCGCTATGCGGGGGCTGCTGACATGGTTGTCCCGCTGCTGGGCGACACGGATACCACCGTCCTGCTCGATGCCTTGCTCGCCTTACGCGCAACGGGTAATGAACGCCACATTGGACCACTCCAGGAACTGGTGAAACACCCCGATCCATCGGTGGGTTGGCTGGCGGCGGATGCGCTTAATAACCTTGAAATCCTGAGTGAAAAAGCGCGAATTCGCCTGCTATCGGCAGATATTGTCGCAGAATTGCCGCCAATAGCACCTTAATAGGCATTTTTTGGTTTCCAGTAAAACAAGCTATTTATTAATAAAAAAACGCTCATTTTTTATGCCATAGCGAAGCCGTTTTGGCGCCGGATTCCGGCTTTTCCTAAACGGTTTCTCCGCTAAAAACTGCTAACCATTTCCGCTTTTACAATGCTTTATTGTTATAAAGACCATAAGCATATGGTTAATCCGACCATATTTATATGGTTTATTTGACAATAAGTCTCATTAAAAAGTATACAAGTATCCATCGAAGCCGCTACGCAGCGTTTTAAGAATAACAGCGATGAAGTATGGCGCTCGATTTAACGCCTGTTCGCAACGAACAGGATCGGTCCTCAACAGCCCTCCTCCTCTATGGGTGGTATTGGTTGAGTGGGCTACATTCTGGAGATTAATAATGAAATTCCTTGCCATCGGCAAACGCGCCCTGACAGCGCTCGTTTGCACTGCGGCACTCGGCGCGACAACGGCCAGTGCCCAAAACCTGACCAGTAACTCAACCGGTACCAACAATGGGTTCTATTACACCTTTTGGAAGGATTCCGGCGATGCATCCATGAACCTGCTGGCCGGCGGCCGCTATACATCCCAATGGACCAACAGCACTAATAACTGGGTGGGTGGTAAAGGCTGGAATCCCGGCGGCCCGAAAGTGGTGAATTACTCGGGTACCTATAGCGTCGATAACAGCCAGAACTCTTACCTGGCACTCTATGGTTGGACGCGCAGCCCGTTAATCGAATATTACGTAATCGAGAGCTACGGTTCGTACAACCCGTCAAGCTGCTCCGGCGGAACTGATTACGGTAGCTTCCAAAGTGATGGCGCAACCTACAACGTGCGTCGTTGCCAGCGCGTTAACCAACCGTCTATTGATGGCACCCAAACCTTCTACCAATACTTCAGTGTGAGAAGCCCGAAAAAAGGCTTCGGCCAGATTTCCGGCACCATCACTGTGGCTAACCACTTCAATTTCTGGGCAAGCAAAGGCCTGAACCTGGGTAACCACGATTACATGGTAATGGCCACCGAGGGTTACCAAAGCCGTGGCGGTTCAGACATTACCGTCAGTGAAGGCACCTCGAATAACAACAGTAGCAGCACACCAACCACGACTACCAGCAGCAGCGCCAGTTCGGTAACGGGTGGTGGCACTGGCGGTGGCGGTATTACGGTACGTGCTCGCGGTGTTGCGGGTGGTGAGCACATTAACCTGCGCGTGGGCGGCAATATCGTAGCGAGCTGGAACCTGACCACCAGCTTCCAAAACCTTACCTATACCGGTAGCGCATCAGGTGACATCCAGGTGCAGTTTGATAACGACGGCGGCAGCCGCGACGTGGTAGTGGATTACATCCAGGTCAATGGCGAAACCCGCCAGGCCGAAGATATGGAATACAACACCGCGTACTACGCCAACGGCTCCTGCGGCGGCGGCGGTAATTCCGAATTAATGCACTGCAACGGGGTTATCGGCTTCGGTTATACCTATGACTGTTTCAGCGGAAGCTGTAGCGGCGGCAATACCAGCACCGGCGGTGGCACCAGTTCTGTGGCCAGCAGTACCGGTGGCAACAACAATAATTGCTCCGGGTATGTCGGTATCACCTTTGACGATGGCCCTACATCCAACAGCACAACCCTGGTTAACCTGCTCAAGCAATACAACCTCACCCCGGTCACCTGGTTTGTGCAGGGCAATAACACCGCATCCAACAGTAATTTGATTGCGCAATTGCTGAGCGTGGGCGAAGTGCAAAATCACAGCTACACCCATCCACACCTGATCAACATGGGTTACCAGCAAATCTATGACGAGCTGAACCGCACCAACCAGGCGATCCAGAGCGCCGGTGCGCCCAAACCAACCCTGTTCCGTCCGCCTTACGGCGAAGTCAACGCCAATGTTAACCAGGCAGCCCAAGCGCTCGGTTTGCGAGTGATTACCTGGGATGTGGATTCACAGGATTGGAACGGTGCTTCCGCATCCGCTATCGCCAACGCGGCTAACCAATTGCAAAACGGCCAGGTCATCCTGATGCACGACGGTAGCTACACCAACACCAACGCGGCCATCTCGCAAATTGCCTCTAACCTGCGCGCGAAAGGTTTGTGCCCGGGCCGCATCGATCCGGCTACAGGCCGTGCGGTAGCACCCGCCGGTGGCAACACCAGCAGCGTTAACAACAGTAGCCGTAGCAGTACGCCAGTGGTCAGCAGTTCCCGTAGCAGCAGCAGTGTAAGCACCGGCGGCGCTTGCCAATGCAACTGGTGGGGCACCCGCTACCCGATCTGTACCTCTACCGCGAGTGGTTGGGGTTGGGAGAACAACAGAAGTTGTATCACTACCAGCACCTGTAACAGCCAGGGTACCGGTGGCGGTGGTGTAGTTTGCAATTAATTCCGCGCGCTAACGGGCGTCAAGCCAGTTAGCGAAGCAGCGAAAAAAGGGGCGGGATTTCCGCCCCTTTTTCATTGCAACAGATTCTCCATTATGATGCGCGGCTCTTGTCGCAACCGGGTATTAGTAATGGGCGAGTTAAGCCTCATACAGCTGGCGTTGGTACTGTTGATTTTTGTGTGGAGCGGTTTTGTGCGCACCGGCCTCGGCTTTGGGGGTGCGATGATGTCGCTGCCCCTGTTGCTGCTGGTGGACAACCGGCCGCTGGTATACCTGCCGATCATTGCCGTGCACCTGCTGATATTTTCCACCCTCACCGTCTGGCAAAACAATCGCAAGCGCAACAGCGCTACCGCCAAACCTTCAACGGTGGATTGGGCCTATTTAAAAAAATCCATGAAGGTCATGATCATCCCCAAACTCATCGGGGTGGCCGGTTTGCTCACCATACCCGCACATATCATGAGCGCTATTATTTTTGTCATTATTTCAGTCTATTCGATCACCTACATTTTGAATAAACCGTTTAAAAGTTCGCATCCGCTAACCGATGGTATTTTCCTGTCGCTCGGTGCTTATATCAGCGGAACTTCCCTAATCGGTGCCCCGCTTATCATGACGGTATACATGGTGCACGTTGCACGCGAAAAATTGCGCGATACCTTGTTTGTGCTCTGGTTTATTTTGGTGAGCATCAAAATGGTCGCGTTCATTATTGCGGGCGTGGATTTGCAATTGCAGGCACACGTATGGCTACTACCGGCGACGGCTGTCGGCCATATTTTCGGGTTGAAATTTCACGAGCGCCTGGTCAAGGCTGACCCCGTAGTGTTTTATCGCATCATCGGCAGCGCTTTATTAATTGTCAGCGGCTTTGGCTTGGTTTCACTGTATTGGTAGCCGGTTGTCCCACACAAAAGTACAACCGCCACCCGTCACTATTTGGTTGCGATTTGATTTCCGCCGCTGCGTTCTCCAAACGCGCCCGTCCGGTGGTTTACGCCATGTCTGCTATAGTAAACACACCTTTTTTTGATACCTGGATTAATCAATTCTATGCCTGAAGGAATTCCTTTTTTTATTCGGCGCGCCCGATTGTTGGCCTTTGCAGTGCTGGCATTAAGTTTGGTAATTGGTGCGCTGGTTATTTGGAATCTGGAGCAGGAACGGCGTGACGCCAAACGTGCGGCGGCATTGCATGTCGCAACTAACCATGCCTTGCTGATCGACAACAGCCTGGATCAGGCCTTAACGATTAATTATTCCATGGCGGCGCTGGTGCGCTTAAGTCACGGTGTTCCGCATCGGTTTGATGAAGCGGCGCGTGAACTTTTGCCCTATTTCAGCGCTGTGTCCCATATTGCACTCTCACCCGGGGGCGTTATCCGTTACGTCTATCCAATGGCGGGCAATGAAAAATCCCTGGGGTTTAACCAACTAAATGATCCGTTGCAACGCCGCGAGGCTCGCCGTGCAATGGAAACCGGCGAGCTTACCCTTGCTGCCCCGGTTAATTTGGTGCAGGGCGGATTGGGCGCGGTGGCGCGTTTACCGATTTTCCTGGATGACCCGGCGGGGCGAAAGTTCTGGGGTTTCAGCAACGTTGTTGTCCGCATTGATAAATTACTGGACCAGGCTAACTTCCATCAACTCGACACCAGTGTGATGGCCTACGAATTATGGAGCGATAATTTAGTCACGGGCGAGCGTGACGTTATTGCCATGAGCGGCTCCGGCCAGCAACACAATCCGGTTTCAAAAACTATCCAGGTACCCAACGGCAGCTGGACGCTCAGCATAGAACCCATAAATGGATGGACCAATCCCTGGCAAATTATCAGCGAAGGCGTGATCGCCGGTGTGATCGGTTTGATGCTGGCCTGGCTAACGTTGTTACTGGTCCGATTGCAACAGCGCCGTATCGGTTTGCAGGACGCCGTCGCGGAACAAACGCGCGAATTATTGGAAGCGCGCCTGGAGTTGCAAGCAACGCTGGATGCAATTCCCGATTTGTTATTCGATATCGACAGCAACGGGGTGATTCACGGTTATCACACAAACCAACCGGAATTATTAACGGTTGCACCGGAGCGATTCCTCGGCCAAAACTTTCGCCAATTCCTTACGCCCCAGGCTATCGCCGTTGTGGAAAGTGCATTGGCGGAAGCGAGTGAGAAAGGTGTGTCCACGGGAAAATCCTACAGCGTGTCCCTGGCGCGCGGCCCATTGATTCTGGAACTCTCGGTCTCGCGCAAAACGGGTTACTCCACTTCCACACAACGTTTTGTAGTACTTGCGCGCGATATTACCGAACGCCGCCTGGCGGAAGCGGAGTTGCGCGTTGCCGCCACTGCGTTTGAAGCGCGCGAAGGAATGATGATTACCGATCCCGACGGCAACATTGTGCGCGTTAACAAAGCGTTTACCGAAGTTACCCAATTCAGCGCCGAGGAAGTGATCGGTAAAAATCCCAAGATCCTGCGTTCCGGGCGCCACGATCAAAATTTCTACCAGGAAATGTGGACCAAAATCCGCGCTGAAGGCAGTTGGCGCGGCGAAATCTGGAACCGGCGCAAAAGTGGTGAAGTATTTCCCGAATGGCTAACGATTACGGCGGTACGCAATGCGCAAGGCGATATCACCCATTACGTATCCACACTGACCGACATCAGCGAATTAAAACAAAACGAAGAACGCATCCACCATTTGGCATTCTTTGATCCGCTCACCCATTTACCCAACCGCCGCTTGCTGCGCGACCGCCTCGAACACGCAATGGCCACCAGCCTGCGCCAAAACAGCCACGGTGCGATTTTATTTATCGACCTGGATGACTTCAAAACGCTTAACGACAACCGCGGCCACCACATTGGTGATTTATTACTGGTTGCAGTCGCCGGGCGGCTGCGTTACTCGGTACGCGAACAAGATACAGTCGCGCGCCTGGGCGGCGATGAATTTGTCGTAGTATTGGAAGGTTTGGGCGAAGCCCGCGACGACGCTGCAACCTACGCCCAGCGCGTGGCGGAAAAAATCCTGGTGCATTTAAACCAGGTCTACCAACTTGAGGAACGCGAATATTTCAACACCCCGAGCATCGGCATTTGCTTGTTTGGCGATAACCAGGTTGCAATTGAAGATCTATTAAAACAAGCGGACCAGGCCATGTACCACGCGAAAGCCGCAGGCAGGAATACGCTGCGCTTTTTTGATCCGGAAATGCAAACACTCACCGCGCAACGTTTCGCATTGCAACATGAAATTCGCGAAGCCTTGCAACAAAACCAGTTCCAGTTGTATTACCAACCGCAAATCGATGCGCAGGGAAATGTTAAAGGCGCGGAAGCATTGATTCGTTGGCTCCATCCGCAGCGCGGCATGGTCTCGCCCATGGAATTTATACCCATCGCGGAAGATTCGGGGTTAATTATTCCGCTCGGCAACTGGATTGTGGAAGCCGCTTGCCAACAACTGGTGAAATGGGCGGAATCGCCGGCAACGGCGAATTTAAACCTCGCCATCAATGTCAGTGCGCGGCAATTCCAGCATGCGGCTTTCGTTGAGCAAATGCTGGATATCTTGCAAAAAACCGGGGCCAACCCACAGCGATTGAAACTTGAATTAACCGAATCCATGTTGATCGATAACCCGCAAGATATGATCATCAAAATGGATGCGTTAAAAGCGCGCGGCATTAAATTCTCGCTGGACGATTTCGGCACGGGTTACTCATCCCTGTCCTACCTGAAACGCTTGCCGATTAATGAATTAAAAATCGACAAATCCTTCGTTAACGATATCCTCACCGACCCCAACGATGCCGCCATCGCCCGCATGGTAATCCGCCTCGCCCAAAGTATGGAATTAGTGGTAATCGCCGAAGGCGTGGAAACCAAAGCCCAACGCGATTGGCTGGAACAGGAAGGATGCTACAGGTACCAGGGTTATTATTTCGGGAAACCTATGCCGGCGGAAGAGTTTTTGCCGAGATGATTATATTAAAGGGGTCTATCATTAGCGATTTGTACGTTAAACAATAAGTATTGATGCAAATCCTTTTCTTATGTTTGATTTTTAGTATCCACGCAAAACACAAGATTTCGCCAGCGGAAGCGCGGAATGTAGACAGGCGAAAGTATTTTTTTCACCGCAAGACTATTTAAATAAATACGTTGACCTAGTGAATGCTTTCGGTAGAAAAATTGCCCGGATGCTGCGCAACATTATATTCACTTTGGGTTTGCGGAAGGACGCTTTATAAATCCCGTGAAGGTTTATGCCGGAGGTGGGGCGGGAATTCTAGATTTAAAAACGCGGGGAATTCCACCAACTGCCGTGGTTTCGGTGGTGGTTTATATACCCAAAGTTGGGCTTGGGGAAAAATAGC
>CAMLKG010000023.1 GCA_946480695.1 uncultured Cellvibrio sp.
TAGCGGTTTTTTATCCTTGGGGTCTTCTGGTGCCTTTTCCTTTGTTGGTGGTTGGTAACCTTCATTGATATCTGTCATGTTCCACCCTCGCTGCTATTTTTTCCAACACCACCGCACCACGTACGGCTTTATCTGATGAGCAATACACTAAATTTTTATGCGCCGATCTGGATTTGTGCAGGTTTTCTGCGGCGAATGCAACCAGCGCTGTCGCGGTGGCGGCACCAAGGTCACCGTAGCAATCTGCCGGGTGTTCTACCTTCACTTTATCAATAAATTTTTGTTTATTTCTAAGGTAGGCCACGCCATATTCCTTGGCCCAATGATTTTCACCATTCATGCTGGAATAGATTGTCCCTATACTGTGCGGAGAATGATTTTCCAACGCGCGCTTGAATGCTTTATCCAAACCCTCACCCTTGTAAGGTTCTTCACTGTACATATGCCCTTCTTCTTCCGCCATTCCGCACGGATGCAGGGCGATGACGTACCCATTACGGTTTTCGGCTAATTCGATATGGCGGGTCAGCAGCAATGCGCATGCGCCTTCACCGGGTGCAAAAGCATCTGCTGCGCCATGTGTTAGCAAACGTCGCTGGTAATTTTTAATAATTGATTCATCAAGATAAGAATCAACCCCTGCCAATAAAACATATTCCTGGGGTTGATTCATAAGATAGTTGAAAGCAAAATCGAGCGCTTCAATGCCAGCGGATCGACCGGTGCAAATACGCCGGGATAAATCGAGCTTGATCCATGGCTGAAGGTTTTGGACCAGCGCCGGCACCAAAGGTGTATGCCCCTCATCATTGCGATGATCTTCCGGTAATGCCACTACGAAAGGAACGGCCGCTTGGGTATTGCGCGCAGATACACTCTCACGCAGCGCCACAATCGCCATGCGAATCATACGTTCATGGCGATAATTATAAACATCGCCTTCTTCTTCAATATCGCAATCTATATGTTCAAACACCCGATCCGGCACGCGCGCCATGATAATGGGTTCGCCATCATGCGCATCATAGTCAGAGATCAAATATCCACTCCGCCCCGCCCGCACGGCTGCAACACTGGTGGCCACAGTCGGCCCCACTGCCGTTATCATCCCCATGCCGGCTATGTATAACTTTTTATCATTCATCCATGATTTCCTTTGCAGCGTGATTTAATAAATATTGCGAGGGTTCGAGTAACGACAATTCGAGCGCAGCCGCTGCGCGTTGCCGCTGTGTGCCAGTCTCATAAATGTGGCGCAAGTGTTCGCTGGTTTGCTGGTTATTACCCAGCATTTGCCCCATAAAATACCGCTGTCCGGATGCAAACCGCTGTTGGTATTTTTGCCAAACCGCCGCGAGTTTCGCAGTATCCGGAAAGGGCAAGTGTTGATCCTCGCTAGTGTCGAGCTCTTCATTTTGCGCACCGTCATCCGGTAGCACATCTCCCAATTCGGGAATATCTTCCAGCCCCAATTTGTGAGCCACAAGGTCGATGCCGGTAATTGTTGTAAAAGCTTCACCAGCCAAACGTGTTAGTGCCGGCTTTTGCATTTGAATTATTAGCCAGTTGATGGCTTGGGGATCACCCAGTACGGCGGTGGCATAAATGACCAATCGTTGATTGGCGGGGTCCTGTGCGAGACGCGTAATCCAGTCACGCGCGGTATCGGCAGGTAAAGTACGAAAGCAAAGCTCAATGGCCCTGCGTTGCATTGGGTTGGTGTTCAGTACCCATTCTTGAAGTTGAGCAACCTGCGTTTTGTCACCCAACAGGATCGCAGACCAACGCGCCCAGAACCTGGTATTCGTATTTTCCCCATTCACACCTTGCCGCAACGCAGGAACCAGGTCGAACCTCTTCAGTTCCCCGATTAATCGAAGCCCGCGTGCATAAAGTTTTTCGTGGGCCAGGCAATCTGGCCGCTGCAAAATAGTGGTGAGATACTCACGTGGGTCTTCACGGCGAGCACTGCATACGGCTAAAGCCAGGTGCTTATGCTCCAGATCTTTACTGGTCAGGAATTTTTTAATCCAGGAGTGTACTAATCGCCCCGGCAACCAGGCCATTGCTGAAACCAGGCCTTTAAAAGCGCGCGTATCGACAAGGCCAGCTTCTACCGCAATTTGCATTTTACGGACATCAAGGCTGCGAAACGCAAGCGCACTGGCAACAAAGGCTTCTCCCGGTTGTTGCAATGCAAGTGAGGCTTCACACACCTCCCAGCTCTCTTCCGGTGCCGTCATCAAACCATCGAGTTGGGCATCTATACGTTGGTCCAACTCATTAAGGTCATCCAGGTGATAATGTGGCTGGTTTACTGCGTTGCTGCGTAACAACCATAAAAAAGCAGCATCGTCTGCAAATTGATCCTGATAATGAGTGTATGCGTCAAGGAGATGTCCAAGCGATTTGGCAGGCGTATCCATGAACTCCATTAACCCATAATATTTTTATTATTGTGAAATAGTGGATCACCCAAGCGGCAAACATTTTTACCTTCAAACTTAACATCAAAGGAATACATCATAAATTCGCATTCCCCTTTGTTTTTACCGCTGATAACGCCCTTCTGCACACCAGCTTCGTCCCCGGTGCTGGTGGAGTAAACCGCACCTTTTACCATTGGCATTTTGCCGTCTGTTACTACCGTTTTGGGGCCTTTGCTGGTATCCGAAGATTTACCGATATTTGGATAGGGGATAGGTACTACCGCCGAACCAACCGGTGTTTTACATACGTCCGGAAATACCGTACTCATACCACCGCTACCTTTATGGACGATGCCGCGAGTATTACAAAATGTTGTCTGTGCCATAGGAACTCCGTCCGTCATTAGCGCATAAGGCTAACACTAATCTGTTCAATGTTAAGCATACGCTTATCGCAAGGGATTGCTGCACGCCAGGTCATGGCGATTTGTCGCTGGTTTGGATAAAGCGCAAGAGTCTCTATATTAAACGGTGCCGACACCACCTCTCCCCTTATTACTGCTTTATTAGAGAGGCTTACATAGGGGAGATTAAATTGGAAATCCCCATCCGGATGCATACCGATTATGCGCACCGGCTCCCCGCCCTGGATAAATCCCGGGTAGATTTGATCTTCGGGTGCCGTATTTAAAAATCGGGGATCAAAATCTTCAGGCAAGTAAGGCGCTCGTTGTTCCTGCCACTGGTGATTATAGGTTCCACCCATACTCGCCCTCGGGCTCCAGTTTGGTGCTATTGGTCCAAAACCTATGGGAGCCGGGTTATCTTGCCAATGGCGCATCAGTTGTGCCGGTGACTCTATGTTAGGTAAAGCCAGTCCCTCAATTTCAAATGAATTTTTATTGCCAACAAAACCTTTGCCAACCGGATTGCGTAATTCAGCCGCGCGGAGCTGGCCTTTAAAATAATCCTGGCCGCCGAAGGACCTTTCATAGATGAGGGGCATGTTAACGAATGGATTGGGCTGGCTAATAAGTTGGTTTTGCCAACACCTGTCACCAAATATACGCGCGATTTTTTTTATTGATCCCACTTCCAGCCCCACATCCATCTGGCGTAGCGGTCGTTGCCCAGGTGAACAAGCCATGCCATACATCAAAATATCTGTCGCAGGCTTGCCTATATGGTATTCGCCCGCGTTTTTCAAGCTGGATTGCTCGGGTTCACCCCAGTATTCATCACCTTGGTAAAGCGGTAATTGCTGCCCGGCAAGCGTCCACTGGCTGCCAATCAGAAAAGTCGCCTTCACCATGATGTAAAGGGTATCGATGCCGTGCACATCGGGAAACATTGCAAATGCAGAGGTAAAAGGGGTGTTATTTTTTAATTGCAGCATGATGAATCCGAGCCAAAAGTTTGGTGCAGGTTATCAATTAACCTGCACGGAGCCACCCAATATTCGATTAACTCCAGTAGCTCTACTCAGCAGATATTTGCCGCGAATGGATATTTTGCCGCTTTTATTGAGCGTAATACTGGCCTCGCCACAACGGAGGACAATTTCCTCATGCCCTTCCAATACCAGTTGCTTCCCATCTATATACACGGAATTTTCGAGGGATTTAGGCGCTTTGGCATCAGAAGGTACAGGCTCAGTAAAAACCAACTCGTCAATTTCATTTTTATTGCCGGTGTTGGCGATAATATTCTCCAGTACCTGCTGCAATGGAGAATAAATCAAACCCATAATTATCGGTTTTGGATCAACACCCTGGGTAAACATCAGCGCTACCTGGCGGCCTATATGCTGATGGTTAACGGGAATTGTCGTCAATGCAATGCGCTGTTGGAAAAGTGGCATATGCGGCAAACTCACCATGGCGTTACCGGTTTCATCAATGGACTCCAACCTGCCCAGCAGAATCTCGCCCGCGCCTAACTTGACCAGCTCATTGCTGGCGTTATCGAGATCCGGCGTGGAATCCAAAATCGAAACTTTTTCCATAACAATCGCTAGTTATTGGTAATTTTGCTGCCTTTAACGACCACATTACCCGAGCCTTTCACATTTATGTTTGCCCCGGAAATTGTGATGTCACCATTACTCTTCATCACAATGGAAGCCGAGCCCGTTTTAAGGGTGATTTGATCATCAGCCGTCATGGTGATTGTTTTTGCGCGCAGTGAATATTCTTTAGTAACGTCTTCGGTGTACTTTCCTTCAACGGTCTCGCGTAAATCTTTGGAAACACCAATGGTCATATTTTTGCCAATGGTTTCGGTGTGGTTTTCAGCAATATCAATAGTAATATTCTTACCCACACTCAATGACATATTTTTACCGATGCTCTCGGTATGGTCATCGCCAACATCAATTGTTTTATTTTTACCGATAGATTCCGTTTGATTGTTACCAACAGTTTTATTGCGGTCATTACCTATCGATGAGTTTTCGTCATGCTTAATCGTTTTGGTACGATCATGATCAACAGTCAGTGTCTGATCATTTTCCACCATAGTGTCGTAATTCTTTTCGGCATGGACGTATATCTGTTCTTCGCCTTTTTTATCCTCAAAGCGAAGCTCATTGAAATTTTGCGGAGAGCC
This sequence comes from uncultured Cellvibrio sp., assembly GCA_946480695.1. The sequence continues at coordinate 5,037 of CAMLKG010000023.1, forward strand.
GCCTTTCGTTGAGCGAGTCTTAATACCACTTTGCGTCTTTGATGGATAAGTAGGCTTGTTCCAACCGTTGTATACGGAACCTGTAATCAACGGACGATCGGGGTCCCCATCCAGAAAGCTAACAATAACTTCATGCCCAATTCGCGGGATGAATGAAGCACCCCATTGGTTACCCGCCCAGGTTTGCATCACGCGAATAAAACAGGAGCTATTTTCGTCGTCCTTGCCCTCCCTATCCCATATAAACTGGACCTTTACACGACAGTGCTCATCAATATAAATCTCTTCACCGGCGGGCCCAACGACAACCGCAGATTGCGGGCCGCGCATTATCGGTTTTAAATGCGTGCGTTTAGGGCGGAACGCCATGTCCGCGGGGAAACAGATAAAAGCATTAGTATAAGTAGCGCTTCCCTGATCACCAGAAAAATAGCTTTTATCTTCAGCCTGGTGAGTAACGGCAGCCAGAATATAGCTGCCTTTTTGCGAAGCGGTCGCATGCTTGGCTAATTTAAATTTCCCGCCCGCATAAAAGCTGGCACAAGTGCTTTGGCCAAATACAGTATTACGATCGGCTTCCTCTGATTCCAGGGCAATTTTTACCAGTTCTGCGCCCAGTGCAGGATCGTAGTATCCGGGGTATTCGTAATGCTCAAATTCCGCATTTTTTGCATAACTGCTGCTGGTCTTGATAGTTGCGGTTAAATCTTTTTTCGGTTCCTTGAAGTTGTAATCATTAAGGGTCCACTTGCCCTTCTTAAAATTGTATTTGTGCTCCCAACCGGTAATTTGAGCGTGAGGTGCGCTGCCTTTGGAATATTCGAGATTGGTTTCGGACACTTCGCTATAAGCGTTCGGCTGGTCCACCAGGATTAATTGATGCTTACCTTCGGAATGCTGGAAGAAGTAGGCGATACCATCTTCTTCCAAAAGGCGTGAAATAAAATTCAAATCACTTTCGTTGTGCTGTACGCAATATTCGCGTCTTTTTCCACCCGCCGCACGAAACTCAAAATCAGAAAAACCCAAGTCATTAAAAACCTGGCTAACAATTTCCTTTGTGGTTTTTTCCTGGAATATACGATGGTCGTTTGTTTGCGACAGGAACCACAGCCAAGGCACCATCTGCATCCGGTATTCACGCAGATTATCGGATTTAATTTCGCCAAAAATGAATTCTTTAATAAAACCGTGGAACTTGCGCTCTGCGCTGTTCTTGATAGTGATGGTTGCGGTCTTGCCTACAATGAGACTAGGGTCAACATCAAGGTTTTCGGATAACACGTTAATAGTGAAACTAAACAAATCAGAAATGTTTTCGGTGCCGGAAAAGCCGCTTAATAGGAAAGTGTCCTTTCCGAGAGAAAAATCTGAAATGGATAACAGGCGATTATCTTGCGAAAGCTGACTCATGTCATTGCAACCTTATGCACATTCCTAGGCAGTGCCAACGTCCCTGCCCTGAAGGTCTTACGAGCGGTGAGGAGAACACCCCATGGAATTGATTCCACAGGGTGCCTGGTGTTACGGAATTACAGAGGTTTAGCCGTTGCCAAATCATAACCCACACGTTGTGGAGTAGCAGATTTGTTGCTCTTATCATAGTCACTGTAGTTAACCATGATTTTAGAGAAGCTGAGGGAAATAGATTCTACTGGATCGCTTTCTGAATCAGAGGATACCGAGTATCCGCTTACCAGGCAGTTTTCCAAGGTATAGGTCATAAATTCAACCAGCTTATCCGAGCCGGTTTGGACGAATTTGATTACTACTTTCTTGCCGGAAGAACCAGTTACCGCCTCTTTAAATAAAGAGGTGCTTGCGATGTCCGCCAACTTGGTGAAAGTAACTTCACTAATGGTTGGGCGGGTGGCTTCACGGTTTGCCAGATTACCAGCTTCCATAGAAATTCCACGACCAACACCAAACTGCAGTGAGCTCACGGTAATATGATCTTTGTAACCTTCGGCAGTAGTATTTCCCTTAATACCTTCGTATTCAATGTAAATAGCCATTTCAATTACTCCTTAGTTTTTAAGTATTACACAAATTAAAGCAGTCAATTTCCGTTACAGCTATTACGTCAATTGTCCACCACAAAAGCTTTAATCGAGGCTGGCTCGTTAACCAGCCGATGGTATCCCATTTCACATTTCTGAACAACAAGCAGAAGGTTGCCCGGCGACCTTCAATGTGACCTGATACTCAACATTTAAAAGCTATATTGGAAATCAAAATACAGCTTCATTCCGTCTCCTGGTGTCCTGTCCAGAGATGCAACCTCCGTATCTTCATCCAGGGATTCAAGGGCAGAGTTTTTTGCGTCAACCGGGAATGCAAAGGATAGATTACCCTTAAAACCATCTTTAAAAGCCAATTTTATCCCGACACCTGCGTCAACCAAATGCGTTTCGGTTGACGCCTCTCCTTCCAGGATTGCATTGTTTACCCCGTAGCTTGCGTCAAGGAATATAAAAGGCTGTAAAACCTTTTCCCAGCGTTCCCCGGCTATGGACCTGCCACCAAATTGCGGCCCATCAAATACCCAGTCCGCTCCGATATATACCGCATCGTCAGCATAAAATTCATTAATTTTATAACCGCGTGCCCTTGTTGGTCCTGCAAGGCCAAACTGCAAAACTTCGGAAAGCGAAGCCCCGGAATATTGGCCGACAGCCCGCAAAATTAATTTACTTTCTTTTTTGGTAAACGGGATTCTTAAAAAAGAAAGCCTTGAATAATCCAGCGAAACTATGGTCGCTTTTAAATCCTGTCCCTCATCTGCCCCTTCGATAAACTCTGAATAGGTCAGAATAATCCCGCCTTGATGCAACACACGATCTTTTTCATTCAACATGTCGAATGAATAGCCCAAATCCAATTTGTTTACTGTTTTATCTATGCCCGCGTTGGAAAGATTTCCAAACTCGATTTGTGAATTTATTTGGGAATACCCGAGGCTGATATTCTGGTTGTTGATTCGTGAACGGCTAATCTTGTAAGTCAAATTGGCATCAGCCACCAGGGACTTTCCGGAAATCTCAAAATCCGAAGTTATATTTGTACTGTCGTCCGTAACGAAATCATTAGAAGATACCCCTAATGAAAACTGGGTTCGAGGCGTATAAACCGGTAGTGAATAACGTGCTGATCCATATACCGAGTTTTCCGGTTTGAATGAACCTAACACACCCAACTGTAATTGATCGCCAATTGTCAGCGGATTGTTCCAATGAAAATCAGCATATGCACGATACTCACCCGTTGCCTCTGAACCATGGTTATCCAACCGCAAGTTGGAAGCTAGCCGCCGTTCACGATTGAAATTAATATTTAACTTGGTATCACCGACTTGTGAGCCAGGTTCAAAATAACCACTTGCGCTCACCCCCGGCAAATCATTTACCAAATATAATTTTTCTTCGATGATATTATTGGAAACCGGCTTCCCTAAAGAAGATTTAAAAATTCTCTTAACTATACGATCCGAATACATCTTATTATTGTTCGTTTCCACTTCACCCAATTGCCCTAATAAAAGAGTGATAGTAACTACACCGTCCCGCACATGCTGCTTGGGGATATATGCCTTGGCTAAAATGAAACCGCGCTCGCGATAATAGCGGGTTATGGTATCGGCCACCATTTCGATCATACCCAAGGTAATTCCGCGCTGGCGGCGCTGTTCGCGGATCAAAAACACCAGCTTCTGTACATCAACAGGATCAACATGTCGACCTTCGGTTTCCTTTTCGATTTGTGCCATCAAATCAGAAACCTGTTTAATCTCTTCGATGGTGTACCCTGAATCCAGCAGTTCACCTTCATCCATCATGTCAAAGCGAATTTTTTCAACTTGCTTGATGATTTCCTGCCGGGTAATTCCGAATTCCGGATATTCAACCAAACCTTGTACACGGAACTCTTTTACATTCAAACGCGGCCCGGCCTCAGGGTTAGGATCGCGATCACGCAACGCGGGTATATCCAAATCCAGTAATAAACTTTCACGTTCGTACTCCGGTACCTCCGACGTATCGGGCATCTCCAGAAAGCCGGCTTCAGCAAGGTTGAAAAACACGAACAGCATCCATGCGCCCAGTACATTAATAATCCTGAAATAAAAACTCATCTTCATTGACTCAATTACGTTTAATTTTAGTTATCGTTAAAATTCGTCGTCTTCATCATCGAAGCGTTGATCTGCAGGTAACAAAATCGCAACTTCATCATGGACGTAATTTCGCAAGCTGGTAAAAATAGCTGGATCAATTTCGCTTAAACCTTCGATTTGAATCAATTGGTCACGACCCGAGATCAAACTGTCTGACGGAACTTTTGATAAGTCGTTCATGATTTTGGGTTTACCCAGGTACCATGCAACGAAACTTAAACGAGAGTTCTGGTTATAAATTTCGGGAACGTGCATGATAATTTTCCTGTTACGCTCACCGAAGTCAAACGAGGATTGGAAATTAAAGGTGGCAATATCCGCAATAACATCAGGATTTTGCTTGTTCGCCTTATTTTCCGCACGGACCATCCCATTACCAATTGTCAAGAACAATTGGCCACCACTGCCTGTATTTGTATTGATGACACCACCTTGCGTACGGGCATCAAGGTCCGCAGGATTAAAATTATCATTATTTGTGTTATCCAGGACTACATCGCCATTAGCATTGCTAATACTGATATGGCCGTTATTGCGCGCTTGTTCAATGATGAGTGAATTGGCATTGGCAATATTGATGCTTGTATTTGATGAAGGTAAGTGTGCTTTTCCGGCATTACGAACGGATAGCACACCTATATCCGTTTCAATTGCATCAGCACCATTTCCCTCACCCAAGCCAACACCTATACCGCTTATGGCATCTGCTTGCCAACGATTGGAAATGATATTAACCGCTGTTCCATTGCCATCCGTAATCGCGCCTTGAGCCGTCATAACCGCAACGCCGCTGCTCGCCTTTAACAAGGCCAGCTGCAGGTTATTTCCATTCAGGTTTATGTTGTTACCTAGGGACTCAATGACAGCGCCATCGGTCATGACAATATCACCGGTTGCATTTATTGCGATATTTCCGCCACCTACAATCGTTGAGTGTTGTTCGACAGTATTTGCGATTAATTCAATATTACTTCCACCCTCACCAAGCAAATTTCCGCTTTCGTTGAGCACCAGCTTTCCATTAGCAGCATTAAGCAAGAATTGCTTTGACGTGATGGAATCATTAACAACCATGCCCTGGGATAGGATCTCAATGCTTTCAGCAGCGGAAATATTTTTAACTACCGTCACCGACGCATCGGACTGTACTTGCAGGTTTTTGGCGTTTATACCAAAACAATCAGAACTACAGGACGCGCCCAGAATAATCCCGCCCGATGAGCGAAGGTTCGCGTTATTAGTAACATTCACGCTGGTAGCCGTGAAGCCATTTTTATCAAATAACGCAAGCGCATCCGCACGCCCGATATTAATTTGATTGATATCATTGCCCGCATTTAGCAAGCTGATATCGTTAACCGCATTTAGCGTAGCTAAACCAGCAACGGAAAATAGTCCCAAACCCTGGATACTTGTGCCCGAACTTAAGCTTGCATTTTGTGCACTTAAATCACCTAATGACAATGCTTGAAGGTTATCCAGCGTTATATCGCCTGCCGCTTTAAGGTTCAAGGTGCCAGTGAGCGAATTGCCGCTACCCAGCGCAATATCGCCGCGCAATGATTCCAGAGTCAGGTTACCCGAATAAGCAAGCGCACCGGAAGTGGATAAATTTCCCCCCGCTTTAATATCCACCCTGTCTGTCGTGGAAACATTGAAATTCCCAAGGACCAAGCCATCCTGTTCTTCTAAATAAATGGCGCCATTAGTGGCGTTCAAGGAGAGTTCGTTTACCGCCGTATTTAACCGCGCCGTTGCCGAACCGACATTTCCGGTATTCACCAGCGCCAATGAGCGCGCCTGAATTTTTCCAGTGTTTTCGGCCAAAACCCGCAGGTTATTAAACGTTATTGTTGATTCAACCCCCACCGTGCCATCGACAATAACCTGATCATCCGCCGAACCGTTTACGATCAGATTGGATTTGTTGGTGTAATTCACCGTAGCCAGGTTGTTGGTATTGTATCGCCCGGTTTGCAAACGGAAAGTATCCGCTGTTGTTGTTCCAAATATTGATAAGGTATCCGCAACGACGTTGTCAAAAATGTTTTCAACATTGGAGTAGAGGATTGAATAAGTATTGGTAGCCGCGCTCACATATTCAAGGCGCCCCGGTTGATGGGATGATTTGTATCCCGCCTCACCACCTTCCGTGGTTAGACGGTTTACTCCTTCACCACCGTCAATGTCTGCTGTACCTTCCGCATCGGGGATAATCATGAAAGTGAATCGGTCATCACCAGCACCCGCCATGATTTTACCGGCGATAGCACTGGTTTGGATATTGAAGGTATCGTCTCCATCTCCAGCATCAATAGATCCACTGATAGTGGCATTATTGATAATAAAATTATCCTGCCTGCTACCGCCTTTCAATACGCCGAAATTTTCAAATTCAATAACATCGTTTAATGTTCCGCGATTGGTACCGGTTAACAACCAATTATTGATAACGTCGGCGGCGGTGAACGTACTATCGATATTGTTACCGATATATTTTTCCACATTGATAAAGCCAGTGCCGCCTGACGAGGTTACTACCACGTTGGCATCGTTGGATTTGGATAAATCGACGCTATCGCGTTCTACTTGGGTACCGCCATCAACCAGTCCTGTTATTTTGCCTAGCGCTTCAAATACAAACAAATCATCCCCGGTGCCACCAGTAATGTGTTTGAATTGGCTAAACGTAATTGTCCCTGTTTCGGTTGCCGAAACACGACCAGCATCCACATTGTCCAAAATCCACGTGTTGGAATAATTGTCTCCAATTAAGCGATTGGATTGATTCGCACCACCTTTAATATCTTCAATGTTATCTACTGATAAAATACCTGCCGCCAAATTATTTTTGGAAGTATTAAGTTGCACGGTCATATCCCGACCACTGGCGGAAAGATCCAGAACGTCTTGCCCATCTCCCAAATCAATATGTCCCGTTAATGCCGCCGCGCTGTTATCGAAAACAACCAGATCGGTAAGGCTATTGCCCATTAAATTAGCAAAACCGGTGAAATTAAGTTTGTTGTTAAATATACCGGCATTTAATTCGTTGACATGCCACTCGTTATCATTTAAGCCCCCTTTCAGGGTATTGGTGAAGCTGTTGTTAGCATTAATGGCTTCCATATCAAGCACATTAATATCCGCTTCTGTTTGCGCGTCCACAGCTACCTGGAGCGCCCTATCCATCGCCATTAAGTTAACGGTATCAACACCGCTGCCGCCACCACCGTCTAACACACCTTGCAGCCACGAAAGGTTGGCGATATTAAACGTATCAGAGAAAACACCGCCTTGCAGATTGGCAATATTGGTAAATGCGAGGGTGTCGTTGAGGCGTCCATTGGCTTGGTTATCGATTTGCCAGATATTTGCACGCGCGTTGCTCACTAGCAGGGAATCCGTATCAGCATTGCCGATTACTTCGTTAATGCCGCTCAAATTAGTTCCTGTACTGAGCGCAGTACCGAATACCCCAAACTGTTGGTTTTTTAACGATAAAGATGCGTTGATAATATTGGTTCCGCCACCGCCGCTGATATTCCCAATCCATTGGCCATTCTCAATATAGTTAAAGGTATCGCGACCTGAGCCGCCAATCAGGTTGGTAAAGTTTTCGAAGCTGATCTTATTATTGTTAATGGTAATGCTGCCGTCATTATTCCCATCCCCGAAATTGGATGCCGCCCCTATTTCCCAAATATTATCGCCCGAATTTACCTTGATGGTACTGGTATAACCATTGCCGGAATCACTGTTTCCCACAACACCTTCAATACCGTTAATACCTGTATCGCCAAGCCCTCCGCTACCACCTATTTCAATTGTGAAATTTTCTTTCCGCTGCGAATAATCAACCAGGTCGATTCCATTTCCACCATCAATACTTTTGGTAATTGTTCCCTGCACATCAAACCTGTCGCTATTCGATCCACCGCGTATATCACCAAAGTTCGTAAAGTTAACCGAGGTTTCAAGTAGCGGGTTAACGGCTGTTTCAACTATACCCTGGTTCTCACCGGTAATTTTCCAGCGGTAAGCAGTATCATTTGCACCAATCAGCACATGGTTATTTTGATTGTTTGTTGATGCAATAATATCTTCCACATTGACGACATTAAGCGCGGCGGTTTGTTGGTTTCCGAGTGCAACCATCAGGTTGCCAGTCAATGCCGATAAATCCAATGCGTCTTTAACTACATCTTTTGTAGCACTTGTGCCGCCGTCAATTAAGCCGGTAATGTTTCCATTTGCGGTAAAAACAAATAAATCAACGCTTTGGTTACCCAATAAATTTTCCATACCCTGGAATATAATTTTTTCTGCCGGTGTCGCGGTCGCGTACAATTCTCCTTCATTATCATCGGTTACGAGCCAGGAGTTTGACTGGTCCACCCCTGCAAGGGTATCGGCATCCGAGCTGCCAACCAGTGTATTAATATTCACAAACGAACTTACATAGATATTTGGCGCCGTATTTGAAACGCTACCCGAATTTGCCCCGGTCATTGTCCAGCGGGTGGCCTGGTTGCGGCCGCGTAAACTATTTGAACCTAAACCGCCATCAATAAGGTTCGCGGTACCATTATTGCTTTCGGCAAATGAGAAGACATCATTACCATCGTTGCCGTATATACTCACCGCCGCTGCGTTAATAGTAAACTGATCCGCTTCCTTGCCGCCGTGTAATGCTTGTATATTGTAAAAATTCGTTACATACAAATCATCTGCGGTAATTGCTTTAATATTTCCCGCGTTAGAGGATGTGATTTCCCACAAATTATTGGCGTCACGCCCATACAAACTATTAGTCCCACCACCGCCGTTCACAGAATTTGCGCGGCCGCTTACCCCAAAGATAAATTCATCATTGTCATCACCGCCCTGCAAGTGGCCGATATTGGTATTCACCTCAAAAATATTATTGCCGTTACCCGCCTGGATGCCTCCCGTGATATTGGCGTTGATTTGAAATACATCCGCGAGGTTACCGCCAATGAGTGTTTGGATGTCTCGGAAATGAGTAATGTAAGGAACGCCCGATGTGACGCTGACATTACCGGCGTCTGTCCCGGTAATAGACCAGATATTATTGGCATTGCGGCCTGCAATTTGGTCAGCGCCGGCGCCCCCATCAATTAAACTTGCAGAGCCGGCATTATTTGCACCGCTAAAAATAAATCTATCGTCGCCTCCATTTCCATACAATTCCCCGATAGTTCCATTGATAATGAATATATCGGTTCCTGTCCCACCCCGTAAATTTTGAATGTTGGTAAAGGATGAAAGGTAAGTATTTCCATCGGTAACAGAAAGGTTATTTTTTCCTCCTGCCGCTGCCACTGTCCAGGTATTAGGCGTATTACGGCCAACCACACTATTAACCCCGGTGCCTCCATCAATAGATTCGACAGAACCTGATGTACCGATAAATATAAAATTATCGGTACCGGAACCGCCTTTCAATGTGTTGAAGTTAATGAACTCAATACCCGCGACAGTTCCGTCGTTCACACCATCGGCAAGGGAGGCGGAACCACCGTCAAAATCACTGATATTCCAGGTATTGGTACCGGATGTGGCGGCCAGCGTAAAATCTTTGCTGCCGTCTGCAATAATTTGCTCAATACCGGCCACATTATGCAGTGTTGAGTTGGCGAGCGTTACCGTAGTGCCCGCGGTGAGTTGCCTTAAATCTATCAAGTCCTTTGCTGCACCCGTGCCACCGTCCGCGCTTCCACCATTGACTGTATCTATATCGCCGCTATCAAAAAATACAAACGTATCCGCATCCGCTCCGCCCAACAGTGTTCCGGTGACCGCAGTTTTGATATTAAAAATATCATTGCCATTTAACCCTTCTATGGTTCCCGTAAAATCCGTTTCCAGGTTAAATGTATCGGTTCCTGTTCCGCCCTGGAGCCTTTCGAAATTAATGAATTCGATATTCGCAACAGTACCGTCGTTGATACCATCCACCAGCGGATCCAAGTCACTAAAGTCATAGACCGTCCAGGTATTGGTGGCAGCGGTGGTCGCAAGCGTAAATGTCCTTGAATCGTTAGCAATAACCCGCTCGACATTGGCCAGGTTATAAATGGTATTACCGCTGATGGTTACAGTCCTGTCAGTGGTGATATTGCGTAAATCAACAACATCCTTTTCCGTGTCGGTTCCCGCATTGGATGCGGCCACGCTGCCCGCATTAAAGAACACAAAGGTGTCAGCTCCATTACCGCCTTGCAAATTTCCCGTGAGCGCCGTTTTAATATTGAAAACATCATCGCCATCCAGGCCATGGATAGTACCGGAAAAATTTGTGTCCAGATCGAAGGTATCCGTACCACTGCCGCCACGCAGTGTTCTGAAATTAATAAATTCGATACCCGCAACTGTTCCGTCATTTACGCCTTCAGATACGTTGCCTGCACTACCATCAATATCGTAAATATGCCAGCTATTGGTAGCGGCGCTGGCCGCGAGGGTGAAATTCCTCAGCTCGTTAGCGATAACCCGCTCAACATTCGCGACGTTATAGAAAGTCGAACCGTTAATAACGATAGTTTTATCGGTAGTGATATTTTGTAAATCCACCACATCTTTGTCAGTGCCGGTTCCTGCATCGGCCACACCGCCGCCTGCCGTGTTGATACTGCCGGTATCATAGAATACAAAGGTATCTGCCCCGGTATTACCTTGCAGGTTACCGCTAACAGCGGCTCTGATATTGAAAACGTCGTTGCCACTTCCACCTTCAATATCTCCGGTAGCATTTGCATTGAGGTTAAACGTATCAATGCCTAAACCGCCGCGTAAATTACTGGTGATTGCGGTTGTGATGTTGAAAGTATCATTACCATCCGAACCATCTATAGTCCCGGCGAAATCCGTGGAAAAATTAAAGATGTCCGCACCGCTACCTCCGCGCAGGTTGTTAAAACCGGTAAATTCAATACCGGCTACACTGCCATCAATTACACCGTTATTGGCAATATTCCATGTGTTTGTGCCTGCGCTGGCGGCGAGGATGAAATTCTTCGTATCGTCTGCAATAACCCGCTCAATATTGCCTACGTTATACAAGGTAGTACCGGTAAGCGTTACGGTGGTTCCTGTAGTCAGTTCCCTTAAATCTATGACATCCCTGGCTGTATCGCCGCCCGCATCAGCGCTGCCACCCGCTACCGTGTTGATACTGCCGGTATCAAAGAATACAAAGGTATCTGCTCCATTCTCGCCTTGCAGGGCACCGGTAATGGCGGCCCTGATATTAAAAGTATCGGCGCCATCTCCCCCCCTAATTGTTCCGGCAAAATCGGTATCCAGGTTAAAGATATCGGCACCTGTACCGCCTTGCAGATTAGCGAAGTTAACGAATTCAACACCCGCTACTGTGCCATCGATTACACCATCATGTTGAATATGCCATGTGTTACCAGCAGCGCTGGTCGCAAGGGTGAAATCTCCCGAGGCATTGCCAACGAGGCGCTCTACACCGGAGAAACCAAATGCAGTTGCGTTACCTATGGTGATGGTAATTGGGCCAGCGATATTTGAAAGGTCGGCAATATCATGTCCATCATTACCCTGTGCGGAAACAACACTGGCGCCGTTGGAAAAAGAGAAGGTATCGTTAGCGGATGAGCCAATTAAATTTTCGATCTCACTGAAGGAAATCCAAAAATCTAGCGGGGAACTGGTTAATGCAATATTACCGGAGTTTTCACCTACCACGGACCAATTGGTGTCATTGTCAAGGGTTGTAACACTGTCACTTCCTGAGCCGCCGCTAATTTTTGCCACACCACTAAAATTAATGGTTCCTATGCTGGTGTTAGAAACAGTTCCTTGATGTTGCCCGGTAATACTCCAGGTATTATCACCGGAAATTAATCCAAGCGAAGTGTCGGCGAGGTTATTCGCGTTAATATTGTTGATGCCAATCAGCGTCGCGGATGAACCCGCTTGATAGCTGTTACCAATAACGATTGAATAAGGATTCGTTGCGTTTACCAAATTAAACGTATCATCACCTGCGCCACCGTTTATCAGCCCTGTAAAAGTGATGTGATCTTCCACGGTAAAAATATCGCTGCCGCTATCGCCCGTGTAACTGGTAAAACCGGATACTTTAACGAGGTTCGATCCATCGGTTACAGAATTGCCGGAGGTAATAAATTGCCAATCAATAGTGTCCCCGACATCACTGCGCACCGTCAGGGTCCCACCGCCTTGTGAACTCAATACTTCTGCATTAGCGACATCAAATAAGGAAAATCCTGTGCCCCGATAATCAATAGTCGCGCCTGCCAAAACACTGATCGTATCCTCTGTACCGCCTGCCGCATCCATATTGCCTGTGACTGTGCGGCTTCCATTAAATGTAAAAATATCCTTGCCTGAATTGCCTGTGATATTTTCAATAGCAGAAAACCCTATGGTTCCATTCAGGCTTTCGGTGCCGCCAAGGGACCACTGGTTTTCCCTATTTGCACCAATAATCGTATCCGTACCGTCACCGCCGTTTAAGGTCGCGGTAATAACACCGGAGGTGGGCACAATATTAAAACTATCGTCGCCATCATTGCCATTTACCTCTGCAACCAGTGAAGCAACATCGATGTTAAAAATATCAGCACCACTACCGCCATTCACATTGCCAGAACGATTTTGCGTGAGGTTGAATGTATCAGCCAATGAGCCACCGGTCAGGTTTTCAAACCCTTCGAAGTTAACCTCTTTGGAGCTGCCGTTACCTGTATTGGTTATTTTTCCAATATTTCCGGCGGCAAAAGTCCAGGTATTATCTGTATTGGGCCCCTTTAACGTATCCGTACCACCCAAACCCTGCAAAGTGATATTCGATGAAAAAAATGAAGTCGAATTAAGGTTTATCGCACCAGTGGTTGTGGTGTTAGCCAATGTTAATTGGATTGCGCCCTGGCCCAAGGTGCTTTGCGCATTGAGGTCGCCACTAACCGTAATGCTTTTTGATGTCGTGGAATTATTAGCTTCAATTGAGATTGGCCCGCCGATGTCGCCGGAGGTATTTATCGATCCCAGGTTTACCGAAGTACCTGTAAGCGTTACGGCACCGCCATTTTGCGCCCCTGCATCGCCGTGGGCATCAATTGATCCCAGGTTTATCGCGCCGGTCGAATTGATAACAACATTACCGGCGGCTTGCCCTGCCCTGTAGGTACTGATATTTCCCGCCGTAAAACCGTTGGAATTTATATTGAGGCTTTTTGCAAAGATATCTTTTCCGGCCACGCCGACAGCATTGGTTGCAGTGATTGATAAATCACCCAGCGCGGTAGTTTCACTACCGATAGTACCCGTGAAATTAAACTGCGCAACGTTGATCGTTAAGGCATCTGCGTAGGCGGTTTCACCAATTATGTTTCCATTAATGGTAAGGTCTGCAGGTATTGCATTTTTAACTATCGAATCGCTTGTTAGAGTATCGACTAGTGTTGTATCAATCCTGACAGGATTGGCTGAATTATTTATTTTTACATTGCCAGCAAGGTCAATAGTCCCGCCAGATCCATTATTTTTGTCGGAGGGAGCTACAGGATCGTCCAATCTTCCGCCGCGTGCAAACAGGGAATCGGTTAATTCTATTTCGGTTGCTGTAACCGTTATGCTGCCGGCATCGCCGCCAGTGGCGTCATCGTCTGACTGTGTACCATCAGCGTCTCCATTACCGCCATCGGTAGTTATGCGACCCAAGGTAGCCGTGGAAGTAGATGTGATTGAAACCTCGCCTCCGTAGCCTCCGTTATAACCACTTCCACTACTATTATTATCATTACCGGAGGACCCGGAAGTATTGATCGTACCGACAGTAATTGCACCCTGGGCGTTCAGGGTTACATCGCCGCCGTCTCTTCCTGCCTGGCCATCCGCAACGCTACCACCTGCTGTTGTTAGAGTACCAAGGGTTAACGCGCCCCCCGCAGCAGTGTTAGTAATGACAATATTGCCACCGTTTTGATTATTAACTTGTGTGGTGATGTTACCAACGGACAAGCCACCTTCGCTGTCCAACAGGTTCAGCGATTTGATAGCACCAGTGAAATTTACCGTATTGAATTTATTTGCAGCATTGTTAAGCACAACATCGAAATTGCCTGCGGTAATTGTGGTGGTATTTTTGACAGTAACACTTGCCGACTGGGTAATGTTACCGCCCGCGACCAGTGTGAAATTTCCATCGATATTTGAAGCACCCAGATTAACCGCGTTTGAATCCCTTATATTCACACTTCCGGTCCTGGTAAATACCAGATTACCGGTGAAGGTGTTCCCCGAATTAGCTAGTACAACATTGCCACCGGTATTGTCATTGTCGGTGTTAGCGATATGGGTATTAAACGTGCTGGTGCCGCTTACGGTGAGCGCGGTTCCCGCTTCCTGGGTTACAGCTACATTTCCCGCTTGCAAGGGAGCATCCGCCAGGTTCCCATCCGCATTAATGGTGAGATTATTTGTAGTGATATTGCCCAAGTGAGCGGTGGAGTTTGCTTTGATGGTTAAATTGCCGGTGCCGGTATCAATTACGGTACTGCCGGCGTTATGGGCATAAAAGCTTGTTCCCGTTGCATTAAAATTTCCGTTTGCAGTAACGGTATTGGCCTGGAGGTCAATCGCCCCGGTCATATTTAAGGTGATGTTCCCACCGTTTGTCTCAATACCCAGTTCTGCATTGTTATTATCACTTGGCGTAGGGTCTATTAAATTAAAACCAACGCCAGTTGCAGTTATATCTCCCCCTCGGGTATTAAATGTATAGCTCGCATCTATATCAATATTACCCGTGCCGTTGTTATCAAAGTCAGCAATTAAATTCAGGTTAAGGGGTTGGCTGGTACTGTTAAAACCTTGCGCTATTTCAATGCCGTTGTGAGCGCGCAGGGTAAGTGTCCGTTCATTAGTTCCGGTGTAACTTAATGGGTTCACCAAGCGAATCCGTCCGTCAGCAGCGTTACCGCCGTCCCCGGTCTGGACGATTACATCCCCATTAACCAACGCGTTTGTTAAAGATGTAATACTTAAATCAGAATTGCTTGTAGAAATAAATGGCGATGAATTCAGTGGGAAGCCGTCATCCCCTTCATCCATTGTTTTGATTGTGATGTTATAAGGATCAATCAACCAGGTCCCTCCCTCACCTGCTGCTGCGCCCATATCCGGCGTATTTAAAATTTCAAATCCTTTTAATCCCGAGGTTTCAATAAACCCGCCGTCACCGCCTTGGCTACCGCCACGGGCAGAGAGGTTGCCATGGATACGCGCGCTATCACTCGCAAAAGTAATTAATTTGCCACCGTCGCCCTTGGCAAGCGCATCCGTTTTCACATGGGTTTCTTTGCCCAGGTAGATAAAATCGGCATTGCGTACCTGTTGGTTTTGGCCGGTCTTATCACCGCCAACCAATACCTGCCCGCCGCCGTTGGCGCCAGAGGCATTGACTTCCGCTTTATCAAACAGGCCGACTTTATTGCCCAGCACTTTAATATCGCCGCCTTCACCTTGGGCGCTAGCCTGGGCGGACACAACGGAATCCGCTGTTAACGAGGTGGTATTGGCACTGTGCAACTCAATGGAGCCGCCGGTGCCTGAACCTGTATCGGCAATTACCTTGCCGCTGTGGGTAATGTTTTCACCCAGCATTACTACCTGGCCCGCATCGCCTTGGGTAACCGACGTGGAAATATCACCAGTGTTAATTACGTCAGCACCCGCACCCAGGGTGAAACTGCCATCCTCATGCACCACAACGCTTGAGGCTTTATTCATGCCGGCATTATTAACGGCATTGGTGAAGACATCCTCGCTGACGCTGGCGCTAAGCAGTACCCGGCCACCGTCGGCATTAATGCTGCCATTGTTGATAACGGCCGCATCCACGCCCAATTCATCCTGCACGACAGCTTCGGTAACCCGGACGCCCACCATGCCGCTAGGGTCAAAGGTCAAGACAGCGGCGTTACCGGCAACCAGGTTTACCGCACCCAATTTGGCCGAAATCAAACCATCGTTTTGTACCTGTTCACCCACCAAGGTGACTGAGCCTCCGGTCGCCGCGTTAATAATGCCGTAATTGATTACCTTGCCTTCGGCGCCTTCGATGCTGTCCAGGGCGAACTCGCCATTAATAAAGCTGGTGGGATCTATATTCAAACCGCTGGCGATCATGCCCCCCACGTTCACCACCGAATCCTTTCCGAACACTATGCCATTAGGGTTTACCAGCATTACCTGGCCGTTGGCATCGATTCGCCCCAGAATCTCGCTGCCACGGTTGCTTAACACCCGGTTCAATGCAATGGAGGAAGAACTGGGCTGCACAAACTCCACGCGCTCATTGGCCGCTACATCAAAGCTGCGCCAATCAATGGCCATACGCTCGGTAGCCTGGGTGATAAGGGTTTCCACTCCCGCCTGCTGGATTATGCCCTCGCCCCCAACCACTTCACCGCCTTCAGGCGCCGCCCATGCCTGCCCTGTGACCATCCATTGGCTGGCCGCCAATACCGCGGCATAAAGCTTAAGGCGGGAAAAAGTACCACTTGGGGAATTAACGGAAACCAGGGGGCGAGAGCTACGCATTTGTCGTTCCTGAACATTGGGTTATACGTGATTTTTAACGGAAGGCCGGATCGCCAGTCGGGCGATTCCAAAAGGCGCCTAGTTTACCTGCGAGAAGGCGCGCTGGCTGTAGGAAATAAACCATCTGTGGCGTATTTTTGAGCATTTTTTAACTGGATCATATTTTTTATCGCATTCAACATCCATGTGGAAAATATGTTTTTGACGCCATTCTTTTGGCACCAGGGCTTTCCGCCCGACGGTAACTTTTTTAATTTTTATAAATAAAAAAATCTGGGGATAACGCTATGAAGTGAATCTTCCTTTTCAATGTCCCTAGCCAGCATTTTTAACCTGGACAACAATCCCTACTCCAGCAACATATAGCGAGGGATGCCCCCATTTAATTCTTTTCGTAAGCTTCGCTCAAAACTTGCGGTTTTCAATTCATATTTCTTTTTGCCCTATTTTTTATGGGATTCAAAAAAACGGCTCGAAAATGGTTTTCTTCGAGCCATTTTTTACTGGGTTATGGCTGTTCACCAGGTTGCAAGTATTTCAGTAAAACTTGTTCGTCGATGGGGCCGGTAATATTTTCTTTGAAAATTGAGCCGGGGCGCCAAAAATTACTTAGAGTTTTATAGATATTGTCACCCATTTTTTCAGCTTTATTCATATTGTCTGCGTGCGATTTCCAATAGGTAGACTCAACTTCATTCCACCAATCCCAGCCGATACCATCCATATCTTTGGAGAGACCGCGAAGATTGCCGGTTGTCGAGCGGATAGTGGATATTTGTCCTTGTTTGGCATTACCCAATGCGAATATCGCATCCTGCTTCATCCCTCTAAAATTGGGGATTACGCGCTCTTGCCACTGACGAAACTCCATCGCATAGCGCTTGGCTAATGCAGCATCCATATTGTATTTCTGTTCAAAGACCGCAAAAGCATCTTCTGCCGCCTGCAATCCTGCAACGTAGTGCTCGGTAAATTCTTCCATATACTCAATTGAAGAAAAGAGTCTGAGCAATAATTGTTCTTTTAATTCAGGTGTCATGATCTGGCATCATTGTGCGGAGGTCAGTTGCTTGCGGTTTTCAATTCATATTTCTTTTTGGAGGAAAACGACGAGATTACAGGCAGCAGGCCTGTCTTCCTACGTAGTCTAGAATGCACTTCAAGATTAAATCCTCCAAGCTAAAACCCACCTCAATTCAGTAGTAATATTCTGGTCACTTCATCTATCAAGTCTTTCAGAAAAGTCTCATCGGGGCTCGCTAATTCGCGCGAGGCAAGAATTGCATAAGTAAATTTTGTACCAGAAGCCAATTCTTCAGATGGATTCTTACCCGTTGCTGCATTATCACGGATAAACACCATCTGATTTTTAATCGAAGCCAATACATTTGCTGATACGTACTGTGGCGCCTGAGTATCTATTGCGATAATAACCTTGTTTGCTGCAGTGCGAAGCGCTTCGTAGTTCATATTACATTCCAAGGTTATTCAAAGAGATAACAGCTTTTTTAGTTACGCTGCTGGCCAATTGCTTCTTTTCAGCTACGATAAGGCATACACGCCGTCAATATACAGGTGCTCTATGACTTGTAAGATTCTGGATAAAGCTCTTTATCTACGGCAGTCAAATATTTTTTCAATTCCAGCTCTTCCGGAGACGCGAACTCTCTTGAAGAAATTATGCCGTAAGTAAAGACCTTTCCCTCTGGTAGCGAGTTGCGAGGATTTTTTCCTTGTTTTGCACAACTGGCAATAAAGTTGAGTTGAGCCAGTATTGATTGAATAGATGGCTCGTTTATATTTATCACCTTTTGGTTAGTAAATTTATCGATAGCTTGGAGCGCTAACTGTTCAACTTTTAAAAAATTCATTTTTTATACCCCTATAGGATTTATGCTGGAAATCATGCTTTTTGTTTCGTCATTCACTAGCAATTGAATACCGCCACCAGAAGTAGCTATTGGATTCTCTGGGTTTGTCCAGTTATCAACTACGGGCTTTGCTATTGATTTGAGTCCGCTGCCAGGCACAACAGTAAAACTTTTTAGCGTCCTTGTTTCTCCGCTAATTCCAAGCATTTCCGGCGTTTGTGTTGATAATGGATCAAACCAGTTTCCAGGATAGCCATGAGATTTTACATACTGAACCATTTTTTCAGGCGGTGGAAAAGTAATAACTTCTACAGGCTTCGAAAGGTCAATGCCACCATTTTTTGAACCATCAGGTGCGCCAAGCGCATCTTCGATTTGATCTTGAGTGAATCCATTATTTTTTAAGAAATCACGAGCGACTGTTTCCCTAGCTTGAATGTGCAAGCTAGAACTACCTTCGCTTTTTGCTAATGCAATATCTTCCGCTGTAGGCTTTTCATAAACAAGCTCGCTATGGCTATTAGCCGATCGAACCACCATCTCAGAGGGAGTCGCATTAAATTTTTCAGAGTTTTTAGCATTATTACTTGTTGAAAAATTATTATTCTCCGGCGCCAAAGGCACAGGCCTATCTGCTGCGGTAGCCGGAAGATATTCCGTGGCTTTCTTGGGCGGGGATTTGGGTGGCAGTAGGATTTTGTAGGCGAGCAGGTCGCCGCTGGCGAGTAATTGCAGTGCGTCGTTAAGCGGGTTGCGCTTTTGATAGCTGTTGTAGAGATTTTCGTAGCTCAAATAGCCCAGCAATGCCTGTGGGCTGATGCCCAGGTTGTCCAGCAATTGTTGCGCGGCCTCCACACTGCCAATTACTTCGGGAATTAAATCCGTTGCGCAGTGGGGATTGGGGCCTTTGATAATCCCTAAACCAACACCTTTCTTGCCTGCCAGGCAATGATTGGCATTGAGTGCCGGCAATTTATAGAGCATTAAATCGCCGCGCATTATCGCTGCGGCAACGGCTTGGTATACCTCTCCCGGATGGCTGCTGTGAAAATCGGGCAGATATTGATCGGTACTTCTAAGAAGTTGCACCCAGTGGGCTGGAGCCAATGGCAGATTGGCAACCAAACGAAAAGTTGAATAGGCGTCGCTGGAGTAGCGCTGCGCTGATGATGAACGCGGTGAACTTGCGCGGCCAGTCAGCTCATAAGCCTGACCGATAAAATCTTTTATGACGAAATTGACCACAATGGCATCCTTGTTTTTGATTCAGAAAAACGGGTATTCGCAGTGTAAGGACTTTGTTGCTGTTGTCCACAGTTGGCAGATGTTATACCTGACTCAAAGGGAATCCACGCCTGGAATAGGTGAAAGCCCTCCAGTTACTCGATTGAAACCAATTTTTAAGCTTAACGGTAATGTCAAACTTCTACCGCGGAGCCAGACGCAAAACCACGGCACTATGGAAAAATGCAAATCAAAGCCGGCCTTTTTCAAAATCATCCGCCAGCGATTTTAAATAATCCATCAAGCCATTCTGAAACAGCCACGGATCAGAAAGCGAAAGCGTTTGTAAATCATCTGCATCCATATGACTCCTACGACTGCCGTTGGTAATGGCATAACCGGGATGTGGGCAGCCGGCATTAGCGCTACGCATTACGTGTAGATCTTCCCCTGCGACAATTTCTTCGTAACTGATTTTGCTTGCTGGCAAACCACCCTCTTCCGGGGATTTGAAAAACTTAAGGAGCCAATGTTCAGGTTTAGGATTACGCGGATCATATTGCTCAAATAACTGCATAACATAATTCCTTAAAGTGGCTTCATTGAAATACGTTTGGCACTGCCACTGGCTTCGAGTTGGCCGAGTGTTTGCGGGCTTCTAGTAGGCAAAGATTTCCATTACTCCGCATTCATTGGGGCAACCTGAAAATATATTTTTAATAGAGCCATCACCCGTGCAATACTAATTTTCTTTTGGCACTACTGCCTCCAGCAGTTTTTATTTTTAATATTTGGACTATAACTGCCTCACTCAGAAGCAATCAATTCCGTACAGACATTTATATTCATAATCTATTTCACACAATAAATCCGCAAATTCAGGATATATTGGTTCAATTTCCCGAACAGCTTGTATACCTAAAATCAACCTTTTAACGTTCTCTTTAGCTGCGGTAAATTTAAAGTTCCCTGAACAATCAAAATCATTCGCGATGAAGTCCAGCTGATTTTTTATAGAATGAATAATTGGGAA
Organism: uncultured Cellvibrio sp.; assembly: GCA_946480695.1. The sequence goes on from CAMLKG010000023.1 coordinate 25,960, forward strand.
ATTTTGGTTTTTTTTGTATATTTCATCTGCGATAATTCTGGCAGCATTAATTTTGTCGATAAAATTTTTCATTGCTGTTACCTGATTTTTGTAAACTTTTTCGATTGAGTATTAAAGTACTGAATTTCACCGCCATTTGTTTTTATAACCTGATCGGGAACAGACCAAAAATCTTCTATTTTTGCCGCAGTAGATTTCAAAACTTCAACAACATCATTAATCCTATAAGTATTTGCCACTTTTTTAACAACCTCACCAGTATTACGGTCAAGTGCTATATCAGCTATACCTAACTTGCTTGGCTCGACTCCTAACTCACAATAATAATTTCCTTGATGGCCCAAAGGAATCTGATACTGGTTAACAATCTTACCTTTTGTTAATGAAACAACTTCAACTGGGCGAGAAAAATCTATTCCCAATAAGTGGCTATTAATTTTAGATTTTGGCAAACCCTGATTTTCGTAAAATTCATAAGCTATTTTTCGCCTAGCTGCTTTCTGCTTAGGAGAGTTTCCAATACCTTTTGCCAATTCAGCATTATTATTGGACGATAGATCATTTGGTTTTGAAGATTGCGGTCCTACTGAAGGCACTTCCCTATCCACCGCCGTGGCAGGCATATATTCCAGTGGTTTGACTGCCGGTGCTGAATTTCCTACCCGAACCTTGTAGGCCAGGATTTCCTTGTTTGCGAGGCCTTCAATAAACCTTTGGTTAAAATCCGTTTCCCGATCCAATAATGCCGCCAGCGCTGGATTGCGGTGCGTACATAGTCGCAGTCCTTTTTCACCGACGTTGAGTGAGCTTACGAAATTTTGCGCTTCCTGCACGGAATTAAAACTGACCGGTGAGTGATCCTGGGGATGGGATTGCGGGCCGCGAATAAAGCAATAGCCCCAACCATTTCCTGTCGCTATAGCGGGCAAGCGCTCCAGGCGGGGAATTTTTACCAAACGCAAATCGCCACGTTGGCAGAGCTTAACAAGCTCGTGATAAATATCGTAGACGTGAAAGAAATTGTGCGGGACCGGAGTACCCAAACGCATTAACACTCCCCGCCATTGTTCGACGGGGATGGTTAATTCACGGGTGATGACGCTGAATAAATGCGCGGCATCAATTGTCGTTACCGGAATGCCGCAGGAAAAAACCTTATGCCCCCGGGCGAGCAATTGGTAATGCTCGCCCAAATAACCGGGGTAAATCAGGGGAATCATGGAAACACCTCCTTGTGAAACCTATTAAGGCACTACATTCGCAGCCTTCGACAGTACTAATTGTTGGCCGCTTTGCAAATCCACCACCATCAATGCTTGCACACGATGATGGACGGTATAAAGCAACTCATTTTCTACATCGATTTGCGCCCCGATATAGTTTTTCTCATTATCAGGCCACACATCGGAAGTAGGATGTAACAAAGTCATTTCCGATATGATGGAGCGTTCTGCCGTGTCCAAATCGACTGCGAATATATGGCCTGTGGTCATCTCAAGCACTATAAGCCGGTTACGTGGCTCATCCAGCGCAATGGCTTTAATGAGTTCAGACTCACCTGAGCCATAAGCATCGCCCGATCCAACTGATTCATTGGAAAAAACACTCCTTGCGCCGCTGGAGACATCCACAGCGATCACAGCATCATAGGAGGAACCTGATACCAAGTAACGATTATTCTTCTGGTCGAATACCAATCCGGTTGAAGTATCAAAGGGAATTGTACTGTCGGGAATACCTAAGAAAGCATCTGACAGAACTGACGTTTCCCAATTATCCAATCGTGTAGTGACTATTCCGCCAGTATTCACAGAACCCGCTCTCACTGCTGATATTAATAAAGGAACATCCCCGGTATTGTTGAGCGTGAGTACTCGATGGTTGATTCCATACTTTTCATCTTCATGAATGCTGTAATCATCGGGATTGTCGAGATTTACTTTGAGTATTGCATTTCCGCTTATAAGAGGAAAATAGCCATACTGACCGTTTTCATCAATTGCTCCCATGCCGAAACTGTTCAAGTTTTGTTGTCCAAAGTCGGCAAATGGTTTGCTGTTACCCGTCGAAATATCAATTTCCAAAATTTTAGATCTATTTTCATTGCTTTCTGTATAAAGTAAGCGATTTCTAGCTTCATCCAATACTAATCCCAAGGTAGAAGTCACAGGACTTCCCGAATCCGGAAACACCCCGCTGTAGTCCACGCGCTGTCTGACCACCACTTTATTAGCGAGGTCGGCTTCGGTTGTGTTGCCGCGATCATCGGTCGCAATAACTTTGATTTCATTTTCCGCATTCTCCGTTAAAGGAACTTTCGCGCTCCAGGTTGAAAAATCTTTTACACCATCAACTACAGATGGCGGAATTATTTCTATTTCGGGAACAGGTTCGCCCAAGCTATTGGTGACGACCAATTTCATACTGGTAATTGCATGGTCATCTGTTGCTGTTCCGCGCACGTTTACGCTCATGGTTTCGCTCAGGGTGTAAGGCGTGGGGAATTGGAATTTGGCCACCGGAGGTGTTTCATCGGGCTTGGTGGTGACTGTAAATTTACCTTTAACACCGCCAATGGAGAGAGTGGCGCTGGTAGTGGTTTCGGTATCGTTGCCGGAGGTAACTCGGACGGTGATGGTTTGGTTAACCGACACAGTTCCGGCCGCAGCTGTAAATGCGCCGTTATTGATTGCGTAAAGCCCGCCGGTAATTGAAACCGGCACAGTGGTGTCAATGCCTTTTACGGTAATGGGCGCGGATGTGTAGGGAGTATTCAGGTCCGCATCGACCTTAGGGGCAAAGCTGAACGTATCCGGGGTTGAGTCTGGCAAGGTAGTGACATTGAATGCAGCCTTCACACCGCCGACTGTAAGTTGGGCACTGCTGGTAGTGCTGTGGGCAGTGGATGCAGTCAATTTTACCACCACCGTTTGCGAGGGGTTGATGGTTCCCGCCGCACTGGTGAACGCCCCATTATCAATGGAGTATTGGCCACCGGTAATTGACACAGGTACAGCAATATCAAAACCCGAAAGGGTTACCAACGCCGAGGTAACTTCCGCGCCGAGTGCCGCATTGGTTACCGGAGCCAGGGTGAAATTGTCGGGCGTTACATCGGGTGAGGTGGTCACACTGAATTCAGCGCTCACGCTGCCCACGGTCACAGTCGCTGCGGTTGAGGTATTGGTTTGGTTTGAGGCGGTGAGTTTTACCGTGAGTGTCTGGCCATTGGCAATGGTACCTGCTGTTGTTGTAAAGGCACCGCCATCAATGGCGTATTCCCCACCGGTAATCGATACAGGTACCGCAATATCAATACCGGAAAGGGTTACCGGGGCGGATGTGACTTCTGCGCTGAGGGCTGCATCGGTCACAGGAGCCAGGGTGAAGTTATTGGGCGTCGCATCAGCCAGTGTCGTCACGCTGAAATTGGCACTTACGCCACCCACCGTTATGGTTGCGGATGTAGCAGTATTGGTTTGATCGGATGCGGTGATCCTTACACTCAACGTTTGGCCATTGGCGATAGTACCGGCAGCGGACGTAAAGGCGCCGCCATTGATGGAATATTCCCCACCGCTGATCGATACGGGCGCGGCAGTATTGATACCGGTAATAGTCACGGCGGGAGAGGTTACCACCGCATTGGGTTCAGCATTGGTGGAGGCGGTGAAACTAATGGCGTTAGGGGTTGTGTCTACGGCGGGTTCTTTACTGCCGCCACCCCCTCCGCCACAGGCAGCGAGTGATACGACGCTCACTAGCAGCAGGGTTTGAAGGAATAGTGATGATCGTTTAGCTATCGCCATGATGGTAATGACTCCTTTTTACGATGATTGGATTATTGGGGTGATGTGCGCGGATAAATGGGTGGCGAAGTATGACAGGCTTCACGCTGGCTGTGTGTGATAGCAATTCCAGAATGCATAGGCAGGAATGTTGTTAATCCGCTTGGGAAATTTATCCATAAATAACCAGATCAAATTTAATGTTTTGTTGGAAAAGACTGCGGAAGTTGGATAGGAAAGTTGCCCAATGCTGTGGTCAATTGGGGCGAAATGGGTAAAAGCTGTGGTAAACGCGCAGCGTTTTCCAGGGTTTTTGCCCATGGTGCGTAGCATCGTCCCGATTGTCCATCAGCGGTAATAGGTGGAATTCAGGAAAAGAAAAGTTACTAATCCAGTTAATAAGGATAGGGTTAGTATTGGTTAATAAACTGTTACAGTTTGCGAGGGCCTTGCCTGTTCTCGTTGCGCGTACCGGCTGCGTGGTCAGATTCTCGAAATAACGTGGTTAAAAACACGACTTGGTGTGGTTAAAACAACGAAATAACAGTGGTTTAATTCACGATTAAATGGTGGTTAGAAACCCGATAGTATCCACAGGTTTTCAGGTGGGAAATTTGCGGCCAGACGCAGTTTTTCCTGTGGTTAAAAGCACGAACAGCATACTCACGAAAACATACTGTATGTTATTAGGAACTTTGGTGAGAGCTGTATTTATTCCGATTGATAAATAGGCAGATTTTGCAGCGCCATCCCCCGTGTTGCCCATTAAAGGTGGTTAAAACCACGATGGATGGTGGGCTGCGTGGTTGAAATCACGATATATGTTGGTGCAGTCCAGCCTGCCCAGGCCTAGTCGCCGGATGTCGATTGCTTGTCTTTTAAAAAGGCTGCCCTGTCCTGGTAAACCTGGATTTTCTCGATAGTCCCGGTTTCTTTGGCGGTTTTGTATTCGATGAAATAATCGGGAATTGCCTGTTCCTGGACCAGGGCCTTTATTTTGCGCCGGAATTCCCGCAGCTCCGATTTAACACCAAACTTACCGTAAAGCGTTTCCAGGCCAATTTCCCAATAAGTCTGGTTGCCGCAGTGTTTACGGCAAAGTTCGTACATGCGCCGGTCATAAGGTGAACGCAATTTAAAATAGTCACGGTTATAGGTAAGGATGCGATGGTTGGTGATGGAAGCAAACAGGTGTTCCGATAATACAACTTCAATGTAATCCAGTCGCCCGTTTTTATCCGTTACTGTGGTCCCCGAATCGATCAGGCCAAACACTTCGCCTTTTTTATTTTCCGCATTGCCGATATTGCTTTTGAATGTGGTACCGCGCAGCCGTGCCAGGGTATCGGTAATGGCGGCGTAGGAACGTCCATCAGTATTGCGGTTGGTGCTGATCAAATAATCGTAAGCCGTAATTTTCAGCCGACGGGTAACGGTTTTGCCGCGGTTTAATGCCTCGGCGATTTGGCCGAAGCAATAAAGCAATAGATCCTTGTCATGGATCGTCGCCCGACCGTTGACCGAGGGGATTATTTCCAGCCAATTGCCTGCGGCGTTTTCGTAGCGGAATACCTCGGTGTCCGGTTTTGAGCTGATGGCGAAAATGGGGTATTCCATTGAATGCAAGTCGCTTTTAGGCGCGATATCGATAATATCGGCAACAAACAAATCCAGTTGGTCGGCTTTATCGATCAGTTGGCTCATGGATACTCCCCCTTGCCCTGCCCTTCGGACGGGTTTCCGTCATCGGGTTGCGGTAACCATTGGCTGCGTGTCTCCTTGGGAGACAGTTGCATTCCGGCCAGTGCAAGCAAATGTTGGGTGATGGCGGTGCGCAAAAGTGAGCTGCGATCCTTACGTACCCCCTCTTCCTGGATGACTTGTTCGAGCACGAGGTTGATCTTCTCATCCAGTTCCGCAGTGAGGGTGACAGGTATGGCTTCGGTGGAGCCGGGAACAATAAACTCTTCCGCGATCAAATTGGCTGCGTCTGAACGCTGGAGGAAGTGATGGGTAATGTCTTCGATCCAGCGTGACCGCTGCTTTTTGTTGTAACCGCTCCCGGCCATGGCGAGGTCAATTTTTTCCAGCATTGGCCTGGGAATACGGATGCTCGAGCGCGTGCCCTTGTCTGACGTTTTGGGCAATGAAAACTTGGTCAACCTTTCTCTCCTTCAATGGCGGCAATCAGGCGGTTAATTGCCTCATTAATATCGGCTGTTTTGGTCAGGTTTAATGAATGCAGGGTCGATTCGAGTTTCAATTGCCTGGCCGCTGCCTTAAGCAACTCACCTACGGAAGCGGCTTGGGATTTATCCACGAGCTTGATGCTGGCTTTGGCTTTCGGTTCCAGGCGTGCACCGCTAAGTTTAATTTTTAGTTGTTCCGGGGTTAGCTGTGCCAGCGCAGCCGCCGCTTTAAGGTCGTTTACCTTGCCGGCCCGGATCGCTTCCATCAGTAAATTGTCAGGATAACGTAGTACGGCAAGGTAGCGTTGGCTTTCCGCCCTGCTCCGCCCCAAGATCTTGCTGAGTTTTGTTACCGAGGTTTGCTGGAAGCCTTCCTCGGCAGCCAATAGCTTCCTTACATGTTCCAGGCGTTCCCACAAATTCATATCCTGGCGATGGACATTCTCCTCCCATTGCAAGGCGTCAATCTGGTGGCGGGAATATTGTTGGTCGAGGATTCGCGCCGCGATATGGGTTTCGCCGAGCAGCAGATGTGCCAGCAGGCGTCGTTCGCCGGCGATCAGGTGAAAGGTGCTTTCGTCGCGCCAAACCACTATGGGGTGTAATAGGCGATCCGCAGACTTAAGCGATGCGGCGAAGCCCACCAGTGATTCCAGATCCCCAACCGCTTTGCCGCTAAGCCCCATTTCATTGGCGACCTTTGCGATGTAATCCTCGATCCAGTCAGTAGCGTCATCGGCATCGAACAAAGCCCTATCCAAGGGGTATTTGCTGGCGATAGTGCCGACTTGATCTTGCGTTAATGCAAGTTTACGAGGGTTTTCGGGGTCGCAAACGATGTAGGAAACCGGAATGGTTTTGGCCACTATGGCCTTGATGCTCGCGGCGGTTGCCACTTGGGCAGCCACCGAACCGGCCCACTTTTCGGCGTTGGATTCATTGGGATCAATCTTGCCGGTGCTGACGCGATTGCCGCTGGCGCTACCAAATTTTCGGGCCATAGCCTGACTCCTTTATAGGTGTCTCCTTGGGAGACACCGAAGAATTAATAGGATTCGTTAGGAAATATCTTGCTCAGGGTAAATGCACCTACAGAAGAACTTTGCTTGTGTGCTACATGCTGCGCCGATATTTGAAAGATACTGCGCGGAGAAATCCCCTTTAGGTCCCGCTCGGGAAACGCTGTGGATTGCGGCAGATAGACATCGGCCGGGAACATGATATTGCCCAGCTCGTGGTGCAACATTTCCAATGTGCTGCGATGGATATTGGTATTGGCGCGCACCTTATTGGGACAAAGCCCGATAAGGTTGAGTTGCTGCTGCTCATCGCGTGAAAAGTTTTCCGATTGGATAACCTGCAACATGGCATTGATACCTTGCAGGCTTTTTTCCTCCGGTTCGAACGGAATAATGGCATGGGTTGCCGCGCGTACCGCGGAGCGGAAAATCGGGTTGCGGCTGGGCCCGGTGTCCAGGATTATCAAATCATAGGTGTTGGCAACATCTTCCATATGCAGGAATTCCCCCAAGCGATCAATAATCAATGAGGCAATCTTCCCGGAGGCGTTATCGTATTCGCTGTTGATGCGTTCAAGCAGGGCAGGGTGTCCGACCATAACCTCCACTATATGTTCAAACCCGTTTTCCGGACGAATATAAGTAGGGTGGGGGAGAACCGCTTTACCGAAGAAGATATCAGCGATATTGGAGCGGGAATCCAGGTCCGGGTCGCCGTCATAATCGGGATGTAGCGGCGGCAGTTGTCCACCGGTTGCCTGGGGCGCGGTTTCCATGCCCACCCAATAATCCGATGAATTACATTGCATATCCAGGTCAACGACCAATACATTCTTATGCGCGACTATGGCGGCATATTCCGCAATCACACTGGCCACGGTAGTTTTACCCACACCACCTTTTTGATTGAGTACCGCCAGGACTTTACTTCTATAGTGGACCATTTCCGCACTCCTTAATAACATACAGTACATAATATACATATGTTATTCGTAGGGACAAGTGTCTCCCGGGGAGACGGATACGAAAAGGCGCTAGCGACTAGTCTGATTCCGGTATAAAACCAAGGGCCGATGCTAAGTGATCCAGGTCATCCAAACCGAAAAAGTCCAATGTCAATTTGCCACTTTGGCGAATCGGGTCGTAATGGATTTTTACGCCCCGGCCCAACACCCCTTCCATCCGGCTTTCATAGCGCTTGATGTCAGCATTCGGGTTCCGGGATTGGTCGCGGACCCGGAGTTGCAGCTTTGCAACAGAAAGCCGATGAGCCAATAGGGTTCGTAACAGCGGCTCACGAACCTCCGGTTTCAAGTGACAAATTGCGCGCAAATGACCCAGGGTGATCCGGTCCGGGTTTTTATCCCATAAATTAAATTCGACATCGCTCAAGGATAGGCCCACGCGTTTGAAATGGGTGAGGGTGTAAACCTTATCAATCCCCAATTGGCCACGTATCTGGCGGTTGGTCCAGCCATCGCGACTTAGGAATGCAACGACATAGGCGCGTTGTGCATCGTTAATCCCCGGGGTTTTTCGGAAAAAATCCAGGGCCTCGGAGCTATCGGTAAATAATGGAAGCATAGGAGAGCTTTTTTAGTCCCAAGACTAATTATTAGAAGGGGGCTGGCAGTTTACCCTGAATTTTAGTCATAAGACTAATTTTTACCTGATATAAACAGGACGGGAGGAACCCAGGCATAGGGTATAGTCAACATTTCTACTGGTTCTCTCCCTCTGTTTTATCGCTTGCCTTATATCTAAACCGGCCATTAATTCGGCCATATTTATACCAATTTATTAACTTAATAAAAATAATTGCTTAACTATCAATGGGATATTAATATTTTAAACGGCCAAAAAAGCGGCCATCCCTGCATGCGGATCTAACTATGACTACATCTATTATGGACTTGACTCCATTTATCCCTGGTGATGTCCGGTTACAGCGAAGTTCGTTACCTGACAAGGCAATTGCACTAATCAGCCAATCGGCAAGGTTAACAGGCCAATTGGCGCCTTTAACCCTGGCACGCCTTGAACAGCACATGGCGGCGATCAATTCCTACTATTCCAATTTGATTGAAGGTAATGCGACACGTCCCCACGAAATCCGTGCCGCCCAGCGAGGTAATTACAGCGGTGATCCGGCCAAGCGGGATTTGCAGCGGGAATCCCTCGCCCACATGCAGGTACAGGAATGGCTAGCTGCACAAAGTCCGGATCTGGACACCTTATTCACGCCGGGATTTATTTGCCGTTTGCATCAGGAGTTTTATCAACGGGTGCCTGAAAGTTTATGGCTAATTAAAGATGAACAGGGGAATTCCATAGCCAAACTGGCACCGGGGGAATGGCGAACCGGATCCGTTATCGTGGGTCAACATGTCCCGCCGCCAGCGGCAGACCTTCCCGCATTAATGGCAAAATTTTGCGAAACTTATAACCCTAAAAAATTTAGCGGCGATCGAAAAATAGTGGCCCTTATGGCGGCGCACCATCGTTTTACCTGGATTCACCCGTTTACCGATGGCAATGGCAGGGTAGGGCGGTTACTGACTGATGCGGCGTTAAAGGCGATTGGTTTGGAAAGCTGCGGTGCCTGGTGTATCAGTCGCGGCCTGGCCCGTACCGCAGTGCAATATAAACAATTGCTTGCCAACGCCGACGCCCCGCGCCAGGGCGACTACGATGGCCGCGGCCAGCTAAGCGAGCAGGGTTTGGTCGATTTCTGCAATTACATGCTGGATACCGCAATTGACCAGGTCAGCTATATCAGCGATTTATTGGATATTGCCAGCATGCGCCAGCGCATCGAATCCTATATTAGCGCGCGCAATGATAATCGCGTTGCCGGTATCAGCGCGCCCTTAAAACCCATCGCGAGTTTGATTTTGTTCAGTGCTTTCCAACAAGGAGAAATTGAACGCGCCCAGGCGCTGGAGTTGTGTGCAATGCCGGAGCGCAGTGCACGGCGTGTTTTAAGCCAGCTAAAAAATGAAGGGTTGCTAAGCGAAACCAGCAGCAAGTCACCGCTGCGTTGGGAAATACCGGAACATGCAGAGCCTTGGTATTTTCCTAACCTGACGCCCTGATTCTAAATCGCGGCGCGCGAAAACGCCGGCAAGCGAAGTATTCGGCAAAAAGCCCCGGGTCACCAATCGGATGGAATCTGCGGTTCGTATAAATCGCCCACTAAATTATGGAGCACCAACTTGGGGTCCTTGGCTTTTTTGGTGGGAGTGTCATTCCAGGGCACCACGTACAAAATATTAGGGGCTTCTTTGCTGAGATCGGTTTCCTGTGCGGGCGCCTCAGCATCTGCCGCGAGCGCCGCAACGGAAAAAAATAATAAAGCAAACCCGATACGGACCATCTATTTTCCTCCTTATTTCAAATTGCGTTTTAGTTCTTCAACCCAGGCATCGGTGTCCGGGTCGGCATTATTGATCAGCGCCAGGTAACGTTCGTAGTGTTGGATCGCCTTGGTGATATTTTGGTAGTAAAGATCATTGAGCAATGCAAGGTTGTAATGGGCATTGGCCAGGTTTGGATTCAGTTGAAGCGCGCGGGCGTAATGTTGCTCTGCGGTTTTATAAGCTCCCTCTTCTACGCTAATCAAACCTGACAGGTTTTCCAGGGGCGCTGATTGCGGCTCCAATTGCAGCGCGTTACTGGCGGATTGCCTGGCTTGGGGAATATCCCCTTTCCTTAACTGCGCCAGGGCTAAATTAGCCCAACCCTCCATAAAGCCGGGGCTATTTGCCATTATCCGGGTGAGGGTATCGCTGGCCCGAGAATAGTCCTTAGCTTCCAGCGCGTTAAGCGCTTCGGTGTAATGACTGCGATATTTTTCACTAAGGGCGGATTTGCCAGTGGATTGGGCAATTCCGCTGGTTGAAGACGGGGCAGAGGCACATCCCGCCAGCAATAATGCAGCCATTAACAATGCTGTGCATATCAGTTTTTCAGTTATTCCAAATGTGTGTTCCATGGCTTATTTACCTCCCGCGCGGAAAATATCTGCTTTGCCCGGGCGCGCATAACGGGAAGGGAAAAGGGTTTTAAGCGCGTTAAAACTTTCCCTGATCCATTTGCTATCCGTATTATCCGCGCTACGGGCCAGGTTAATTTCATGGAATTCAATGGATTTTTCCTCAAACGGAAAAGCCTGGTCTTCGATAAGGATATTGTATTGTTCCAATTCATCAGCGGATAAATTGGAGGGTCGTTCGGAGTTAAGCAAAGCCTTGGAAAAATGTTGGTAGATATCGCCAATTGCATACGTTGATTCGGTTGTGATTGCGCTCACCCGATAGGCGGCTGCCTGGCCATAAAGGTTGATGGCTTCCTGCATAAATTGTTTTTTCTCACGCAGGCGTTGCGCGAGTGGCTCGCGCAATTGCACACCGGAGAACCTGGCTTGTTGGGTTTTGGCCAATTCGAGTGCGGCTTGTGCGGCAATAAAATTTGTGCGGTCAGTTTTGTAACTTGCTACCGCTTTTTTATCGGCGCTGAGGATATTTTCCTGCCAGGTTGCTACCGCTTTAACATCGCGCTTTTTACCGTACAGGGCGACTAATTTATTCATCGATTCAAGATACTGTGGGTAGGGCGCGCGGTAGGTACTGGCATAACTGCGATAAGCGCGGATGGCATCATCGAGCTTATTTTTGGATTCGTAGAGTTCCGCCGCCTGCCACAGCGCCGCCATCTGCACGGATTTGTCGGAATCCTGCGCAGAAATTTTTTCAAACACCAATGCCGCGCGGTCGCTTTGGCCCAACTTTAAATAAACGTTGGACAATTGCCGCGTCGCGTCTTTGTAGCGAGGGTGAGAAACATACAGTTTTTGAAATAACTCGATAGTTGCCGCTGCTGTAGGCCATAGCTCATTAGCCACTGACAGGTTGATGGCCTCATACAGCGCATCGGCGGCGATGTTGGCCCTGGGTAGCTCTTGGGCGACTCGCACATATTGCGCAATGGCTTGCTCTTTTTTGTGTGCGGCCAGTTCCTCCTTACCTTGTTGGTAAATGGCCAGCGCCTGGGCCTCCTGGAATTTGGTGCGTGCTTCGGTACTCAGTGCTTGTTTGGACAGTTCGGCAAGAATGGTTTCCGCATCCAGCGCACGGTTTAGTTTTAATAATGACAAGGCTTTTATGTAACTCGCTTCAGTTTGTGCAGGTTTCGACAAATTGCTGCCCAGGTTATCAGTAAGGCTAATTGCCTCCTGGTAACGTTGATTGTTGTAGGCAAGCTCAACGGCATGCAGGCTGACTTTTTGGTAGCGATCTTCATTGGCATACATACGCGCTGATCGGGTTGAATAGGCTAAATGCTTTTCCAGCCATTGCTTGTTATTAGGCTCCGCTTTGTAGAGCTTATCGGTCAGCTCAATCGTCGCGTAAGCCGCATCTTTATCCAATAAAATTTCACCGTCATAGGCAGCTTTTTCAAACAGCGCGAGCGCCTCTGCATTGCGACCGCGAGCCGCGAGTAATTCACCGTATGCGGAATAAACTTTGTCCTGGCGGGCATGGGCAGAATAATGGGCCAGGTAACGTTGATACCATTTTTCAGCCTGGGCGAGGTTCTGTACCTGCTTGCTACCCCGGAATTCACTTTGCTGGGCGTCGGCGATTAGCAAGATATTTTCGCGCATGGAATCCTTAACATGCTGGTAGCTATCGGTAGCTTTGCGCGAATTCCAAAAGGAACTGTCCAGATTATAGGATTGGTAGAAGGATTCCATTGCCGTTGCGTATTGCCGGGTTTGTCCCGCAATGCGCAGCACATAAATGGTTTGCAAAAGTGCATCAGGTACTTCGGTAGCCTTTGGATAGGTATTAATAAATTCATTCATTACCGAGCTTGCCTGGTTATAACGCTTTTCTTTTACCAGCAAATTGGAAATCATCAAATACGTTTGATAAATGTAAGCCTGCTGTGCCGGCTCAGTAAAAAATGTATTTAACTGCTGCAAATCGGGCAAGTTTTTCGCAGCCAGGGCGAGTGCGCGGAAATATTCATTAAAATCATCCTTGTCTCTGGCAGCGAGGCTGGAATAGTTGCCAAATTCCCGATGTTTAATTGCGAGGGTAAAATCTTCAATCGCCTCCGCATGCAGCCCCTGTTTGTATCGCGACCAGCCGCGTTTCATCAGTGCTTGTTCGTAAAGTGGGTGGGCGCCACCGGAAAAAATAACTTCGGAGTAGGCTGTCTCCGCACTCAGGAAATCCTCCGTGATAAAAGCGTATTCCCCGATACGGAATTGCGCTTCAGGATAGTGGATGGATTGTGGATATTGTTCGGTCAAGCGGCGCAGCGCATCAAGGGATTCTTCTGCGCGTCCAAGCTTGTCATAATTTTGCGCAAGCTTGTAAAGCGTTTGGTCGTTGTCTTTGGCATCGGGGTATTCTTCCAATGCCTTGTTAAAGAGATCGATGGTTTTTTGCAAACTCGCTATTTGCTCTGCATCGGTTGTTCCCTGTTGCGTTCCTGTTTGGCGATTTTCCAATGCCTTCAGTTTTTCCATTTCCAATTCAGCCAGGCGCCCCATGGCAGCGCGTCGCCCTTTTTCATCACTATTTGCCGTGCGCAAATAATTATCATAGGCCTGGCGAACGTCTTCTTCTGATTTCGGTTTAACAAAAACAGGCGCCTGCCCAACCTGGGCGGCTTGTACGTCCAGATCGCGCAAAGTAGCTTCCTGCTCAACCTGGGTACTACAACCCGTCAGCAGATAACCCGAGAGACATAAAAGCGAAAGAGTGTAATTACGCATAGCAATCCATTATTTACGGTCGTACAGTGAGGCGAGGCCAAAGCGGGATTGGCTTAAATAGCTATCGATAGCGCTTTTTTCTTCAAGCAACAATTTTCTTACCCGTTGGCCGGATTCATCACTGAATTTATTTTTTAAACTGGTAAGTGCCATCGCATCAGGCCCACCCGGGCTGGTGCCCGCAAGCCCATCAATCAGGCGTAATTTCCGCGCATTATTACCAATGACTTTATCATTGTTATTTTCAGGGCGTAGGAAACTTACGGAAACCTTGGTGGAACTTAATAATCCATTTATATCACTAGACAGCGTTTGGTAGTAATCAATAGCTTCCTGGTAACGGCTGGTTGCCGCATCAAATTGTTCCAATTGGCGCAAGGTAAAAGCAGACAATAGATGCGCTTCTGCGACCGAGATATCCTGCTGCGGTTGTACGCGTAATTTATCGAACGCGTTTAAGGCCCCGATAAAATCCTGTTGATGCAATGCGGCGATGCCAAGGCCCAGAAGCGCGCGTTGGGCGTATTCACTGGAAATGGCCACGTTGCGAAAACTCTCGCGTGCATCGCGATAAAAACCAAACTGGATTTGCGAATAACCCAGGATGGTGAATAGCCGATAATCCAGCGCGTCGCGTTTCCCTTTATTGTTTTCAGCGAGCGCGGCATTTATTGCAGTATGGGCATCTGTCCACCATTCTTGTCGTAAAAATGCGGAGGCTAAATTTAGTTGCGCGATACGGAAATTACCTGAACCAGAACCCACTTTCTCATAAATCGGAATTGCTTCGCGATGCTTTTTTTGCTTTTGTAATGCAGTTCCCAGCAATACATAGGCTTCGGCTGCGTCTTTTTTACTGAGCTGTTCAAACAGCGAATCGTCATTAAGTAACGCGGTTATTTTAGGCCAATGCTGGTTTTCTGCATAAAAGCGCGCGAGTTCGAATACCAATTTGGCCTCTGCCAGGCGATCCGCTTGTTGTTGCGCCTCTGCAAGTAATTGTTCAACTAACCGATGGCAATAAAGTTTCAATGCCAAACGAACCACTGGTTGCAGGTCGGACTCACCGAGGCGGGAAGCATCAAGCGCACGGTTGCTGGCGAGAATGTGCAAAGCGCCGGCGTAATCCTGTGCCCGGTAGGCTTTTTCGGCTGGTGGAAGTATGTTCGCCAAGCCCTGTGTGCCGGGCGCTTTCGCAACGCGAGTATAGGTTGCGGCAACAAGGCGTCCTAATTCATTATCAAGGTTTACGGATGTCGGGGAGGTGGCCCCGGCGTTAAGCGCAAACATCAATAAGATTGCACAGAGGCTCCTTACGAAAAAATAACTGGCCATGTTTAGCGTCGATTATTCAGGTTTAGAAAATTAATAATCCCTGGCCGTTTGGCCAGGGAGCATCCACTAGGCAATTTGATAGGTAAAGTGCCCGTCCTCCGTTGCACCTACGTGAATTTTTTCAATGTTTACCCCATTGGCCATTTTTGCCAGGCACTCTGCCGCCAGTGTGGGCAATAGCGTGCGGGTCAAAATATTTTCAATATTGCGTGCACCTGTATCCACTTCCTGGCTGCGCGCGAGGATATGCAACATTACATCATCATCGTAAGTAAACGCGGCGTTGTAGTGTTCTTTCACACGCTTTTTAATACGATTCATATTAATCACGCAAATTTTCATCAGATCTTCATCACCCAACGGGTAATAGGGAATGACAGTCGTGCGGCCGATAAATGCCGGCTTGAAATAGCGCAGCAGTTGCGGGCGGAAATTATCGAGCAGCACTTCCGGATCAGGGCGGGTCTCCTGCGCTGCACACATTGCGCGGATATGTTCCTCCGCCGCGTTAGAAGTCATGATGATAACCGTGTTACGGAAATCGATATCGCGCCCTTCACCGTCTTTGATGGTGCCCTTGTCAAACAAATTATAGAAAACGTCTTGTACGCCGGGATGGGCTTTTTCCATTTCATCAAGCAATATCACGCTGTAGGGTTTCCTGCGCACGGCTTCAGTCAGTACACCACCTTCACCGTAACCGACATAACCTGGAGGTGAACCCAACAGCATGGAAACTTTGTGTTCCTCTTTGAATTCGGACATGTTGATAACGGTAATATTTTGTTCGCCACCATACAAAATATCGGCGAGTGCAAGCGCGGTTTCCGTTTTACCTACACCGCTTGAGCCCACCATAAAAAATACGCCGATAGGTTTGCGCGGATCAGTTAAACCGGCGCGTGAGGTGCGAATACTTTGCGCAATGGCTTCAAGCGCATGTGGTTGGCCGATAACGCGTTGTCCCAATGCGTCCTGCAATTCCAAAATCGCTTTAATTTCATTGGACACCATTTTGCCGACCGGGATGCCGGTCCAATTGGCGACGACCTCGGCAATCGCCTGGCCATCCACGTCTACTTTTATTAACGGATTTTCGCCTTGCAGTTGGGCAAGTTCATCGCGCAGTTTGCTTAATTGAGTGCGCAGGTCGTTAAGTTCCTGCTGCAATTCAGGCGTTGCTTCCGGTGATTGTTGCTGGTGGAAAATGCTTTCAATTTTTTGTTGCAATTCCTGGATGGCGGCAACGTGCTTGTTCTCGGCTTCCCATTGCGCTTCCTGGATTGCAAGCAAGGATTGCAATTCAGCTTTTTGCTGTTCCAGCAATTCAATGTTATGCGCGTAATTACCGTGGCTTGCGTTTTCACGCGCGAGTGATTCGATTGTGGAGTTGCATTGCGTGATCTGGCGACGCGTATCCTCAATTGCGGAAGGCGTTGAACTTTGGCTTAAGGCAACGCGCGCGCAGGCCGTATCCAGCAAGCTGACAGATTTATCGGGCAATTGGCGCGCAGTGATATAACGACTGGATAATTTGACGGATTCAATAATCGCTTCATCCAGGATGCGGACCTTGTGGTGCTTTTCCAACATGCCCGATACGGCACGCATCATATTGATCGCCTTTTCTTCATCGGGCTCTTCAATCTTTACCACCTGGAAGCGGCGGGTTAATGCGGGGTCGCGTTCAAAATATTTTTTATATTCCGCCCAGGTCGTAGCGGCTATGGTGCGCAATTCGCCACGCGCCAGGGCCGGTTTTAATAAATTAGCGGCATCTCCCTGGCCTTCCTTGCCCCCTGCACCGATCAGGGTGTGGGCTTCGTCAATAAACATAATGATGGGTTCAGGCGAGGCTTTTACTTCGGCAATAACCGATTTCAAACGGTTTTCAAATTCACCTTTAACGCTGGCACCCGCCTGCAATAAGCCCAGGTCCAAACTGCGAATGGTGACATTTTTTAACTGGTCCGGAACATCTCCCGATGCAATCCTTAACGCGAACCCCTCAACGACCGCTGTTTTTCCCACCCCGGCTTCACCCGTTAATATGGGATTATTTTGCCGGCGCCGAATCAGGATATCGACGATCTGGCGAACTTCCTCATCGCGGCCCAGCACCGCATCAATTTTTCCTTTTTTTGCGGCCTCGGTGAGGTTTACCGTAAATTTATCCAACGCAGGTGTTGAGCTGGGTACGGCGCTTACTTCACCCGTATTGATGCCATTATCCTGTACGCTTGTTGATTTGGATTCGGAGGTTGTACCGACAATCGCACGGGTTAGTTCGCGTAAAGATTCGGGGGCAATTTTTCTCAGCTCGCCATTCGTAACTTCAGTTGCGCGACGAAGTCCATCGTCGAGCATTAATGCCGCGAGGATGTGTGCGGAAGTGATCTTGGGATACCCATATTCAACACTCGCCAGGATCCAGGCATTCTTGGTGAGGTCAACAATGGCGGGTGACAGTGCCGGCGCACGGGTATTGCCGCCTTTGATCGCATCCAGCTCACGGTTCAGGTGGCGCACCAGGTTACCAATATTAATTTCATATTTCGCCAGCAATGCCTGGATATCGCTGTCGGGAATTTCCAATAATTTTAATAGCCAATGTTCAATCTCCACGTTGTAGTGCGTGCGCGATAAACATAAACCGGCGGCACCTTCCAATGCGTTACGACAAGGCTCATTTAATTTTACGACAAGCGATTTGAGATCGATGCTGATCATTCTTCAATCCTTACGAGAGGGTGAACAAGTGGTAGGGCGCCAGGGCACATCATTTGGCGGATACCGTTATTTTAAAAGTTTTTTGTGTACTGCCAATGGTTGGTTTTTCGCTGGACGACAACCAGGTATTCCAACCCAAAATCGGTGACGCGGCATTGCGCAACTGGATCTTGTTGGGCAGATCTGCGCGATTGACCTCAATGACGAATTCATAATCGTGTTCGAGACCCATGTAAAAACGCACCATATCGTTCATCGCTGCCAGCGCCTTGGTGCCTGGTGCAAATTGATAAAACTGCGCTTTGGTCAGTGGCCCCAACACTATGCGAATTTTCCCCTGCGCGATCCAGCCGCGCGAACCCAGCATCGCGGATTGGGCCAGGCGCGCGTTTTGGCCCAGGGGTTCGGCTCTGGATGCCAGGCGGGTGCAAAAATCCGGTAACAAATCCTGCCATTGGCCAACAAATTCCTGGATCTTGACTGGCAACTGGAAGTAATCCGCAAGCATTTGTTTCAGCCCTTGCGATGAGCGAACCTTGTGGGTCAGGAGCCCGCTGTAAAACAACAGGGTCTCATCATTGAATGGCAAGCGATTGGCAAGGCCGCGCGTACCCATGCCGATCATGGCCAATATAATCTGGCTGGGTGTGGTAGTCAGGGTGCTGCGTTGGTTTTTTAATTGTTTACGCTCGGATTCCAGCGCGAGCTTGTATTTGGTATTCGCCTGGAAAAACAATGAAATTAAGCGGTGGTTAAATAAATCCAGAAATTGCGCCAACGCCGTATCTTTTAATTTAAGGCGCTGCAAAATAAATTCGGTGTAATGATAAGGCAACACACCGCTACTTCCGGCCAAGCTGAGGAAATTGGTTTGAATACGGCAAAATCGCACGCTCGGGTCGGTCAGGTTTCCATCAATCTGAACAACATCGGATTCTGGAAAGCTTAAGGATGGTTTAGTGCGGAATTGCAAGATTTCACTGGCCGGCGGTGCAAATCCGCCAATGGTTTGAACGCGGGCTTGTAACTCGCGCGTGGAGTAATTTACCAATAAAGCGCGTTCGAGCAACCGCACAGCCTGAAAAAAACTGTACTCGTGAGGCTCAGCCAGCAAGCGCTCAATTACAGAAGTGTTTTTTCGCCAGCGCGGGGAGAACATTTTTTTAGGAAACCTTCTTTATTTTTCCGTTTCACCAGAAGACGGGTAAACGAGTTAATGGAACAGTACAAACCAAAAAAGTGTTCGAGTATTGACGCGAACAGGAAACTGCTGCTGCCGGTGAAATGTAAATCGTCAATCAATAGTTCCAATTCAAGCCCGCGACATAAGGTGGTGCGTCCATCTATATTCAGTGGAGCATTCACCGGGCGTGCCGAGAGTGCCACTATGGAATCAATTAATGCGCGTGAGGCGGAAGAGTCTTTGAAATCATACAAGCGCAAAATCTCTTTTAACGCGTTGGTTGCGTCTTTAGCACCCGTAATCGACAGATGATTCAAATTCAAATGGGAAAGCAATCGCCAGCGCGCGCCGTCGCGCATGGGCGGGCGAATACATGCCGAAGGCTGGATTAGCAGGCGGACTTTTTCACAGGGCGGTGCGGCGTTGATACACTGCAATTTCGGTTGTTCAAGCGAATAAGGTAATTTGGCCGGCAAGTTGCGATTACTGCACAGGGTTTCGACCAATAAGGTTTTGTCGTCGGGGATATTGGGGTTAAAAGCCAAGTCCACCAGTGTTAAAAAAATGTCAGTCGCATCATCACGTAGTTGAGCGTTCAGTTTTGCGGAACGCCGCGCGGCAAACCAAAACGATTGCTGGTTGAAATCCAGGTGCTCGTGCTTCAACCCATACAAGGGGATAAACGGCGTTTGTGATCCGTCAGAGCCGGCGGCAATCACCTGGTTAATAGAATAAACCTCAAAGCCTTGCGGGCGGCGTATATCGGGAACAACTTGATATTCGTCGCGGGTGTGGTCCACTTTAATCGGGTCAGCTTTGTGTTCGAATAAATTAATAACCGGCGTGCAGCCCAAAACAAAGGTTTGGGCATTGATATTATGTTCCAGCTCGATATTGGACTGGTTCAAATAAATATAGATATTCAGTTCGGATGTGGTGTGCGCGGGGATATATTTATCCAGGCCATCTATATCAATGAAAAGAAATTTTTCCGGGAAGACAAAAAATTCGGTTAATAACCGGTAGCCCAGCATTGACGTGGCGGGGTAGGGCAGCAGCCCTTCGTGTTCGGCAAAGCCAACGGGTTTTAATAATTGTTTGCCCGCATATACAGGCGTTACGTCCGTTTCCGTTGTGGTGATGACCAATTGCTGGCACTCATTCATTAGCATTTCATACAACGGATAAATGTGCTGGGCCTGGCCTTTCAGGTAAAAGCGCAAGCGCTTCGGACGCAACTCGCCAATATTTATTGCATCGTTGAAGCTGCGCAATTGCAAGCGCAAAACCCCGCCTGCACCGCGAATGTTATTGGCGCCGGGTGTGGCAAAGGGCCGTCCCAGCAAACGCGCTTCTTCAACAACCAGCGGCAATAATTCCGTGTCGTAAACGGTAGAGAATTTGCAAGTCTCGCCCTGGAATTGTTCGGTTTCCAATAGTGTTTTTGCCGGTAATTCGTAGTTGCCTTCCAGTTGATCCCGGTCGGGAACAAACTGTGCTATCGACATTGAGGGAACAGGGCACTGGTAATGCGGGAATAATACCGACAAAAGCGCATCGCTTAATTCGGGAAAGTCATCGTGTAACTTGTGGTGGATTCGCGCGTTTAAATAGGCAAAACTTTCGATAAGGCGTGATACATGCGGGTCTTCAATCGTGTCCGTACTTATACCCAGGCGACCGGCAATTTTGGGATGTTCCTTGGCAAAGCGTGCGCCCAATTGGCGAATATAGGCCAGCTCTTTTTCGTAATAGGGGAGTAACTCATCAGCCATGTTGTGATTCTTCTACTTTAACGGTACGGAAAACAGGATCGAGTACTGAATCGAAAATAATAACTTCCGGTGCCGGGTCTGCATAAAGGGTGGCATCTATCCGAAAGCGCAAAGTCCTATCGCTCATTTCTTTATTGTCAATATGGATTACCTTGATGGTTTTAAAACGTGGCTCATAGGTGGCCAAGGTATTTTCAAGGCTCTTTATAAATTGCCGTTTTTTTTCTATGTCGGCGATATTAACAGTTGCCAGGTCCGGCAGGCCGTAATTCAACAAGGATTTTTCCAGTTGCGTTAGTTGCTCCGGTGGGGTCTGCATACGGAAACGCGTATTCATTAAGTTTTCCAGGTCGCGTTTTACGCTGTTGCGCAAATCACGCAAATATTGCACACGGCTTTTATCCTGGTCCAGCGAACTTGTCGGTTCGTCATCCATTAACCGATCGAGTATTGACGGGCGAATTTCCAGTTTTTTATCGATTTTCACAACATCCCATCCCTATATTATCAGGCGGTTTGCAATAGTTCGGTGACCAATTCCAGTTCCGAAACCATTTGGTCGAGTTGGTAATGGGGAACCAAGTGGATCACGCAAAAATATTGGCCGGGTTTATCGGGGCGCTCGGTGACTTTTACATTTGCTTGCCGCAAGGGATAGCGCGCTTGTTCTTCCCAATCAAGGTCGTCGCGACCGGTGGTGTAGCGAAATAACCATTCCATCAGGAAACGCTCACAATCTTCGGCGGTAATAAAGGAACCGATTTTGTCCCGGATCATGACCTTCAGATAATGTGCAATGCGCGATGCGCAAAGCACATGCTGTAACATCGCTGACAGTTTTGCATTAACATCTTCGGCTTTGGAATTACGATGTTTGGGATGTTGTACCGATTGATTGCTGTAAAAAGCGGTGAAGGGGGTATCGTAACAATGGCACAGGGGAATTAATCCCAGGTCACTTAATTCACGCTCCATTGAATCGGTGATGATTACATCAACCGAGGGTTTGATAACAAGCATGTCCTTATCGGTACCAAAGCCGACACTGGGAAGATTGGTAATTAGCCCCCCGCCGATTTGGTCGCGCGGTACTCCGCGGATATGTCCAAACCAACCTACATTGGCAAATTCGCGAATCAGTACTCCGCCAAAGGCATAACAGGCATTTCCCCACAGGTAAGTAGAACGGCCATCCTTTCCCGGTTTTTCGTAAAAGTAAATTCCTTTGTGGCTGCCCGGTTCGGTTCGGTAGGGCTTGCGCATCAGGATCTTGGGAAGCGTCAAGCCGAGGAAACGGCTATCTTGCTTTTCGCGCAGGGAGCGCCAGCGAATATATTCATTTTGCGCAAAAATACTGTGCAGATTGATGGGCATCCCCAAGGTGGAAAAATCGTCGAGGCCAAAAAATTCACTCGATACGGAACAAATAAACGGCGCGAAAGAAGCGGCAGCAATCTGGCTTAATCCCGACAGGGTGGAAATGTCATCGTGAGGGTGCCGGGCGGAACGTTTATGGCTGATTTCGTAATCGCCAATGATCACCCCGAAGGGCTCACCGCCCGGTGTTCCGTATTCCTCGCTGTATATTTTTTGGAAGAGCTGGCTTTGATCGACATCCAGCGCGCGTTCAATATCCTTGCTTACTTCCCCCCAGGAAATATCAAGCATCCGGATTTTTATGGTGCGGCTGGCTTCTGCCTGAGTGACCAGATACCAAAGTCCACGCCAGCTTGCTTCCAATTGCTGGAACTCTTTGTGATGGATAATCGCATTGACCTGGTCGTTGATCATCTGATCCAGCAGCGCCATGGATTTGTGCAAGGCTAATTCAACATCGCGCGCGTTATTCAAACGCGAACAGTCCTCATAATTTTTTAGCCAAAAGGTTATTGCCTTATTTGCATCCGGTTCTGCGAGGAAATCGGCATGGCTGACCAACACAGGCTGTTGTTGACAGGCAATGTCTAACAGGCTGGGTGGTGGGATAACTGAGCTCTGCTGTGCTACGTCGTCATGATGGGAGGTTGTCACAAAAGAGTCCATTACTAAGTGAAAAGGAGGCGATTGCAACATCGCCCCCTTATTGGATTAATCAGTCAATACAACGATTGGAATTATGAACGTGAGCAAATGCGCGTTGACGATTTCATTCAACGCGCAAGGCTGTTAACCCGCTTTAGGAATATTCGCCACCAAACGCAATGACGCGGTAAGCTCTTCCATTTGCAACCAGGGGCGCATCATTACGACGGCGTTATACACACCAGGTTGACCGGGGACTTCCTTAACTTCCACGCGCGCCTCACGCAATGGATATTGCGCCTTCGCTTCAGCGCTTGCGCCTTCGCTACCATTCACGTAGTTGCTGATCCAGCGATTTAACCAGGCCTCCGCTTCGCCCGGCTCCATGAAGGAACCGATCTTGTCGCGCGCCATCACTTTCAGGAAATGGGCGATACGTGAAGTTGCCATAACGTAAGGCAAGCGCGCCGAAATTGCAGCGTTGGCGGTTGCATCCGGGTTGTCGAATTTTTTGGGGCGTTGGGTAGTTTGCGCACCAAAGAAAACCGCGTAATCCGTATTTTTATAGTGACACAATGGCAGGAAACCCAATTTGCTGAGTTCGGCTTCGCGGCGATCGGTAATGCCAATTTCAGTTGGGCATTTTTGATCCGTGTCGCCATCATCGCTTACAAATACATGGCTTGGCAGGCCTTCGACTTTGCCACCGCCTTCAGCGCCGCGAATAGCTGTACACCAGCCGTATTCCGAGAATGCGTTGGTCAGGGTGGTACCCAGCGCATAAGCCGCGTTCATCCAGCAATAATCATCATGGTCTGTTTCGACATGGCGACCATCGTCTGTACGAGCGACTTCCTCGTAGTTAAATGCTTCTACCGGTTTGGTGGCCTGGCCGTAAGGCAGGCGAGCCAAGACGCGCGGCATGGCCAGGGTTACAAAGCGGGAATCTTCGGTATCGCGGAAACTGCGCCACTGGATGTATTCGGCGCTGTCGAAAATCTTTTCCAGATCACGCGGTTTGGATAATTCGGTGAAACTGTCAAAGCCGAACATTTCAGGCGCGGCAGCGGATAGGAACGGACAGAAACCTGCAGCGGCAACATTAGACATTTTTGACAACAGGGAAATGTCGTCCGGATGAGTAGAAAATTCATAGTCGCCAATCAATGCCGCGTAAGGCTGGCCACCGGCAGTACCGAATTCGCTTTCGTAAATTTTCTTGAAAATCTGGCTTTGATCGAATTCAACGGCTTTTTCCAGATCCTTACCCAACTCCTTTTTGCTGATATTCATCATGCGGATTTTCAATTGGGTGCTGGTTTCGCTGTTATTAACCAGGTAATTCAATCCACGCCATGAACCTTCAAGCTTCTGGAATTTCTCGTTGTGCATGACGGCGGCCAATTGCCTGGACATGGCTTCGTCAATGGCTTTAATGGCGGCATTGATTGTGACAGAGAGGTTCTTATCCCACTTCACCGTGCCTTTCATTGCCTCTTGTGTCAACGTGCGCAGGAGTTCTTCTGTTTCATTGCGGGCTGTTTGCTTGGTCGCGCTAATTGCCTGCTCCAGGAAACTGACGTCGTTGGTTTGCGCTTCGGCCTGCTGGCTGGCTACTTGTTCTTGAGTAGTCATATCAATTACTCCTCATCCTTCTTAACACCCAGTTCACTCGACAATGAAGTGAGTGCATTGGTATTGCTTAATACATCTTCCAATATGGATTCCAGCTCTTCCGAGCGATCAGCCTTAGTCAGCAAGTCGCGCAGCTTATTGCGTGTATCCATTAATTTTTTCAGTGGCTCAAGTTGCTCCACGATGCGGTGCGGCTCAAAATCTTCCATGTTTTTGAAATCCAGGTTCACAGACATTTCGCTACCATCACCCTCCAGGAGGTTTTCTACTTTCATGCGCAATTGGGGGTTAACCTTTGACATGATTTCGTTAAAGTTATCGCGATCAATCTGGGAGAATTTGCGCTCTTTGAGCGGCTTTTTACTGTCGGCATTGTCACCTGAATAATCGCCCATCACACCCATCACGAAAGGAATTTCTTTTTCGACAACAGTGCCGTTGGTTTCCAAATCGTATGTGATGTGAACACGAGGCTTTCTTACACGCTTCAATTTGTCATGGATACTCTCGGACATAATCCCTAATCCTCTCTGGCTAGGTGGTTAAAATTAATCTTCATTGCTCTTCACACCAGTAAGTTCACTGAAGTGTTTGCGTGACGAAGAGTCTGGTATTAGCTCGACAATAAGATCTTCGAGCGACATATTGCCCCATTTCACGGCTTTTTCCAGCGCATAGGAAACGGGTGAATGTGGTTCAGTTTTCCGAAAAAACTGCGCGATCTCCAATAATTGTTTGAACGCTGCATCGCGGGAGACCAACGCATTGGCTATAACATTAGCAGTATTGCTGGTGTTGGCCTTGGTAGCGGAAGCGGTAATACCGTCGGTTGGGCCTTCTTCTTCATGCACCGCTACATCGGCAACGGGTAATTTGTGTTTGGCGATGTGATTAATGGCGGCGCGGCATTCTTCCAGTGTAGCAATAATCGCCCGTGTGGATGGCGCATCGTCAGAGCCGCAAAGGTTGTCCAATAGTTTTTCAGTGGCGCGGCAACTATCTATGGCAATGGCAATGTCATCTAATAGATCAACAAAAAAGCTTTCATTGCTTTCGGCGACGGCCTGTTCGATATTGGCCAGCGTAAAACCCAGCTTTTCTGCCTTGGCTTCACGTGCGTCTTCATTGGTAATGCGTTCAAGGTCTATCGCTTGCTGGTATTGATAATAAGCAAACGGGCCGGGTGTGTACCCTTCTGTCAATGGAATGCGGCGAATAGGTGCGATTAAAACACCTTCGTTGGACGTACCGTTCAAGCCAGCCAGTGGCGCAACGCGCGTTTCTATCCCGTCTTCGTCTGGCATAGGGTAAAGGTTGTCCCAGAACTGCCCGAGCAAGCCTTCAATAAGCTGCATGGAGTCCCGTAATCCCTGAAAACCATAGCGCCTGACCATGGCCTCGGTCAGCCAGGTTGCCACTTCCAGGTCTTTGCTTTCTTCGCGCAGGATTTTGGGCGCAAGCGTTAATATTTTTCGCCAGTATTCGTCGGCCTCGCCGCCGCCTTCATTATAGAGGTTGTTCTTCTCGGCATCGCGGGCCGCATAACGTGCCGTTTTAATTGTTTGGTAGCTGGATAATGGCGATGCGTCCAAACGGAGATCTTCCCCGGTGGGACGATCCTCTGAAATTGGATTAAGAAATTCTGGTATGTCGAGAATTGCTGATGATGCCATTAAGACGTATCCCTATTGGTCTGATCTTATTTAAATAAAGGTTGTCCTGAATAGTGCTTACAACCTAAGCTAGCGCCCCCGGGCTCGTAAGGATAAAGCTTCCAAGTTGCACTGACGAGCCAGCGCTGGCTACAACCTAGCACAGTCGGCATCATAAATTAATAACTCCTGTTTAAAAAGTGATTGAGAGCTAGAGAAATGTGTCACAAAACCTGCGGTGGTATGTGGTTTTGCTGGCATGATAGGATTTGTTGATTGCCACAGCGATTGGGCGAAGCCCCAAACGGGTGTAGGAATTCTTAAATAATCTTTATAATCAAACACATACTCGCTAGATGGATCGGTTAGGGTTTATTGCAGATGGCGCTTCAAGTTACTCTTGTCAAGACTCCCGGTAACATTGCTTTACCGCGGAATAATCACGTGTTTGACCAGCGCGGCGGCACTTTTGGACGCGCTGATACTAATACCTGGGTACTTCCTGATCCGGATAAATTCCTTTCTTCCTGCCATTGTGAAATTATCTTCGCCGATAATCAGTTTTACCTCGAGGACAAGAGTACCAACGGTACTTTTATAAACGGTGGTTTTGAGCCCCTTGGTCGAGGCACCCGGCATCAATTGCGCGATGGGGATTTTTTTGAAATCGGGGATTACCGTTTTTCCATCCAGTTGCAGCTGGAACAGCAACCACCAGTAGGTGCGTTCGCATCGCCATTTGACCTGGCGCCTGCTTATCCGGGTAATACCCCCTTATTCAATGAAGTCCCCAACGCAGATTTCTTTGGCCAGGGGGCAAGTGATACGCCTGCACTGTTTGACCAGCAACAGGATCCTTTAGCACTTTGGGATAAACGGCCGCCCCAACCCCGGCATTCGCCTTTCGATCAGCCCCGCGATTTTGCGTCATCTAATAGGGAAAGTGATTCCCTGCTGGATGATTTTGTGGGCATTGGCAAGCCGGCCATTGATGCGGGTTTTGCTGCAATGGATAGCGCGCCGGGGATGGATCAGGCGGTGTCCTGGCCATCGGCAACGTCTGAAAACCTCATCCCGGAAGATTGGGCTGACGACCTGATGAGTCCGGCGTCCCAAGCTTCTCGTCGCGTGCCCGTAGCACCGGGAACCTTACCGGACGACGGCTTGGTGTCACCATTCGGAATCGAGCCGAAAGCAACGCCGACTGAAATGCCATTCGAGGTTCCCAAGCCCAATACGCGCATTCCGTTGGCAGAGCGTATCCTGGGTATGGAAGCAGTGCGGGATACAGCCCCGCCGGTGCACAGACCCGATGCACCGCAAGACACACCGGTTCCCCCGGTGGCTAGCGTCGTTCCCGAGGCAAAAACCCGGGTCCAGGCACAGGTTGCGCCGGTGGCAGCAAACAACCCGGACAACTCGGCAAATCGTATATTAGTGGAAGCATTGGGATTGGACATGTCGCGTTTGTCCGATGCGGACATGGTTGAAATCAGTCGTATTACCGGGCTGCTCATGCGTGAAATTGTGGAGGGTATGCTGGGTGTTTTGCGTTCGCGCGCCAGTATAAAAAACGAATTCCGGATGAATGTCACGACTATCCAGCCGGTGGAAAATAATCCGCTGAAATTTTCGGTGAGTGTAGATGATGCGTTGGAAAACCTTTTTATAAAAAAATCCAATGCCTACAAAAAGCCGGTGGAAGCGTTTCGCGAAGGTTTCCAGGAAATTGCCGAACATCAACTGGCAATGATTGCCGGTATTCGCCAGGGATTTGAAGCGATGATGGAGCGATTCAATCCGGAGCAATTAGAAAAAACCTTTAGCAAGCAAGTAAAAGGCAGTGTGATTCCCGGTATGCAAAAAGCGAAGTTCTGGAGTAGCTATACCGATTATTACCAAGGGTTTACTGACAATATGGAGTTTTCATTCCAGCATTTGTTTGGCAGTGATTTTGTATCAGCTTATGAAGACCAATTGCGTCGTCTGACGGCAGCGAGGAAACGAGGGGAGTCCAACAATGAATAAATCGTTTGAGATAATGCGTTCAGGCCTGGTGAAGATAATGTTGCTTGCGTTTTTAGTATTCGCCCTGGGTGCGTGTTCATCATCCAAAAGCCGGGTGGGGGGAGTGTTAAACCTGGATACGGATTTGAAGCTTACCCTGAAGGTGGGTTCAGATATAAATCCGGATGATAACAACCGACCTTCACCGGTATTTGTCCGCTTTTACCAACTTAAATCCACCACGGCTTTCGATAAAGCCGACTTTATTGATATTTATGAGCGCGATAAGGAAATTTTCGGTGGCGACATTATCAATAAACAAACGTTAAAGCCCCTGGTTCCCGGTGAAACCCGCACTGAACGTTTGGTTCTGGAACCGGGAACGCGCGCTATTGCAATTTATGCGGAGTTCTCCCAGTACGCGGGCTCCACTTACAAAGTGACCTTTCCCGTGACGGAAAACAACGTTATTCGCAATGCGGAAATCGTGCAGATTTCCGGAAGAACCCTGTCACTGGTTAAAAAATAAATCCGGGTTCCTACCCAGGGAATTTACGAGAAGCCTATGTCTCTTGATAGCAAAGTCGTGTGGTCAGAGGGGATGTTCCTGAATCCCCAACATTTTCAGCAGCAAGATCGCTACTTCGAAAGTTACGTCAATCGCAAGTGCAGCGCTCAGGGTAGTAACACCTGGGGTTTACAGCACCTGGAGCTAGACCAGCAATTGTTGAAACTGGGTAAGATTTCCGTGCACAACGGTCGCGGTATCTTTCCCGATGGAACACCGTTCAGCTTTCCGGATATTGATGATGCCCCGGCGGTAATCGAGCTGCCTGTAGGTTCGCATAATGTGGTGGTATACCTTGGGGTGCCGGTGCGCCGCCCGGGTGCGGTAGATGTTTTGGCCAAGGATAATGTGCAGAGCCTGGCCCGTTATTATCCACTGGATATGCCGGTGCGCGATGTTACCCAGGAGGGCGGGGAGGACCATCAACTCGGTGTTGCCAAATTACGCCTGCGCCTGTTACTGGAAACCGAGGATTTAAGTGGCTATGCCTGTATCGGTATAGCGCGAATTGCCGAAGCGCGTGAAGACCGCAATATTATCCTTGATGAACATTACCTGCCGAGTTGCCTGGATGTCCAGGCGGCCCCGCGGCTATCGGGTTTTTTACATGAATTGGTAGGGTTACTGCATCACCGCGGCGAATCCATCGCGGGCCGGTTGGCGGATGGCCGCCGTGGCGGCACAGCGGAAATCGCCGATTATATGTTGTTGCAACTAGTCAACCGTGCAGAGCCGTATATCTCCCACCTGACGACTATTGATGGATTACACCCGGCGCGCTTGTATGGGGAGTTGGTACAATTGGCAGGCGAATTATCGACGTTTGTAGCCAAGGCAAAACGCCCACCACAATTTCCGCAATATTTGCATGATAATTTGCAGCAAACCTTTTCCCTGGCAATCAGTACGCTGCGCGAATACCTATCAATGGTGTACGAACAAACGGCTATTTCATTGCAATTGGTGGAAAAGAAATACGGTATTCGCGTATCCGAAATTACCGATCGCAGCTTGCTCGGTACCGCTGTATTTATTTTGGCGGTACGTGCCGATGTTAAAGATGAAGTTATCCGCTTGCGTTTACCGGCGCAAATGAAAATCGGGCCGGTAGAAAGAATTCGCGAGCTGGTTAACGCCGCCATGCCCGGTATTTTGGTTCGTCCGCTACCGGTAGCGCCCCGCCAAATTCCATTCCGGTCCGGATACACGTATTTTGAATTGGATAAGCACAGTGAGTTCTGGAAAGAATTAAATCAATCCGGTGGATTTGCGCTGCATTTAGGTGGCGACTTCCCGGGTATCGAAATGGAATTTTGGGCAATAAGGCAGTAAAAACACACCATTTGTTCCTGGCGTTTTAATTACAGCAGAATCCTTTGGGTATACGGAAACAATATGTCTGATAACGGCTCTGATAAAACGGTTTTTAAACAACCCATGCCGGGTGGCGATCGCACCGGCATGCGCCCGGCACCGGGTGCGCGCGGGCCATCGACACCGGCGCGTGAGCAACCATCCACCGGCTATCAGCAGCCACCACCGTCGTCAAATCGACCAATGATGCCGGATGTGAACTCTGGCCAATTTAAAGCAGAGCACTCGGTAAATCCTGTTGTAAATGCGGCGGCGACTTTAATTGCCGTATTTGCGAAAACCCGAAGTACCGCGCGTCACAATGATGTAGGCGGACTTTACCAGCGTTTGGTCAATGAAATAAAAGCCTTTGAATCGCGCTTGCGCGATTTGAATTTAAAGCAGGAGCAATTGTTATCCGCGCGTTACCTGATGTGTTCAGTCCTGGACGAGGCGGTGCTCAATACGCCTTGGGGCTCCGAAAGCGCCTGGGCCCAGCGCACATTGTTAAGCGTATTCCACGGTGAAACTTCAGGCGGTGAGAAGTCGTTCCTTATCCTGGACCGACTCAAGCAAACACCCGCCGAAAACCTTGATTTAATCGAATTATTTTATATTTGTATCAGCCTGGGGTTTGAAGGGCGCTACCGGTTGATGAATCGCGGCCGCGAGGGCCTCGACCAAATCCGCGAAGAATTGTTTGCAATCATTCGTCGCCATCGCGGGGATTACGAGCGTTCTTTATCGCCCTCCTGGGCGGGCTTGGGCAATATGCGTAACCCGCTCACTGAATACATTCCACTGTGGTTTGTTGTGGCTTTGATGGTAGCCATTTTATTCTTCAGTTATTCGGGCCTGAGGTATTGGCTCTATTCCTCGTCAACGCCGGTTGTTCAGGAAATTTCTGAACTCCAGGATAAGGATGAATCGCACTGAGTGCATAAAACAAAAATGATGGATTGGTCTGCGCTGTAACAGACCCCCGACTTGATTGGTAATCAGGATTTATGAATAAGATTGGTCGCTTTTTTACAAACCCGCTGGTGATCTCGCTCATTGGTTTGGTATTAATCGCCTTGTTAATTTGGTTTGCCGGGCCGCAAATCAAATTTGGCGCCGATAACTCGGCTCCCCTGGCTGATGTAACCACGCGCTTGCTCATAATTATGGGCGTAATACTTTTATGGGTATTAAATGCCTGGCGCCGGCAATTCATGGTCAATAAAAATAATAAAAATCTGGTCAGTGATTTACAGGAAACCAACCAGTATGCGCAACAGGATATGGCATCAGAGCAAGCTGCTGATGAGATTGCGCAACTCAGCGACCGTTTCCAATCGGCCCTCGCGACTTTGAACAAACTCAAATTCCATGGCCGTGGCCGCAAGAAAGCACTCTATCAATTGCCCTGGTACATTATTGTCGGGCCACCCGGTTCGGGTAAAACCACCGCCCTGGTTAACTCGGGGCTGGAATTTCCGTTGGCGGATCAATTTGGCAAAGGGGCTGTGCAAGGGGTAGGGGGAACACGCAACTGTGATTGGTGGTTTACCAATGAAGCCGTGTTGATTGATACCGCGGGTCGTTACACCACACAAGATAGCCACAAAGCGATTGATAGTTCTGCGTGGGAAGGCTTCCTGACGTTGTTAAAGCGCAATCGCCGCCGCCGTCCCATCAATGGCGCTATAGTCGCAATCAGTTTGCAGGATTTGTTAATGCAAACCGATGAAGAGCGTAGCTTGCACGCCAAAACCATACGTTCGCGCCTGGATGAATTGATGGATAAACTGGAAATCCGGTTTCCGGTTTATTTGTTATTTACCAAGTCGGATCTGGTACACGGATTTAGTGAATTTTTTGAAGACCTGGGTAAAGAAGAGCGCGAGCAAGTCTGGGGGATTTCGCTTCCCAACGCCCCCAAGCCTACCCAAAGCCCCGATTTTTCACACATCAGCCATGAACTGAAAAAACTGTCCGAGCGATTAAACGAGCGGGTCATCTGGCGTATGCATCAGGAGCGCGATCCGCAGCGGTGCGCCGCTATTGAAGGTTTTCCATTGCAGATGGAAAACCTGTTTCAGATCGCTGAATCTTTTATCAATCGTACCTTTGCGCAGAATCGCTTCCAATTCCAACCCTATTTGCGCGGCGTTTATTTTTCCAGCGGTACCCAGGACGGCACTCCGATTGACCGGCTGATGACATCGGTCTCTTCGAATTTTGGCTTCGCGCGCGAAGTGGCCGCGCCTAATTCCGGGCGCGGGAAAAGTTATTTTATTTCTCGTTTGTTCCGCGAAGTTATTTTTCCTGAATCGGAACTGGTGGGTACCAACCGTCGTTACGAACGCATTATCCGTATCACACAAACAGCAGCTTATATAGCGGCGGCGGCGGTTACGCTGTCGGTAGTCTTGTTGTGGAGCGGGAGTGTTACACGCAATAACCTATATATGGTGGATGTTAAGGACAACATTAAAACCTTTAAGGACACCACCAAACAGTTGGCTATTAATTCGGCCGATGCCGGCAATATTTTGCCTCCATTGAATGCGCTTTATTCGGCGAGCAGTGTTTACGACAAACAGGCGCACCCCTGGTTAAACAGCATGGGGCTTTATGATGACCGCGTGGATCAGGAGGCGAACCAGCTTTACCAGCAAAAATTGCAAACGCTGTTTTTGCCACATTTGTTACGCACTATGGAACGAGTGATCCAGCAGGGCGATCCTGGCGGTGACCTTTATTCCAGTTTCCGCTTATACATGATGTTCAAAGTCATGGACAAAATGAACAAACCTTTGGTGCAAGAATGGTTCGAACGGCATTGGGATCACCAATTCGCACAGGACAAGCAAAAAAATGCGGAACTCAAGCAACATCTCAATGCGTTGTTTGCCCTGGATTTCCCGCCTTCCGAATTGAATCCCCTATTGGTGGAGCAGACCCGCGCGCAGCTATTGCGCGTGCCGGTCGCACAACGAATTTACAGCCGCATTAAAGCTGATCCGCAATACAGCCAGAAGGTAGATGTACTCAATTGGTATGGTGAGCCGGTACGCAATAATTTCGATGTGGATGCCAACCGGAATATATTCACTATCCCCGTGTTATTCACGCTACAGGGATATAAAAACCTGGACATTTCGTCCAGCTCGCCACTTTTTTCCGATGTGGCTGACGAGCAATGGGTATTGGCTGATGCGGACGCAAACAGCCAGTTATTAATTGATCGCGATGTTGAAAGTATCAGTGCGCAAGTGCGTGAATTTTATCTGGCCGATTACAGCAATACCTGGGCGGGTATTCACAATGCCTTGGCTGTGAATCATTTTTCCAGCATCCAGGATTTGAATCGCGCCTTAAGCGCTTTTGTCGATCCGGTTTATTCACCCATCCTTGCGATATTGGACACCGCGAAAACCCACACCCAGCTTACCCCGCCGGTGCTGGACAAGGCCGCAGATAAAGTCCAGGGCGGCGGTGCAACTGACAAAGCCCTGGATTACCTGGCTGCGAAAGTGGAAGGCACACAAGTGGATAAACGTTTTGAGGATTTGCATAAACTCGTGCAGCAATCCTCACGCGGCCCGGCACCCATAAACAGTGTGCTGCAACAGGTGGAAACCCTGCGGGCGTTTGTACAGGAGATCGCGCTGGCGCCGGATACCGAACAAAGTGCATTTGAAATTGCCAAGGCGCGTTACCAATCCAATGCGGGCAACCCGGTCTCCGCCTTGCGTGCCTATGCCAAAACCACACCGGAACCGGTGCAGCGCTGGTTAACCAGCCTGGCTGACGAATCCTGGAAAATAATTTCCCAATCAGCACACGGTTACGTGAGCAAGGAATGGCGCGCCCGGGTTTACCAACCTTATTCACAAGCGCTTGCTGGCCGCTATCCGCTCAACCCCAATGCCTCCGATGAGCTTGCGCTGCTGGACTTCAGCAGCTTCTTTAAACCTCAGGGGACCCTGGATCAATTTGCGAAAGAATTTATTGACCCTTTTGTTGAAAAACGCGGTACCTGGGCAAGTCGCAGTGTCGATGGTTTCAGCTTGGGATTTCCTTCATCCGCGTTGGCCCAATTGCAGCGCGCGGCCAGTATTCGCGATGTGTTTTTCCGTCAAAACCCCGAGACCCCCAGCATCAGCCTGGAGCTGCGACCTTATTACATGAATAAGGAAGATGCGCTATTTACCCTCGACTTGGGTGATCAACGGCTTACCTATAACCATGGGCCAAAGTTCTGGAAGTCCATTACCTGGTCCGGTGACAATGATTCGCGTCGGTTGCGCTTGATATTTGAGGACCTTAAAGGCGGGCAATATGATCGGGCATTCACCGGTCCCTGGGCCTGGTTCCGTTTGATGGATGCAGCGCATATCCAATCCACGCCCCAATCCAATGTGTATTTAATTACCTTTATGCACGATTCCGCACGCGTAACAGATGAACAAAGCACACGGAAAATTGTGTTTGAAGGCAGAGCGACCAGCATCAACAATCCTTTCAAAAATGAATTGCTAAATGCTTTCCGTTGTCCGGAGTCTATCTGAAATGATCAGGACTAATGACGTAGGGTTATTTGGGAAATTGCCGGCTCATGGTGATTTTATTTATCGCGATCTCCCAAGCCATTTCATTAATGCCTGGGATGCCTGGTTGCAAGGATATATCGCCAGCTCCCAGCAACACCTGGGTGAGGCATGGTTGGACATTTATTTAACCAGTCCAATTTGGCGTTTTGCTATGTCCGATGGTGTTGTTGATGGGCTTTCCTGGGCTGGGATAATGTTGCCCAGCGTTGATCGTGTCGGTCGCTATTTCCCATTTTCGATAGTGACCAAGGTCCCGGCCAGCGCCAATCCATTTTTAATCATCCAACAGAACTCCTGGTTTGACGGAGTCGAGCAATTGGCATTGTCCGCATTATCCGGCCATCTCCAACTGGAAGAATTGGTCCAGGAAATCAACCGCCAGCCATTGGACTTGCCTCCGGTGACCCAACGCCATGCACCGGCACTTGAAAGCGCCGGCATTTTTATAGAATTTGCCAGTGAAATGCCCGCGCTCGAATCTGCCTACGCGCATTTGCTGGATAGCCAGTGCCGGCAGAATTATTCCAATTATTCACTCTGGTCCACTGCCATGGGATCCGAGCGGATTAATCCCTCCCTATTTTTTACCCGTGGCCTACCTAATTTTCGTAGTGCTGCCGCATTGCTGGATGGACAATGGGCCCAATGGGGTTGGCACCAACCCATCCAGGCATTGCCATGATTTTGTATTAGGTGGCCATACGGATGACAGATATAACTTTTAGACGGCCGATCTCTTGGGACAGCAGCTTGCTAACAGACGTGGGCGCCGTGCGTAGCGTCAATGAAGATGCAGTGCTCGCGCGACCGGATATAGGTTTATGGGCGGTGGCCGATGGTATGGGCGGCCATAAAGTCGGGGATATTGCCAGCAGTAAAATTGTTGCCGCACTGGAAGTAATCAAAGATTGCCAGCGCCTGAGTGACTGTGTAGAAGTTATTGAAGATTGCTTGCTGGATGTAAACCAGCTCATGCTGGAATACGCACAGATCATGTTTGATGGCGGCACCATGGGCAGCACCGTTGTTGCTGCTGTTATCAAAGGACGTATCGGCGCCTGCTTATGGGTGGGTGATTCGCGTCTCTACCGTTTCCGCAACCAAAAATTGGTACAGCTAACACGTGACCATAGCCAACTGGAAGAAATGATTGCAATGGGATTGATCTCGCGCGAAGACAGCGAAAACCATCCCAATCGCAACGTCATTACGCGCGCTGTCGGTGTGGAGCCGCAGCTCTATGTCGATATGACCCTCTTTACCACACAAGTCGGTGATACCTTTTTGTTATGCAGCGACGGGCTATACAATACCCTCACCGACGAAGAGCTGGTGCATGGTTTAAGCTTGCGCGACGTGCAACAAAGTACCCGGCATTTGATGAGCAAAGCCCTTGAGAAAGGCGCGCGCGACAATGTTTCTGTCATAGTGGTAAAAGGAAATCCGGGCAAGATTCCAGCCAGTGACTCCATCCAGGGATAGATAATAATTTTTTGAGGACTATAAGTAATGACTGATACTGGTGATCACGATAAAACGCATTTCAAACCGCGTGAGGTTGCGCAAGCGCCAAATACGGTTGATGATAAAACCCGCGTTGTTCCCGCGGGTACTGCGGCAAAAGCCCGACCGGCGCCAGAAAAAAAAATTGATGATGCGCTGAACAGCGAGTTCCCGGACAAAACCCGATTCGCACCCAAAGCCGCACCCGACGATAACAAAACGGAAATCAAAGCTGACCCAACCCGCATAAAACCCGCCGTTACCAGCAAACCGACACCAGGTAAAAAAGACCATGCTTTATTAAAAGGTCGGTTTGTTCTCGAAGAACTCTTGGGGGCGGGCGGTATGGGAGTGGTGTATAAGGCGAAAGACCTGCTCAAAATCGAAGCGCAAGACCGTGACCCTTACGTTGCTATCAAAGTATTAACTGACGAATTTAAAGCGCACCCCGAAGCGTTTATTGCATTGCAGCGTGAATCGCGCAAAACCCAGCGTATTGCTCACCCCAACATCGTAACCGTATTTGACTTTGACCGTGATGGCGACACGGTTTTCATGACCATGGAATACCTGGACGGTAAACCATTGGATAAGCTGATCGCGCAATACCGTTCTGTTGGCTTGCCAGCGGATGAAGTCTTCAAAATTCTGGAAGGAATCAGCGCTGCACTTATTTACGCCCACGGACAACATATTATTCACTCGGATTTCAAACCGGGAAATATTTTCGTCAATAACAAGGGCATCGCCAAGGTAATCGATTTTGGTATTGCGCGCGCTGTTGCCAAGGTTGAACATCGCGAAGAA
Organism: uncultured Cellvibrio sp.; assembly: GCA_946480695.1. The sequence goes on from CAMLKG010000023.1 coordinate 62,914, forward strand.
AGCCTTGATGACAAAACTGTATTTGATGCCGGAAACCTGGGGGCATTGACACCAGCCTATGCCAGCCTGGAAATGCTGGAAGGTAAATCACCGGATGTGCGAGACGATATCTATGCCTTGGGGTGCATTGCATATGAACTCTACACCGGAGCCCATCCTTTCAATCGGGTCCACGCTGATGAGGCCAAGCGCCAGAAATTAAAACCAAAACGTATCCAGGGATTAAATAAACACCAATGGCGAGCCATTGAAAAAGCCCTGGCGTTTGAGCGTGAGGATCGCATCCAATCCGTCGAACTATTTTGGCAAGAGTTTTCACGTAAACCCAAAAATTACTGGATGCGTTTTTTATTCAGTGCGATTTTGCTGGGTGCAATGGCGGGTGTTTATTACCAATTCAAACCCGAGCCGGTGCAAACCGTTTCTGAAGATCAGGTACGCACGGAAATCGAACAAAAATTACGATTGGAGCTCATGCAAAAATCCCTCGCAGATTTATATAGCCAAGCCAGTTTTTCCCCGGAATGGGAAGCCCAGCTCTGGCAGCAAATACAAGAATTGCGCACTGTTTTGGGTAACGAGGATGCCTGGCTTGTTGACCAGGAAGCCCGGTTTTTCGCGCTGTACCTGGAAAAAATTAAATCCGCTATTGCAACACCGGATTTGGAAAATGCGCAGCGTTGGCATGCCAACGCCAAACGTTACGCGCGCGATACAACCCAACTGGACGCATTGGCCCTCAGTTTGGCCGAAGCCATGGAAATAGCGCGTAAAAAAGCAGAAGCCCTGGAACAACAGCGCATTATCGCTGAACAGGATCAGGAGCGTATTGAAAAAGAGCGTCAGGAACAGCAGCAAAAAAATGCGACCATTGCGAAACAAAATGCTGATTTCGAAACAGCGCTGACGAATGTAAATTCACAACTCGCCTGTAAAAGCACTATCGATATGCGCGACTTTGAAATTGCAATCACCAAGCTGCGCTCTTTGAATTCCGCGCGCTATCAAAAGGAAGAGGGTGCAATCGTTGTTGCCCTTGCCCAGTGTATTAAAAAGCTGGGGGCGACTTTCCCGGATCGTGCAGAGGTGATTAAACGTCAATCGTTGAGGTTGTTCGCCGGAAATGCGGTGCTTCAGCAAATCAATATAGTGGCACGGGATGCGTGCAGTGAATCGCTGGCGGGATTGGGGTCCCGTGGTATGGGCAGCACTTGCCGGGACAAACTCAATGGAGCCAGCAGGGCACCCGTTTTGGTTGTAATTCCGGCGAAGGGAAGTATTAAGGCATTCGCGATAGGTAAGTACGAAACATCGGCGGATGAGTGGGCGGAGTTTTGTAAGGACTCAGGCAAATGTGCGGGTGGTATGTCAAATCCCGCCGTACCTGCTACCAATATTTCCATCGCGAATGTCAACGCTTATCTAAAATGGTTGAGTGAAAAAGCGGGCCGCCAGTATCGCTTGCCGACCCTGGCAGAGTGGCAATACGCAGCTCGCGCAACCAATGCCGGTGTAGATCCCAATCGCAACTGCAAATTAAATTCACGCGGAATCCAAAAAGGAAATGAATTAACGAAAACAACCTTGGGACAACAAAATCCCTGGGGGCTAGTTAATTACCTGGGGAACGCCAGGGAATTGGTAATGGAGCGTGGCGGTCGCTACCTCGCTGTGGGTGGTTCTTACGATACCGATATGTCCGAATGCAGTTTCACCAACCAGCAGCCGCATTCAGGTGCAGCTGATGCCTACACCGGGATACGGTTAGTGCGGGAATTACAATAACCTAAACAAAGGTAATTATTGTGGAACAAGAATATGCTGATGCAATGAAAATGTTAGCTCGACAATATTATGAACATGAAATCTCCAAAAGTGTTTATCGTGCGAAGCGAAAACTGCTGGTTGATCATATGGATAATGAATTTAACGGCGAAGCTATACCGGGCAACACATCCGAACAAACCAGTGCCGAAGAAACTATTAACCCGCTAGAATAAGCACCCTATTTTTATAGAAGTTATCAAAGGTAAGATTATGGACTTGATTAAGTTTTTCCAGGCGGGCGGCGCATTTATGTGGCCGATCTTGATAGTTATGGCAATAGGCCTCGCGATAGCTATCGAGCGTTTTATTTATTTAACGCGCACGGCCAGTGCTATCAACCTGCTGTGGAAAAAAATCGCACCTATGTTAAAAGCCAGTGATTTTGGTCGGGCAAAACAGGTTGTTTCAGAAGCCTCAAGCCCTCTATCTTCGGTATTGGCTTATGGCTTTTCACGTTTTAAATCCGATGTAAAACGTGAAACTCTGGAAGCAGCCATGGAAGAAGGTGTAATGGAGGTAATCCCGCAATTGGAAGAACGCACACATTACCTGGCCACCTTGGCTAACGTTGCTACCCTGCTGGGCCTTCTGGGTACCATTATCGGTTTGATCGAGGCATTTACCGCGGTGGCGGCAGCGGATCCCGCAGAGAAAGCTAATCTCCTATCCAGCAGTATTTCTGTGGCAATGAATACCACCGCGTTTGGATTGGTAGTCGCGATTCCCCTATTGCTGATGCATTCCTATTTGGCAACCCGTACCAGCAAGCTGGTGGATACAATCGAAATGGCTGCCGTTAAATGTTCAAACTTGATGATTAACGAATAAGCCATGAAATTTGCGCGCAAGAAAAATTTGCACGATGTGGTTGAACTGAACATAACCGCGTTTATGAATTTAATGGTTATCCTGGTTCCCTTCCTGCTAATTACCGCCGTATTTTCCCGTATGACAGTACTGGAATTAAATTTACCGGCATTGGATCAAGCGCAGGCGCAATCGCCTGAAAAGCTGGACCTGGTCCTTGAGTTGATTGTGCGCGAAAAAAGTTTCGATTTGCAGGATGCGAATGTCGGTCAATTGCATCGCATAGAACGCGGCAAGGATCAGCAAGATTGGGATGAGTTCACCAAAGTATTAATGGAAATTAAAACACGCTACCCCGATGAAAAATCAATTATGTTACTGCTGGAGCCCGGGATTTCTTATAAGACCATGATCGAAGTGATGGATCACGTGCGCAGTACGCAAGTGCTTCAAATCGGCAATGTTGTTGATGTTGAACTATTCCCGGATGTATCAATCAGCGATGCCCCTGCGCTTGAGCTAGCCACGGAAAATATTTCACCGCCAGCAGTTGCGCCCTCTGCGGAAACGAGCGAGTCCGAGCCAACACCATGAAAATGTCACGTCGCGCCAAGCGGATGGAGCGTAGCCACAAGCGCAATCAAACACCGCCGTTAAATTTGGTTTCCTTAATGGATATCTTCACCATTTTGGTATTTTTTCTACTGGTGAGTTCTTCCAGTTCTTACCAACTGCCGGCGACAAAAGATCTGAAATTACCGACATCCAGCTCCAGCAATGTCCCTGAAGAAACACTCATAATTGCTATTACGCGGAATGATATTTTATTAAGCGGTGCCCGAGTGGAAACGGTGGCTAATGCGTTGGCCGATGATACTGTTTCAATTGCAACGCTAAAAAGCCAATTACAACTGCTCAGCGCCAATCAAAAAAATACCGCTAATAAGAAAATCACCATCATGAGTGATGAGAATGTGCCTTATGCTGTTATACGTAAAGTACTAACTACGTGTCAGGAATCTATGTACACGCGTATCGCATTTGCCGCTCTGCAAAAAGATTTACCGCCGAGTTAATTACCCAGTCAATACGACGGAAGCAGGATGTCAGACGCTATCAGCTACAAACATATCGCTTTAGGTTGGCAACCCGAAGGAAGTGCATCGCGCCAATTCAACCGCATTTTGCTGGTAGCATTGCTGCTCGCCCTTGGTTTGGCGTTCGCCATTTCGCAAGTAAACGTACCGGAAAAGCCGTGGGAACAACGCACCAAAGTGCCGGAACGCATAGCTAATTACATTGCCCAGCAACCGAAGAAAATCGAAAAACCTATTGAATTGCCAAAACCCAAGCCCATTCCCAAGCCGCAACCTAAACTACAGGACCAACCGGCACAACCGAAGGCTGACGTTACCATAGCGCGGCAAAATCCTGGCCGCGCGGAAAATAAACCGCTGACCCAAACAGAAGAGAGGGCTCGCTCGGTTGCGCAGCAAAGCGGATTACTTGCTTTTTCCGCAGAAATGGACGAGTTACGTGATACCACAGCAATAGACGAAAACGTCAGGGCACGTTTAAGTACAGCGACACCTAACCAGGCCGCTACGCACAAGATAGAAGCGATAGCCGCAGAGACTAACGAGGGAAGCAGGGTTATCGATCAGGATAAATTAGTTGGACAATTACAAACTACCGATCTGCAAACGCGTGATACCAAATCCATCACCGCCGCAACCGAAAAAGCCAAGCTTGACGATGCGCAAACCAAAACGGGTTCAGGCGGTAGGGGTACTTCAGATATTGGAATTGTATTTAACAAAAATAAAGCAAGCCTCTATGCACTTTACGAACGTGAGCGCCGTAAAAACTCGAGCTTGAAAGGCAGGATAGTTTTTCAACTCACTATTGAACCCAGCGGAAAGGTCAGCAGTGTAAAAGTCGTATCCAGCGAATTGAATAATCCCGATTTGGAAGCCCGCATCCTTGCCAGGATCAAACTTTTCGTATTTGCACCTGTACCGGGTGAAACAGTAACCGTTACTTATCCTGTGGAATTTATTCCGTCTTAATAAAGCTGTTTACTCAAAATGCTGTTATTTTCGCATAAGATGTATTATGTTAAATTATGTGGCTAGGCTTTGCCTTTTTGCGTATTTGTTTCGAAATGATAACCGTGACGGGTTTGTTACCGATCGTTTCAGGTGATGGCATAGTTTTAAATCATGAGCTATATGGGGTAGCAGGAACTTCCCGCCATGGATTACATAAACCTCCTGAAAACCTTGTGCCACAAGGTTTTCACCCCAGAACTAACGTATAATTTGTCACGTTTATTCGTACATATTACCCGACTCATGTGGACTTCCCAGCCTTTCATAGACAAATCCAAAGCTCATTTTGAGGTGTGTCCAATAGAGTCCAGGAAGTCCAGTCAATTTCATATAAGCAATGGCCGCAGGCGAAAAAATCCCCGCACCCAGAACAGATATGGTGAGCAAAAGACATTTAATGAATATCATATTTTTAATTCATTAACGTGATGATGTTACTTAACGAATGTTTCCCTGGCTGTTCACGCGTGAGCGGCCCAGTAACAATGTTCCCAGCCCTGCAATGAGCAACATCAGCGGATGCGGTTCTGGAACATCAATCTTTTCAATCACCCAGTTATCCACATTGCTTGCAGCCTGCTGGTGGACCTCCACCGTATTCACGTACTCCCAGGTGTTGAAGGGGCGTTGGTTATAGATATCAACCTTGTATTTAAAATGATCGACACCACCGTTTCCGGAATCGAACTCTATCAGTTGTTCATAGGGCGGCTCGTCGGGCGCTACGCCACGATAAAAAAATCGCAGTGAAAATTCCCAATCCAGCACGCTTCCATCGCTATCCAGGGTAATAAACGACGGTGTTTGCACTACAAAATTTTCCACAACCTCGTCATTAGGCCAGAGCACGGCCACATAAGCAGGATCAAGTTCAAAGGTTGTCGGTCCGCTGTTTACTAATGTTGCTTCGCTTTTGAAGA
>CAMLKG010000024.1 GCA_946480695.1 uncultured Cellvibrio sp.
TTCAGGGCAACGCAAGCCACATCGGCCAGGAAATCCCGGTCGCCTTGTTGTACCCGTCCACTTTGGTCATATACCTCTTGCACTACCAGTCGTTCGTAATAGTTATGCAGGAAATCCACGTCGTCGTCGAGAATATACCGGTGGTTAGTTAGCATGGGCTTTGCCTCTCTCGGCTATTTTTCACGGATGCAAAGAGTATAGACGCTGCTAACGTTTATTCTTGATTAAATCCCGAATTAAAAACCGCGCCGGGTTCAGGGCATTTAACAGTTCGCGGGGAATAGGTGGGGGCTCGCAATTGATATGGGCGGCAAGTATTTCAGCACACAGCGGTGTATAAGCCAATCCGCGTGAGCCGTGGCCGACATTGATATATAAACCGGGCAGATATTTGCCAGTATCGGGAATAAATGCCTTGGCGTTTTTGCGCAAGGGCGCAAAGTGTTTCAGCATTGCGCTCTCGTCAGCTACCGGTCCTACTGCGGGCAGATAATCCGGCAAGGTACAACGAAATGCGACACGTCCGTTTAATAATCCCAAATCAAGGTTTTTCCATTCATCAATAAAACCTTGCAACGGTGTGCGCAAATTTTCCAGATTGGTGTGATGGTCTTCAATGCGCAAATCCATTATTTCATTTTTCAAATTAAACGTTGCGCCCGTGCAATGTATGCCGTTCGTGGCGGGAGCTATGTAACCTTCACTACAGACAACAGTTTTAATTTTTTCACTCGTCGATGTTGCCGGTAAATAAGTAATTTGGCCGCGGATGGATTTAATAGGCAAGTGTTGTGTTTGGGTAAAGCCCTGGGCGTGACGCGCATTGGCAATCACTACGACGGGCGCTTGTAATTCCGGATTATTATTGACACACCATTTCTCCCCATTGCGCTGGATTTCCAACACCTCCACTGCGGTAATGACATTGATACGCGGGTGATCCACTAAATGGCGGCAAAGTTGGGCAGGGTTAATCCAGCCCGCGCCAGGAAAATAAAGTGCGTCCTGGGCCAGGGGTATACCGGCGATTTCACTCGCCTGGCGAGCGGAAACAAATTGTACCAGCTCATCGGCTGTGGAAAATTTCTCGCGCAATTGCGTTTGTAATAATTGTTCAGAATCGCAATAGGCTAATTGCAATACACCGGTTTTATTGCCGATATCAGGCCACCGGTTGGCATAAAACGATTGCGCGAATTGCAAGCTGGCTACATTAAATTCCGCCTGGGCTTCCTCCTTGTGGGACAGCTTGGCATAAAGGACACCTTGCGGATTGCCGGACGCTTCCGCCGCGATGGACGACCTGCGTTCAACCAGGGTGATACTCCAGCCGCGTTCGGCAAGTGCGCGTGCACTGGTACAACCTGCAAGACCCGCGCCGATGATCAAGGCGTGCCGGTCACCGGGTTTTTGCAGGTTGCTCGCAATTGTCCAGGGAGATGGAAATGCAGAAAAACTTTTGTACGCGGGTTGCGGGTAGAGATAATCCCGGCTGTCCGCCGGCATTGACGCTTTCAACATGTCGCGCTTGCGACCGAAGCCCGCGACTTTTTTAATATCGAAACCCGCGAATTTTAATCCTTTTTTTACCGGGGCGGCTGCGCTGAAAGTGGCGGCAGTTGTGCCAGCGTTACTTAATAGGCGGATGCGGGAAAATAAATCCTCGCTCCACATTTGCGGATTTTTAGCCGGGGCAAAACCATCCAGGAACCAGGCATCAACTTTAACGGAGTGAAGTGAATGGATCGGGTCAGGGCTGGCCAGGAGTTGCGCGAACCCTTCGGCAGCATCGTTAATAATTAATGTTAACTTAATCCTGCCATCCATAAAGCTCAAACGGTGAAAGCCTTGCCCAACGATGCAGGGGTAAGCAGCAACTAATGGTTCAGATAAAAATGTTAATTCCGGCCAGAGCCCCAGTGCGCGAATCAAATCGGTTTTCCGGAGCGGGAATTTTTCCACACTGACAAAATGTAATTGCGAGGTGACTGGCGCAACCTTTAGCCATAAATCCCAGGCCGCCAAAAAATTCAGGCCCGAGCCGAAGCCGGTTTCAGCAATAACGAATGTATTGCCCGGGATGAGTTGGCCCCAGCGCTCTTGCAGTTGGTTATGCTGTAAAAAAACATGGCGCGTTTCGTCCAGGCCGTTGGCGCGGGAAAAATACACATCACCAAACACATTGGAGAGGGGTTGCCCATACTCATCCCAATCTAACCGGGCGTACTCAACCTGCCGATCATCACTCACAAAGCAAACTCTTGCAGAACTTGCGCACACCACTGCTGGATACGCGCATCACTTAATTGGAATTCATTTTCTTCATCCAGTGCCAAACCCACAAAATATTTTCCGTCAGGGGTGAGGGCTTTGGATGCTTCGAACTCATATCCTTCGCGCGGCCAATAACCGCAGGGAATCGCACCGCGATGAATGAGCTTGCTGTGTAAATAGCCCATCGCGTCCAAAAACCATTCGGGATAACCGACCTGGTCACCCAAACCGTAAATGGCAATTTTTTTTCCGCCCAGATCCAAAGAATCCAACTCATCCCAAATTTCTTCCCAATCCTCTTGCAGCTCACCGTAGTCCCAGGTTGGAATGCCGAAAATGAGATAATCATAAAATTGGGTTTGGATAATAGGTGTATCCGCGATATTAAAAAAATCTATCCGGTCCTCACCGATACATTTGCGGATTTTTTCGCCTGCCATTTCGGTGTAACAGGTAGAACTGCCGTAAAACAATCCGATGGTTTTGGTATCACTCATAGCATTCACTTAAATCAGTTGCGCCCAGCCTTGTATCCAATTGCGTGCCAGGGTGGCGGGGTCGTCACCGCTGCTCGCGTCAATTACCAGTGGCTCACCAATACGAATTGCACCCAGGTCTTCAAAGGCGGCATCCAGGGCTTTACCCGCTTCGTTAAACGTGGTGTAACTGCTATCCCCCAGGCTGATTACCCCGTAACGGCGCCCGGCGATGCGCGGGTAATCCCGGGTGAGGTGTAAATACAGTGGCTGGATGTTATCCGGCAAATCCCCGGAACCGGTATTTGAGTGGCACAGCAGGATAATCTCTTCAGGGTCACGCGCCAGGTCTTCCGCGCGGGCGTAAGTGTTAAGTGACACCTCATGGCCCAGGTTGCGCAATTCATCGCCAACCAATTCGCCGACCTGTTCCGCCGCCCCGTAAACACTACCGATAAAAATTTGGATTTTGCTCATCAGCTTTTCTCATTTCACCTTAAACCGGAAGTGCGCCAGCATACCCTAACTGGCGCCAGGCTTCATAAACCATAACGGCAACCGCGTTTGATAAGTTCATACTCCTGCTGTTAGCCACCATGGGAATACGCAACACCTGATCAACGGGTAGGGATTCGCGAATGCTCGCCGGCAACCCGCGTGATTCCGGGCCAAACAGTAAATAATCGCCCGGTTGAAATTGCGGGTCGCTGTGGCAGCGGGTGCCCTTGGTGCTCAACGCATAAATCCGTGCCGGTTTTTCGGCGTTGACAAATGCGTTCCAGTTGGTGTGGATCCGCACATCCTGGGTTTCCGCATAGTCCATGCCGGCGCGCGTAACGCTCTTTTCATCCAGGCTGAACCCCAAGGGCTCAATTAAGTGAAGCTGGCAACCGGTGTTAGCTGCTAATCGAATGATATTTCCCGTGTTGGGGGGAATTTCCGGCTCAAAAAGAACTATGTTCAACATTTGGCGTTTTTACCCTTTATGGTCTATGTTTTTTGGTAATCGTTATGTTTCCGGCGTCAATTATAAGCAAGTGTTATTAATTTCCCTTGCACAATTTTTCAGCTGGCTATTCACACTCTTTATCCGGGTATTTGGAAGCGAGAATCAGCTCTTGAACGCAATTGCGGAAAAAATAACCAGGGTTTTGCGCGGCAGCCAGCGCCAAAACCAAATAGTGGGTGTTGATTTTACTCCCGAAGGCGTTGCTTTTGCGCATATCCGACGTCCCGCTGCACAACAACCACTGTTACTCCATTGTGATTTCATTCCAGTGGAAGCAGGCGTCGAACCCGCTGAATTATTGCGTGGCCGTTTAGCAAAAATAGGCGTGCAACGTGTGCCTTGTAACCTGGTGATGGGAACCGGTAACTACCAACTTATTTTGGGCGAAGCGCCGAAAGTTCCGCAGGAAGAATTGGCGGAGGCTTTGCGTTGGCGCGTGAAAGACTTAATCCAATATCCCCTTGCGGAAGCGATTGTAGATGGTTTCTTTTTGCCGGAGGACAGCGCGCGGGCCGGCAATCGAATGGCTTATGCGGTAGTGGCGCAACGCAGGCAAATTGAAGCGCAAGTCAGTGCAGCGAAAACGGCGGGCCTTGAGTTAAAAAATATCGATATTCCCGAATTGGTTTTGCGCAATTTAGCCGAGACCTGTTGTGATACCAAACGCGGTGTGGCGATCGTCAAATTGCACCAGGGCGGCGGCAGCTTGCAAATTATTCGCGATGGCAATTTATATTTGGCCCGCCAGTTTTCGCTCGCTTATAACGCGGGCCTGCTCGATGATTTGCCCGGCGATGCGCTGGTGTTGGAATTGCAACGTTCGCTGGATTATTTCGAAAGGCAAATGCGCCAGGTTCCGCCGAGCCATGTTTACCTGTGCGGTGAAAACGTTACGAACGACAAAATCACGCCGGAAATTCGCAATTCACTGGCTGTCAGCATCAATTTGCTCAATTTGGAAAATGGTTTGCAGCTGAGCGATGCAATTCCCGAACATAGCTTGTCCTTATGCTTGCATGCGATTGGTGCCGCTTTGCGCCAGGACCAGGTGGGGTAGGCCATGCAGCAAATTAATTTATATTTACCCGAATTCCAACCGAACCGACAGCCGTTACGCAGTATTCATATGCTGTGGGGGCTTGTCGCTTTTATTGTGTTGCTAATGCTCGTCAGTTTTTTTTCTGCGCAGCACAATCGCCAGCGAACTGATGATGTGGCCCGGCAGCACCTGCAACTGGAGCAGTTAAAAGCCCGCGTTGCGCAGTTGGAGCAGCAACGTCCTACAGCCAACCTGGCGGAGCTGGATGCGCAATCGCTACAGCTTGCGGAAGAATTGCAGCGCCGCGAGCAAATTTATAACGTGATTGTTAATAAGGATCTGGGCAATAACACCGGTTTTTCTGCACATCTGCGTGCACTCGGCCGCCAATCGCTGGACACAATAAGCCTTGAGGCCTTCTCCTTATTAGCGGGTGGCAATTACCTGGAATTTGCCGGGAAAACCCACTCGGTTGACCAGGTGCCTTTGTACGTCCAACGCTTGCGTTCGGATCCGGCGTTTTCACAATCCGGGTTTGGCGTGTTGAACGCCGAGCCGCAAGATAAATCAACAGGTATCTTCGAATTTTCGTTAGCGAAACAGACTGGTGCCATAAAGCAGGATGATTCCAGGACGGCAGTTCAAACATTGATAGAGATGAATGCCGGGCCCGAAGATCAAAACCAATCGCGAGGACCAAATTGATGTCGAACGCGATTCAGCAACTGATGGAAAAAATCGATAGCCGCGTTATGCGTGAGCGCGTGTTGATTTTTTTAAGCCTCCTCGCGGTTGTTTTCGTATTGTGGAATTTCCTGGTACAGGGTCATTTTGACAAGCAGCGGGAAGCCCTTGTGCTCGAAGCGCAACAAATCGGCAGTGAACAAAAAGCCCTTGAGTCTCGTGTTACGGAGTTAACACTCGCCCTGGCCAATGACCCTGCCATCGCGCGTAAAAATGAAATTGCACATCTAAACCAGCGCATCACGGAAGTGGAAACACGCTTATCAGGTTTGTCGCAAGGGCTGATTGGTGTAGCCCAATTACCCAAGGCATTGGAGGATGTATTACAAAAAACAGCGGCGGTAAACGTACTGCAAGTACGCACTTTGCCTGTTGATGAGTTGCGTTTAACTAACAGTGCATCAGGTGAAATTGCCAATTCCCCTGCATCAAAAGACACAGGCGGAACGGGCGTGTATAAGCACGGGGTTTTGATTCGTGTCAGTGGGAGTTACCAACAACTTTTGCAACTCCTGACCGATATTGAAGCCTTGCCATGGCGGTTTTATTGGGAATCGCTGGATTATCGTGTGACTGAATACCCCGATGCAACCATCAATATCCGCGTATTTACGCTCAGCTCAGAGGAGGGGTCGCTAGGTGTATAAATGGTTAATTTGCGTCACTTTTATTTGCGCGAGTATTAAACCCTTCGCGGAAATTGACAGCGGTAACGAAATTCGTGATCCGACAACGCCGTTGGGATATGTCGCTCGCGATTTGGCGGATGTGCCGGAGCAAAATTTTGAGCTGGATTCGGTACTTATTGGTTCGCACCGCAAATTGGCAATCATCAATGGCAATAGCCTGCGTGAGGGCCAGCTGATACCGGGCAGTAGCGGGATAAAAGTGCGGAGCATACTGCCGCAAAGAGTTATTTTGCAGCAGGGCGGTAATATTTGGTCAATCACATTGTCACCTGATGTGATTAAAAGACATTAATTGATGCGGGATCTAATTGAGGCAGTGACAATGCTCACCAGACTTGAACAGAAAAACGGTGTAATCCAGCGCCCTATAACAAAAATCGCTGCGGTGTTTTTCGCATCACTCCTGGTTGCCTGTACTTCCAGTGATGCCAACAAAAAATTACTCACTGAAGATGCGATGGACAAGGTGGTAGCGCAGCAAGGGGAACAAAAAAAATCACCGGCATCTGTGCCATCCGACGTTAGCAAGACATTGCTGGACAACCAGGCAATCGCCTCGGGCGGTTCTCTAAAAAACACTGGTGACCGTTTTGATGTGTCGGTTCGGAATGTGCCCGCCAAGGCATTTTTTCTGGGGTTGGTAAACGGCACAGGGATTAACCTGGTTGTTCATCCCGAAGTGGATGGCAGCATAACCCTTGATTTAAAAAATGTTACGGTGGATGAAGTATTGCGCGTAACGCGTGATATCTATGGTTACGAATTTAAACGGGATAGAAATATCTATTCCGTTTATGCCAATGCTTTACGTACCGAAGTGTTTCAAATCAATTATCTTGATGTCCAACGTGTCGGCGTATCCGATACCAGCGTCTTAATCGGGCGAGCGCAAACATCTGGAAATAATTCCAATGGAAACTCCGGTGGCAACAATACCGCTAATGAAAACGCCAACCTCCTGGCGATGATTCAAAATGCGACCCAAGGCGAAAATAACAACGGGGGTGGCGCCACTGGGTCTGCTTTGACACCGGGTTCACGGGTACAAACGCTAAACCGCACCGATTTCTGGTCTTCACTGGAAAATACTGTTGTCTCCATTATTGGTGGTGAAAACGAGGATCGTTCGGTCATTGTTACTCCGCAAGCGGGAATGATTGTGGTAAAGGCCATGCCCAATGAATTAAACGCGGTGCGCGAATTCCTTGAACGCTCTGAGTTGAGTGTAAAGCGCCAGGTAATCCTGGAAGCAAAAATCCTGGAAGTACGTTTAAGCGAAGGTTTTGAAGCGGGCATTAATTGGGGGGCTATAAGCGGGCAAATTACCGCCGCCAAAAATCTCCAGGATGGATTCCTGTTGAATACCGATGGGGCTTCACCTGTGGATGAGTTCAGATCGCTAACGCGTACATTTACCTATACCGACAGTGCTGGAAATTTGCAGACTGTGCAGGTTCCTGCCCGCGAAAAAGTAGGTGGGACGGTCGCGGGGTTAATTCAATTAACCGATATCACAAAACTGCTCTCATTTCTGGAAACCCAGGGCACTGTACAGGTTCTCTCCAGCCCGCGCGTATCGACAGTGAATAATCAGAAGGCCGTCATCCGTGTCGGCTCGGATGAATATTTTGTTACCGGAATTTCAAGCAATACCACTTCCAACGCCGCATCCATCACCAGCACTCCAAATATCGAATTGTCTTCTTTCTTCAGCGGAATTTCGCTGGATGTGACTCCACAAATATCTGAAAGCGGCGAGGTTATCCTGCATATCCACCCTGTCGTCAGTGAAGTGACTGACCAACAAAAGGTATTCACTGTTGGTGATGAAGAATTTGCATTACCCCTGGCGTTGCGTGGGGTCCGTGAGTCCGACAGCATTGTAAAGGCGGCTAACGGCCAAGTGATTGTATTGGGCGGATTGATGACGGAATCTTCAAATGTAACGGATGGCAAGCGGCCTATATTGGGCGATATTCCCGGTGTAAACGCGTTGTTCCGTACTAAAAATAAATCCAAAGCCAAAACTGAACTGGTTATTTTATTGCGCCCGATAGTGATCAATCAAAATACCTGGGACGCGCAGATCAGTGAAGTGCACGAAAGTATGCAACGTATGGGCGAGGCCTATAGAAACAAATAGCGGCACACCAGTCCGTAGCGAGGTTTCCCATGTATCGTCAACATTTCGGTTTGAAGGAGCATCCCTTTTCATTAACCCCGGATACCCAATTTTATTTTAACAGCCAAAGCCATCGCGAGGTGCTAAGCACATTGCTCCTGGCGCTACGCCATAGCGAGGGGTTTATTAAAATAGTGGGAGAGGTCGGTACGGGCAAAACCTTGCTAAGCCGCAAATTACTTGCGAGCCTGGGTGATAATTTTATTTCCGCTTATATTCCCAATCCCTATTTAACCCCCGATGAACTTAAATGGTTTTTGGCAGAGGAAATTGGCATTGCCTATTCGCCTGAAGTTCCATCGTATCAATTACTAAAAGATATCAATTTACGCCTGGTTGAGTTGGCCCAACAAAAACGCCAGGTGGTATTGGTAGTGGATGAAGCGCAAGCCATGCCGCGTGAAACAATAGAAGCACTGCGTTTGTTGACGAATTTGGAGACCGAAAAAAGTAAATTGCTACAGGTTGTATTATTCGGGCAACCCGAGTTGGATGAACTTTTGGATCGACCGGATCTTCGCCAATTAAAACAGCGCATCGTATTTGCGGAATATTTACAAACAATACCCAAAACCAGTTTGGCTGATTATTTGTCCTATCGTTTACATTCGGCAGGGTATAGGGGCGCCTCATTATTTTCACCGACGGCTGTTAAATTGCTCTACAAAGCATCCGCCGGGGTGCCGCGATTAATTAATGTCATTGCCCACAAAGCATTATTGGCTGCCTATGGACAAGGGGCGGAGCGTGTAAATCGCCAGCACATGGTACGTGCGATTATGGATACCGCCGAGAGCCGGTCATTGGGGCGCTGGCTGGCACGGCGCGATTACTGGTTGTGGCCAACATTGGCAGCGGGTGCAGCGGCAGCGGTTGTGTTAGCTCCCGGTTTGCTGGGAGGCATGTCATGAGCCTGCTCAATGATATGTTGCGGGATTTATCCCACACGCAAAAAAATGAATCTGCGTCCCGGTCAGCATCGTTAAACGTGTCGGACCATGGCCAGGATGAATTGATCAGGAATTCCAGCATAGCAACGCCAGCGCGTGAAATATTTATGCCCAGCTTGTTGGCGTTTGTTGTCGTTTTAGTGGCTTTGCTGGTATGGAAACACAATTTCGGCGATTCGCTTGCCGAACCCGCTATTAACGAATCACCAATCCCGCCTGCCGAACTTGGAACGATCCGGCAAACAACGGAAATTGATAATTCACCGGATACGAATCCTGAAGAAGACATGGATGACACTATCCATACAGTAAAAGCTTCAGCTGAATTGAATGAACGCTTGGCGGCATTAGAAACGGCCATAACCAAATTGTCCACGGTGGTGGAGCGCCAAGAATCGGCAACGGAGTCGGAAAATCTAGCGGCAGCAGGTCAGGCTTCAACTAACCCCGGGCAAGAAGTATCGGTAAGCATCCGTGATCCATTTGAACCGGATCTGCCAGCGGAGGCGAGCAATTCCCAACAGGAAAATCCGGATGCGATTCCGGCAGATGCCCATTTGGCTATTGCACCCAACCCGCAATTCCTGGATCAACGTAAAGCGGAGCGGGGTAGGTATTTATTTGCACAGGGTCAAGTGAATGAGGCAATTCTTGAATTAAAGTCATTTATTTTTAATGCTGAAACGCCGCGCGAATCCGTGAAGGTGCTATTGGATATTTTAACTTATCAGGAAAACGCGGACGCTATTGAGGCGCTGTTAAAAACGACGCCCTATTTGGGTACCCTTGATCAGCAATTTTATTTAGCGAAAGCCGCGATTATTCAAAACCGTGAAGAGTATGCCGTAGCTTTATTGGAAGCGCACCTCCTGGAGGCGGAGGATCACGAAAGTTATCGTGCACTTTTAGCGGGATTGTATCAACGCACCGGAAAATATTTGGAGGCGTCAACGTCGTATCGTCGATTGCTGGACAGTTTCGGTGAAAAGCCAGCCTATTGGCTGGGCTTCGCGCTTGCACAGGATTCCCTTAACGAAAATCAAACTGCAAAGCAAGCTTATTTGCGTTTGGCACAGTATTCAGGTTTACAGCCCCAGGTGCAGGAATATATTCAACAGCGTTTGGCTGCATTACGGTAGCAATCCACGAGTATTTATGATGAGCACTTTTTCCCGAAAACGTATTCGTATCGGTGACTTGTTAGTCGAAAAGAATATGATCTCCGAGTCCCAGCTCCAACATGCGTTACAGGAGCAAAAACTGACGGGGCGTAAACTCGGGGCGACACTGGTTGAACTGGGTTATGTGGAAGAAAATGCATTGCTCAGCTTGCTTTCAACGCAGTTGGATATTCCATTTGTAGAACTAAAACAATTCCGTTTTGATCGCGAGCTGGTACAACGGCTTCCTGAAACCAGTGCGCGTCGTTATCGCGTCATGCTGTTACGTGAAGATTTTGATGGGTTATTGCTGGGCATGGCCGATCCAACCGACATATTTGGTTTGGATGAATTGCAGCGAATCTTGCAAAAGAATTTGAAGCCTGCGGTAGTGCGTGAGTCCGAGTTACTCGATATCCTGGATATCGCTTACACCCGCGCCAGTGAAATTGCCACGCTGGCCGGCGAGTTGGATGAAGAGTTACAGGAATCTGCAGTGGATTTGGCGGATTTCGTGGTAGGTGCAACTGATACCGAGGCCCCTGTTGTTAAGCTGCTACAAAAAATATTTGAAGAAGCAATTACGACCAAAGCGTCAGATATCCATATCGAGCCGGACGAAAAAGTCCTCCGTATCCGCAACCGCATAGATGGTGTCTTACTTGAGCAGGTCATGAACGAAAAACGCATTGCCTCTGCGTTGGTCGTGCGCTTGAAACTCATGTCGGGCCTGGATATTTCCGAAAAGCGTTTGCCGCAAGATGGCCGTTTCAACCTCAAGGTAAAACACCACAATATCGATGTACGTATCTCTACCATGCCGGTGCAATTTGGCGAATCGGTAGTAATGCGTTTACTTGACCAAACGGATGGTGTAAGGCCATTGGCAAGTGTCGGTATGCCGCCCCACTTAATTGATCGTTTCCGCAAAGTCATTACCCGTCCGCACGGATTAGTATTGGTGACCGGCCCAACGGGCAGCGGTAAAACGACAACACTTTATGGCGCTTTGTCAGAATTAAATAAACCGGAGAAAAAAATTATTACTGTAGAGGACCCTGTCGAATATCGCTTGCCGCGAATCAGCCAGGTGCAGTTACATGAAAAGATCGGTTTGAATTTTGCTAATGTATTGCGTGCAACCCTGCGCCAGGATCCGGATATTTTATTGGTAGGGGAAATACGCGATGCGGAATCTGCGGAAATTGCGTTGCGCGCATCCATGACTGGCCACATGGTGTTATCGACATTACATACCAACGACGCGGTAACATCCGCGCTTCGGCTAATGGATATAGGGGTGGATGGTTATTTGGTTGCTACCGCGTTAAAAGCCATTATTGCTCAACGGTTGGTGCGGCGCATTTGTAATAGTTGTATCCAGCCTCACACTCCTGACACCAACGAACAACAACTATTAGCGGCTATAGGTAAAGGCCGGGATTTCAGCAAAATAATTTTTAAACAAGGTACGGGATGTCCCCATTGCCATAACACGGGTTATCGTGGCCGGGTGGGGGTATTTGAAATGCTGGAGTTGAACCAGCCAATGGCGGAAGCCTTGCGTATTAATGATATCAATGGATTTACCAATGCAGCCTATGCGACACCGAATTTCGTCACGCTAAGTGAAACTGCATTGGAATATGCAATTGAGGGTATGACAACACTGGAAGAAGTCATGGCAATTTCGGCGCAAATTGACGATCTGTAACCCATTTTTTACCTGAATATGTATGGCAATTTTTGAATTCAAAGGGCGTAACCCGGAAGGGCGTTTGATTACCGGCCAACTGGATGCTTCCACTCCGGATGCAGCGGCGAATCAGTTGCTGGGGCGCGGTATTACGCCGGTTGAGCTTAAAGCATTTGTCGAGAAACTGAGTTTCTCGGAAAAGTTTTCGCGAGTAACTAACAGGGGAAAAGTAGAAGGTACCGAATTGATTATGTTTTGCCGCCAGATGCATACCATCGCGCGCGCAGGCATTCCTTTGGTCAAAGGCCTGCGCGGCCTCTCAGCATCCTTACGCAATTATACTTTTCAACAGGCATTAAACGATATTATCGAGCGACTGGAGGCCGGTGTTGAGTTATCCGTAGCCATGCGCGCCCATCCCAAAATTTTTAACAATTTATTTGTCAGCCTGGTCAACGTAGGTGAGAACTCGGGTCGCCTCGATTTGGTATTCAAGCAATTAAGCGATTACATGGAGCGCGACCTGAATACTGTTAAAAGCATTAAAACGGCATTGAGATATCCCACCTTTGTGCTTATCGCCATTGCTATTGCCATAATGATTATCAATATTAAGGTAATTCCGGCATTCGCCGGAATGTTCGAGAAATTCGGTGCCCAATTGCCATTGCCCACCAGGATATTAATCGGTATTTCAGATTTCTTCGTTAACTACTGGTTGTATTTATTGGCGGCCATAGCGGGGCTTGTTGCTTGGGTTTATCACTACATCAATACCTATGAAGGCAGCCGTGCCTGGGGGCGGAAAAAATTAAAACTGATTATCATCGGAGACATCATTGAGCGCGCATCCCTGGCGCGTTACGCCCGCTCGTTTGGTTTAATGTTAAATGCCGGGCTACCTATAAATACCGCATTGGAATTAAGTGCACGCGCGCTGGATAACCCGTATCTTGGTGATAAAATTCGCGGGATTCGCGCTGGCATTGAGCGCGGCGAAGGGCTTTATCAAACCCATCTTGTCAGTGGTATGTTTACACCACTGGTATTACAGATGATTTCCGTCGGTGAGGAAAGTGGCCAAGTGGATGCCTTACTCGCTGAGGTGGCGGCGTTTTATGAGAGCGAAGTGGAGTATGACGTAAAGCAACTCAGTGATCGAATTGAGCCGCTTATGATTATCATCATGGCTGCTTTCGTCACCGTATTGGCGCTTGGTATTTTCTTACCCATGTGGGATATGTACAACATTCAAAAATGAGGTAGGGGCTATTCAACGTTACAGCCGGGGCAGGTTTGAATTTTTCGTAGTAGCGACTGTTATTGCGCTTATTGCCCTTGTCGCCCTGGATCGTTATACCTTAATGGCAAAAGATACCCAGGTTTTACGCCTTCAAATTATATCGCAGCACTTCATGACCGGTGCTGCAAATTTGCGCGTTGAGTTTTTAGTCACCCAGGTCGCGAAATCGTCAACCTTAATCCACAAGGGATTATTAGTGGAGGGGAAATTTATTTATATGTCTGATCAGGGGTGGCCAGGCTCTTTCAGTACACCGGTGACCGATAACTTTCAACCAACGGAAAAGGATTGTTATCAGTTGTGGAAAATTCTTTTACAAAATCCGCCCCCAATAGCGTTTGGCCAACGTGAATCCAAATTCCATAAATATCGTGCATCCACCCAACCAAAAGGATGTCGCTACACCATGGTAAAGGGGGAGGCTTATTTTGATTATTTCCCGTTAACTGGCCGGGTACTCTTTTCAGTTGTTGACGAATAGACGTTTAAATATAAATAACCGGGAACTGGCAATTACTCAGGTATTAGCTATATTTCGATTAAATATGAGTTTTATGCAACCTATGCCAGGTTGCCAGTGTCAGGGAAGTATATGTGCCTTCTTTCAATTAGTTTTTAAGGCAATCTTTTAAACCCTCAAAATTTATTCGGCTTGGAGCTTTTTGCTATGAAACAACAATCTGGTTTTACGTTAATTGAGTTGATCGCGGTCATTGTAATTTTGGGTATTTTGGCAGCTACGGCATTGCCAAGATTTTTGGACTTGTCTGATGCAGCGAGACAATCCGCTGTCCAGGGTGTTGCAGGATCGTTGGGTAGTGCAGCGGCGCTAAACCATGCGAGTACTATAGCCAAAGATGCTGGTTTGCCTGCTTCTACTCCCGCGCCTCAAACAGTTGCAAATTGTACCGATGTCGGCTCTCTTTTGGATGGTGGGTTGCCCGAAAATTATTTTATATCATCTACGGCAATAGCTGATGGTGCTACAGCAACATGTACCGTTTTTCTTGATGAAGATAATGATGATACTTTGGATGCCGGTGAATTCACTGAAACCTTCAGTGCGTTTGGAGACACTCCTTAAATATGGGATTAACGTTTTCAGGCAGGCGCTGGTCGATTGGATTTACACTGGTTGAACTGGTGTCGATCATAGTAATTTTAGGTGTAATGTCCGTTGCATTAGTTTCAAGAATTGGAAGTTCAAGCACCGCCCCCATCCAATCAAGCCGCGATGATCTCATCGCGGCTTTATTTTTTGCGCAGCAACAGGCCATGATGCGTAGCAATATCAAGTTGGTGCTCACCACCAATACCATCAGCGTAGAGGAAAACAACCTCCCTATTAAGGTGACAAGCAACTATTATCCACTGGGAGTAGCCACGGGAGTTACGCTGACACCGATAACGCTTAACTACGATAAACTGGGCAGGACAACCCCTGCTAATATCACTCTCACCGGTTCCGGTAACAGCAGCGGTGTATCGGCAAGGGTCAGGGTGGAGGCAAGTGGATATGCGTTCGCAAATTAAACTGCAAACGCAAAGAAAAATATGTTCGTCAGGCGTAAGCTTGATAGAAATGATTGTGTTTATTGTGGTTGTCAGTATCGCCCTCCTTGCGCTGATTGGCGTGTACAACCAGGCAACTATTCGCAACGCGGACCCGCTTATACGCGTACGCGCGTTAGAATCAGCCCAATCATTACTGGATGAAATCATTTCCCTGAAATACGACAGCGCAACCCCGACCGGTGGTATTCCGGCATGTGGTACCCCGGCAGGGGAACCTTGTACCAATGTGCCGGATCCAAACCCAACGCCGGATTATAATGACGTGGATGATTATGTCGGGTTTAGCGATATTCCTTATCCGGGTTACACACGTAATGTCAGGGTTACTCGAAATGGCGATATAAAAATTATCCAGGTAAGTGTGACTACCCCAAATAACGAAACTATTTTATTGGCGGCGGAGCGCGCGAATTTTTGATGGACGCGTATAACCGGGTTGGAGTTCCTTCAATCACTACCCAGCAATTTTCACAACGGGGTTTTACCCTCGTAGAGCTCATTGCGGTTATCGTTATTCTTGCCATTGTTTCGAGTATCGGTATGGGGTTTGTGGTGAGGTCAATGGAGTCTTACCAGCAAACACAAAATCGCGCATTGCTGGTGAACACTGCGCGACAGGCGTTGGAGCGAGTCACGCGACAGTTACGTATTGCTTTACCTTATTCGGTACGTATTTTAAATAATGGTAATTGTGTTGAATTTATGCCCATTGCAGCGGGAGGAAATTATTTTTCTGCTGTGCCGGATGCAGCAAATGGTGCGCCCGCTGGAAATAGCATACCGGCATCTCCGGTGACTATTGATTTCGGTACTCCTCGCCATGTCACCATTGGTGCCATGCAGGATTCGGAAATCTATGGCGCCAGCGCGGTTTCACGCGCGACTTATAGTAGTTATTCATCGGGTGCTTTGGTGTTGTCCGCCGCTAAACAATGGCAACGTAACTCCATTAGCAAACGTTATTATTTATTGGATAACCCCCAGGCATTTTGTGTTGCGAGTAATGAGTTGCGTTTTTACAGCAACCTGGGGATCGCCGATAATTTGAGTTCGTTACCTGCAACCTTCGATATCATTGCAAAAAATGTAACAGGGACTACACCTTTTAGTTTGCAAAATGGTACTGAAAACCGGAATGTTCGTTTGAACATCTCGTTGAAGTTTGCGAGTGGTAATGAAAGTATAACCTATGTGCAACATGTGCTGATTCGCAATGTTCCCTAAAAATATATATCACCATAGGTATTTAAGACAGCAGGGATTTTTGTTGCCGCTCGCCCTGTTTATTCTGGTGGTGATGGGTGCGCTTGCATTAACTATTTCGCGCACCAGTGTCCAAACCCAGTGGGCGGGCATCCAGGAGTTCACCAATATCCAGGCATTTTATGCGGCGGAAAGCGGGGCGCAACGCGGGATGCAAGCCTTGTTTCTCACGAATACCACTCGCCAGGCTACCGATGCGTCTTGTGCGGCGATGTCGATTAGTCCCGATTTTTCAGCTATTGACGGGTTGAAAATTTGCGCAGCGCAAGTAACTTGCAGTTGCCGCTACCGTGATAATTCAACATGTAATTCCACTGTTGCGGCAAATTATTCGACCGCGGCGGCTATTGGCCTTACTAAAAGTTTTTATACGATTACGAGCCAGGGAACCTGTGGTGAGCAACAATTTCGATCTGTACGAACAATACAAGTTGGTGCATTTTTGGATCAGGAATAAGTGCGAATGCCTAATTCTTTTGGAAAAGAAAAAAAATCAGCCTTAATACGCTGCATTATTTTTTTAATCTTTGCCGGCATCAGTGAGCTAGTTGCCGCTGTTACTTATAATTTGAGCACCGGTTTTTACCCGCCATGTACGACTAATTGGAATGTTAGTGGAACAACTTATACATGCGTAGGGAGTGGCAATGTAACCTTGGCTGCGGACGATATAATTATTGCCAGCTCAACGT
This sequence comes from uncultured Cellvibrio sp., assembly GCA_946480695.1. The sequence continues at coordinate 17,053 of CAMLKG010000024.1, forward strand.
CCACAATTGTTGCGCGCGGTTTAACCCTGGGAAGCAATACCACCATAGGCTCGGCTTCAGCAAATATTAATTTAAGCCTGGGATCTGATTCTATAACTTCAGCCGGCCCGGCAACAATTTATGGTTCACTGGATAGCAGTGCAAACGTCACTCTGGTAAACACAACGGTTAATGGTTCGATTAACACTCCTGCAACCATTAATTTAACGGGTGGCAATGTGACTGGTTCTGTTACCAGTTCCAGTAACGGTATTACAACCTCAAATACCACGATTGGGGGCGCAGTTACCGCCAACGGGAATATCAATTTAACGGGGGGAAGCGTAGGGGGCCTTGTAACCAGTATCGGTAATATAATCACGACAAATGGCACTAACTTGTCGGGTGGTGCCAGGGCGCAATCGGGTATGTCAATTACTGGCGGAACTATTTCCGGCAACTTCACGATGACAAGTAATAACCCGGCTACCTTCTCAGGTGTCACTATGACGAGCGGCACTATCTCTGGAGCGAGCACAGTCACCATCCAAAATGGGAGCCTATTGGGTTCCTCTGGTGCCAGTATCTCTATAAATAGCACCAGCAACGAAATTACAGTGAATAATTCGACAGTTTACGGAAATTTGACTGCACCGAATTATTCAACCGTTTACGTCACTAATGGCGGACGCGTTTTTGGAACCTGTTTGCCAAGCTCAACGCCGGCTAATGCATGCGGTCCTGCTCCAAAACCACCGATAAGTTCTTGCCCTACCGCGCTAACGGCCGGAATAACCGGTAAATATTTTAACAATATGCTGGCGACCGGGACGGTCGTAGCGACACGGTCAGACGGCCCAATTAACTTTGATTGGGGCCAGGGAGCACCCGGTCCGACGGGGGTGAATGCAAACAATTTCTCCGTTAACTGGGAAGGGTATTTACGTGTTACCCAATCAGGGAACTATCGATTCCAAACCAATTCTGATGACGGTATTCGGTTGACCGTTAACGGGGAATTATTAATTAATCAATGGAACGATCATCCAGTCACTACACATACAAGCAGTGTGGTGGTGTTGGAGGCGGGCAATGCGTATCCAATCAAACTTGAGTTTTATGAAAATGGTGGTTATGCGGTAGCACAATTATTATGGCAAACACCTGCGGGCGCATCGTATGTTGCGATTCCCAAGGGATCATCACCGGCTGCTAATGCGGGTTTATATGAATGCGTGGCAACTCCTGCGAGCTTCGCTATTTCAAATAATGCAAGCGGTATAACCTGTGCAGCGGAAGCTGTGACCGTCACGGCATTGAACGCATCCGGTGAAGCATTTGTTCCTGCTAGCGGAACTGTTGTAACGCTTTCAACGAACCCGGCCACGGGTGTGTGGGTAGGGGGCAACGCCTACACTTTTTCGGGAAGCGAATCTTTTTTTACCAAATACTTACAGCAAACCTCACCGGCTGCTCTCGCCATCACCGCAACAAGTGCAACGGCGACAGGGTCTTCATCAATCACCTTCACTGATGCAGGATTAAAAATTGCCGCCAATACGGCTCTGGCACCAATTTCTGCGCAGATAGCGGGGGTTAACGGATCAGCAGTGGTTCGTGCAATCCGTACAAATACAACTACGGGTGCATGTGAAGCACAAATCGGTGCTGGCACAAGGTCGGTATCGTTGGCGTATAGTTGCATTAATCCAATGACCTGTATTGCAGGGCAAACATTCACAGTAAACAGTTCCGCCATCATCGGCAATAATAACGGTGCGATGGTTAGTTACACGCCGGTGAATTTAACATTCAATTCCAGTGGTGAAGCGCCGTTAACCTTGAATTATTCTGATGTTGGTCAAGTACGGGTGTTGGGGCGCCTGGCCTTGGCCGCTACGGGTAATAATCCCGCAATTACATTGGTCGGTAGCAGCGACCCTTTTGTGGTAAAGCCACATACATTAACTACCAGTGCCATTACAAATTTATCCAATGTAACAACGCCTGGCACAAGCAATACCGGTTCAGGTTTTATTGCGGCGGGCGAAAAATTCAAAGTGTTAGTGCAAGCCAGGAATGCCAATGGGGTTGTTACACCAAACTTTGGAAACGAGAGCGTCCCGGAAAAAAATAATATGGTACTAACGGCTTCGGCGTTGGCCTACCCAACCGGCGGAACCTTAACGGCGTTAACTAATACTGGAAGTTTTGCAGCAACGACTCCGGCGGGTACGTTTGTTAATTCCGATGTGCAATGGAATCAGGTTGGAAGTATAAGGATCCGCCCTGCGTTGGGTGACAATGATTACCTGGGTAGCGGCAATATTCCAAATTACAGCGACGGAAATATTTTGGCTGGCCGCTTTTATCCGGATCATTATGCTATGGCAAGCAGCGGTGTGGTAACCAACAGTTGTTCATCTTTCAGTTATATGGCGGATGCCCGGATTTCAATAAATTATTCATTACTGGCTCGAACTGCGGCAGGAATCGTTCTTACGAATTATGACAATGCTGATCAAGCCCAGGCATACTCAGCCGTTATGGCTACACCGGTGTATTCGGCTGAAAACTCGAATAGCGGCAATGGTAACACTGCGTTTAACGCACGTGTAAGCCTGCCTGTTGCCAATTGGAATGACGGTATTCTGATTATTAACACTACGGCTGCAAGTTTCGGCAGGGAGGTTGCAACGACAGCTCCTGATGGCCCCTATACAAGCTTGCAACTGGGTGTTGGCATCACCGATGCTTTTGACGCTCGCAACCTCATGGGCCTCAATATGAATTCGACAACCACAGGTACCTGTAGTGGTACGGGATGCAATGCAATTGCTTTAGGTTCACCGTTAAATATGCGCTATGGACGGTTGCGCCTTGATGACGCTTTTGGACCGGAATCGACTTTTTTACCGGTAAAGTTTTACACGGAATATTGGACGGGTAGTTACTGGGCTAAAAATATCAACGACAGCTGCACGAGGATATTGCGTAGCGCTATCACATATCCCGCCGGAAATATTTTGAACCCCGCGAACCTCACTGTACCCCTCACAGGTGGAAGCACTACCGGGCAATATCTTTCAACCACTACAACCGCAACCGAAATTGGTTTTACCAATGGGGATGCGTTGCATCGCTTTTCAATGCCTACCGGTGCGGCTACCGGATCGTTTAATGTGAACGTGGATTTAAGCAGTTATCCCTGGTTGCGATTTGATTGGAACCAGGACGGCAGTTATTCCGATACCAGTTTACCTGCGGCGCGTTTTGGTTTTGGCAGCTACCGTGGGCATGACCGTATAATTTATTGGAGAGAAAAATTTAATTAAAAAGATGGTTATGAAATGACCATATCCGCATTGAATTATCCGCAATTTTCTATTAGCGCGGCCTTACACCAACTGCCGTTTAATCAAAGCTGACAATATCGAATTGGAAATTCGACGGGTAATTAAACAAGCACAACATTGAGTATATTGACAACAAGGGCCATCAATGCAGCCCTTGTTACAAACAATAAATTAATTGCCACGGTCGGTAGATGATTCCAGTCGAATATCAACGGCTAATTCATCAGCGATTTTGTCCAAATAGTCGTATAACTCATTCATATCCACCGCTTTGGGGACTTCAATTAAACCGGTTGCTTCAAACAAAGGTTCACCTGACCAGGGCATACTGGAGCAAGCGGTTTCCAGTTCACCCATGTTAATATGGCGTGCTGCAAAGGCCTGGGCAATTTCGCGTACAATGCCAGGCCGGTCATTGCCCACAACGCTAAAGCTGAACTCACGGCATTCAGGCTTGGTCGTGCTAATTGCATTGTCAACAACAATTTTAAAACCTTTGTTGTTCAGGTTATTCAGGGCGGTGCGCAATTCCTCCTGATGCTCAAGGGTAACAGCAACTTGCAATATTCCAGCAAACTTGCCAGCTAATTGCGCCATCCGGCTTTCAAGCCAATTGCCGTGGTGTTGGGTGATGGTCTGCGCTAATTGTTCCACTACACCGGGGCGATCATCGCAGAGAACCGTCAGTATCAGTTGCGTGTTCATGTTGCCTTCCTTATTGTTAAGTTGATCAGATGTATTGCCCAAGGTTACTCCGCTTGTATTACTCAAACAAGTCAGGATTTCGGGTTTACACCGGGTCGATAGATTAGATGAATATGGGTAGTTTTGAATGATTATTCCCTACGAGCAATTATCAAGTGATGCTTTGCAAGGATTGATTGAAGAATTTATTACCCGTGAGGGCACGGATTACGGTGAAGAGGAGATCTCACTGGATATAAAAGTTGAACAAATAAAGCAATTGCTAAAGCGACGGGAAGTAGTTGTAGTGTTCGATGTGGCTAGCGAATCGGCCAGCATACTGCCGCGTCGTGATGCGGAATTATTTGGGCAGGATTGATTTTTCCACACTCATACCGAATTAAAAAAAGAGAAAATTAGTGAATCATTTATTTTTACATTGTCGCCCAGGCTTCGAAAAAGAATGTGCGGCCGAAATTACAGACCTTGCTGGCGAGGTGGGTATTTATGGTTATAGCAAAACCAGGGATGGTGATGCCTATGTGTTATTTATTACCCACGAACCGGATGGTGCGAGCCACTTGTTAAAAAAGTTACGCTTTCGCAAATTTATTTTTGTGCGTCAATGGTTTGCGTGTACGGGCCTGATAGATAATTTGCCCGTTGTTGATCGTGTAACTCCATTACTTGCAGTTGCGAAGGGTTTTTCGGAAGTGCGCGAACTCGTGATCGAAACAGTGGATACCAATGGTGGTAAAGAACTTTCAGGATTGAGTAAAAAATTTACGGCTCCCTTTGAAAAAGCGTTGCGTGCGGCTTCACTGTTGTCGGCAAAAAGTGCGATGCGTTTGCATCTTTTATTTATATCGGGAACCCAGGCTTATCTCGGGCTTAGCCCAATCAATAACTCATCACCCTGGCCTATGGGAATAACCCGCCTGCGTTTACCCAGGGAGGCGCCCAGTCGCGCCACCTTGAAGCTGGAGGAGGCCTGGCATCACTTTATTGCCGCAGAAGATTGGGATAGCCGTTTGGCAGCGGGAATGCGCGCTGTCGACCTCGGGGCTGCACCTGGTGGCTGGACCTGGCAATTAGTTCAGCGTGGGATGTTCGTGGAGGCGGTGGACAATGGCCCGATGGATAAGCAGTTGATGGAGACCGGACAAGTCCAACATTTTTTAAGCGATGGTTTTTTGTATGAACCCAGGAAACCGGTTGATTGGCTGGTTTGCGATATCGTCGATAAACCGGCACGCGTAACCAGTATGATTATTAAGTGGTTTAGTAAAAAATATTGTCGCGAAGCTGTGTTTAATCTGAAATTACCGATGAAACAACGTTACGCTGAAGTCAAAAAATGTGAGGAACGGATTTGCAGTGAGTTGGGAAAAGCCGGTTTTAATGTCGAGGTTCAATTCAAGCAGTTATACCATGACCGCGAAGAGGTGACCGGGCATTTGCGTATCCTTTAATGGTAGGCTGTACGATCATTAGCATCGGCGGTAGTGTTTTTCAAAACCCATTCCGTTAACAACACCCAGTCTTCGATCAAAGAACGCAGCAAGGTCATGTGATTGGGAGGAAGATCTTGTTGCTTAAGTGCTTCTTCGCCTATTTCGGTCAGCACGGCAACAATCTTGCCGATGGTATGTGCTTTAAGTGATTCAAGCACTTCTTTATTGAAGAGCATTTCACCGGTGTATGCGGATTGCAAATCTTCATAGGTGGCAGTTGTTGTGGAGTCGATGGTTTTTTTTACAGCATGAGCCAGCAACGGATGGTTATTGCGCAGCAGACGAAAAGTAAGCTCCAATGTCTGGCGACTAAAAAAATCAGACGGCATATAATCGCTTATTAATTTCCGGGACATTATGCAATGTTCTCGGTAGTGAATATCTCCTGACGTGTTTTTCCTATGGCTTAAGATTAGTCATAACTTTGCTATTTGTTAGAATTTTTATAGACGATTTGAAACTATGAACAATCAAATTGATAAAACTTTGGATACCTCCGGATTGCTTTGCCCGGAGCCGGTGATGCTGCTCCATAAAGCTGTCAAGGAAGTGGCGATTGGCAAGTTAATTGAGGTGATTGCAACGGATCCGTCAACACAGCGTGATATTCCGAAATTCTGTTTATTTCTTGGTCATGATTTGGTGGAGCAGAAAGAAAACGGGACGCAGTTTTTTTATTACATTCGTAAAAATAAATAATTCGTTATTTCCTAAAGACAAAAAACGCCGCATGCGCGGCGTCATCTAAGTATCAATATTTTCATCAGGTTTGCATGCCGTCGACCAGCAAGGAAATTGCAGCTAATGCTTCCGGATCTTCTGCTTTAATTTTGTTGGCGATCTGGTGTTGGAAAAAGTAGCGAAACTGCTCACTGGCTTGGGCCTCGTACAAGGAGTCATCGCCGGGCAAAATCGGTGTGCTCACCACCTTTGCCGGGTCGCTGATCATGGCATAAATACTGCCATCGTAATGCAGGCACCAACTGACAACTTCCACCAGTGACAAACGCTTGTTGCCGGAAACCGCTAATACCGCGTGGGTGCCAATGGTATCGGGTAGTTCCTGGATCACATCATCACCGCTGTCGCATTGTACTTCGTAGTATTCTGCTGCGGTTTCCAGTTCTATGATCTTGTGCATAGGCGCTTCGAAAAACAGCTCATCAATGCCAGGATCGTAATATCCTTCCCAATGGCCATTTAACGGGTCACATAAATCGGGGCAGGGAACTATGTCATTCAACCAGGGAACCAAACCCACAACTTCCCCGTTGGCTCGCAGGCCCCAACAAAGGATTTTAAGGCTGTAAAGTTTTTCGGAGCTGGTATCGTTGGAGTAGAGCATTTCGAGCCCATCCAACTCGGGTGCAAGACGGATAAAACGCTCATCATGCAGGGCTGAATAGGTTTTCCTGGTGAAGAGGTCAACCACATTATCCATGTTGTGGCCGGTGTTCGAGGTCTTCATAATACCACCCCCTAAGTGAGGCAGAGACTCACGCGAAATCAACTGCCGAACAATGGTTTTAACGTCACCATCACTATATAAAGTATATGGTAAATATCCAAAGCACAACCGCTATGGGTAAATTTTTTATTCCATGGATTTATCTGTCGCCTGGTTTTACCCCGATTTGGAACTATACAAACCTGTCGCCAAGAGTAAGCGAGCCTTTATGAAGATAGTTGCGGACGAAAATATCCCGCTGGTAAATGAGTTTTTTGGTCGCTTGGGCAGCATAACTTGCTTGCCGGGTCGTACTTTGACTGCAAAGGATGTGGATAGTGCCGATGCACTGATAGTCCGCTCCGTAACCAGGGTAAATGAAGCATTGCTTGCGGATAGCAAGGTTACGTTTGTTGGAACCTGTACGATTGGGGTGGATCACCTTGATCAGGATTATCTGGTTGCCCATGGTGTGCAATGGTCAAGTGCACCTGGTTGTAATGCGAATTCAGTGGTGGAATATGTATATGCGGCACTGTGCCATCTCGATATCAATTGGTTGCCGGTTAAATTCGGCATTATCGGTTGCGGCAATGTCGGTGGGCTGCTGTATAGACGATTGAAAGCCCAGGGTGTGGATGTCTATTGCTATGATCCAAACCTTGTACCGGATCAAAATCCGGACCTCACTACCTTGGAAGATGTATTGTCATGTGATGTGATTAGCATGCACACCCCGCTGGTGATAGCCGGGCCTCATCCCAGCCTCCATTTATTGGGTTATAAAGAACTCGAACAGTTAAAACCCGGGGCGGTATTAATTAATGCGGGTAGGGGGCCGGTAATTGATAACCAGGCCCTGCTTGAAATATTAGGTTTGCGGCCGGATTTGCGGGTCGTGCTGGATGTATGGGAGCCCGAGCCTGATATATCCCTGGAGTTGCTCGACAAGGTGATGCTCGGTACTCCACATATCGCTGGCTATAGCTACGATGGGAAGCTCAATGGCACAGAGCTGGTTTACCGGGCATTGTGCGAACATTTCGATATAGCACCAAACGCCTCCCTGGCGGCCCTGGTTCCCCCATTGGAAAATAACCAACTGCGTGTTGATGAAGCGAATAAAAGTGTTTTCCAAATTGCCCAATCTTTAATTAAGCAGGTTTATGACATAGCGGCGGACGATGCGCGCTTGCGTGACGCTGCCCGCAAGGCAATTGCCGGTGAAGCCAGGTTCGGTGAGAGTTTTGATAGCTTGCGCAAGCATTATCCCAGGCGGCGCGAATTCCATAATTATCAAGTCCATTTGGAATCGGTAAATCATTCCAACAAGCAGTGGTTGGAAGTGCTGGGTTTTCATTGTGTTTAAATTGGGCTTAATTATTAATCCTTATGCAGGGTTGGGCGGCAGTGTCGGTTTAAAAGGTTCCGATGGTGAAGTTATTCGCACAGAAGCATTAGCGCGTGGTGCGGAGATGCGTGCGCCGCAACGCATGGCCCGCGCGCTTCAACTGCTGTTGGGGTTCCGGGCACACATTGAAATCATATGTTTTGCCGGGGAGATGGGTGAAGATACGGCCCGTGCTTTAGGATTTACCACTCGAATTGTAGGTGCTGCCGGCCATCAGCCAAGTGAAGCCTCGGACACTTGCGCCGCCGCCCGGGCATTAATGGATGAATCGGTAGATTTAATTTTATTCGCTGGTGGTGATGGAACCGCACGCTTGATTGCCGATGTAGTAGGCACCAGGCAACCTGTGCTTGGCGTACCATCGGGAGTAAAAATGCATTCCGGCGTTTATGCGATTTCACCGGAAGCGGCGGGCGAAATCATTAAACAATTATTAACCGGCCAACTGGTGAGTATTGCAGAGCGCGATGTAAAGGATATTGATGAAGATGCTTTCCGCAGTGGCCAGGTGCGCGCACGTTTTTACGGTACGTTACTCGTACCGGAAGATTCGCAATTCCTGCAACAGGTAAAAAATGCTGGTACGGAACGCGATGAACTTGCGCAGCTGGATGTTGCCCAGGAAATGATTCAGCAACTCCGGCCAGATACCTTATACCTTGTTGGGCCTGGCTCGACTACACACATGTTTTTGCAAGAGCTGGGATTGGATGGCAGCTTATTGGGTGTGGACATATTGCTTAACAATCAGTTAATTGCGGTGGATGTAACAGCTTCGCAAATCATCTCCCAACTTAATCAATTTAATGGCCCCGCAAAAATAATTGTCACTGCAATTGGTGGGCAGGGCCATATTCTGGGTCGGGGTAACCAACAATTTACACCCGCGATTATTAAACACGTGGGCATTGAAAATATTATCGTCATCGCCGCGCGCGGAAAAATTCTTGCGCTAAACGGGCGCCCTTTGCTGGTGGATACTAATGATCCGGCGCTTGATCAATCATTTTCCGGGTATATGCGGGTTATTACCGGGTATAACGAATCGATTATGTACCCGGTAGGGTATGGGGTTGCGGATACCCACTGATGAAACAGATCACTAACGGTATGGCTGCGCTTGCGGAAAAAATTCGCACAGCAGAACTTATTGATAGCTACCGAATTTTTCACGGACGTGGGCGAACTTATCCCGGATTGGAATTTATAACTGTGGATTTCTTCCAGCCGGTAATCCTGGTTACTTTATTTGCGGAGCCGCCGCAAAATTGGCTGGAAGAATTGCTCTCAGCTGCACATCCGCTGCTCGAGAAACCAGATACGGCTTGCTTGGTACAACATCGTTATCTGGCTGGCGCACCCAGCGAACTGGTTTGGGGTGAATTGCCTGACGAAGTTTACGCACAACGCAAAAAATTAAAATTCCTGCTCCACCTCGCTCAACAGCAAAATGCCGGTTTTTTCCTGGATATGGAGCCGGGGCGGCAATGGCTGGAGCAGCACGCGGCGGGCAAGAAGATCCTAAATCTATTCGCCTATAGTTGCGCGTTTTCCGTGGTTGCAGTGGCGGCGAATGCAGAAAAGGTTGTTAATGTGGATATGAGCAGCGCCGCCTTGAATTTAGGGCGCACTAATCACCTGCTAAACGGATTGGATAAAAGCCGCAGTGAGTTCCTTGCTGAAAACATTCTGAAATCATGGGGACGGATTAAAAAGCGTGGCCCATATGACCTGGTTGTTATTGACCCGCCGTCTTACCAAAAAGGTAGTTTCGTAGCGGAAAAGGATTATGCCAAGGTTATTCGCCGATTACCGGAGCTAATGCCGTCAGGGGGGCTTGTGCTTGCATGTTTAAATGCGCCCGAATTGGATATTGACTTTTTAAAGCAACAATTTGCCGACCACTGCGATTCTGCAGAATTTGTAGAGCGTTTACCGCCACATAACGATTTCCCCGATGTGGATCCCGCGCAACAATTGAAATTATTAATTTATCGTTTGCGGGGGATGTGAAGCGGGTATAAAAAACCAGCATTCGCTGGTTTTTTATACCAACAAAATTATTGCGAGTAACGTGACAGGAAGCTGCCGAAGCGTTGGATAGCTTTGGTCAAATCATCCTCGCGTGGCAAAAACACAATACGGAAGTGATCGCGGTTGGGCCAGTTAAATGCGGTGCCTTGTACCAGCAATACTTTTTCCTGTAGCAAAAAATCCAAAATCATTTGTTGGTCATCTTTTATTTTGTACATGTTCAGATCCAGTTTGGGGAACAGGTACAAAGCGCCTTTCGGTTTTATGCAGGATAAGCCGGGGATTTCTGAAATTGCTTTCATGGCGGTATCGCGTTGGTCGCGCAGGCGCCCGCCAGGGATAATCAATTCATTAATACTTTGGTAGCCTCCCAATGCGGTTTGCACAGCGTACATGGCGGGCACGTTGGCGCATAGGCGCATGGAAGACAGCATTTCCAAACCTTCAATATAACTGCGCGCGCGATGCTTGGCTCCGCTGATGACCATCCAGCCGGAACGGAAACCCGCCAAGCGGTAGGCTTTGGAGAGCCCATTAAAACTTACGCAAAGTACATCCTGTGCGAGGCGGCCCAGGGGAATAAATTCCGCATCGTCGTAAAGGATCTTGCTGTAAATTTCATCCGCGAAAATAATCAGGTTATGGCGGCGGGCCAGTTCCACAATCGCCTCCAGCATTTCCTTGCTGTACACCGCACCGGTTGGGTTATTTGGATTAATAACGACAATGCCACGGGTCTTATCGGTAATTTTGCTCTCGATATCGGCCAGGTCCGGGAACCAATCGGATTGTTCATCGCACAAATAATGACGGGCTTTGCCGCCAGCAAGATTGACCGCGGCTGTCCACAATGGGTAATCGGGCGCCGGGACCAGAACTTCATCACCATTGTTCAATAGTGCCTGCATCGCCATAACAATGAGTTCGCTGGCCCCGTTGCCCAGAATGATATCTTCGATTTCAACCCCAGGAATATCCAGGCGCTGGCATTCATGCATGATCGCTTTGCGCGCTGCAAACAAACCCTTCGAGGCGGTGTAACCCTCCGCATCCGCGAGGTTATGGATAACATCCTGGATGATTTCATCCGGCGCCGAAAAGCCGAATGGGGCAGGGTTGCCGATATTTAATTTCAGGATGCGATGGCCTTCTTCTTCGAGGCGGTTAGCGTGCTCCAATACCGGGCCGCGAATGTCGTAGCAAACTCCATTGAGTTTGTCGGATTTCTTAATCGGGTTCATTTGCAGTAAGATGCCTTGATTCGGTAACGCGTGATTGCGGTTGAAAAACACTCGAATAATCGACCTTAACTAGTTGATCTGTCAAGGAAATCCTTATGGCTGCCAACGAAAAATTTAACGACAACCACTGGCGCGGGATTTTAACGCCCGAGCAGTACCGTATTTGCCGTGAAAAAGGCACCGAGCGCCCATTTACCGGTGAGTACTGGCAAGAATTCCGCCCGGGAGAGTACCGCTGCCGATGCTGCGGTGAATTGTTATTTCAAGGCGATACCAAGTTTGATGCAGGTTGCGGCTGGCCCAGCTTTTACGCCCCGGCGACCAGGGCGGCGATCAATGAGCAATTGGATACCAGCCACGGTATGTATCGCACAGAAGTTTTATGCAGTAATTGCGGTTGTCATTTGGGACATGTATTTACCGATGGACCGGCCCCTACGGGGCTTCGCTATTGCATTAATTCCGCTTCTATCAAGTTTGATGAAAAATAAACATTTCCTTGATGAAAAATAAACATTTCCCCGGGCTCGCTTGCCCGGTTTGTTTTTAACATATTTACACAATTGATCTGATGCGTTTGATTTTGTAAACAAGTGTTAAATTTCCTGTTCTGTATCGACGAAACCTTATCCTTACGCGCATCCACTGCGTAATTTTTTGTCCAAAACCAATATCATTTCTATGATCGGCATGGTTAAAAATAACAACGTGCCGTTATGCACAATGCTTCGGGAGACATATATGAAACTTTTACCGCGTCCAGGGCCTTGCGGTATTTTTTTACGCGCGCTTTGTGTTACTGCCGTCCTGTCGCCGGGATACGCGGCTGTAGCCCAAGCGCCGACAGATAAATCAGTTGAAGTAATTGTGCAGCCCGCCAGTATTAAAAGCCTGACAACCACCATCGAGGCTTTGGGCACTTTGCGTGCGAATGAATCTATTTCACTGACCTCAAATGAAACAAAAAAAATTACTCGCATAAATTTCGAAGATGGAGAGCGTGTTGCCAAAGGCCAGGTGTTGGTGGAAATGACCAGCCGTGAAGAGTCGGCATTATTGGAAGAAGCGCGCTTCAATGCAGACGAAGCAAAAAAACAATTGGATCGTGTCCAGGCGTTGGCCAAACGTGGTGCCGCATCCCAGTCACTGCTGGATCAGCGTATCCGCGAATACGAAGCCGCGCGTGCGCGTTACAACGCCACCGAATCGCGATTAAAGGATTTGATCTTGCTCGCACCTTTTTCCGGTGTGATCGGTTTGCGTGAAGTCAGTGTCGGTGCCCTTGTTTCCCCCGGCGATCAAATAACCACTTTAAATGATGATTCAAAAATGAAACTGGATTTCACTATACCCGGTGTTTACCTGCGCAGTTTGTCGGTGGGTTTGCCAATTGTTGCAAAAAGCCGCGACCTTGGTGATAGCGTGTTTCAGGGTGAGGTTTACAGTATCGATAACCAGATAGATGAAGTGACTCGCGCGATAAAAGTCCGCGCATTACTGGATAATAAAAACCATGAATTGAAACAAGGTATGCTGATGCAAGTGGATTTAAAAGCCGGTGCCCGTGATGCGATCCTTATTTCCGAAGCAGCATTGGTACCTTTGGGCAGTAATAACTTTGTATTTCTATTGAAACAAGATCAGGAGGGATTTGTTGTAGAGCGCACACAAATACGCATAGGTGAACGCCTTGCTGGTGCGGTGGAAGTAAAAAGTGGATTGACCGTCGGCGATAAAGTGGTTACCCATGGATTGCAAAAAATCCGCGCAGGGCAACGCGTAAGAATTCTTGCTGAGGAAGAACCGGTTGCAGAGCATATTGGCGAAGCGACGCATTTGTCTGACCTGCTGCCCAAGCAAAAAAAGAAATAAGGGCAGGGTGTTATGAAGTTATCCGATATTTCCATCAAGCGACCGGTATTTGCCTCGGTGATTTCCTTGTTATTGATTGCGTTTGGCCTTGTCGCTTTTGACCGATTAACCTTGCGTGAATATCCCAATATTGATCCACCTGTAGTGTCCATTCGCACCAATTATCCCGGTGCCGCGGCGAGCATTGTCGAAACCCGGATTACCAAAGTCATTGAAGACCGGATTTCCGGCGTGGAAGGAATCCGCTTTATCGAGTCGTCTGCGGAAAACGGCGTTTCCAATATTGTTGTGCAATTTGATACCGGTCATGACATGGATTCCGCCGCGAATGATATCCGTGACCGTGTTAACGGTGTGCTGGATAATTTGCCCGACGAAGCTGATCCACCGGAAGTGCAAAAAGTCAGTTCTGATGAAGACGTTATTCTTTGGTTTAATTTAACCGGGGAAAATATGACCATCCCTGAGTTAACGGATTATGCCCAACGGTATTTGGTTGATCGTTTCTCGGTGATTGATGGTGTGGCAAGGGTGCGTATTGGCGGTGAACAACGGTATGCCATGCGGGTTTGGTTGGACCGGCGTGAACTCGCCGCGCGCAACTTGACGGTAAATGACGTTGAAACTGCATTGCGTGCTGAAAATGTTGAATTACCTGCGGGAAGTATTGAATCCCTCGAACGTCAATTCACCGTGCGTATGGCAAGAACTTATCGCACCGTAGACCAATTTAATCAGTTGGTGGTAAGCCGTGGGCCGGACGGCCATTTAATTCGCCTGGGAGATATTGCGAAGGTCGAACGGGGAACGGAAGAGGATCGCAATTTATTTCGCGGCAACGGAATTACCCAGGTGGGTATAGGCATCGTAAAGCAATCAACCGCCAATACGATTGATGTTGCCCGTGGTTCCAAAGCCGAGCGCGATAAAATTAATGAAATCCTGCCAAAAGGGATGAAACTGGAAGACAGTTTTGATAGTTCCGTTTTTGTTGAGCGCGCGATCCATGAGGTCTATATCACCCTCTCCATAGCCATAGTCCTGGTGGTGCTGGTTATTTATTTCTTCCTCGGCAGTGTGCGTGCCATGTTGGTACCTGCGGTGGCCGTGCCCGTTTCCATTATCGCAACTTTTACGGTGCTGGCAGCGATGGATTTTTCGGTAAATATGTTGACGTTGCTGGCTCTGGTATTAGCAATTGGTCTAGTGGTGGATGATGCGATTGTGGTGCTGGAAAATATTATGCGCCACATGGAAGAGAAAGGAAAAAAACCATTATTAGCGGCTTATGACGGTACGCGGGAAGTTGGTTTTGCGGTAATTGCTACTACGTTGGTATTGATTGCGATTTTTGTTCCTATCGTATTTTTAAAAGGAGATATTGGACGGTTATTCTCCGAGTTTGCAATCACCATGGCAGCTGCTGTAGGTTTCTCGGCCCTCATTGCTTTGACGCTATCGCCGATGCTGGCATCCAAGGTATTGGTAAAAAGTAATGACCGGAATAAATTCCTGGATAAAATAAACCATGGAATGGGACGCTTGCGCCTTCGTTATAAGCGGGGTATCCGTTGGTGTTTGGGGCGGGTCAACACATTAATTATTTTATTTGTGGTTTTGTTATCGGGTACTTTTTTCCTCGCACAACAAATTCCCTCTGAATATGCTCCGCCGGAAGACCGTGGTAATTTTATGGTTATGGTCAATGGACCTGAAGGTGCCAGCTACGCCTACATGGAAGAATACATGACCGAAATTGAAAATCGCCTTATGAAATATGTCCATGATGAGGAAATTACGCGCATGATGGTTCGTGCTCCACGTTCATTTGGCACAACGGAAAGTTTTAATAGCGGCATGGTAATTGTAGTGATGAATGACTGGAGCCTGCGTCGCAACTCGTTTGAAGTAATGGATGATATTCGCAGTGATTTAAAAGATTTGCCCGGTGTGACGACCGCCGTTGTGATGCGTCAGGGGTTCGGTTCCCAAGCGCAAAAGCCCGTGCAATTTGTATTGGGTGGAGGCACTTATGAAGAGCTTGCCGAGTGGCGGGATATACTCCTGGCAAAATTGGAGCAAAATAATCCCGGACTGATTGGGATTGATTGGGATTACAAGGAAACCAAACCGCAAGTTGAAGTAATGATTGATACCAATCGTGCGGCGGACCTGGGTGTTAGTGTGAATAATATTGGACGTACACTCGAAGCGATGTTGGGTTCGCGCCGCGCTACAACCTATATTGATGATGGCGAGGAATACGACATTATCCTGCAAGGTGAACGCGATGAGCAACGTACCACCACCAGTCTGCAAAATATGTATGTGCGTTCCGCGCGCAGTGGGGAGTTAATACCGCTTTCCAACCTTGTTAGCTTAAAAGAGATCGCCGACGCGAGCCGTTTGAATCGCTACAACCGAATGCGTTCCCTCACCATAGAGGCCAACCTTGCCGATGGCCTTGCGTTAGGTGAAGCCTTGGATCATATGAACGGATTGGTACGTGAACATTTACCGGGAACGGCGGTGGTTGATTACAAAGGTTTGTCGCGGGATTTCCAAACCGCAGGTGGCTCGGTAATGTTCATTTTCCTGCTAGGGATTTTGATTACATTTTTAGTATTGGCTGCGCAATTTGAAAGTTATATCCACCCATTTGTGATTATGTTGACTGTGCCACTGGCTATGTTGGGCGGTATGGTCGGCCTCTATGTTACCGGCAGCAGTTTCAATTTATATTCGCAAATCGGATTAATTATGTTAATTGGGTTGGCTGCAAAAAATGGCATTTTGATTGTTGAATTTGCCAATCAATTGCGTGATCGCGGTGTGGAATTTACCGAAGCATTGTTAGAGGCATCTTCAGCAAGGCTGCGTCCGATTTTGATGACAAGCCTTACTGCTGTCGCCGGTGCAATTCCATTGGTGGTATCGTCCGGCGCTGGCTCGGAAACCCGCTTTGTTATTGGCATAGTTGTTATTTCGGGTGTACTAGTGGCGACGGTTTTAACATTATTCATGGTGCCGGTTGCTTACAGTTTGCTGGCCCGTAAGACTGGGTCGCCAGGCGATGTAGAGCGCAACCTGATACAGCAACAAGCCCAGTATTCAGGAGAAGAAGATTAGTCTTGTTTAAGCCAGTGAAATCCACTGGCTTAAATTTCCATAATAATGGTAGCAGTCGGCAGGGCATAATATTTCTGTGGCCATTTATAAGATAGGATGCGGTTGTTAAACACCGGTGAATGTTTATGAAAAATTACCTGTTATTGTTCTGCTTTGGTCTGTCAGCGTGTCATCCTGTAATGATAGATGATGCCACCACCGAAACATGGTTAATAAATTCTTTCCATAATATCGGCGGTGCCGCGGTTAGCGTACAGGGAAACCCGCGTATAGTGGGTTCTTCCCAGGGCAAAACGGTTCGTTTTGATGGCGAAGGAGACAGGTTGTTGGTAGATAAAAATCCATTGGCCAATACCCATGAATTTACAATTGAAATTATTTTTAATCCCGCAGCGGCCTTTCCCGCAAATGCGGAGCCGCGGTTTTTCCATATCGAAGCGGCGGATAATCCCAGTCGCCGCGTCACCATCGAACTGCGGTTGAATAATAAAAACCAATGGTACCTGGACGCTTATATAAAGTCAGAGCAGTCTCAACTTACATTAACTGATCCGAACAAAGTTCATCCTGTTAATCAATGGGCCCACGCTGCGATTACCTACAAAGATCGTGAATTTATTTCCTATGTCAATGGCAAAAAAGAATTAACGGGCCAGGTGGATTTTTTACCGATAGCACCGACAGCGAAAACATCCATTGGTGCGCGTATGAATCAAGTGCATTGGTATAAGGGGGATATCGCAAAAGTGCGCATTAGTCATCAAGCACTGGAACCTGCCCGGTTTTTAGCGATAACAAACTAGGGATAGGGGAGGGAAATACGGCAATTGCAGTTCTATGTCTCACTGCAATTGCCTGTAAATAATTAACGTTTGATGGAATGGCTTAGGAAGGGAATAATTTCATCAATAGCAATTTCCTGTTTTTCCGCGTCGCGACGGCCTTTGTACTCAATGGTGCCGGCTTCCAAACCACGTTCACCGATCACAATACGGTGGGGAATGCCCATAAGGTCAGTGTCGGCCAGCATCGCACCCAGTCGCGCTTTTTCATCATCCATGAAGAGCACATCAAAACCAGCGCCGGTAAGCGCGGCGTAAAGTTCTTCGCTCTTGGCTGCAACGGCTTCCGATTTGCTGATGTTGATGGGAACAATAGCAATGTGGAAAGGCGCAATGGAATCTGGCCATATAATTCCATTCTCATCGAAATTTTGTTCAATCGCTGAAGCAACCACACGGGTTACGCCAATACCATAGCAGCCCATAATCATGGTTTGCTCTTTACCGTTTTCATCCAATACCCTGGCTTTCATTGCTTCGGAATATTTTGTGCCCAATTGGAAAATGTGTCCGACTTCGATCCCGCGTTTAATTTCCAGTGTACCTTTACCGCATGGGCTTGGATCACCTGTGACTACGTTGCGGATATCGGCAACCAGGGTAAGTTGTGCATCGCGGCCCCAATTGACACCGGTTAGATGGAATCCGTCTTTATTGGCACCGCAGGTAAAATCAGCAAGGTGCGCTGCGGCGTGGTCAACAATGACTGGAATGGTCAAACCGACTGGCCCTATGGAACCAACACTAACCCCCAACTCGGCTTTAATGCGCGCCTCGGGTGCGAAAGTAATTGGTGACGCGATACCGGTTAATTTTTCCGCTTTGATCTCGTTCAATTCGTGATCACCGCGCAACACCAGTGCGACCAGTGGTTGGGTTTTATCTTCGCGTATTTCCCCCAGAACAATCAGTGTCTTAACCGTTTGTTGCGGGCTTAACTTGAGGTATTCAGCGACCTCGCCAATAGCATGCTTGCCGGGAGTGGCAACTTCTTGCATTACATGCCCGGCTGTGGGACGGGGCGTCGTTGGTGGCAGCGCTTCCGCTTTTTCAATGTTGGCAGCGTAATCACTGCTGTTGCTGAAGGCAATATCGTCTTCGCCGCTGTCGGCAAGTACATGGAATTCATGGGAAAAAGCACCGCCGATTGAACCTGTATCCGCCAATACCGGGCGGAACTGCAATCCCAAACGGGTAAAGATATTGCAATAGGTCGCATGCATTACATCGTAGGTTTGTTGCAATGATTCATGGCTGGTATGGAAGGAATAGGCATCCTTCATAATAAATTCGCGCGAGCGCATCACCCCAAAACGCGGGCGGATTTCATCGCGAAATTTGGTTTGGATCTGGTAGAAGTTCGCAGGTAACTGCTTGTAGCTTTTAATTTCGTTGCGAATTAAATCAGTAATGACTTCTTCGTGGGTAGGCCCCAGGCAGAAAGGGCGATCATGGCGATCGGCAATACGAAGCAGCTCAGGACCATATTGCTGCCAGCGACCGGACTCCTCCCACAATTCAGCGGGCTGCACCACTGGCATAAGCACTTCCTGCGCACCGGATTTATCCATTTCCTCACGTACAATAGTTTCTACTTTACGCAACACGCGCAAGCCCAACGGCAACCAGTTATACAAGCCTGATGCCATTTTGCGGATCATGCCGGCACGCAGCATTAATTTATGGCTGATAACTTCCGCGTCGGCGGGTGTTTCCTTGAGGGTGGCAATTAAAAATCGGCTGGAGCGCATAGTAATGACTTCTTGAAGACTATAATGGTTAAAAGTCGCCTATTCTACGGCGGTTAGCAATATTGGTATAGCGCCGCGGATATGAATTTCCGGGGTGTTTTTATGTCTCAGTAGCTGCATGTTTGCGTCAATTGGAAGGATAACAACTATGTTTGAATTACATCCACGCCTCGCCCAGGATTCTGTCGTTATCGGTGAGTTCGATCTTTCGCTGTTATTGCTTAGCCGCGACGCCAATTACCCTTGGTGTATTTTGGTGCCCAAGCGTGAAGATATCTACGAAATCCATCATTTAAGTGAAGAGGAACAGATGCAGTTGATACGCGAGTCCTGCCGCTTGTCAGAGGTTATGACGAGCTTATTTGATGCCGATAAGATGAATGTGGCAGCCCTCGGAAACGTTGTGCGCCAACTGCATGTGCACCATATAGCGCGCTTCACGGATGATCCCGCCTGGCCCCAACCTATTTGGGGAAAGCTACCTGCGAAAGAATATGAACCGGACGACTTTGCAGATCGAATTAAGCGGTTGCAAAACGCGTTGGTGGGCGAAGGCTTCAGGGTTTTATGATGTGTTGCAAATAAATCGTCCGACATACAATGTAAAAAGCCCCGCAAATGCAGGGCTTTTTACATTTCCGGAACTAGCGAAGGTTATTAGAGAGCCATTTCTTTCAGCTTTTTCAGTGGGCGAACTTTTACTGAAGTGCTGGCCGGCTTGGCTTTGAACATTACTTCTTCGCCAGTAAACGGGTTGATACCTTTACGCGCTTTGGTGGCGGGCTTTTTAACGGTGGTAATTTTTAATAAGCCAGGCAGGACGAATTCACCTACACCTTTCTTTTTGATGTGGCCTTCGATCACATTGCCCAATTCATCCAATACCGCCTGAACTTGTTTTTTGCTCAATTCGGTAGCGTCAGCAATTTGTTGCAGCATTTGGGTTTTGTTTTGACGTTCAGCAATGGGTTTAACAACGGCTGGAGCAGCTTTTGCAGCAGGGACTTTTTTCGCTGCCGGGGCTTTTTTAGCAGCTGCTTTTGGAGCAGCTTTAGCGGCAGGGGCTTTTTTTGCAGCAGCTTTTGGGGCAGCAGGTTTTTTAGCGGCCATAATAGATTCCTTGTGATTCTTGAATGTTGATTAAGGTTATCTTTTAAACAAAAGACTCTCGTGTAAGACATTTATCTAGCCTGGATGCTCAAGGTAAACATCCGCGTAACCAGCAGGCCGGTTTCAATACTTTTGATATCGAACAGTGCTTACTGATCCGCATTCGCAAACCCCTGTATTTACAGGCTTAAATAGCACTGAATACGGATTGACGCTATATATATAGGATAAAAATCGAATCGGCAACAAAGAATAGTGGTTTTTCAGCGTAAAAAACGCTTTTTTTTAAGGCTGTGACCTTTAGCAACACTTTTTTACACGCTTGGCTTGCATTAGATGTGTAATAACTGAAATTCAGGTTCGGGTTCAGCGTACTGCCATAAATAATTAAACTCTTCCCGCAATGGTTTTATTTCCCGTGCCGCATTGCTGTTAAAAAAGCCGCGGTAAACTGTATCGTCATTTTTGAACAGGAGTTTGTCGGTATCTCCGAGCATAAATCCCATTTCTTTGTTATTGGGTTCGACGACCATTTTACGCACGAGGATTTTGGATGAGAGCCGTTGCGCAAGGCGAATCAGTAAATGACTGGACTCAATGGCGGGCTTGGTGTCTTTAATCAGGATTTGAACCTGTGTGTGGCGGCTGGAGCGTGTAAAGGCCGACACTGCCTCAACACACTCAGCCGATCCATATACCAATGCGTCCAGGTCTCGCGTCAGGATGGCAAGTGAACGGCGGTTTTGTTTTATCAATTCAAGTGTGTAATGGCGAAAATCGTCAATGCCGTCCAATAACCACAAATCGTTGCTTGCGCTGCTTCGTTCAGCCATGGTGGTGCTCCATTGGTTGCCAATACATGGTGATGTGAGGAATACCTGCGTCCATAAATTCATAGCCGTGGGCAACAAATCCCAGGCGCTCATAGAAAGCGCGACGTTGAGTTTGGGCGTGTAGGTAAATTGGATAAGGCGCGATGTTCCGGCAATAATCCAGAATAAATTGCATCATTTGATGGCCGAGGCCGCGCGTGCGAAAAGCCTTTAATAAGGCAACGCGACCTATATGGAAATACTTTTTGCCGTCCCGTTCTTCGACGAGCAGGCGGGCACAGCCAATAGCCTGGTCGTGGTGCTGTATTAGGAAATGAGTTGCTGTTTCGTCCCATCCATCCCATTCATCTTTAATCGGTACTTGTTGTTCTTCTATAAATACTCGCGTGCGTATTTCCGAAAGAAAGGTAGAGTGCGTTTGCCAACAGGTGAGTATTATCTTGTGCATTGCATTTTGCCGTTACCAGGTTGCGACAGGGTAGCGCCGCCAGCACTACCCATCCTGAGGAGCTAATTATCAATACTATTCATCGACCAATAAGGTTTCCTGGTTAATTAATTGGGTGATTGCTGCGCGATTAACCGGGTCTTGTACCAATGGTTTGATTTCATGCCAACTGATTTCTACCTCTTTGCATACCAATTCAGCCAGTTCGCGCGTGCAGCAAATGGCTTCTCCATCCGCAAATAAAAGCGTCCCCTTTTCATCGCTGTGGAAGGCGAGGCGCGCCGAGGGATGACGCCATAGCAACTCACCATCCGCTAATGCAGATTGCCATTCATCGGCATCTATCTCCAGGGGCTCTTCCTGGGTTTGTTCCAGGTATTTGCGTTCGGTCATAAATTTACCAAACCAGAGCGCAATATTTTCCCCGGTGAGATGTTGCAAAACTATGTTGCGCACTTGCTCAATGGCTTTCGTGTTAATCTCGCCGGGATTTTCCTGCAAGGCTAAATCCGGGTCCGTGTACCGTAAATCATCTTCAATGGAGAGCGCAATTTCCTGGCCGATTTCGGCAATGATATCGGCATGGCTGGGGGCGCGAAAACCTATTGAATAAGTCATGCAATCATCGCCCTGGGCATTGCCCCAATGGGCAATGCCGGGCGGAATATAAAGCATATCGCCAGGCTCCAGGACCCATTCTTCCGAAGTATGGAATTCATTCAGGATTTTAAGGCGGGTGCCTTCAACCCGCGGTGAGTTGCTGTCACACATCTGACCGATTTTCCAATGGCGTTTACCTAAGCCTTGCAATAAAAATACATCGTAGTAATCAAAGTGAGGGCCAACACCCCCCTTATCGGGTGCGTAACTAATCATTAGATCATCCAGCCGCCAGTTGGGGATAAAGCGGAAATAATCCAATAATTGATTTGCTTCGGGCACCCATTGGTCCACCGCTTGAACCAATAACGTCCAATGGGTTTCCGGCAGCTTTTCAAATGTTTTTTCGTCAAAAGGTCCGTTGCGCAATTCCCAGGGCGTAGCGCCGTTTTCCAGCACAATGCGCGATTCCACTTCTTCTTCCAGCGCGAGGCCGGCAAGTTCATCCGGTGTAATGGGTGACTCAAAACCGGGGAATGCATTACGAATTAGCAATGGTTTTTTTTGCCAGTAATCGCGCAAGAATTCTTCTATTGGCATATCGCCAAGGTGTGTCAATGGAACTGTCATTTTTATCCTGCGAAGTTATCTATAGGTTTGGGCGAGTTAGCGATATTTAAGCTGGCGCCAATAAAATTAAGGGCTCATCGCGAGCCCCTGGTTTGCAGTTTTAAATCGCTTTCGCTTGATCTATCGCATTACCGATGTAATTGGCCGGAGTTAAATCACGCATGGTTTGTTTGGCATGTTCGGGAATATCCAGGGTTTCTACAAACGCGGCCAATACTTCACGGGTGATGGCCTGGCCACGTGTTAGCGCTTTTAATTTTTCATAGGGTTCGGGCACATTGTACCGACGCATAATGGTTTGGATCGGCTCCGCCAGTACCTCCCATGAGTTATTCAAATCCTCAGCCAGGCGCGCGCGGTTGATTTCCAGTTTTCCCATACCTTTTAATGTGGATGCGTAGGCAATCAAACTGTAGCCAAAGCCGACCCCCATATTGCGCAATACAGTAGAGTCAGTCAGGTCACGTTGCCAGCGGGATATCGGCAGTTTTTGCGCGAGGTGCGTAAAAATCGCATTGGCGATACCCAAATTACCTTCAGAGTTTTCAAAATCAATCGGGTTAACTTTATGTGGCATAGTTGATGAACCCACTTCGCCGGCAATGGTTTTTTGCTTGAAGTAACCGAGGGAAATATAACCCCAAATGTCGCGATCAAAATCGATAATGATGGTGTTAAAGCGTGCAATCGCATCAAACAATTCCGCAATGTAATCGTGCGGTTCAATTTGAGTTGTGTAGGGGTTCCAGGCCAAACCGAGGCTCTCGACAAATTCTTTAGCGTTGGTTTGCCAATCTACTTGCGGGTAGGCTGACAGGTGCGCATTATAATTTCCCACCGCACCGTTGATCTTGCCGAGTAAGTCCACTTCTTTCACGGCTTTTAATTGACGACGTAAACGCGCCGCCACGTTAGCCATTTCTTTGCCGACGGTTGTTGGCGATGCGGTTTGCCCGTGGGTACGCGATAGCATTGAATCTGCCGCGTAGTCATGGGCGAGCTTTACAATGCCGTCGATGATCGCTTCGGCATCATTGATGAATACCTTGCGGCCTTCACGTAACATTAACGCGTGCGAAAGGTTATTGATGTCTTCCGAGGTACAGGCGAAATGGACAAATTCCAGCACAGCCTCCAGTTCGGCATTGCCTTTGAATTTATTCTTTAAGAAATATTCGACCGCTTTTACATCGTGATTGGTGGTGCGCTCGATATCTTTAACTGCTTGCGCATCGGCTTCATTGAAATGACTGATAATGGAGTCGAGCAGGGCATTGGTACTGTTGCTAAATGCGGGTACTTCCGGGATGCCTGGGTGGCGGCTAAGTTGCTGCAACCAGCGGACTTCAACTTCCACGCGAAAGCGGACCAGGCCGAATTCACTAAAAATGCTGCGTAGGGCAATGGTTCTACTGCCATAACGGCCATCGACCGGGGAGACAGCATTGAGGGCCGAAAGAGTACTAAAAGAGTTGTCCATTATGTTTCCCGACAAAAAATGAAAAGTAAAAGGAATTGAAAATAAAAATTCTAGATACGGCGCAACAAATCATCCACCTGGCGGGCGATTTCCTTGCGGTTAAATAATAGTTGCCAGCGGTTGCCGCCTACCTGCCGCCATAAAATAGCTGAGCGAATCGAGGCGAGCAGGAGCGCGCGAATCTGGTTGGCAATACGTTGTTGTTGCAAGTAATTGTAGTCGCCATTGACCTGGATGCGAAAACGAAAGGTACTGATGGTTTCGGTGTAAAGTGTGCCTAAATTGGCTATCACATTGTCATGAGTCGATGAAAAATGCTGCGCTTGCTGGTTGACCTGTTCCAGGCGACTGGCAATGACATTCAACATATCCCTGCGCCCGGCCAGTTTTTTCTGCAAATGAAGTACGCCCAATCCATATCGCAAAGTTTCGCGATACTTCTGTGAATTAGGCTTCAACAGCTCGCGCATAACTTCCAGTCCGGTGCGTAAATGCTCAATTTTTCCGCCATACACCTCGATAGTGCTTGGGGGATTAAGGTCCAGTATGGATTCGATACTGCATTTGAAGGCCTCTGGTTGTAAGTAGCCGGTTTTGGCTACTTGTTCAACCAGGGCCGCGCCCTGGAAAATGCCTGCAAGGGCGAGGGTTATATCTTGCCAATTTTTGCTCACGCGATATCTCTCTACTTAGGCCGGGTTTGATTGAGTTGCGACACTTGTTAACGGTTGCCGGCAGATTCGATGACGGCGCCTCCAAGGCAAATATCCCCCTGGTAAAAAACTACCGATTGCCCTGGGGTAACCGCGCGCTGGGGTTGGTCGAAAGTGACATCCAGGGTGCCATCGGCAAGGGTTTTAACGGTGCACGCCTGATCTGGCTGGCGATAGCGTGTTTTGGCCGTACATCTCATGTCATGTGAGGGCGGAATACCATTAATCCAATGGGACTGCCGGGCGAGCAGGTAATTGGTAAATAGAAGCGGGTGGTCTGTACCTTGTACAACCACCAATACGTTGCGGGCCAGATCCTTTTGGGCCACAAACCAGGGTTCTTCATTGGCACCTTTAACACCACCTATGCCCAACCCCTGGCGCTGGCCGATGGTGTGGTACATCAATCCGGTGTGTTCGCCTATAGCTTTGCCGTCAGGCGTCTGGATTTCGCCGGGTTGGGCGGGCAAATATTGTTGCAGAAAATCCTTAAAGCGGCGCTCACCAATGAAGCAGATGCCAGTACTGTCCTTTTTATTGTGGGTAACCAATCCGTGCTCTTCAGCTATGCGACGCACTTCCGGTTTTTCCAGTTCGCCAACCGGAAAAAGGGAATGGGAAAACTCATCCTCGCCCACGGCATGCAGGAAGTAGCTTTGGTCTTTATTGGGGTCCAACCCCTTTAACAAATAGGTATGGCCATCGCGATCGGCGCGGCGCACATAGTGACCGGTGGCGATCAACTCGCCGCCCAGCATACGCGCGTATTCCATGAAGACCTTGAATTTGATCTCCCGGTTGCACAGTATGTCCGGGTTCGGGGTGCGGCCAGCTTTGTATTCTTGCAGGAAATGCTCAAACACATTATCCCAATATTCAGCCGCAAAGTTCGCGGTATGCAACCTAATACCGATACGCTCGCAAACCATCTGCGCATCCGCCAGGTCAGCTTTCGCGGTGCAATATTCGGTGCCGTCATCCTCATCCCAGTTTTTCATAAACAGGCCTTCGACCTGGTATCCCTGTTGTTTAAGTAAGAGCGCTGAAACGGAGGAATCCACACCGCCGGACATGCCAACAATGACGCGAGTACCGGCTGAAACCACAGGATTGGAGGATAGGGTCATAGGGAATAGCAGCAGTTTTGAAAGAAGGCTGGCATTTTACCCGCCCGCGCCAGTCACTGCCACCTTAACGGTTTAATTCACAACGGCCAGGGGAAAGCGCCGTCCGGCGCGGTAGTCTTCAATAACCTGCAAAGTCATCGGGCTGCGCAGTTGATCTTCGCGTTCCTTCAATTCTTCGTAAGTTAACCAGACGGCCTCAATAATCCCTGTATCCAGCGGGTGATTGGCATCGTGACTCACCGCTTCAGCAGTAAATGTTGTGCGTAAGTAGGTAATGCCATTACTTGGGGCGGTATAAAGATTTACTCCCACAACTCCTGTTAACTGAATCGTCCAGCCGGTTTCTTCCAGTGTTTCCCTTACTGCGGCTTCGCACAAGGTTTCATTGGGGTCCAGATGACCTGCGGGTTGGTTGTATACTTTTTTGCCATCAGATTCTTCGTAAACCATTAAATAGCGATTATTGTGTTCGATAATAGTGGCGACGGTGACGTGCGGTGCCCAGCTCATATGTAATCCCGTTAACTGTGAAATGGTTATTGTCGGAAGGGCGGTTTTGATTTGCAATAGTTATTGCCGCGTTCATTACCCTGCTATTTTTTCGGTAATTTAATTGTTGCCAGGAACCACGTTGCTGCAACACATTTAAGATTGTAATTGGGTAGCCGGGATTGACCGTTTTATTTTTTCTTTGCTAGTCTCCGTCTGCTTCATAACAATGGATTATTTATAGGGACATTTATGTATAAGGCTGCATTAGTTTTTTATCCTGAAGTTTTAGTGGGATTTAATAAAACCCAGCTTATTGAACGGCGCTTGTTTTCCACTGGGATAATAGGTTCCCGCTTCAACGCATCGCCTGCATTCACCGCCGGTACGGTTTATCGGCAATATCTGCCCAAAAACGAAACCCTGCAGCGCTATCGCTACGGCATTATCCGTATTTATATCCAGGCTGTTGGTCAATGGGTAACCAGTGGAGGCTTGTTATTGGACAGGACAAATATGGTGATTGTCGAAGGTGATGCATTTATCGCATCTAATAAACAATGCGCCAGGCTATGTGAGTTTTTAGGAGGCATAACGGGCGATAAATACACGGTTGATATTGTCGCTGACGTTGGCTGTCTGGGCATCCGCGAAACAGAGCCTGAATATTTAATTAATAAATTTATCGCTCGTGACGGGCTCTCCTGACATTCCCTGGCAAGCGTGTGGTGATAATGGCCATTCCGATGATGAATGTCATAAATTTGTTTTAAGCAAAACAATTTCTTGGAACTGTCACTGAAAAGGGAATATGATTCACGAACCGACCAGATGGTCGGCTGGTTTTTTGATAACCGGATTAACTAATGCTTTATTACACTTTGTGACATTTGTTGATTTTGGTTTTGTTGGTGGCTATGCAACAATTTTCCGGCTCGTAATTCATGATGGGGCCGGAATTATGGTCGGGACACCGTTCCACCTTATCCTCCCCGCCGATAGTGCTGCTTGGTCCATTCATTCAATCATCTCGTCCTTTCAATAGTTTTTCAGAAATGGTTCTTCATATATGAGCAAGGTGAAATCTTCAATTATTGCCGCCGCTAGTTTGTTTGGGGTTTTTATAGTGGTTGCCGGAATTAAGGCGACTCAGGTCATGGCTATGATTGAGGCAGGGAAAAACACGCCCGCGCCCTCTGAAACCGTGAGTACTTTTACCGCTGAAGTCCAGCATTGGCCCAATACTTACACGGCTATGGGAACCGTTGAAGCGTCAGAGGGAATCATGATTACCGCCGAAGTCGCCGGTAAGGTTAAGGAAATTCGTTTCAAATCCGGCGAGCAAGTGAAAAAAGGAACCGTGATTCTGGTCCAGGAGTCCGGTAATGAGCAAGCGCAGCTAAGTGCTGCTGAAGCAAGGTTACGTTTGGCCAAATCCAACCACGAACGACTGGTTGAACTACGTAAGCGCAACACCGTGTCCCAAAGTGAATTGGATACCGCCATCCAGCAAATGGAGTCTGCGCTGGGTGATGTAGGTGACTTGAAAACTACCCTTGAGAAAAAACTTGTACGCGCGCCATTCGATGGTCGTTTAGGCATTCGCCAGGTTGACCTGGGGGAAGATTTACAAGTAGGCAGTGAAATTGTATCCCTGCAAGCAACCAATAGCGTGCGGGTCAATTTTCCAGTTCCGCAATTCTGGTTGGTACAAATGGATCGCGGGTTGCCGGTAGAAGTAAATGTTGGTGATGGATCTGATTCAACCATGAAAGGCCAGATTACTGCCATAGGTGCGGAAATAAGCACAACCACCCGCAATGCTATCGTTCAATCTTATTTGAACAATGACAAAAACCAATTGATCCCCGGCATGGCGGTTGAGACCAAAGTGACCTTGTCTGATCCGCAAGAGGTACTGGCAATTCCTGCAACTGCGGTAATTTATGCGCCCTTTGGTGATACTGTATTTGTTATAGAACCGGGTGAAAAAGAGGGCACTTTCAAAGCGCGCCAGCAATTTGTGCGGTTGGGTAAAGCGCGCGGCGATTTCATTGAAATTGTTGATGGCTTGAAATCAGGCGATGTGGTTGCCAGCGCCGGGGCATTTAAATTATTGAATGGCCAGGCGGTTACCGTGAGCGCTATGCCTACACCGGAATATCAATTAAACCCAACTCCTTCCGATAGTTGATCAACAATGCTCCTTGTCGCTTTTACGCGGCAAGGAAGCAACCAAATTACACATAAGCCGAAAAGCCAACGAGCCCATAACTTATGAAATTTACCGATATTTTTATCAGGCGTCCGGTTCTCTCCATTGTAGTGAGCCTGCTTATTTTAATTTTGGGGGTTCAGGCCGGGAATAACCTCACCGTTCGCCAATATCCCCGCAGTGACATTTCTGTAATTATCATCAATACCGTATATGTAGGTGCCAATGCTGAGTTGGTGCGTGGTTTTATCACTACGCCTATTGAGCGCGCGATTGCATCCGCCGGAGGCATTGACTACATCGAATCACAAAGTGCTATGGGTATGTCCACAGTGACGGCGCATTTGCGCCTGAACTACGACCCGCTCAAAGCCATGACTGAAATCTCGGCGAAAGTGAATCAGGTGCGTAATGAATTGCCTCCCGAAGCGGAAGTGCCATCTATTCGGATCGAGTCGGCGGATTCACAGTTTGCTGCAGCTTATTTGAGTTTCAGTTCGGAAATTCTTGAGCAAAACCAAATTACGGATTTCCTTACCCGTTCGATCCAGCCACGTTTGATTGCCATTAACGGCGTGCAAAAAGCCGATGTACTTGGTGGCAGGACCTTTGCAATGCGTATCTGGTTAAAACCCGAGCGCATGGCCGCATTAAATGTAACGCCGGTGCAGGTACGGGCCGCATTGCAGGCCAATAACGTTCAGGCAGCTGTGGGACAAACCCGTGGCTCTTATACGCAAGTAAATTTACGTGCGGATACTGATTTAAAAAGTGTCGATGAATTCAAGCAGTTAATTGTTCGCAATTCACCGGAAGGCATTATTCGTTTGAGTGATATTGCAGATGTTGTACTCGGCGCGGAAAACTATGACACGGTTGTGAACTATTCCGGCGATACAGCGGTATTTATGGGCGTTTGGGTTGCCCCTAACGCTAATGCACTCGATGTGATGAAGGCAGTGAACAAGGAAATGGAAGCAATCAAGGCGGAGCTGCCGACCGGTCTCTCAGGTACGGTGGCTTATGACTCTACCGAATATATTGATGCAGCTATTCACGAAGTTGTTAAAACCTTGACGGAAACCTTGCTGATCATCGTGATCGTAATTTTCCTGTTCCTCGGTTTCAGTCGTTCCGTCATTATTCCCGTATTAGCGATACCGCTTTCACTGGTCGGGGCGCTTTTCATTATGCAAGTCTGCGGATTCTCATTGAACCTGCTTACACTACTTTCCATCGTGCTTTGCGTAGGCCTGGTGGTGGACGATGCGATTGTGATGGTGGAAAACATCGAGCGTCACATCCAGGACGGTGTGAAGCCATTCCAGGCGGCGATAACGTCTGCGCGTGAACTGGCAGGCCCGATTTTGGCAATGACGGTGACCCTGGCTTCGGTATATATCCCGATCGGTTTACAAGGTGGCCTTATTGGTTCCCTGTTCAGGGAATTTGCGATCACCCTGGCAGGTGCGGTGACTATTTCAGCGATAGTGGCGATCACCCTGTCGCCAATGCTGGGTTCACGCATGTTGAAGGCGCATGAGGGATTGAACGCTCCCTTGGAAAAACCATTTGAGCGTTTTCGCGAATGGTACAAACTCAAACTGGATGTGAGCCTTCAAAGTCGTCTCGGTGTTTATATTTTCTGGGTGGGGATTACCCTGATGTGTATTCCGCTGTACATGCAATCCCCCAAGGAATTGGCCCCCGTGGAAGACCAAGGGGTAATCTTTGGTATTGTCGATTCCCAGTCAAACTCAACTGTTGATCAATCTTCGTTTTTCGGTAAACAAGTCAATCAAGCTTTTATGAGCGTGCCTGAGACAGATTTTACCTTCCAATTGACAATGCCTACGGGCGGTTTCTCCGGCATGGTGACCAAACCATGGGAAGAGCGCGATCGCGATGTATTCCAAATCATGCCTGAAATACAACAAAAACTTGCCGCCATCGCCGGTGTGAAAATCCTGCCGATTACACCTCCTGCGCTACCTGGTGGCGGGCAATTCCCGGTGGAATTTGTTCTGGCGTCAACAGCGGATGTTAAGGAAATTTATGATTATGCGCTGAAAATCCAGGACATTATGATGAAGTCCGGCAAATTCTATTTCCAAACGCTGGACGTAAAAGTGGATCAGCCGGATTACAAATTAAACATTGATCGCGAAAAAGTCGCAGACCTTGGCCTGGATTTGCAAACTGTTACCAATGATGTAGGGACCCTGCTTGGTGGTGGATGGGTGAACCGTTTCAATATGGCGGGTCAGAGCTACAAAGTGATTCCGCAAGTTAAACGTGTTGATCGCCTGAGTGCGGATGACTTATCAAACCTATATGTAACGGGGCCGAATGGCGGTTTGATTCGTTTGGACCAGGTGGCAAGTATTACCCACAGCACCGAGCCGCGTACGATTAATCGTATGCAACAGTTGAATGCAGTAAAAATCAGCGGGGTTCCCGGTGTACCATTGGGCGAAGCCCTGGCGTTCCTGGAAGGTGAAGCGCGCAAGATCTTGCCAAAGAATTACACTATTGATTACACCGGTGAGTCGCGCCAATTGAAGCGCGAGGGTAACACCTTCTTGCCGGCATTTATCATGGCGGTTGTAATGATCTTCCTGGTACTTGCAGCCCAATACAATAGCTTCCGTGATCCATTGGTAATCCTTGCCGGTTCTGTTCCTTTGGCCATGTTCGGCGCCTTATTGTTTACCTTCTGGAAAATACCCATGCCGATCCCGTTTTTCACCGATGGGTTCACCAGTACGCTCAATATTTATTCCCAGGTGGGTTTGGTTACGCTGATGGGGTTAATTGCGCGTAACGGTATCCTGGTGGTGGAGTTTGCCAATAAATTGCAAGAGCAGGGCATTGCCAAGCTTGAAGCGATTCGCGAGGCTTCGGCGTTGCGTTTGCGTCCGGTAATGATGACCAGCGTAGCGACTATTGCCGGTCATACGCCGCTGATTTTTGCATCGGGAGCCGGTGCTGAAGCGCGCAATTCTATAGGTATAGTACTGGTCCTGGGCATGACGATAGGCACCTTCTTTACCTTGTTTGTCCTGCCATCGGTTTACATGCTGTTGGCGAAGGACCACCAGCATGATCGTGAAGCATTGGAACAATTAGCCGAGGCGGGTTAATTCCGGTTTGTTGAAAAAGGGTGCCTGTCGGCACCCTTTTTTGTTAGGGTTGCAACCAATTTTGCAAGACAAACGAGCTGTCAGGGTATGAGGTTTTGTGTATGGCGATGAATCAAGGTGCGGTATCCCCCCAATCGATTCCCCAGGTAAAAAATATAATTGCAGTGGCATCGGGCAAGGGAGGGGTGGGTAAATCGACCACTGCGGTAAATCTGGCATTGGCATTGGCGGCCGAAGGGGCGCGCGTGGGCATTCTCGATGCGGATATTTATGGTCCCAGCCAACCGCATTTACTCGGTATAGGTCAGCGCCGACCGGACATTGCCGGTGAGCCCGGTAAACAACAAATGATTCCAATACAGGCTTATGGCATCCAATCAATTTCCATGGGCTATCTGGTGACCGAGGAAACACCGATGTTATGGCGCGGCCCTATGGCCACCGGTGCGTTGCAACAATTATTAATGCAGACCCGCTGGGATAACCTGGATTATCTAATCATCGATATGCCTCCGGGCACCGGCGACATCCAAATTACCCTTGCGCAAAAAGTGCCGGTCACCGGAGCTGTAATCGTAACCACCCCGCAGGATATTGCCTTGCTTGATGCAAAAAAAGGCATCGAAATGTTCCGCAAGGTAAACGTCCCCGTGTTTGGCGTGGTGGAGAATATGGCAATTCATATTTGTTCCAATTGCGGCCATGAAGAGCATATCTTTGGTGAGGGCGGGGGAGAGCGCATTGCGCGGGATTATCAAACCGAATTGTTAGGTTCCTTGCCGTTGGATTTGTCGATTCGGGCCGACGCAGATGCAGGTAAACCCACGGTGGCCGCCAATCCGGATTCCGCAATCAGCCATCACTACCGGATGATCGCCCGCAAATTAATTGCGAAGGTAGGTATCCATAAATTACAAGCCGATATTCCCGATATTGAAATCACGGATGATTGATCCATTATCTGTTGCATAAAAAAGCCCTCGTAATGAGGGCTTTTTTATGAGCGTTTTGCCTGGTTTTAAAACTCCGGTAATTCGTCCAGGGTAATCATGTTGTTGTGGCCATAGACATGGATTTTATGGCTGTTGGTGTTATAAAACTCGCCGCTCCAAAAGTTATCCTTATGTGTACCCGACGCAAGTGTTGTGTTATCGAAATTGCCGTCGTTCCAGGTCATGAACCACAACCACCAGGCACCATCAGCAGCAATCTTGTCCGGGTCCGGGATAAAACTGTTTTCACTCAGTGCAATCAGTTTAGCTTCAGGGGAATATTTGCGAACTTGTGTATAGATCGCGATTTGGGATTTATAAGTTTTGTTATCAGTACTGTCATAAATATCGTGGCTGAGGATATCGACCACATCATCGCCGGGGTACCAGGCTGCGTTTTGCCCATTCCAAACCCACAATAAATTATGTAAACCATGGTAGTTCACCAGGCGTTCGTACATATGGCGCCACAACAATATTTGCGCAAAGGCTTGTGGGGCATTATCAGTGCGGGTGCGTCCCCACCAGAACCAGCCACTACCGTTATTTCCCGACGCTTCATGGAGGGGACGCCAAAGCACAGTGACATTCGCGTCGCGCAGCTTTTTTAATTCGACAGCGATTAGGTCTATTCCCGTATTGATTTGGGCATAGGCAGGGCTGGCCGTGTCCAATGCGCCATTGGCCATCGGGATAGTGAAATCGGTGTTTTCTGTGGCATTGGCGGAGGGAACATAAAAGTAGGCTTCATTGACCTTACCGGTGTTGAGCAGGGCAGGGTCGCGCCAGTGCCAGGCGAAGGTTACGAGTCCGCCTTTATTGGCAAAGGCAATGGCCTCTTCCGTTTGCTTGACACCTTCCACCCAACTTGCGGTCATGCCGTAGTTCATGAAATCGAAACCCATCAACGCCGGGTATTTACCCGTGTCATTAAAGACTCGTTCGGCCATATCGATAGAATCCTTCCAGGTGAGGTCTTGCTGTCCCGTTAATGTTTTTTGACCCCGGATGCTGTGCAAATAGGTGTAAATGCTTTTCGTCTTTTCCGTTGCAGCGGCGTCCACTGGCGTCGTACGGCCGGTAGTCGTGGGTAAAGCGGTGCGATTTATCGGGCAAAAACCGGCTGCGATGCAATATTTGCCATCCTCGTAGGCCCATCCACTTTGGTTCTGCGTACATATTGCCCAGGATTTGCCATCAACCTGGCAACTCTGGCCAATCGCCATGCTGGAGTTGCTTGATGTAGAACCCGGGGCTTTGGAGCTGGCAACGCTTGATGAACTGCTGGTTGCCACGGAACTGTTGCTTGAACCCGGTGGTGTCGCTATTGGTTGAGTATTGCTGTCACCTCCGCCCCCACCGCAAGCGGTGAGGATAATTCCCAAAACAATAGCCAGTTGATTTAAATACTTCATTGGTACTCCGCGCTTTTTTATGTTTATTGATGTGGAAGATATATTTTCAGGGCTCCGGACACTTGGGGTGTAACCGGTTACTGCATTCTATGCGTGTAACCGGTTTCAGTCCAGGGTGGCATCAAGAATCAGGTATTTTTTATTTCTTTATCCCTCTCGGGCCGATTTGGCCTGAGAGTGCATCTCATGTAGAATGCGCGCCTCGATTTTCCCGCCTGTTTCAGGCCATTATCCAACCAGATTGCATCCATTATGGAAATTAATCCTTTATTAAATGCCCTGAAAGACCTGACTGAGCGCACCGATGTGCTTAGGGGGTATCTTTGACTACGACCTGAAAAAAGAGCGCCTGGCGGAAGTGGAGCTGGAGTTAGCCGAACCCAGCGTCTGGGAAAATGCCGAGCGCGCCCAAGCCTTGGGCCGTGAGCGATCCTC
The DNA here is from genome assembly GCA_946480695.1 of uncultured Cellvibrio sp. Next base: position 51,943 of record CAMLKG010000024.1, read on the forward strand.
CCTTGAAGCCGTGGTGAAAACGATAGATGACCTGGACTCCGGTGTTGCCGATAGCAGCGAACTCCTGGATATGGCTGTTGAAGAAAACGATGAATCCATGGTCGCCGATGTGCAGGCTGAAGTGGATCGCTTGGAAAAACAGCTCGCGTTACTCGAATTCCGTCGTATGTTTTCTGGCGAAACCGACCCCAATAATGCCTATCTTGATATCCAGTCCGGCTCTGGTGGTACCGAGGCCCAGGATTGGGCCGAGATGGTGCTGCGCATGTATTTGCGTTGGGGCGAGGCCAAAGGTTTTAAGGTGACGTTGGAAGAAGTGTCCCCCGGTGAAGTAGCCGGTATCAAAAGTGCGACGATTTATTTTGAAGGCGAATATGCCTTTGGCTGGTTACGTACCGAAACCGGTGTACATCGCCTGGTGCGTAAATCGCCATTCGACTCCGGCAATCGTCGCCACACATCCTTCTGTTCAGTGTTTGTATCGCCGGAGATTGACGACAACATTGAAATTGAAATCAATCCGGCGGATTTGCGTATCGATACTTATCGCGCGAGCGGTGCCGGCGGCCAGCACGTTAACAAAACCGATTCGGCAATCCGCATCACCCATATTCCTACCGGCGTAGTTGTGCAGTGCCAAAACGAGCGCTCGCAACATGCCAACCGCGATAAGGCTTTCAAAATGTTGCGCGCACGTATGTATGAGCAGGAAATGCTCAAGCGCAATGCCGAAAAGCAAGCGTTGGAAGACAGCAAATCCGATATTGGCTGGGGCAGCCAAATCCGTTCCTATGTGCTTGATGATTCGCGCGTAAAAGACCTTCGTACCGGCGTGCAAACATCTAATACCCAGGCGGTATTGGATGGCGACCTCGACCAATTTATCGTGGAAAGTTTGAAGGCCGGTTTGTAATTGCCGCTTTTTTGCGGACTTTTTCAAAATACATCCTCTAAAAAAGACATCAGTGAAGACTATGAGTAACGAAAACCAAACAATACATGCGCAGGACGAAAACAAACTCATCGCCGAACGTCGCCAAAAACTGGCCGCTATCCGCGAGAAAGGTAATGCATTTCCCAATGATTTTCGTCGCAATGACAAGAGCATGGATTTGCAGGCGCAGTTTGGTGGAAAAACCAAGGAGGAATTGGAAGCCTTAAACCATATTGTTAGCGTTGCCGGTCGTGTCATGGCCAAACGTGGCCCGTTTATGGTCCTCCAGGATGGGGAAGGATCGATCCAGCTGTATGCCGACAAGGCGGCCCAGGAAGTGATCAAGGAAAAGTGGGGCGTTTGGGACATGGGCGATATCGTCGGTGTTAAAGGCGCGCTGCACAAATCCGGGAAAGGTGATTTGTATGTGAACCTGGAAGAGTTCCAGTTGCTCACCAAATCCTTGCGTCCGTTGCCGGATAAATATCACGGTTTGGCCGACCAGGAAATTCGCTATCGCCAACGCTATGTGGATTTGATGGTAAATCCCGAGGTTCGCGAGACCTTTCGTTTGCGTTCCACTTGCATCAGTTTTATCCGCAATTACATGAGTGGACGCGGTTTTATGGAAGTGGAAACGCCGATGCTGCACGTCATTCCCGGCGGTGCTTCGGCGCGTCCATTCGTGACTCACCATAATGCCCTGGATATGGATATGTTCTTGCGTATCGCCCCCGAATTGTATTTGAAACGCCTGGTGGTCGGCGGGTTTGAACGTGTGTTTGAAATCAACCGCAATTTCCGCAACGAAGGTGTTTCAACTCGCCACAACCCTGAATTCACGATGATGGAGTTTTACCAGGCTTACGCGGACTATAAGGACTTGATGGATTTAACCGAGGATTTATTGCGTAAACTGTGTATCGAAGTGACTGGCGGCACTACATTGAAATACCAAAACAGTGAATATGATTTTGGTAAACCATTTGCACGCTTGTCGGTATTTGATTCGGTATTGCAATACAACCCGGGTATTACCGCGGAACAACTAAGCACCTTGGATGGTGCCACCAAAATTGCCGAATCACTTGGCTTGAAAGTGAAACCAGGTACGCCGCTCGGTAAATTGCAAACCGAAATCTTTGAAGAAACTGTTGAGCACAAACTGGATCAGCCCACCTTTATTACCGAGTATCCAACCGAAGTATCGCCCCTGGCGCGTCGCAGCGATACCAACCCGGCAGTGACGGATCGCTTTGAGTTTTTCATTGGCGGCCGTGAGTTGGCGAACGGTTTCTCGGAGTTAAATGACGCTGAAGACCAGGCTGAGCGGTTCCTTGAGCAGGTAAAAGCCAAGGATGCGGGTGATGACGAAGCTATGTATTACGATGCCGATTTTGTGCGTGCGTTGGAGTACGGTTTGCCGCCCACAGCGGGAGAGGGGATTGGTATTGATCGATTGATTATGTTGTTTGCCAATGCCCCTTCCATTCGCGACGTCTTGTTATTCCCGCACATGAGGCCTGAATAAGGTATATCCCAACTCGTAAATAGCGCCCAAGCGGCGCTATTTTTTTGTAATCCATTTGGCGAAACGGATTAATGGATCAAAATAAAAATGACGGATGGTTCCTCATCCGCGAATTAAAAAGCTTGCATTGATTAAAAGATGAACTTATTCTCTGGGCAGTCGTTTGTCTTGAAGTATGTTTGTCCTCCCGCCTGTATTTAATATTTCCCTGGAATTACCTGCGTTAATGGCTCCGGGATTTTAATACCTGCAAATGACAACGTTGACAATCGTTACCGGGCGAATTTTAAGGGTTTGGCCTTTTGCAATAACCAGCGACGGTGAGAGAGTCTGCTGCAATTCGCCTGTTCTGTTCCTCAACCAACGATAATGAAAAGGTAAATTCGATGAATAAAATAATTCCCCTGGGAGCGCTGCTTGGCGTGTCCCTGTTATCAACTGAAGTGTTGGCTGTAAATTGTACTGGCCTGCCGCAATGGAATAGCACCAGTGTTTATACCCAGGGAAATAGCGTGCAGTATTTAAATCGCGGTTACACTGCCAATTATTGGACGCAAGGTAATAATCCTGTTAACTATTCCGGGCCCTGGCAACATTGGACTGACAAGGGCGCCTGTGACGGTATAAGTTCCAGTGTCCCCAGTTCAGTTGCGCCGCTAAGCTCGTCCCGATCCAGTTCGTCGGTACCGAGCAGTACTCCAACCAGTTCATCCATGACTTCAAGTGCGGGAGCTTGCCCGGCTTATGTCGCAGGTACCAGTTACAACCAGGGCGCCGTCGTCACTAATGCGGGCGGTGTTTATACCTGCCAGGTCCCCGGCTGGTGCGGATCAACCGCGACCTGGGCATATGCGCCCGGTACAGGAACCTATTGGCAGCAAGCCTGGAGTGCGGGTGGAAGTTGTGCGGGTAGCGGTTCCAGTGTTGCCACATCGCGCTCCAGTTCATCGGTTCCCGGCAGCGTCCCATCTTCCTCACGTTCGAGTGCCTCTTCTTTCAGCAACAGTTCGGTGGGAACATCCGCGGGCCGCGAATTGGTGGGATATTGGGAAAATTGGCATTGGCCATTGGAGGAAATGACCTCAATTCCAAATTACACCGTGCTGAATATTTCGTTCCCACGTATTAATGCCGATGGTTCCCTGTTCCTCAGTAATGAGGGCGGTTACCAAAACAACCCAACGCCACAGCAAATTGCTGCTGCCAAAGCACAAGGTAAAAAAGTGTTGTTGTCGATTGGCGGTGCTAATGCGACTTTTGTCCTGACCAACCAGGCGCAGGAAGATAATTTTGTAAATTCCTTCATTGCGATTAAAGATCAATATGGTTTGGACGGTATCGATATTGATACGGAAAAGGGGCTGCACACCAATCCAAACGCACAAATTAATCAGGCGAATCCACAATACTCAGCCGATTATCTGGTACGTGCTATCAAGCGTTTGAAAACGCGTTATGGTTCGAGCTTTCTGCTAACCATGGCACCGGAAACAGCGCATACCATAGGTGCAAACCTGGCGGGTAATTGGTTGGGCCAATATAACTGGGGTGTTTATTTGCCGTTGATGAATGCATTGCGCGATGAAATCAGTTGGGTACAAATGCAGTACTACAATACCGGTTCAATGCCGGGCAAGAATGGCCAGTTCTATAACTCCGCCACCCAGGATGGACTGGTTGCGTGGACCGAAGCCTTGATTGAAGGTTTCCAGATTGGCAGCACAGGTGTGAATTACACCGGTTTGCCGGCGAGCAAGATTATTATCGGCTTGCCCGCTTCCACATCGCCAACAGCAGCGGGCAGCGGTTATACCAATCCCACCATTGTGAAAGCAGCCGTCCGTTGTTTGCGTTCCGGTGATTGTGGTAGTGGTTACAAACCTGCCAAAACTTATCCCGATCTACGTGGCATCATGGCTTGGTCTACCTACGAGGATTATTTGACAGGGTATGCCTTCTCCAACGGTGTCAGGGCATGCGCCTTGAATAATCAATGTAATTAATGGCGTCTTGCCATGAATAAAAAATGCCCGTCGGGAAAATCGGCGGGCATTTTTTATGAAGTTAATAAGTCCTGGATGTCGATAGCGTTTGCCTGGTAAACGGTCTCCATTTTAAATCCGTTGCGCAGCGCCACAGCCATTCTACGGGGCCGTAATTAAAATAATGCAACCACCAGCGACAAAAAATTATTTGCAGTGCAAAGATAACCATACACAGGAGGGCGTTTTGCGCCGGGCTGGTAACGGTAAATAACCCCAAGCCAATATTAAAAAATATAAACACCCCAATGATCGATTGGCTCAGGTAAGTGCTCAGCGCCATTTTTCCCACATTGGCAAGTGGTTTTAATCGCATCTCCCATGTGGGTTTTAGCATTAACAAGCTAATACCCGTTATATAAACCAGCGCCAGGCTGGTATTGAAAAACTCCATGATTAAACCGCTAAACCATCCGGCAATCGGTGTGTTTTGAAAATCAATTTTTAATATAAAAACACTTGCACCGAGTATTGTTCCAGCAAGCAAGGCTGCTCCGAGTGTCCAGCTACTTCGGGTTAATACTGTTTTTATGAATCCCCGGTGCTTTTCCAGATCGGCAAACCATTGCATCCGTCCGGCAAGCATTCCCAATAAAAAGAAACCGAAAGTAATAAAGCCCCGGCCGCTATTAACCTGATAAGTGAGCTTTTCGCCTACGGCCTGGATATTGTGTTGGACCATTTGGGTAAAGCTGCCGTGTTTAATGATCTCGTAATACGCCGCACCGGCAGTTTTGTGATCCTCATGAATGAGCATTAATTGGTCGCGCAAAAGAATGGAAATTAATTCTGCACCTTTGGTGGGAAGGTTGAGTACAAATAGCGACCCAATTATCAATAGGGTTTTATTGCTCAGGTTGCGGAAAAACAGCAGTAGGAATCCGAGGGGAACATAAATTGATAAAATGTCAGCCCGCCAGAAAATATGGTGCAACGCGCCTATCACGCCTAATATCGCAAGGCGCCAGGCGAATTTTAAAACGACAGGCTGGTGGCGTTTTGCCAGTTTGTCGATTTGGATATAAAAACTTAATCCGAACAAAAATGAAAAAATAGCGAAGAATTTACTAATGATAAAAATCATGTAAATCACTATGGCAATGCCACTGCCCGGGTTTTTAAAAAGCTGGTAGGTTTCCTCTGGTAATGGTCCTCCGGCATACCAGAAAATCATGTGCGCATAGAGGATGCCGAAAAGCGCAAAGCCCCTGAGTACATCCAGCGTAACAATCCTTTCTGAATCTGTGGGGAAGGGTAAGCTCATAAAAGAATCCTTTGGGTCGGTGAATAGGTTTATTTATTTTTGTATTGGACGCAGCAAACGCTTTAACGGTTTCAGCGCAGCCTACCTATTTTGGACGCGCAGGTCTTGTTACAGATGTAACCCTTTGGGTAATTCCACATGGATTTCCTGCCTGTGTATCGGGCAGCGAAATGCCAATCGATAGGCCAGCAGTTGCAACGGGACAGGGGCGGGCTTGCCGTAAAGCCTGTCGCCGATGATAGGATGGCCTATCCCCGCCAGATGCCTGCGGATTTGATGCTTGCGTCCGGTTTCAATCAGCACCTCGACTTTGGTGGTTGTGTGTGTATCGTTAACCTGGATGGTGTTAATGATGCTGACCGAATCCTTGCCGTCCAGGGGCTGGTCAATCCGCAAGTTCCCTGCAATTAATTCCCCGGCCACCTGAGCCTGGTAGCATTTCTTTAAATCGCGGGATTGAAACAATTGGGAGAGCAGGGCGGCAGCATTGGAGTCATGGGCGATCATCATCAAACCGGCGGCGTCCGCATCCAGGCGGTGAACCAGGAAGCATTCGCGTTTTTGTTCGATCTCGACCCAGCGTAACAAACTGCAATGATCGCCCCATTGGGAACCTTGCGCCAGCATACCGTGGGGCTTGTACCAAATGCTGTATCGGCTATGGTCGGCAATCAATTGTGCTGCAAGCGGAGCGCGGCCCAGAACCTGTTCATCATAATAAAGCTGGACGCGAGTCCCTTTGGGGAGCGCTTTTGTCGCCCGTCGCAAGCGTACCTGCTTGCCTTTTTGTACCCACCAGCACGCGCCTTTGTTCATAGCGTCCTTGATTCGCGCTTTGGATAGGCCCGTTTTTTCCGCGAGGAAATCTACCGCCGTTTGGCTGGATGTGTCGGTTGTAAAATCAAAAGTGCTTGGCATTTTGGTAAACTGCGATCCCATTTTGAAAGGCTAGCATTAGCGCGAGGCATTTGTGGCCGAAAAAGCAACGATTTATAAAGCGAACCTGACCCTGTCGGATATGGATCGCAATGTGTATGGCGATTTTAATTTAACCATCGCCCTGCATCCCTCTGAAACCGTCGAGCGTATGATGGTCCGCATTCTAGCCTTTTGTTACTGCGCTGCGGAGCATTTGACTTTTACCAAAGGGCTATCTTCCACCGAAGAGCCGGATTTATGGTTAAAACACGATAACGGCACCATTCTGGAATGGATTGAAGTGGGCCAACCCGCGCCGGAGCGTTTAAAAAAAGCGTCGAGCCAGGCGCAAGCAGTGAAAGTATTTAGTTACGGAAGGGGAATGGATGTGTGGTGGCGAAATAACGCAATCGCCATCCGTGCGCTACCCAAAGTGGAAGTTTGTTCATTCGCGGCTGAAGAATTGCAGCAACTCATTGCCTTGGCCGATAAAACCATGAACCTGACAGTCACCATCACTGAAACCATTGCTTATATTTCCTCAGCAAACGAAAGTATCACTATTCATTTGCATGGGATGGAGTAAATATTATGAGTGCCCAACAACCTTTTATTGTTGATATCACGCTGGAAAATGCCCAGCAATATTTAATTGATGAGTCGTTCCAACGCCCGGTGGTTATTGATTTTTGGGCGGACTGGTGTGCGCCTTGCAAAAACCTGATGCCGATTCTGGAGAAACTCGCCAATGAGCATGCCGGAGCGTTTTTATTGGCAAAAGTGAACGCAGATGATCCGCAAACCCAAATGATCGGTGCCCAATTCGGGGTGCGTAGCCTCCCGACCGTAATGATTATGAAAGACGGGCAACCCGTGGATGGTTTTGCAGGTGCCCTGCCTGAAGTGCAAGTGCGCGAAGTCCTGGCTAAATATTTACCCAAACCATGGGAAGCACCTTTAGCCCAAGCCCGGGAACTGATGGCCGGGAATAATTTTTCCGAGGCGTTGCCTTTATTGCGGCAAGCCTATGAATCCTCGGGGCAATTGGCTTCAATAAATTTGTTGATAGCGCAGTGTTACATCGAATTAAATCGTATCGATAATGCGGAAACGATTCTCTCCGCAATTAAAATGGCTGATCAGGATACGTTATATGAGCAATTGCAGTCCCGTATCGAATTGCTAAAGCAAGCGGCCAAAACGCCTGCTTTGGCTGCGCTTGAAGCCGCGCATTTAGGCGCGCCCGATGATTTGCAAATACGTTACGACCTGGCCGTGCAATATCACCAGGAATCCCAGTACCGCCCGGCGTTGGAGCATCTACTACATATTATTCGCAAGGATCGCAATTTCGCTGACGGTGAAGCTCGCAAGGCTTTCAATGCCATACTGGCTACCTTGGGTAAGGGTGATGCCCTGGCGATAGAATTCCAGCGTAAGTTATTTACGTTGCTTTACTAGGTTTTACCCCGTGTTAAATGGTCGGTGTAACTAAAAGCCGTTACACTGCCTGGGTAAATTTGGATAAATTAATGAATAGGTAAGTTACCTGTTATAACCATTGCCGTTGGGGCAAGTCAGTTTTCCTGGTGTCTGTGAGTGGCACTGGTGCCAGAGGGCCAAGATCCACAATGTATAAATGTTATTCCCTGGTTGTACTCCTGAGCCTTTGCCTGTCATTCGTAGGGTGTGGTAAAGATGATCAGGATTTATCCAATCTTCCTGCGTTTTGCCAGCAGGAGAAAGGTAAGTTGTACCTCAAACAGGGACTCGTAAAAATGGAAATCATGCCGGATGTGGCGGGCAGGGTGTCATCACTGAAATATGACGGGCATGAGCTGTTGGTGCCTATTGTGGATTTTGATAAGAACACTGACTGGGGCACGGTGCTTTGGTCCAGTCCCCAATCTGAGTGGCAATGGCCGCCGGTCCCGATACTGGATAACAAACCCTACAGGCTTAGCGTAAAAGGTGACCGCGTTACGCTGACCAGCGATGTGGACCCCAAAACCGGTTATCAATTCAGCAAAACCTATATGCCTGCGGGCGATGACCGCATTGCCGTCACCTACCGGATATTCAATCACTCCCAACATGAAAAAAGTGTGGCACCCCTGGAGGTAACTCGCTTGCCTTCATCGGGTACTTTATTTTTTCCGCGCGGCGACACAGATCCTATCAGCGGTATTTTTTATCCCCTTGATGTGCAAACCATAGGTGAATTGACCTGGTTTGACTATGACGCAAAAAAAATTCGCACTGATCATCATAAAATTATGCAAGATGGCAAAGAGGGATGGGTTGCTTATATCGATAATGGTTATTTATTGATGAAGGAATTTGTTGATAACCCGCCTTCGGCCATTTCGGAAGGTGAGCGTGAAATAGAAATATTTGCCCACGTAGAGCATATCTTTATCGAAATGAAACAGCAGGGGGCATCGGTAACCTTGAATACCGGTGAACATTTGGAGTGGACAGTGATTTGGCATGTGAAAAAATTGCCGGAAGGCCTGGCAACTAACCCGGAGCCCCAGGCGCTGGCCAAATATGTGCGAAGCCTGTTGTAGGTTGATCCATAAAGAAATCGCCGGTTAACGGCGATTTTTTTTGGTTTTAAGTTTGCGGATGCGGTCTGCTTCTTCTTTTTCCAAGCGTTTTTTCTCATCATCCGCCTTTGCCTGGGCAATTTCGGCTTGTGTCATGTCCGGTGTTTCCCAACTAATTGGCCCGAGTAAGCCGGCGCGTAATTCAGTAATCAACAAAGAAGATACTTTCTGGATTTCCACACCGCCGCCTTTGCGCGTACAGCCGCGTTTGATGCCGATTGCATCGAGCAGCTCAAGGTCGGTATCGGGGAGTTCAGCCAAGCCATAACGGGTTTTTACCGCTTCGGGATAGGCTTTCAATAAATATTCAGCGGCATAGAGTGCGATATCCGCATAATCAAAAACCGTATCTTTTATCGCGCCGGTGATTGCAAGGCGATAACCGCAGGAGGGCGGCGATAACTTTGGCCATAAAAATCCGGGTGTATCAGTTAATAAAATCCCGTTGTCCAACTTGATTTTTTGTTGTGCCTTGGTAATCCCGGCTTCGTTGCCGGTTTTAGCGATTACACGTCCCGCCAGGGTGTTAATAATGGTGGATTTACCGACGTTGGGAATTCCCATGATCATCGCACGTGCCGGGCGGATTTCCTTTTGGCGTTCGCTGACCAGATGGGTGCATACATTCAGTAAATTACGGATTTGCTCCGGTCGTTGCTGGCTAACCGGCATTGCCCTAACACCTTTTTCCGATTCCATTTTTTCCACCCATAATGCGGTCGTGGCTGGATCTGCCAAATCAGCCTTATTTAATAATTTAATCAACGGCGTATCGCCGCGCAGGCTGGGTACTAACGGGTTTTCGCTGGAAAAGGGAATGCGTGCGTCAATGACTTCAATAACCACATCTACATGGGGCATGACTTCCGCAATTTCCTTGCGGGCTTTGTGCATATGGCCGGGGAACCAGTTGATTGTTGACATGAAATACCTGGCAGGAAAAATCGATCAATAATTAAAATGAATCCAGCTTTTCACTGGGATCAAAGTGATGGAGAAGCAGGCACTGGTCATCTGTTTCACCTTCACAAATAACCAGGCAATATGGGGCGAGCTGTGGGGCGTAATCCTTATCCCCAAACAGGCATTGGTGCAAGTCTTGCCATAGTTGCGCCGGAAATTCAGTAAAGAAATTGAAGCTTAAAAATAATTTTCCTTTTTCTTCAATTGCATCTACCTCGGGCGAGCGCACCGGGCGTGCCCGGCGCAAAAATTCGGAACGATCAAAGTCGCGGGCGAATTTGGGCTGGATTTGAAAGCTAATGCAGTACATGGTAAATCTCACTGGCTTGCGGAATCCTTGAATTATACGCAATGACGCTGCTGCAAGCTGCCTAATCGATGAATTAAGAAAAATTAACGTCTTTTCGGCGATATGGAACACAACCAGTTTCCGCTATGATGCGCGCCTTGGTTCCCTTCAATTTTGATGGTTAATATTGTGTCATCTCCGTTATTTCGTCCGTTAGCGTTAGGCATTTATGTGCTTTTTTTTACCGTGGGACTGGTAGGTGCCCTGGTATTGCCGACCCTCAGCTTATTCCTGGCGAAAGAAATCGGCGTACGTCCATTGATGGTAGGCGGGGCTTTTGCAGGTGTGGCCCTGGCGAGCATCGCCTATAACCATTGGCTGGGCCATTGGTCAGACAAGCTGGCGGATCGTCGCCCCCTGGTCGCTTTTTGTTGCCTGCTGGGAAGCCTGGCCTGCCTGGTATTCGCGTTTTCCCGGCATTATTGGCTGGTGGCGTTTACCGCTATTTTCCTGTTGAGCCTTTCAATGGTTTCATTTTCGCAAATCATGGCCTACAGCCTGGACTACGCGGACGCTGAAATTCCGGTGGAAAGGATTCCGCTGTTCAATGCCATTATGCGTGCGCAGATTGCATTTGCCTGGGTTGCGGGACCACCTGCCGGGTTTTTATTGGCAACTCATTTCGGTTTCGATGTGAATTATGGTGTTGCCGCCTTGCTCTATATCCTGTTGGCTGTTGCCAGTTTCAAATTATTGCCGCGTTTACCGACAAAGCAAAAACGGTTGGATGCTACGGGTGAGAAAAAAATCCCACCAACGCCTATGCCCTCAACAATAAAACAATCGTTATGGATTTGCGCAATCGGCTTTTCTTTACTCTGGGGCGTAAACAATGCCTACCTTATTAGCTTGCCCATTCACCTTAAAGATAATTTGCATATTGACGCCCAATGGATGGGGTGGGTAATGGGTACCACGGCAGCGCTGGAGGTTCCTTTCATGTTATTGGCGGGACACTACGCGAGCCGCTTCCGGTTAATCAGTTTGGTTCGTTGCGCGGGTGTTTCTGCACTTGTGTTGTATGTGGGTGTCTACTTCGCCAATGCGCTATGGCATTTATTTGTATTGCAGCTTTTCAATGCCATTTTTATCGGTGTATTGGCAGGTTTGGGTGTGTCTGTCATTCAGGATTTGATGCCCGGTCGATCCGGGGCAGCTTCGGGCCTCTACACCAACACCACGCATATCGGCAATTTGCTAAGTAGCCTAATGGTTGGCATCGTCGCCGATTATTTCGGTTATCACCAGGTATTCCTCGCGAACATTGCGCTGGTGTTTATTGCGATCTGGGCTTTTGGCAAGGTTAAAACCTCGCGAGAGTTGGCAGTCGCCTGAATATTAACTCGACTATTATCGCTATTTAATCTTCATTGTCGTTGAGGATTTTTTCCAGTTCCTCAACACTCATCGCAAACAAACGATGCCGCAATTCGCTTTCGATTTGCGGCATCAAACTTTTGATAACCTCGTCTACCAAATGCTTACGCGGTTTGCTGAATTGAGGTGGAGTATTTTTAGTGGCGTTGATAATTTTTTTTGCCGCTTCGTATTCAAAAAGCGGTGGGGGATTATTGCCATGCAGGCGTTCGCGAATGTGTTGGGGGAGGAATGGGTTTTCACCTGTTGCTTTTGGCTGGGGGCGTGAATATTGCGGACCGGAAGTATTCAAGTGCGGCGCGAGTCCTTGCCGTTTTGCCCCGCTATCCGGATGTGCCGGGAATGTTTTTGCGAGGGGATTGGGCGTGGCGTAATTGGCAGGTACAGCAACTTGCGTAACAGACTCATCAAACAGCGAACCTTGACCCGGTAATACCGATTCATGGGAGGTATAGGCCGACTTGCCGGTCGGCTCCTCGGGGATAATTTCAGTGTCTTGCAGAATGGGAATATCGTCTTCTTCCAATAACAGTCCTTTAATGGATTCCAGCTCCTGCAAAATTTCGGCTTTGGTTTTATTCGTATTGGCCATGATATTTACAAGTGTCTAAGGTTTGGGTTTTATAGTTTCAATTTAGAGTTTACGGGTTTCTATAGGGTATCCACGGCTCTTGTAAAAACTGTAGCGCTCGCGGCTGGTGGCCAGCATCCCTGGCTCCTGAATAACGACTTCGCTCACTCGCTCAAAACGACTGAACCAGGTGGGGATTTTATTGCTCAAGTTAAGCAATAAACCCTGGTGATCGCCAGCCTGGTCGTCAAACGTTATCTCAACGGGCGCAGGCTTTCCGCCGTTGATCAATTGATGCGGAACAAAACTTTCCGGTTTAAAGGTCCAGAGCAAATCATCCAATTGGCGCGCCTCGGTCTCAGAGTCCAGGGCTATGAGCACGCGCATTCCCATGCGGTGCACTTTTTCCGCCAGTTTGCAAGCAAACAACCAACGGGCTTCGCTGGTTGTTTCCGGCAGCACATAAAAATCGATTTGGGTCACAATCACGCCTGGTTTAGTAAATACTGTACAAGTAACGGAACAGGGCGACCGGTTGCGCCTTTGGTTCCCCCGGAGCGCCAGGCTGTGCCCGCAATATCCAAATGTGCCCATGCAAATTTTTTGGCGAAGCGGGAGAGGAAGCATGCGGCGGTTACGCTGCCAGCTTCACGGCCACCGATATTCGCTATATCGGCAAAGTTGCTATCCAATTGTTTTTGGTAGTCATCCCATAACGGCATTTGCCAGGCGCGGTCCGCACTTTCTTCGCCGGCCAACAGCAGCGCTTTCGCAAGATCATCATTATTGCTAAACAAACCGGTGGCGTGGTTACCCAGCGCAATCACACAAGCGCCAGTCAGGGTTGCTATATCGACGACCGCCTTGGGCTTGAAACGTTCGGTATAGGTAAGGGCATCGCACAGTACCAAGCGGCCTTCGGCATCGGTATTCAGGATTTCAATGGTCAGGCCAGACATGGAGGTCACAATATCGCCCGGTTTGGTTGCGGAGCCGCTGGGCATGTTTTCAGTGGTAGCAATAATGCCCACAACGTTGATGGGCAGTTGCAGTTCCAGCAATGTCAATAGGCTGCCCAGGACGCTCGCGGCACCGCACATGTCATATTTCATTTCGTCCATGGCCGGGCCCGGCTTCAGGCTGATGCCGCCGGTATCAAAGGTGATGCCCTTGCCAACCAGGGCGATAGGCGCATCTTTCCTGTTGCCGCCTTTGTACTCAAGCACAATGAGCTTTGCCGGTTGTTCGCTGCCCGCCGCAACTGACAGGAAAGAGCCCATTCCGAGCTCTTTCATTTGTTTTTCTTCGAGTACGTTGACGTTAAGTCGGGATTGGCCTTTCGCCAATTGTTTGGCTGTTTCGGCAAGGTAGGTTGGGGTACAGATATTACCCGGCAAATCTCCCAGGTTGCGGGCAAGGTTGACGCCTTTGGCAATTGCGTGCCCCAAGGCCAAACCTTTGGTTGCTTGCGCAAGATTATTTTTATCTACCCCCAGCACTACCTTTTTTAATTGCAGGGTGATTTCGGCTGGCTTGCTTTTGAGTGTGTCGGCGCGATATTCCAATTGGCCCAATAGCTCGCTGATTTGACGGGCCTGCCATTCGGTATTTTGCTCTGCGACATTGACCCCACCCAGGGCAACACTGATTTCATTGCAAGGCGTGGGCTTTAATGCTTCGCTGATTTTTTGTACCGCCCGGCGGTAATTCTCTGCGCTGGTGGTGCCATCTTTAAGGCCGCCAAAACCCAGCACCAATAAACGTTCAGCCGCGATGCCGTGAGGGTTTAGCAACAACAGGCTTTGCCCGGCTTTGCCCTGGAAACCTTCGCGTTTCAATAAAGCAGTCAACTGGTGCGCATCGGCTGCGTCAACGCTGCCGGCAGCCGGCGATAATGCAAGTCCCTCATAAACTGCAATCACAAGGCATTGCGTCACATGTTTGGTTGGATCAATAACCTTGGCGGAAAATTGAATACTGGCGGGCATTGTCGCGCTTGAATTCTTTGGTGCAATTGATTTTTTGCCGATGGTATTTGCATTGATGGTTTTCTTGGTAGTTTTTTTTGCAGGAGCAGAAGTCATAGGATGTCCCTGATGGTAAGCAAAGGATAATTCGTTCAAGACAAATCAGGCGTTGTGCGTGATAATGCCACAATTTTCGGCACCTATGGCGGGTAAAATCCGCTAAAAAACGGAACCCTGTCGCTGAATGCCAGTCATTAAAGCCATTGTAGATGATGATCCGCGACAATGTTTCAGCTGCTGGACAACTTTTGCACAAGTGTGCGCTGGCAGATTTTATTCCATATCAACCGCAGGAATATCACGTTGATTATTTTTCGTTATCTTTCACGGGATTTATTGCTCACCAGCCTGGCAGTGAGCGTGGTCCTGCTGGTAATTTTCCTCACCAGTAGTTTTAGTCGTTACCTTGATGATGCAGCAGAGGGCAAGCTCGCCGTTGATGTGCTGTTTAAAGTCGTCGCCTTCCGGATGCCTTATTTACTCGAATTGATTCTGCCGTTGGGTTTTTATCTCGCTATCCTGCTGGCTTACGGACGTATGTATATTGAGAGCGAGATGGTAGTCCTTTCAGCATGCGGTATGAGCCATTGGCAATTGCTGCGTATTACCCTGGTGCCTGCCGCGGTTGTAGCAGTTGCTGTTGCTGTATTTAGTTTTTGGTTAAGCCCGGCCGGGGCGTTAATGACGGAGCGGACCTTGGCCGAGCAGCGCAGTCGCAGTGAATTTGAAAGCTTGCAGGAAGGGCGCTTCCAAGCCATAGGCCAAGGCAAGATCATGACATATGTCGGCAATGTAAGTGATGATAACCAGCGTTTGGATGAGGTATTCGTGGCGCAGCGGGAATCGGATACCACATCCTCGGTAGTCGTGGCAAAGACGGGTGAGCAGGCATATATCAAGGAATACGGCCAGCGTTACCTGGTATTGCATAACGGTTATCGCTATGAAGGGCGGCCGGGTACACGTGAATTCAAGGTCACACAATTTGAGGAGTGGGGCAGGTATCTACCACCGACCACCAGCGTTGCTGAATTTGAACGCGAGTCCGATGCAAAAACCACGGCCCAATTATTAGGTGCAACTGATACGGACAGCCTTGCAACCTTGCAATGGCGCATCTCCATGCCGTTGATGGTCTTTATCGCAACACTGATGGCCGTTCCGCTGAGCAAAACCAATCCGCGCCAGGGACGTTATCTCAAAATGCTGCCGGCAATACTCATCTACATTTTTTATTTGGCCTTTTTAATTAATGCGCGTGGTGCGGTGGCGGAAGGCGATTTGTCGCCTGGTTTGGGATTGTGGATAGTGCATGTGCCTTTTTTGGCAATTGCATTGTTGATGTTGAATTGGCAGGGGATAGCACAAGCACGTAATAAACCGGCGAAGCTCGCGCAAATATAGAAGGTAGTCCATGGATAAAATAACCCGTTATGTATCGCGCACCGTCTTCACTGCCATTGCATTGACACTGCTGGTATTCCTCGCGCTGGATTTTATTTTTGGTTTGATTAGCCAATTGGAGAGTGTGACTGAACAGTACACTGCCTTTGAAGCCTTCAAATACATGCTTTTTACTATGCCGAGGCGCCTGTATGACTATATCCCTTATTCATGTCTGATCGGTTGCCTTGCCGGTTTGGGCTTGCTGGCGAGCAGTAGTGAATTGGTAATTATCCGTGCTGCCGGTGTGTCGGTAAAGCGTATCGCCTGGATGGCCTTGCGACCAACGTTGGTATTTATTGTTATTGCCTTGACGGTGGGGGAATTTGTCGCGCCCTATACTGAGCAAATGGCTGATAACCGTCGTCATTTCCTACGCTATAACGGTGTACAAAAAGCTCCGCAAAATATGTGGAATCGCGAGGGCAATGAATTTATGTACGTCAATGCGGTTTTACCTAACGGCGTAGTGTATGGTTTAACCCGTTACCAGTTTAACGAACAGCACCAATTGCAATTGGCCAGTTTTACCC